>DATATV010000121.1:0-175579 GCA_036268615.1 Pseudonocardiaceae bacterium
CCCCCCCCCCGACTGTGGTCAGACCTCGAAGCGGTAGCCCATGCCCGGCTCGGTGAGCAGGTGCTTGGGGTGGGCCGGTTCGCGCTCCAGCTTGCGACGCAGCTGCGCCAGGTAGACCCGCAGGTAGTGCGACTCGGTCGCGTAGGCCGGGCCCCACACGTCCCGGAGCAGCTGCTTCTGCGCCACCAGCCGGCCGCGGTTGCGCACCAGCACCTCCAGCACGCCCCACTCGGTCGGCGTCAGGTGCACCTCGGCGCCGTCCCGGCGCACCTTCTTGGCCACCAGGTCCACCGTGAACGACGCCGTCTCCACGACGGCCTCCTCGCCGTCGCCGCCGACCGACGCCGACCGGCGCACCGCGGCCCGCAGCCGGGCCAGCAGCTCGTCCATGCCGAACGGTTTGGTCACGTAGTCGTCGGCGCCCGCGTCCAACGCCTGCACCTTGTCGGTGGAGTCGGTGCGCGCGGACAGCACGATGATCGGCACCGTGGACCAGCCGCGCAGGCCGGCGATGACCTCGGTGCCGTCCAGGTCGGGCAGGCCGAGGTCGAGCACGACCACGTCGGGCTTGCCGTCCGCGGCGGCCCGCAGCGCGGCGGCGCCGTCGGCCGCGGTGAGCACGTGGTAGCCGCGGGCCGCGAGGTTGATTCGCAGCGCCCGGACGATCTGCGGCTCGTCGTCGACGACCAGCACCTTGGTGGCCGCCCGGCCGGCCGGCGCAACGCTCGGACCGCTGACGGCGACGACGTTGGACCCGTGAACCGGCACCGTCACTGCTGCCCCCTCTCCGCCGAACCCACCGAACCCACCGAACCCACCGAAGTCACCGGAGCCGCCGGAGCCGCTGCACCGGCTGAACTCGCGAACCCGTCCGCACCATCAGAAGTACCAGGAATGTCCGGATTCGGCTGGATCACTCTCCCCCGCCCGTCGGCATCGGGGTCACCACGCGGGCTCGCCGGCAGTGAGATCACCACGGTCAGACCACCGCCGGGGGTGTCCTCGGCCCGGATGGTGCCGCCCATCGCCTCGGTGAAGCCCCTGGCCACGGACAGGCCGAGGCCGACACCGGTGGTCGCGTCCCGGTCGCCGAGCCGCTGGAACGGCGCGAACACGGCCTCCGCGGCGCCCTTCGACTTGGGCAGGCCGGGGCCGTGGTCGACTACCCGCAGTTCGACCTGACCGCCGTAGGCGCTGGCCCGCACGGCGACCGGCCGCGGCGCGCCGCTGGCGTCGTTGGCGGCGTTGAGGCTGCCGTCCGGGGCGAGGCCGGGGCGGCGCTGCCGGCGGCCGTGCCGCAGGGCGTTGTCGATCACGTTGGCGACCACCCGTTCGAGCAGGCCCGCGTCGGCCGTCACCGTGGGCAACTGCTCGTCCACGTCGACCTCCACCTCGGCACGCTGGTCGGTGCCGGCCAACGCCATCGCCACCACCTCGTCGTAGCCGACCTGGCGGAACAGCGGGGTGACCGCGCCGGTGGCCAGCCGGGAGGAATCCAGCAGGTTGTCCACAAGGCCGGCCAGCCGGTCGGCCGATTCGTCAACGGTGGCAAGGAGTTCCTCGGTGTCCTCGGCGGACAGGGTCAGCTCCGGGTCACGCAGGCTGGCACTCGCGGCCTTGATCGAGGTGAGCGGCGTGCGCAGGTCGTGGCCGACCGCGGAGAGCAGCGCGGTGCGCAGTTCGGTGGTCTCCGCGCGCCGCTGGGCGGCCGCCGCCTGCGCGGCCATTCGCTGCTGGCGCAGGGCGAGCAGCGCCTGACCGGCGGCGGCTTCGAGCACCTGCCGGTCGGCGGCGGCCAGCGCCCGGCCCCGGATGGCCAGGTGCACGTCCTCGGTCACGGCGATGTCCACATCGGCCTCGTCCGGCTCGTCGCAGGGTTGCGGTCCGACGCAGGCCGCCCGGCGCCACTTGCCGTTCTCCTTCTCCAGCAACGCCACCGAGGTCAGCGAGAAGTTCTCCCGGACCTTCTCCAGCAGCCGCACCAGCGGTTCGGGGTTGAGCAGCACGGTCCGGGCGTAGGAGGCGAGCAGGGCGGCCTCGGTGCGCGCCTTGGCGGCCTGGGTGCCGCGCCGGGCCGCGCCGTCCACCACCCAGGCGACCAGCACCGCGACCACCATCATGGTGATCAGCGTGATCAGGTTCTCCGGGGCGGCGATGTTCAACGTGTGCAGCGGCGGCACGAAGTAGAAGTTCAGCAGCACCGCGCCGAACACCGAGGACAGCAGCGCCGGTCCGAGCCCGCCGATCAGGGCCACCGCGACCGACGCGAGCACGAAGCCGGCCGCGTTGGTGGACACGTCCATCGCCTGCCGCAACAGGGTGCCGCCGAGGGTGACCACCACCGGCAGCAGGATGGCCAGCGCCCAGCCGATCAGCTGCCGGGACGGGGTCAGCGGGCTGCGCCCGAGGCGCACCCGCAGGCCGTGCGGGGATTCCTCGTGGGTGACCATGTGCACGTCGATCGGGCCGGACATGCGCACCACCTGTGCGCCGACGCCCTGGGAGAACGCCCTGGCCAGCCGGGACCGCCGGGACGTGCCCAGCACGAGCTGGGTGGCGTTGACCCCGCGGGCGAAGTCCAGCAGCGCGGTGGGCACGTCGTCGCCCACCACCGTGTGATAGGTCGCGCCGAGTTCCTCGGTCAGCCTGCGGTAGCGCAGCACCGAACCGCTCGGCGCACCACCGAGGCCGTCGCCGCGCAACACGTGCAGCACGAACAGGTCGGCGCCGGCCCGGTTGGCGATCCGCCGGCCGCGGCGGACCAGCGTCTCGCTCTCCGCACCGCCGGTGATGGCCACCACCACCCGCTCCCGGGTCTCCCAGGTGTCGGTGATCTGCTGCTCGGCCCGGTAGCGCTGGAGGGCGACGTCGACCTGGTCGGCGACCCAGAGCAGGGCCAGTTCGCGCAGCGCGGTCAGGTTGCCGACCCGGAAGTAGTTGCCCAGCGCGGCATCGATGCGCTGCGCCGGATACACGTTGCCGTGCGCGAGCCTGCGGCGCAGCGCCTCCGGGGTGATGTCGACGAGTTCGATCTGCTCGGCCTTGCGGACCACCTCGTCGGGCACGGTCTCGTGCTGCGGCACCCCGGTGATCCGCTCGACCACGTCGTTGAGGCTCTCCAAGTGCTGCACGTTCACCGTGGAGAGCACGTCGATGCCGGCGGCCAGCATCCGTTCCACGTCCTGCCAGCGCTTCTCGGTCGGCGAGCCGGGCACGTTGGTGTGCGCCAACTCGTCGACGAGCACCACCTCGGGCTTGCGGGCCAGGATCGCGTCGGTGTCCATCTCGACGAACTCCCGGCCGCGGTGGACCACCGTCCTGCGCGGGATGATCTCCAGGCCGGTGAGCAGTTCCTCGGTCTTCTCCCGACCGTGCGTCTCGACCAGGCCGACCACCACGTCGGCACCCCGGTCGGCGCGTCGCCGGGCCTCGCCGAGCATCGCGAACGTCTTGCCGACGCCGGGCGCCGCGCCGAGGTAGATCCGCAGCTCTCCGCGACGCGGCCTGGTTGTCCTCGACTCGCCGTCGTCCACGGGTTCAGTCTGCGCCTTGTGCGGCTCGGCCACCGATACGAACCT
Organism: Pseudonocardiaceae bacterium; assembly: GCA_036268615.1. Classification (GTDB taxonomy): domain Bacteria; phylum Actinomycetota; class Actinomycetes; order Mycobacteriales; family Pseudonocardiaceae; genus DATATV01. The sequence continues at coordinate 3,579 of DATATV010000121.1, forward strand.
CTCTGCACTGCGCGGGTGGCGTGTCGGGGCAATCCGACCCGCCACCCGCGGCCGATCGATGGAGCACTCAGCGCTTGTCGGCCAGCACGCCGAGATTGAGCCCGAGCACGTTGACCACCGGTTCACCGACGAAACCGACCGCCCGGCCGGTCGTGTTGGCCGTGATGATCTGCTGGACGGTGGCCAGCGGCAGCCCGTTCACCCTGGCCACCCGGGCGGCCTGCAGGTTCGCGTAGGCCACGCTGATGTCCGGGTCCAGACCCGAGCCGGACGCGGTGACCGCGTCGGCCGGCACCTGGGCGGGATCGACGCCCTCGCGCTTGGCGATCAACGCCTTGCGGGCGGCGATCTGCGCGGTGAGCACCTTGCTGTCGGCGGCCAGGTTGGACGCGGCCGACGCGGAGCCGTCGTTCGCGCCGAGGCCCAGTTTGGTCGGGTCGGTGACCGAGAAGTCCGCCGCCTCGGCCGAGGGCCGGGTGTGGAAGTACCGGTCGTCGGTGACGTTGTTCCTGGCGTTCGGGTCGATCGGGTTGAGCCCGATCAGGCTCGACCCGACCGCCTGGCCGTTGACCATCGTGATCGATCCCTCTGCCTTGCTCTGCAGGCCGGGGAACCGGGACACCCCCCACACCGCGAGCGGGTAGATGATGCCGGCGATCACGGTGAACACGATCAGTACCTTGAATCCGGCCCAGGTCTGGCGGAGCAATCCGGAAAACTTCATGGTGTTCAGCTCATCCCCGGGAAGTGGCGGACGACGAGGTCGATCAGCCAGATGAAGAGGAACGGCGAGACGATGCCGCCGACCCCGTAGATCAACAGGTTGCGCCGCAACAGACTCGACGCGCTGGCCGGCCGGTACCGGACGCCCCGCAGGGCGAGCGGGATCAGCGCGACGATGATCAGCGCGTTGAAGATCACCGCGGACAGGATCGCCGAGTGCGGCGAGTGCAGGTGCATGACGTTCAGCTTGTTGAGGCCCGGGTAGATGGCCCCGAACATCGCCGGCAGGATGGCGAAGTACTTCGCCATGTCGTTGGCGATGCTGAAGGTGGTCAGCGCGCCACGGGTGATCAGCAGCTGCTTGCCGATCTCCACGATCGAGATCAGCTTGGTCGGGTCGGAGTCGAGGTCGACCATGTTGCCGGCTTCCTTGGCCGCCATGGTGCCGGTGTTCATCGCCACCCCGACGTCGGCCTGCGCGAGCGCGGGCGCGTCGTTGGTGCCGTCACCGGTCATCGCGACCAGCTTGCCGCCCTCCTGCTCCTTGCGGATCAGGGCCATCTTGTCCTCGGGCTTGGCTTCGGACAGGAAGTCGTCCACCCCGGCCTCGGCGGCGATCGCCCGCGCGGTCAGCGGGTTGTCGCCGGTGACCATCACGGTCTTGATGCCCATCTTGCGCAGCTCGGCGAAGCGCTCCTTGATGCCCGGCTTGACCACGTCGGACAGTCGGATCACGCCGCGCACCACGGCGATCCCGTTGGCCAGCTCGGCGCACACCAGCGGGGTGCCGCCGTCGCCGCTGATCCGGTCGACGAACTCGTGCACCTCGGCGGGCACGGTGCCGCCGTGCTCCTCGACCCACGCCCGCACCGAGGCGGCCGCGCCCTTGCGGACCTGCCGGCCGCCGATGTCGATCCCGCTCATCCTGGTCTGCGCGGTGAACGCGACGAACTCGGCGGACTTCTCCGTCTCGCTCGCCTCCGCGCTCAGCCCGTACTCCTGGACGCACAGTTCGACGATGCTGCGGCCTTCCGGTGTGCCGTCGGCCAAACTGGACAGTCGGGCCGCGGTCGCGAGGTCCGCTGCGGTGGACGTGCCCACCGGCAGCAGCTCGGTGGCCCGTCGGTTGCCGAAGGTGATGGTGCCGGTCTTGTCCAGCAGCAACGTGTCCACGTCGCCGGCGGCCTCCACCGCGCGGCCGGACATGGCCAGCACGTTGCGCTGCACCAGTCGGTCCATGCCGGCGATGCCGATCGCCGAGAGCAGCGCACCGATCGTCGTCGGGATCAGACAGACCAGCAGCGCGGTCAGCACGATCACCGACTGTTGCGATCCGGCGTAGCCGGCCATCGGCTGCAACGCCACGACGGCGAGCAGGAAGATGATGGTCAGCACCGAGAGCAGGATGGTCAGCGCGATCTCGTTGGGCGTCTTCTGTCGGGACGCGCCTTCCACCAACGCGATCATCTTGTCCACAAAGGACTCGCCGGGCTTGGTGCTGATCTTCACCACGATCCGGTCGGACAACACCGTGGTGCCGCCGGTCACCGCCGAGCGGTCGCCGCCGGACTCCCGGATCACCGGCGCGGACTCGCCGGTGATGGCCGACTCGTCCACGGTGGCGATGCCCTCGACCACGTCGCCGTCACCGGGGATGACCTCGCCGGCCTCGACGACCACCAGGTCGCCGATGCGCAGTTCGGTGCCGGGCACCTGCTGCTCGTCGCCGTCCTCGGTGAGCCTGCGGGCGATGGTGTCGCGCTTGGTGCGCCGCAGCGACTCGGCCTGCGCCTTGCCCCGGCCCTCGGCGACCGCCTCGGCCAGGTTGGCGAAGACGACGGTGAACCACAGCCACACCGTGGTGCCGATGGTGAAACCACTGGGGTTGGTGATCGCGAACAGGGTGGACAGCAGCGAACCGACCCAGACGACCATCATCACCGGGTTGCGGAGTTGGTGGCGCGGGCTGAGCTTGCGCAGCGCGTCGGGCAGCGAGACCAGCAGTTGGCGGGGGTTGAACACACCGGCGGTGACCCGCCCGGCGTTCTCCCCGTGGTGCTGCTCCTGATCCGGCGGGGTGCGCGGTTGAGTGGATGTGACGGTCATGATGACAAGGCCTCCGCGATGGGACCGAGAGCGAGTGCCGGGATGAAGACGATCGCCGCGACGAGCACGATCGTGCCGCCGACCATCGAGGCGAACAGCGGCCCTGTGGTCGGTAGCGTGCCGGCCGTTTCCGGCGCTTTTCGTTGCCTGGCAAGGGAACCGGCCAGCGCCAGCACGGCGAGAATGGTGACGAATCGGCCGAGCGCCATGCAGATGCCCAGCGTCGACTGGAAGAAGTTGCTGGTGACGGTGATTCCGGCGAACGCGCTGCCGTTGTTGTTCGACGCGGAGGTGTACGCGTAGAGCACCTCGGAGAAGCCGTGCGCGCCGGCGTTGTTCATCGCGCCGGCCGAGGAGGGCAGGGCGATCGCGATGCCGGCGAAGACGAGCACCAGGGTCGGCATCGCCAGCATGGCGATGGAGGCCATGGTGACCTCGATCCGGCCCAGCTTCTTGCCCAGGTACTCCGGGGTGCGACCGACCATCAGACCGGCCAGGAACACCGCGATGATCGCCATCACCAGGATGCTGTAGACGCCGGTGCCGACACCGCCGGGCGTCATCTCGCTGAACATCATGTTGAGCAGCGCGCCGCCACCGCCGAGTCCGGACAGGCTGTCGTGCGCCGAGTTGATCGCGCCGGTGGAGGTACTGGTCGTGCTGTTGACGAACAACGCGGAACCCGCGATGCCGAACCGGTCCTCCTTGCCCTCCATCCCGCTGCCGGCCAGCAGCGCGGCCGGACCGTTCGGGTGCGACTCGGCCCACCAGATCACCGCGAGCATGGCGCCCCACAGCGCGGCCATCACCGACAGCAGCGTGTAGCCCTGCCGCTTGTTGCCGACCATCACGCCCAAGGTCCTGGTCAGCGAGACCGGGATGACCAGGATCAGGAAGATCTCGATCAGGTTGGTCCAGCCGTTGGGATTCTCCAGCGGGTGCGCGGAGTTGGCGTTGAAGATGCCGCCGCCGTTGGTGCCCAGTTCCTTGATGGACTCCTCGCTGGCCGCCGGGGCCAGCGCGATGGTGTGCTGGGCGCCGTCGATGGTGGTCACCGACGCGGCCGCGTGCAGGCTCTGCACGACGCCGAAACCGATCAGCACGATCGCGAACACGAACGAGATCGGCAGCAGGATGCGGATGGTGGCCCGGGTGATGTCCACCCAGACGTTGCCGATCTGCTCGGTGCGGGACCGCACGAAGCCACGGATCAGCGCGATCGCCACCGCGATGCCCACCGCGGCGGACAGGAAGTTCTGCACGGTCAGGCCGAGCATCGGCACGGTGTCGCCGAGCGTGGTCTCCGGTCCGTAGGACTGCCAGTTCGTGTTGGTCACGAAGCTGATCGCGGTGTTGAACGCCATCGAGGGCACCACCGCCGAGTGGCCGAAGGCCCACGGCAGGATCGGCTGGATGCGCTGCAACAGGTACAGCAGCAGCACGCCGACCAGGGAGAACCCGAGCACGCCGCCGGCGTAGGTGGTCCACCGCTGTTCGGAGTCGGGGTTGACCCGCACCAGCCGGTAGAGCACCTTCTCGATCCGCCAGTGCTTGGCGGAGGTGAACACCCTGGCCATGTGGTCGCCGAGCGGCCGGTAACAGACCGCGAGAGCGAGCAGCAGCAGGCCGAGCTGCAGGAAGCCGGCCCCGGTATCGGACATCAGAATTTCTCCGGTCGGATCAGCGCGACGACCAAATAGATGATCAACATCAGCGCCAACACACCACCGACGACGTTGGCGACATCTCCAGAACCGGTCACTGGAGCTTCTCCAATCCGCGCAGCATCAGCGCCAACAGCAGGAACACGCCGATCACGAGAGCCACGTAGGCCAGGTCGGCCATCTGCGGTGCCCTTCTTCCCTTGGTCTGACAGCGGCCGCCCCTCCGGTGACCACTGCGCGCCAGAGTGCATCCGCGGCGGCCCGCACAGGGGCGGGCTGATGGCTCCTTGACACGGGCTTGGATTCCGTTGACGTGTTCTTGACGCGGCCGGTGACTCAGGTCTCCCGGCCGGCCGCTCCGGCCGCACTCAGCGGGGTGAACTCGCTGCCAGTGACCAAGGCCACCCTCGTGGTGACCGGGCGTTCGAGCGGCCAGGACGCTCGCTCACGCTGCGTTCTCACCCGATCGCGGGATGTGCAGACTTGGCGTAAATAGTTTCATTGGCTATGAATGTAGTTAACACACCAGTAACGCAATGACGACGGAGGGACACCAGATATGTGCGGTATCGCCGGCTGGGTGGCGTTCGACCGGGACCTCGGCCAGGAGCAGGCCACCCTGGACGAGATGACCGAGACCATGTCCTGCCGGGGGCCGGACGCCCGGGGCACCTGGACCGACCAGCACGGCGGCCACGCCGCTCTCGGCCACCGACGGCTCGCCGTGATCGACATCGACGGCGGCGCCCAGCCGATGACGCTGGACACCCCGCAGGGCGCCCTGGCCATGGTCTACAGCGGTGAGGCGTACAACTTCACCGAGCTGCGCGACGAACTGCGCAGGCGCGGGCACGAGTTCCGCACCCAGAGCGACACCGAGGTCGTGCTGCACGGCTACCTGGAGTGGGGCGAGGCCGTCGCCGAGCGGCTCAACGGCATGTACGCCTTCGCCATCTGGGACGCGCGGAACGCCAAGCTGGTGATGATCCGCGACCGGATGGGCATCAAGCCGTTCTACTACTACCCCACCGACGGCGGCGTGCTGTTCGGCTCCGAGCCCAAGGCGATCCTGGCCAACCCGCTGGCCCGCCGGGTGGTCGACCTGGACGGCCTGCGCGAGCTGTTCGGCTTCGTCAAGACGCCCGGGAACGCGGTCTGGTCCGGAATGTACGAGGTCAAGCCGGGCACGGTGGTCACCGTGGACACCAACGGCGTGCGCGAGCACACCTACTGGTCGCTGACCGCCAAGGAGCACACCGAGAACCAGGCAGACACGGTGGCCCGGGTGCGCGAGCTGATGGAGGACATCGTCACCCGGCAGCTGGTCGCGGACGTGCCGCGGTGTGTGCTGCTCTCCGGCGGACTGGACTCCAGCGCGCTGACCGGACTGGCCGCCGGGCAGCTGGCCGAGGTGGGCGAGCAGGTGCGCAGCTTCGCCGTCGACTTCGTCGGACAGACCGAGAACTTCGTGGCCGACGACTTCCGTCCCACCCCGGACGCGCCGTTCGTGCACGACGTGGCCGAGCACGTGCACTCGGTGCACGAGGACATCATGCTGGACGCGAACTCGTTGGCAGATCCCGACATTCGCCGTGCGGTGGTCACCGCCCGGGACCTGCCGGCCGGCCTCGGTGACATGGATGCGTCGCTGTACCAGCTGTTCCGGGCGATCCGGCAGCACTCCACGGTGGCCCTGTCCGGGGAGAGCGCCGACGAGGTGTTCGGCGGCTACCGCTGGTTCCACCAGCCCGAGGTGCAGCAGGCCAAGACGTTCCCGTGGCTGGCCGGGGTCACCGCCAACGCGCCGAACAGCCAGCCGGAGGCCGTGTTCAACCCCGAGCTGAGCGGACGGCTGGACCTGATCGCCCACCTCCAGGACAACTACGCGAGCGCGGTCGCCGAAGTGGACCCGCTGCCCGGCGAGGACGAGCACGAGGCGCGGATGCGGGTGATCTGCTACCTGCACCTGACCCGGTTCGTGCGGATGCTGCTGGACCGCAAGGACCGGATGAGCATGGCGGTCGGGCTGGAGGTCCGGGTGCCCTTCTGCGACCACCGGCTGGTGGAGTACGTCTACAACACCCCGTGGTCGCTGAAGACCTTTGACGGCAGGGAGAAGAGCCTGCTGCGAGGAGCCACCAAGCACGTGCTGCCGCAGTCGGTGGTAGAGCGGGTGAAGAGCCCGTATCCCTCCACTCAGGACCCGCGGTACCCGGCCGCCCTCCAGCAGCAGGCCAAGGACCTGCTCGGCGAGCGGAACAACCCGGTGTTCGAGCTGATCAACCGATCCTGGCTGGAGAGCGCGGTGGCCCAGGACCCGACGACGATCAGCATGCCGGCCCGGCACGGCCTGGAGCGCAGCCTCGACCTGGCGGTGTGGCTGGACATCTACCGGCCCCAGGTGGTCACCAGCTGACCGCGCGGCGGACAATGATCGCCGCACCGGAAGGGACGGCGATGACGGTCGAACACAGTGGCGAACAGTTCGGCGAGTCCGCGTTGCGACTGGTCATCACGCTGCACCGACTGGTCCGCAGCCTGCGCCTCGGTACCGGTGCGCCGATGCTCAACCCCACCCAGCTGCTCGTGCTCAGCCATCTCATCGACGCCGGTCCGACCCGGATCGGTGAGCTGGCCGGCCAGGCCGGCACGTCCCAGCCGACGGCCACCACGGTGGTCGCCGGCATGGTCGCGGCCGGCCTGGTGCAGCGGGTGCCGGACACGGCGGACGGTCGCGCGGTCCGGGTCGACCTCACCGAGTTCGGCCGCGCGACCCTGCTGTCGCTGGCCGGCAGGCAGGCCGACCTGGTCCGCGACCGCGTCCGTGGGCTGACCGTGCGGGAACGCGCGGTGCTCGCGGAAGCGTTGCCACTGCTGGAAAAACTCTCCCGGGGCTGAGGCTCAGCCGATGGCTGTCGGGCGCGGCCCGGGCTGGCAGCGCGGGCAGAAGAACGACGAGCGGTTCATGAACGCCTCCCGGCGGATCTCTGTGCCGCAGCGCGGGCACGGGCGGCCCTCCTGGCCGTAGACCGCCAGCGAGCGGGAGAAGTAGCCGGACTGGCCGTTCACGTTGACGTAGAGCGCGTCGAACGAGGTCCCGCCGACGGCCAGTGCCTCGGCCATCACCTCGCTCGCCGAGGCGAGCAGCAGCGCGGCCTGGGTCCGGGTCAGCTTGCCGGTCGGCCTGCGGCCGTGCAGCCTGGCCCGCCAGAGCGACTCGTCGGCGTAGATGTTGCCCACCCCGGAGATCAACGTCTGGTCCAGCAGGGCCCGCTTGACCTCGGTGTTCTTCCGGCGCAGCGCGGCGATCACGGTGTCCACGTCGAACCCGGTCTCCATCGGGTCGCGGGCGATGTGCGCGATCGGCAGCGGCACCAGGATGCCGCCCACGTCGACAAGTTCGGCGTGTGACAGGCCACCGAACGTGCGCTGGTCGACGAACCGCAACTCCGGGCCGCCGTCGGCGAAGGTGACCCGCACCCGCAGGTGCGTCTCGTCGGTCGTGCCCCCGGTGCGGACCAGCATCTGGCCGCTCATGCCCAGGTGCGCGAGCACCGCCTCGGTGCTGTCGTCCCCGTTGTCACCGGCCAGTTCCAGCCAGAGGTACTTGCCCCGGCGACGCGCGCCGGCCACGGTGTGCGCGGCCAGCCGGGCGGCGAAATCGAGGGGGCCGGGCACGTGCCGGCGGACCGCCCGGGGATGCAACACATCAACCCGGAGAATGGTCCGGCCGACGACGTGTTCAGCCAGACCTCGGCGGACGACTTCGACTTCAGGTAGTTCCGGCACGGCACAATTCTCCCGCAGCACACCGACAAGGACGCGATCCGCGACCGCCGGTGCGGGCGGTCGCGGCTAGCCGGCCGAGGTCTGCTCGGCCGAATCCGACGCGGGCGAAGCAGCCGGACCGGAATCCGGGACCGGCTCGCCGGCAGCCTGTTCGGGAACGGTGCTCCCGTCCCCGGCCTGGTCGCCATCGGCGGCTTCCGAGTTTTCCGAGCTCTCGGCGTTTTCCGAGTTGCCGTTGGTCTGCGGGGACAATGCCCGGTAGGCGGCCTCGGCGGCCTTCTGCTCGGCCTCTTTTTTCGTCCGGCCGTCGCCCTGGCCGTAGCCCTGGCCGGCGACCATCACCGTGGCGGTGAACTCCTTGCGGTGGTCCGGCCCCTGCTCGTCGACCAGGTACTCGGGCACCCCGAGGCTCGCGGCCGCGGTCAGCTCCTGCAGGCTGGTCTTCCAGTCCAGGCCGGCACCACGCAGCGGCGCCTCGGCCAGCAGGCCGGCGAACAACCGGTGGATCAGCTCCCGGGTGGGCTCCAGCCCGTGCTCCAGGTAGACCGCACCGATGGCGGCCTCAAGGCCGTCGGCCAGGATGCTCGCCTTGTCCCGGCCGCCGGTGAGCTCCTCACCGCGACCCAGCAGCAGGTACGTGCCCAGACCGCCCTCACCGAGCTGCCTGGCCACCCCGGCCAGCGCGTTCATGTTGACCACGCTGGCCCGCAGCTTGGCCAACTGCCCCTCGGGCAGGTCCGGGTGCGTGCGGTAGAGGTAGTCGGTGATCACGATGGACAACACCGCGTCGCCGAGGAACTCCAGCCGCTCGTTCGGCGGCAGGCCACCGTGCTCGTAGGCATAGGACCTGTGTGTCAGCGCAAGCACCAGCAGCTCGGTGTCGAGTTCGAGACCGAGCGCCGCGAGTAGCGGGGTGCGGTCGGTGACCTGACCCCGCGAACTCTTACCCCCCATACCGCGTCGCTACCTTCACACCTTCACGCCGAGATCAGGCAGGCTGGACAACCTGGCGGCCGTCGTACTGGCCGCAGGTGGGGCAGGCGATGTGGGACAGCTTGGGGGCCCGGCACGCCCGGTTCGAGCAGGCAACCAGGACAGGCGCGGTGGCCTTCCAGTTCGCCCGACGCGAGCGGGTGTTCGAGCGCGACATTTTCCGCTTCGGGACGGCCACGACTGCTTCTCCTCGTCACACGCTGGTGGCAGTGCGCGAACGCACTGCTCCAACACTGCCAATCTTCGTTTCACAAACTCTGCCGCGACCGTGAGGACGCGACCAACCCGCGCGAATGCGGTGGTCAGCTCTCCTGGTCGCCACCGAACCGGTCCTGCAACGCGGCCCAGCGAGCATCAATAGTCTCATGCTCATGATTCGGGCCGAGTTCGGCCCGCCTGCCACCGCACCCCGGGCACAGCCCGAGGCAGTCCGGCGAGCACAGCGGAGCCTGTGGCAATTCGAACACGATCGCGTCCCGGACCACCGGTTCCAGGTCGATCAGGTCGTCGACCAGCCGGAACACCTCGTCCGAGTCGGTCGTCTCCTCGGTCACGCTGTCCGGGTAGGCGTAGAGCTCACTGAACTCCACCTCGACCGATCCGGTGATCGGGTCAAGACAGCGCGAACACTCTCCCGCCGTCGCCACGCCGGCCGAGCCGGACACCAGCACACCCTCGACGACGGATTCGAGCAGCACGTCGAAGGTGATCTCGGTACCGGCGGGCACCATGACGACCGGCTCGAACCCGAAGGTCTCCGAAGCCGGTGCGGTTCGCTGATAATGCTTGCTGGCGCCAGGGCGGCGACCCAGGTCGCGGGTGTCGAGCACCCACGGACCGGCCACCGCCGGGCGCGCTGAGGATGAGTTGCGTCGATTCATAGTGTGTTTGTGCCGGCGGGGGACCTACCACGCACAGCCCGTCAAGATTACGCGAGAACCGCACCAACCGGTAAATCCGCAGGCCAGCGGTCAGCTCTGGTAGTCGTAGGGGATGCTCACCGCGCCGGCCAACGGCGCGCGCAGGTGCGAACGGCCCTTGCCGACCGTGCGCAGGGTGTGCGTGAGCAGGTCCTCGAACTCGCCGAGCTTCTCGTCGACGTAGGCGTCGCACTCGCCGCGCAGCCGGTCGGACTCGGCGTGGGCCGCGTCCACCACCCGCGCGGACTCCGCGTGCGCGGCCTGCACGACCTCGGTCTGGTTGACCAGTCGGGTCTGCTCGGCCCGCCCCTCGTCGACCGCGGCCTCGTAGGAGTTCTGGCCGGCCTGCAACATCCGCTCGGCCTCGCCGTGCGCCCGGCCGACCAGCTCGTCGTACTCGGCCTGGCCGGCGGCCATCGTCTGCTCGACCTGCGCCTCGGCCTCGGCGACCAGCGCCTCGGCCCGCTCGGTGGCCTCGGCGACCAGCCGCTCGGCCTCGGCCTGCGCATCGGCCAGCGTGCGCTCGGACTCGGCGTTGGCCTTGTTGACCGCCTGTTCGGCCTCGTGCTGGGCCTTGCCGATCAGTTCGCCGCGTTGGTCGAGCACATCCTGGGCGTCGTCCAACTCGGCCGGGATCACGTCCCGGACCTCGTCGAGCAGCTCCAGCACGTCCCCTCGGGGCACGACACACCCCGAGGTCATCGGGACGCCCCGGGCCTCCTCAAGGATCGTGACCAGCTCATCGAGCGCCTCGAACACCCGGTACACGGCAAAACTCCCCGGTCGCGGTCCCCGCCAGCCCGCGCGGCGGACCGCGCGGACAGACCCTGCCAGCTCCAAGTGTCCTCCGGACCACCGTCATCCGGCGGTAATACGGCCCAGCCGGGCGTGTCCGATTCTCGTGGTCCGGAAACCGGGTCGGCGGCGGACGTACCGGGAGGCACAATCGGGACCGTGCCCAACGACGAACCCGATCAGGTGATCATCCGTCAGGCCCGGCGGGCCGACGTGCCGGCGATCGTGTTGCTGCTGGCCGACGACCCGCTCGGGGCGGCCCGGGAGCAACCCGGCGACCCGGCCTATCTGGCCGCCTTCGACGAGCTGGACAGCGATCCCCGGCAACTGCTCGCGGTGGCCGAGGCCGGAGGCGAGGTGATCGGCACGCTGCAACTGAGCTTCCTGCCCGGCCTGTCCCGCCGGGGCGCCACCCGGGCGCTGGTGGAGGCGGTCCGGGTGCGCTCCGACCAGCGCGGCACCGGACTCGGCGGCCGGCTGATGACCTGGGCGATCGGCACCGCCCGGGAGCGCGGCTGCGCGATGGTGCAGCTGACCACGGATGCCAGCCGGACCGACGCGCACCGCTTCTACGAACGACTCGGCTTTGTCGCCAGCCATGTCGGTATGAAGCTGCCGCTGACCTGACCTGACCTGACCGGGCCGGGCGGACCGGCTCAGCGCGGGTCGGTCACCCGGGCCAGCAGGCGCTTGTGCACCGGCGCGGGCACCAGGTGGGACACGTCCCCGCCGTAGGTGGCCGCCTCCTTGACCAGCGAACTGGACAGGAAGCTCCACAGCGGACTGGTCGGCATGAACAGCGTCTCCACCCCGGAGAGCTGCTGGTTCATCTGCGCCATCTGCAACTCGTAGTCGAAGTCGCTGACCGCGCGCAGGCCCTTCACGATGGACTGGATCTCGTGTTCCCGGCAGTAGTCGACCAGCAGGCCGTGCCAGGAGTCGACGCGGACGTTGGGCAGGTCCGAGGTGACCTCACGGAGCATCTCGATGCGCTCGTCGACGCTGAACAGGGTTTTCTTGGTCTTGTTGACGAGCACCGCCACGACCACCTCGTCGAACAGGGACGACGCCCGGTGCGCGATGTCGATGTGGCCGTTGGTGACCGGGTCATAGGAACCAGGACAGACGGCGCGCCTCATGGCCGCCGACGCTAGCAGCCGCCGCGCGTTCGATCAGGGGCTCGTGGTCCCCGTCACCCTGTTCAGGGACGCTGAATCAAGCCAGATCAGCCCGGATCAGCCGGTGCCGGGCCGAGTTCCGCCCAGTGCAACGTGGTGTCGCCGTAGCGGCGGGTGCGGGTGCCGGTCAGGCCGGCCGGCCAGGCCGGCGCGCCGTCCCGGGAGGCCCGCTCGACCACCAGCAGTCCGTCGCCGGCCAGCCAGCCGCCGACGACGACCGCGGCGAGCACGGCGGCCAGCCGGTCGTTGTCCACGGCCGCGTAGGGCGGGTCGGCCACGATCACGTCGAAGGCGCGCTCGGCCGGCGCGGCGAGCACGGACTCCACCGTGCCGGCACGCACCACGGCGCCCCGCAGGCCGACGGTGGTCACGTTGCGGCGCAGCACATCCACCGCTTTGCGGTCGGACTCGACGAAGACCACCTCGGCCGCACCCCGGGACAGTGCCTCGAAGCCGAGCGCGCCGGAACCGGCGTAGAGGTCGAGCACCCGGGCGTCGGTGAGGTCGCTGGCCACTTCCAGGGCATTGAACAGGGCTTCGCGCACCCGCTCGGAGGTCGGTCTGGTCCCCTTCGGGGGCACCACGAGCCGCCGTCCACCGGCCGTGCCGGCAACGATCCTGGTCACCGGCATATGCTCTCCTACCGATTACGGTAGCGGGTCCCGGGTGGGCCGAGGTTCACCCAGGACCCGATCTCCCGGTCATCCGAAGGGCGTACCGTCGTTCGGCTGGCTTTGTTGTTATCGCAAATTCCAGGAGTCCGGGTGTCGCAGACCTCCGTCAGGCAGGACGAGATCGCGGTCGAGCAGCAGCACGTGGACCGGGTGTACACACGGGTCGCCGAGGTGCGCTCGGAGACCGAGGCGATGCGCGAGCGTGGTTACCAGTTGGCCCACGGCGCCGACCACGAGGCGATCTTCGAGCAGGCCCGGATGTTGCAGGAGCGCGACGTGATGGTCCGCTACGCCAACCGGATGCTCCAGGAACTCGACGCCGAGCACGAAGGTCTGGTGTTCGGCAGGCTCGACCTCGGCGACGCGGACAAGCGCGGCGAGACGATCTACGTCGGCCGGCTGGGCCTGCGCGACGAGAACTTCGACAACCTGGTCGTCGACTGGCGTGCCCCCGCGGCAGGCGCCTTCTACCAGGCCACCGCCGAGCACCCGATGGGCGTGCTGCGCCGCCGGGTTATCCGCTGCTCGCGCGAGCAGGTGTTGGACATCGACGACGACGTGCTCGCCCCGGACGCGCTGCCCGAGGACATCCGGATCGTCGGCGAGGGCGCGCTGATGGCGTCCATCGGGCGCACCCGCGGCGACACCATGCGCGACATCGTGGCCACCATCCAGCGCGAGCAGGACGAGGCGATCCGCGCGCCGCTGGCCGGGGTCACCGAGATCACCGGCGGACCGGGCACCGGCAAGACCGCGGTCGCCCTGCACCGCGCGGCCTTCCTGCTCTACCAGCACCGGCGCCGGATGACCGGCGCCGGCGTGCTGGTGATCGGCCCGTCCCCGGTGTTCACCAACTACATCTCCCGGGTGCTGCCCTCGATGGGTGAGGAGAGCGTGGAGCTGCGCGCGCTGGGCGAGGTGCTCGACGGCGTGCGGGCCACCCACCTGGACGGCCCGGAGGTGGCCGCGGTGAAGGGCTCGCCACGCATCCTCAAGGTGCTGCGCAAGGCCGCCCGGCTGGCCCCGCCCGGGGTGCCGACCGATCTGCGGATCAGCTACCGGGGTGAGGTGCTCCGGCTGTCCGTCGAGGATCTGGAGAGCGTGCGGCAGGCCATGCACCGACGTGGTGGCCCGCCCAACCGCAGCCGAGTGGACGCGGCCGAGGCGCTGCTGGAAGCGTTGTGGCGCAAGGCAGAGGCGTATGCGGCCGACGACGGCGGCACCGGCCGGTTCCGGCCCAAGCACGACGAGCTGGTCACCGAGATCGGCGAGCGGCTGGAGTTCCACCGGTTCCTGGTCGCCTGGTGGCCGGTGCTCACCCCGACCGACGTGCTGAACTGGCTGGGCGACCGGGATCTGCTGGCCGGCGCGGCCGGGCGCACGCTCAACGCGACCGAGATCGACCTGCTCGCGAAGTCCTGGGCCGACCCGGGACGTGGTCCGTCGGTGGCCGACATCGCGCTGCTCGACGAGCTGCGTTTCCTGCTCGGCGAACCGCGCCGGCGGCGCCGCTCGGGCACCGACGCGGCCCATCCGGAGGGCACCGGGGTGGCCGGGTTCCCCGGCGGGGACGGCTTTGTCGTGCCCGAGGGCGAGTCGCACCGGCGCAGGCCGCACTACGACGAGTACGCCCATCTGGTGCTGGACGAGGCGCAGGATCTCTCGCCGATGCAGTGGCGGATGATCGGCCGGCGCGGCAAGCACGCGAGCTGGACCATCGTCGGCGACCCGTTGCAGAGCTCGTGGGCCGACCCGGCCGAGGCACGCACGGCCAAGGACACCGCGCTGCGCGACCAGCGCACCCGCCGCGAGTTCACGCTGCGCACCAACTACCGGAACTCGGCGGAGATCTTCGCGCTGGCGGCTCGGGTCGTCGGCGGCCTCGCCGGCCAGGACGAGCTGCCACACGCGGTGCGCACCACCGGGATCGAGCCCGCGGTGCGGACGGTGAGTCGCCCCGAACTGCCCGACGCGGTCCGCGAGGCGGCCCGTGAGCTGCTGGCCGCGGTGGACGGCACGGTCGGCGTGATCACCACGATGGACGGCCGGGACGAGGCCGCCGAGTGGGTGACCGGGATCTCCACGGACCGCCTCCGGGTGGTCGGCAGCCTGGACGCCAAGGGCCTGGAGTACGACGCGGTCGTGGTGGCCACGCCGGAGGAGCTGATCGCCGAGTCGCCGACCGGGCGCCGGGCGCTCTACGTGGCGCTGACCCGGGCGACGCAGCGGCTGACCGTGCTGACCACCGGCGACTCGTGGCTGATCTGAGCGCGGTGTTCGACAAGAGTGCCGACCCGTCGTTGCGCGACCGGCTGCGGGCGAGCTGCCGACCGCGATGAAGGCCCGCGACCGGGTCGCGGTGACGGCGCCGCGCTCGCGCTGGCCGCGATGGACAACGCCGAAGCCGTGCGGCAGACCGACGTCAGCGGCTCGGGGCATCGAGCTGACTCCAGCCGGGGTCGGCGCGACCGAGGTCGAGCGACGGGAGCTCACCGACGCGCAGGTTCGGGACATCGGGCGAGCCGAGATCGCTGAGCGGGAGCACGCGGCCCGCGAGTACGACCGGAACGGTCGGGCCGACCGGGCCGGGTTGCTGCGCGCCGAGGCCGGCACCCTGTCAGGGTTGCTGGTGTGAGATCCGCGCTGACCAGCCGACTCGACGAGGCCCTCAGCGCGGCCGAGCCGGGTATCCCGATCAGCGATCTGGTGGCCGGCTGATCCACCGGGACACCCCCGCCGGCGCTCGGCGCCCGCGCCATCGTGTCCCGCTCACCCGGAACGACGGCCCACTGCGCTGTCCAGATCGACGGTGGCCACGCCCGTTCCCCGGGACGGGGCCACCCCCGAATGATCAGCTCAGCACGATCAGCAGGTCGCCGCCTTCCACCTGCTGCACCGCGCCGATGGCCAGCCGCTCGACCGTGCCGCCCTTCGGCGCGGTGATCGACGCCTCCATCTTCATCGCCTCGATCGTGGCCACCGTCGCGCCGGCCTCAACCGTCGCGCCCTCCTCGACCGCGAGGGTGACCACGCCGGCGAACGGCGCCGCCACCTGGTCGGGGTTGCCACGGTCGGCCTTCTCGGCGACCGGCAGGTCGGAGGCGACCGAGCGGTCCCGGACCTGGATCGGCCGCAGCTGGCCGTTCAGCGTCGCCACCACCGTGCGCAGGCCGCGCTCGTCGGCGTCACTGACCGCCTCCAGCTCGATCAGCAGCCGCACACCCGGCTCAAGGTCGACCGCGTGCTCCTCGCCCGAGCGCAGGCCGTAGAAGAAGTCCTTGCTGTTGAGCACACTGGTGTCGCCGAACTGGCCACGGTGCTGGCCGAACTCCTTGGCCGGGCCGGGGAACAGCAGCCGGTTGAGCGTGCCGGGCCGGTCGGTGCGCAGGCCCTCGCGGTCCTCGTCGGTCAGCGGGGTCAGCGCGCGCTGCGCCGAGCGACCCTTCAACGCCCTGCTGCGGAACGGTTCCGGCCAGCCGCCGGGCGGGTCGCCCAGTTCGCCGTGCAGGAAGCCGATCACCGACTCGGGCACGTCGTAGCGGCCCGGGTCGGCCTCGAAGTCGGCCGGCGCGACCCCGGCACCGACCAGGTGCAGGGCCAGGTCACCGACGACCTTGGACGAGGGCGTCACCTTGACCAGCCTGCCGAGCATCCGGTCGGCGGCCGCGTAGGCGTCCTCGATCTCCTCGAACCGGTCGCCAAGGCCCAACGCGATCGCCTGGGTGCGCAGGTTGGACAGCTGGCCGCCGGGGATCTCGTGGTGGTAGACCCGACCGGTCGGTGCCGGCAAACCGGCCTCGAACGGCGCGTACACCCGCCGGACCAGCTCCCAGTACGGCTCAAGGTCGCAGATCGCCTGTAGGTCGAGGCCGGTGGGCCGGGCGCTGTGGTCGGTGGCGGCGACGATCGCCGACAGCGAGGGCTGCGAGGTGGTGCCGGACATGGATGCCACCGCGCCGTCCACCGCGTCCGCGCCGGCGCCGACCGCGGCCAGGTAGCTGGCCAACTGCCCGCCCGCGGTGTCGTGCGTGTGCAGGTGGACCGGCAGGTCGAACTCCTTGCGCAGCGCGGTGACCAGCCGCGCGGCGGCCGGCGGCCGGAGCAGGCCGGCCATGTCCTTGATCGCCAGCACGTGTGCGCCTGCGGCCACGATCTGCTCGGCGAGCTTCAGGTAGTAGTCCAATGTGTACAGTCGCTCGCCCGGGTCGGACAGGTCGGCGGTGTAGCACAGCGCGACCTCGGCGACGGCGGTGCCGGTGGCCCGCACCGCGTCGATCGCCGGGCGCATCTGCTCGACATCGTTGAGCGCGTCGAAGATCCGGAAGATGTCGATGCCGGTCGCCGTCGCCTCCTGCACGAACGCCTCGGTGACCTCCGCCGGGTAGGGCGTGTAGCCGACCGTGTTGCGCCCGCGCAGCAACATCTGGAGGCAGATGTTCGGCACCGCCTCGCGCAGCGCGGCCAGCCGCTCCCACGGGTCCTCGGCCAGGAAGCGCAGCGCCACGTCGTAGGTCGCCCCGCCCCAGCACTCCAGCGACAACAGCTGGGACGCCGTGCGCGCGACGTGCGGCGCGACCGCGAGCAGGTCCTTGGTGCGCACCCGGGTGGCCAGCAACGACTGGTGCGCGTCCCGGAACGTCGTGTCGGTGACGCCGATGGTCGGCGCGGCGCGCAGCCACTGGGCGAACCCGACCGGTCCGAGTTCGGTCAGCTTCTGCTTGGACCCGGTCGGCGCGGGCGCCGACAGGTCGACCTCGGGCAGCTTGACCAGCGGGTCGAGCACCTTGGGCCGGGCGCCGTTGGGCTGGTTGACCGTCACGTCGGCCAGGTAGGTGAGCAGCCGGGTGCCGCGGTCGGCGGAGCTGCGCGCGGTGAGCAGGTACGGGCGGCGCTCGATGAACGACGTGGTGATCGCGCCGGCCCGGAAGTCCGGGTCGTCGAGCACGGCCTGGAGGAACGGGATGTTGGTGGCGACCCCGCGAATCCGGAACTCGGCGACCGCCCGCCGGGCTCGGCGCACGGCGGTGGCGAAGTCCCGGCCCCGGCAGGTCAGCTTGACCAGCATGGAGTCGAAGTGCGCGCTGATCTCGGTGCCGGCGAAGGTGGTGCCGCCGTCCAGCCGGACGCCCGAACCGCCGGGCGAGCGGTAGGCGCTGATCATGCCGGTGTCCGGCCGGAACCCGTTGGCCGGATCTTCGGTGGTGATCCGGCACTGCAACGCGAAACCGCGCAGGTGCACCGACTCCTGGCTCAGCCCGAGGTCGGTCATGGTCTCGCCGGAGGCGATCCGCAACTGGGAGGCGACCAGGTCGACGTCGGTGACCTCCTCGGTGACCGTGTGCTCGACCTGGATGCGCGGGTTCATCTCGATGAACACGTGCTTGCCCTGCTGGTCCAGCAGGAACTCGACGGTGCCGGCGTTGCGGTAGTTGATGGCCCTGGCGAAGGCGACCGCGTCCGCACAGATCCGCTCGCGCAGTTCCGGGTCGAGGTTGGGCGCCGGGGCCATCTCGATGACCTTCTGGTGCCGGCGCTGCAACGAGCAGTCCCGCTCGAACAGGTGCAGCACGGTGCCGGTGCCGTCGGCGAGGATCTGTACCTCGATGTGCCGCGGCTCGACCACCGCCTGCTCCAGGAACACCGTGGCGTCGCCGAAGGCCGACTCGGCCTCGCGCATCGCCGCCTCGATCGACTCGCGCAGCGCGGCCGGCTCCTCGACCCGGCGCATACCCCGGCCGCCACCACCGGCGACCGCCTTGACGAACACCGGGAAGCCGATCTCGTCGGCGCCGGCTACCAACGCGTCCACGTCGTCGCTGGGCGCCGAGGAGGCGAGTACCGGCAGGCCGGCCTCGCGGGCGGCGGCCACTGCCCTGGCCTTGTTGCCGGTCAGCTCCAGCACCTCGACCGGCGGGCCGACGAAGGTGATGCCCGCCTCCTGGCAGGCGGCGGCGAGTTCGGGATTCTCCGAGAGGAAGCCGTAGCCCGGGTAGATCGCGTCCGCGCCGGCCTTGCGCGCGGCTTTGATGATCTCCTCGACCGACAGGTACGCGCGGACCGGATGGCCCGCCTCGCCGATCTCGTAGGCCTCGTCGGCCTTGAGCCGGTGGGTCGAGTTGCGGTCCTCGTGGGGGAACACCGCGACCGTGCCGGCGCCCAGCTCGTAGGCGGCCCGGAAGGCTCGGATCGCGATCTCGCCACGGTTGGCCACGAGTACCTTGCGGAACATCCCGGCTCCCTTCTGTCGGCTTTCAGCAGCGGAGAAGTCGGTCGCCGCACGTTACCGTGCCGATCCCGCCAATCGGGAGCATAGTCCCACGTGACGGACATCATCTCCGTGCATCAGCCCAGCTCAGCGGGCCGGTCACCTGATCAACAGCACCCTTTCATGATCAATTCGCGCGCACCGCCACCTGGTAGTCGGTGAGCATCCGGGTCCACTCGTCCATCGAGCCGCGGTGCAGGGTCAGCTTGGCGGTGCCGACGCCGTCGCCGAGCACGGTCATCGCCAGCTGGTCGCCATCCAACAGAGCCCGGCCGAGCACCGGCGCGGGTCGTTCCGGACCGAAGAAAACGCTCAGTCGATCTCCGTTTTCCTTGATCTGGATAGGCACGACAAGTCGGTGTACGGGGTCTTCCGGATCAGGCACGGTCTCTTCGACGAGAGCACCGTCGCGACCATTTCTGGAGAAAACGCGCAGTTCACCGATTCCCTGCCCGGCAAGCATGATCCAGTGCATGAGCACAACACCACCATTGTCGGCCTCGGCGAACATGTACAGATAGTCCCCGTCGCCAGCCATGCGCTCCTCCGGCACCGAACGATCTTCCAGGACATCTAAGGCCATGGCAGTCAATCCTGCCGGGAGTGTCGGGTTCCCCGGCGCTTAATCCAACAGCTCGGACAGAGTAAGATCGCGGCTGGACAGGGTCGGACAGGACAGGACGACGCCAGGCACGGAGGTGTCGGATGGGCACGCTCAGCTATCCGGACCTGCCCACCGGACCGTTGAAGCAATTCAACGACGCCCTGCACGAACTGCACTGGCAGGCACATCGACCGACCGTGCGGGAAATGTCGGTGGCAATCAAGGGCACTGTACTCGCCAGTCACGGTCGCATTCATGATGCTTTCACGAAAGCGCGGCTGCCGGATTGGGATTTGACCAGCGCACTTGTCACCGAACTCGCCAAACGCGCACCCGGTCGCGATCCGGCACAGGAGATCCACCGCTTCCACCAACTGTCCCTCGCCGCCTCCGGACCCACCCGGCTCGTCGAGCCGTTGACCTCGACCGACCCCGAACCGGTGATCGAGGACGGGATCGCCGCGGCGGTGGCGGTGCACGAGGTGGTGGAGTCGGAGTTGGTCGAGTCGGTCATCGAGCCGGCCGAGGTGACCGAGCCGGCCCACGGTGCGCGCTCGATCCGCGAGCAGTTGCTCGCCTTGGGCATCTGGCCTGCCGGGGCCGCCGAACAGCTGGGCGTGGTCAGCCTGGCCCTGCAGTGGCTCGGTCTCGGCCTGGCGATCGGTCTGGGCCGGGGGCTGGCCGACGACTTCTCCAGCCCGGTCAGCTACGGCACGATCGCGGCCGGTGTCGTGTTCGCCGTGCTGATCGGCCGGCGCCTCTACCTACCGGTGGGCGCGGCGCTGACCGGCGTGCTGCTGATCGGCACCTGGCTGGTCAACACGGTGCTGGACGACAAGTGGGACAAGATCAATTCGGCGCTGGCCGGCCTGCTGGTGGGCATGGCGGTCTGGCGACTGTTCGGCATCATCCGAAAATCCGTGGACCAGTTGGCCGGACAGGGCATCGGCAGCACATGGCTGGGGGTGCTGATGGCGATGTTCCTGGCCATCGGTTTCCTGATCGCGTGGGCGATGGACGCCGGCCACGGGAACACGACCAGCTCGGTCATCTGGACCGGGATCGCCGGGGCCTATATCGGCGTCGGCGTGATTCTGGCGAACCGAAGAGAGGGTCAACCGTGAGAGACATCATCTGGTAGGTCTCGTCAGCTGATCGCCGAGCACACCTGCCGGACCGGCCGCGTGGTCACGTCCGAGCAGGCCCGCAGGCTGCCGAGCCGACGCTCCCGCACGGGTGGCGTCGTGGCTTGCAGCGGGCCGACGCCGTGCGCACTGGCCGTGGCCAGCACCTGCCAGCGCCCGGCCGGCCCGTTGTCCGGGCTGAACTGCACGGTCACCGTCAACGTGGCCGCCAACGCGGGCCCACCCACGCTGAGCCGTCCCTGCGCCGCGTGCGCCGCCCCGACATCGAGCAGCTCAGCACAGAGCACGGTTTTGCCGAAGCCCGCGCCGTTGGCGATCAGGCAGGTCGGCACGGCGGCGGCGGCCGGCAGCACCGAAGCGAACAGCCCGGCCAGCGAGACGGCCCCGAGCACGATCAACTTGCGCATGTCCGGCAGTCGAGCACGCCGTCGACTCCCGCGCCCGCCGCATCACTCGACCGGGTGGCCGGGTCGGTGGCCCGGTCAGGACTTGTCCAGGTACTCCGCCCGCTCGTCGTCCACCAGCGCCGAGATCATCCCGGCCAGCCCCGGCGAGCCCTCCAGCGTCGGATCGGCGGTGATCAGCGCCTGCGCCTCCGTCCGCGCGGTGGTGATCAGCTCGGCGTCCCGCAGCAGGGACAACAGCTTCAGCCCGGACCGCCGGCCGGACTGCGCCGCACCGAGGATGTCGCCCTCCCGGCGCAGCTCCAGGTCCAACTGGGCCAGCTCGAATCCGTCCAATGTGGACGCCACCGCGTCCAGCCGCTCCCTGGTCGTCGTGCCCTCCAGCGCCTCGCTGACCAGCAGACACAGCCCGGGGGCGCTGCCTCGGCCGACCCGGCCGCGCAGCTGGTGCAGCTGGCTGACGCCGAACCGGTCGGCGTCCAGGATCGCCATCACGGTCGCGTTCGGCACGTTCACGCCGACCTCGATCACCGTCGTCGCGACGAGCACGTCGATGTCGCCCGCGGCGAACGCACGCATCGTCGCGTCCTTCTCGTCCGCCGGCAGCCGCCCGTGCAGGATGCCGACCCGCAGGTCGGCCAACGGGCCTTCGGCCAACTGGGGCGCCACGTCGAGCACCGCGACCGGCGGCCGGCGGTCCGAACCGTCCTCGGCGGGTGGTTCGCCGTCCGGGCCGTCGTCGACCAGGTCCTCGCCGTCCCGGGCGGCCGAGCGGGCCGGCTTCTTGCCGGTCTCGTCGTCGCCGATCCGCGGGCACACCACATACGCCTGGTGGCCGGCCGCGACCTCCTCCCGGATGCGCTGCCAGCCCCGGTCCAGCCAGGTCGGCTTCTCCGCGACCGGCACCACCGAGGTGGCGATCGGCGAACGCCCACTGGGCAACTGGTGCAGCGCGGACACCTCAAGATCGCCGTAGACGGTCATCGCGACCGTGCGCGGGATCGGCGTCGCGGTCATCACCAACACGTGCGGGCTGGTGTCCTCGCCGGCCCTGGTGCGCAGCGCGTCGCGCTGCTCGACGCCGAACCGGTGCTGCTCGTCGACGACGACGAAGCCCAGGTCGGCGAAGCTCACCTTGTCCTGGATCAGGGCGTGCGTGCCGACGACGATCCCGGCGCTGCCGCTGGCCACGTCGAGCATGGCCTGCTTGCGCTGGGCGGTGGTCAACGAACCGGTCAGCAGCGCGATCCGGGTGGCCTGCTCGGCGCCACCGAACTCGCCGGCCATCGCCAGGTCGCCGAGCAGCTCGGCGAGCGAGCGGGCGTGTTGCGCGGCAAGGACTTCGGTCGGCGCGAGCATCGCGGCCTGCCGGCCGGAGTCGACCGCCTGGAGCATCGCCCGCAGCGCGACGATGGTCTTGCCGGAGCCGACCTCGCCCTGGAGCAGCCGGTTCATCGGGTGCACGCCGGACAGGTCGGCCGCGATCGCCGCGCCGACCTCCTGTTGTCCCTCGGTGAGCTGGAAGGGCAGCCGCGCGTCGAACAGGTCGGCGATGCCGCCGTCCTTGCGCGGGCAGGCCGGCGCGGGCCGGAGGCCGGCCCGCTGCCGGCGCTGCGCCAGCACGAGCTGCACGGCCAGTGCCTCGTCCCACTTCAGCCGGTTCTGCGCGGCGGTCACCGACGGCCAGCCGTCCGGCCGATGGATCTTGCGCAGCGAGTCCTCAAGGCCGGCCAGCCGGTAACGGCCGCGCACGTCCTCGGGCAGCGGGTCCTCCGCGCCGTCCCAGATGTCCAGGATCTGCCGCACACAGCGGCCGATCGACCAGGACGGCAGCCCGGCGGCGGCCGGATAGACCGGGATCAGCGCGTTCGCGAACTCGTCCACAGTGGACTGATCGGCGTCCTCGTCGAGCAGCTGGTACTCCGGGTTGGCCAGTTGCAGCTTCCCCTGGAACATGCCGACCTTGCCGGCGAACAGGCCGCGCCGGCCCGGCAGCAGCTCCCGCTGACGGAACGCCTGGTTGAAGAACGTGCAGGTCAGCGGACGCACGCCGTCGGTGATCGTGACATCCAGGATGGTGCCCCGCCGGGTGCGCATGGTCCGCTTGGTGACCCGCTCCACCTTGGCCAGCAGCGTCGCGTGCTCGCCGAGCTCAAGGCCGGCGACGTTGGTCAGCTCACCGCGCTCGGCGTACCGGCGCGGATAGTGCCGCAGCAGGTCGTTGACCGTGTTCAGGTTCAGCGCGGAGGACAGCGCCTTGGCCGTCTTGGCGCCGAGCACCGGTTCCAGCGAATCGTCAAGCCCAGCCATCACAACTCCATCATTCGACGCCGAGCAACAGGATCGGTTCGGCCTGCCCGCCGTCGTAGCCGACGAACTCGACCTCCCGATGCTCGGTCCGCACGTGTTCGGCCAGTTCCTCGGCGATCCCGGCCGGCGCGCCGGCGCCGACCAGCACGGTCACCAGTTCACCGCCCGAGGACAACATCCGGTCGAGCAGCCGGACCGCGCCGGCCATCACCGCGGTCGCGCTCGCCGGCCCCGCCTCGATCAGCACGACCTCGCCGTCCAGCAGTCCGAGCACGTCGTCGGGCTGGCAGCGGCCGACCCAGGTGATCGCCTCCTCGGCGGCCAGGGTCAGCTCGCCGCGCCGGGTGGCCGCGGCCGCCTCGGCCATCGCCACCACGTCCTCGCCGGGCCGGCGGGCCGGATCGTGCACGGCCAGCGCGGCCAAGCCCTGCACCGGGGAGGCGGTCGGCACGATCAGCACGTCCTGTCCGGCCTGCACCGCCTCGGCCGCCGCCGCGTCCAGCACCGCTTCGAGGTCGGGTTCGTTGGGCAGCACGGTGACGTGTTCGGCCTGGGTGCCGGCCAGCACGGCGACCAGTTCGGCCGGGTCGGGCGGGCCCAACTCGGGCAGCACGAGCACGACGGCGCGCTCGGCCCGGAACAGCTCGGCCACGCCGGTCCCCCTGGCCAGCACGACCACCGCGCGATCGCGGGCGAACCGGCTGCTCGCCTCGGCCACCTGGTCGTCGAACCGGACCACGGTGATCCGGTGCGGCCGGCCGATCTCGATACCCGCCTCGACCGCGGCGCCGATGTCGTTGCAGTGCACGTGCACCGCCCACCGGCCACCGCCGTCGCCGACCACGGAGACACAGTCACCGAGGCCGCGCAGCGACACCCGCAGCACGTCCGCGGCCGGGTCGTCCACCCGGTCCAGCGCGTACATCACCTCGTAGGCGTACTCGGTCGAACCGGCCTCCCGCGCGGTGCGCAGCAGGTCGGGCTCGCGTGGGGTGCGCCGGGCGGGTGCCACGGTCAGCCCGGCGTTGTGCTCGTCACCGGTGAGCACGACGGCCAGTTCGTCCAGCACGAGCACCAGGCCCTGCGCGCCCGCGTCCACCACCCCGGCCCTGGCCAGCACGTCCAGTTGGCCGCTGGTGCCGGCGAGTGCCTCGGTCGCGGCCCGCGCGGCGGTCGAGGCGATCTCCGCGGGCGACCCGCCGTGCCGGGCGGCGGCGAGGGCCGCGGTGTGCAGCACGGTCAGCATGGTGCCCGGGGCCGGGTCGCTGACCGCCTTGGCGGCCAGCTCGTCCGCCCTGGTCAGCGCGTCGGCGAGGTTCGCGGGCTGGCTGCCGAGCACCTCGCCGAGGCCGCGCAGCACCTGGGACAGGATGACCCCGGAGTTGCCGCGCGCGCCGGCCAGCGCACCGGTGGCCACCACCGCCCAGACCTCGGCGGGCTCGTCCGGCCGACCGAGGTCGCGGCTGACGGCGTCCAGCACGGCCTGCATCGTGCGCAGTAGATTGGTGCCGGTGTCCCGGTCGGCCACCGGAAAGACGTTGATCCGGTCGATCTCCTCGCGGTGTTCGTCCAGCGTGCGTACGCAGGCATCGACCCAGCGACGCACCGTCGGACCGTCCACGACGTCCACCACGTGCGGCACCTGGTTCACACCTCCCGGGAGATCGTTGGCGCACCGAGGGTATCCGGGTCGGACGGACCCGGTTTGGTCCCCATCACAGCGGCGGGTAATCTGTACTGCGGTAGCCCAGGCTGGCCTGGGCTTGAATTGTGTTCATGGGATGTTGCCCGGGTCCGGGCACGAAGCCCAGACAACGTGTTAAGGAGTGTCTGACATGGCTGCCGTCTGCGACGTTTGCGGCAAGGGGCCGGGCTTCGGCATGTCGGTCTCCCGCTCCCACCGGCGTACCCACCGCCGCTGGAACCCGAACATTCAGACCGTGCACGCGAAGATCGGCCTTTCGCAGCGCAAGCGGATGAACGTCTGCACCTCCTGCATCAAGGCCGGCAAGGTCACGCGCGCCTGAGACCTTGACCAAGCAGCACCACAGCGCGGGTGGGTTTTCGTAACCACCCGCGCTGTTGGCATGTCCGGTCCCCTCAGGGCAGCTTCCAGTCCACCGGCTGCGCGCCCTGCTGTTCGAGCAGCGCGTTGGCCCGGCTGAACGGCCGTGAGCCGAAAAACCCACCGCTGGCCGACATCGGGCTCGGGTGCGCCGACTCCACCGCGGGGAACTTCTCCAGCAGCGGCCGCAGGTTGCGCGCGTTGCGCCCCCACAGAATGGCCACCAGCGGCTCACTGCGCTCGGCCAGCGCCCGGATCGCCTGCTCGGTGATCTGCTCCCAACCCTTGCCCTGATGCGCGTTGGGCCGGCCGGGAGCGACGGTGAGTGCTCGGTTCAACAGCAGCACCCCGCGCTCGGTCCACGGCGAGAGGTCCCCGGTCGAGGGCGGCGGGTAGCCGAGATCCTTGCTGTACTCCTGAAAGATGTTGATCAGGCTCTTGGGCAGCGGCCGTACGTCCGGCGCGACCGAGAAGCTCAGGCCGACCGCATGACCGGGCGTCGGATACGGGTCCTGCCCGACGACGAGCACCCGAACCTGGTGGAACGGCTGACGGAAGGCGCGCAGCACGTTCTCCCCGGCGGGCAGATAACGCCGGCCCGCGGCGACCTCGGCACGCAGGAAATCACCCATCGCGGTGATCTGCTCGCTCACCGGGGCAAGGGCCTTGGCCCAACCTGCTTCCACGACTTCTTCAAGCGGACGTCCGGCCACGGAGCGTGACCCTATCAGTCCAGCCGGCGCAGTTTCTCGCGGAACAACGCGATGTTGTTGACGTACTTCTCCACCGCGGCCTGATAAGCGCCCTCGGGCACCTGATAGCCCTCGCGGATCTTCGCCGGAATGCCCAGTGCCATCGACCGCGCCGGCACCCGACCGTTGAACGAGACCACCGCGCCCGCACCGACCACCGCGCCCTGCTCGACCACCGAACCGTTGAGCACCACCGATCCCGAGCCGATCAGGCAGTGGTCGCCGATGGTGGCGCCCTCGATGTGCACGTTGTGGCCGACCACGCAGTCGCTGCCGATGATCGACGGGGTCCATTCGGTGCAGTGGATCACCGTGCCGTCCTGGACACTGGTCCGCTCGCCGACCTCGATCCGGCCGTAGTCGCCGCGCAGCACGGCCTGTGGCCAGACCGAGGAGAACGCGCCGATCGTGACGCTGCCGATGACCATGGCGTCCGGGTGGACGTAGGCCTCCGGATGGATCGTCGGTTCGAGCTCACCCAGCGCGTAGATCGGCATGCGTCTCCTCCGTTGTCTGACTGGTACCGGCGGCGGCCAAGGGCTTGCCGAAGAACCGACAGCCCGAATACCCGGCGTAGAAACCGAACGGGGGCACCGGGTCGTAGCCCGACGACTCGTACAGGGCGATCGCCTCGGGCTGCCGACGACCGGTCTCCAACAACACCCGGTGCCGGCCGGCGACCCGCGCGGTGCGCTCCAGTTCGGCCAGCAGGGCCCGCGCCGCACCCCGCCCCCGGGCCTGCGGCCGGACGTACATCCGTTTCACCTCAACGTCCCCGTCGAGAAAACCGCCGCCCGGCCCGGACCCCCGCCAACCACCACAGGCCACCGGCACGGACTCCAGGTAGCCGACCAGGAAGAGCCCGGCCGGCGGGGCGAACTCGGCGACGAGCGTGCCGTCCTTGTCGTGCCCGCCGTAGCGCACCACGTACTCCTGCTGTAGCTCGGTGGTGAGCGCGGCCACGTCGGGATGGTCGTAGGGCAGCGCCGTGATCAGCAGTTCGGGCACGACACAGGACTGTAGGACGAAAATGTCGGCCCGGTCCAGCCGCTATCCCCGGGGCCGCCAGTGCTCCCAGCCGGGCGCCTTCGTGTAGGGCTGGCTGTCCACAGTGACGCCCTCGCCGCGCAGCACCGTGCCGATGGTGGTCCAGCCCTCCGGCACCGAGCCCGGGCTGGGGAACGTCGCGGCGAGCGCGTGGTCCTCACCGCCGGTGAGCACCCAGTGCCGGGCGTCGGCGCCCAGCGCGGTGGCGACCTCGACCAGCCGTTGCGGCACGTCCAGCAGGTCGCTGCGCACGTCGATGTGCACGGCGGACGCCGCCGCGATGTGCTCGACATCGGCGAGCAGCCCGTCGGACACGTCCAGCATCGCGGTCGCGCCGGCCCGCGCGGCCTGCGGACCGGCCTCGTACGGCGGTTCGGGCGACCGGTGCGCGCCGACGACCGTCACCGGCGACCGGAACCCCCGGCCCAGCACGGCGAGCCCGGCGGCCGACCAGCCGAGCTTGCCGCAGACGGCAAGAATGTCGCCGGGCCGGGCGCCGGAGCGGGTCACCGGTTCCCGCCCTTCGAGATCGCCCAGCGCAGTGACGGACACCACCAACATGTCCGACGTCACCATGTCGCCGCCGACCACACCGGCTCCGGCGCGCCCGGCCTCGGCCCACATGCCGGCGGCCAGTTCGTCCACAACGGAGGCCGGCGTGGTACCCGGACAGCCGAACCCGACGAGCAGCGCGGTCGGCACCGCGCCCATGGCCGCGATGTCGGCCAGATTCACCGCGACGGCCTTGTGTCCGACCTGGTCAGGGGTCGACCAGTCGAGCCGGAAGTGCACTCCTTCGACGAGCACGTCGGTGGTGGCGACGACCCGCCCGTCCGGCGCCGCGACCACGGCCGCGTCGTCGCCGGGACCGAGCAGTGTGCTCGGCGGTTGAATCCGGCCGTCCGTGACTCGGTGGATGAGACCGAACTCACCCACGTCGGCGACCGTATCCGCCTCTTCCGGGGGGTCGGAGCGCACGTTTTTCTCCCATCGAGAGAGTTCGGACCGCATAATGATCGCTATCTGAGGTACGTTAATGCCTCCGTTGCCCGGACAGGCACGGGAACGGCCCCCAGTGCCTGTGGGCACGATGGCGCCGCCCAAGTCTGCGCGGGTGCGGTAACAATTCCTACCGCGAGCTGGTCGACCGAGACGAAGGGGCGCGCCGTGGTCCACGCATACATCCTCATCCAGACGGAGGTCGGGAAGGCCGCAGCGGTCGCTTCGGAGATCGCCGGTATTCCGGGAGTTACCACCGCCGAGGACGTCACCGGGCCCTACGACGTTATTGTCGTCGCCGAAGCCGACAGTGTGGACCAGCTGGGTCAGCTGGTAGTGGCGAAGGTGCAGAATGTCGAGGGAATCACGAGGACGCTTACCTGTCCGGTGGTTCATCTCGATCAAGCCTGACGGAGTTTGTGAAATCACGAGTGAGTAAGGCCTCCCCGCCGCTGATCGCGGCAGCAGCACTGGCCGGAACCCTACTGGTCGGCATGGGCATCGCGGGCATCGTGCTCGGTTCGCAGTCGGACCCGAGCACACCCGCGCCGCCCTCGGCTGCCACCGGCCCGGTTGGCCTGGTGCCGGTCGACGCGCCGCAGGCGGCTTCGCCGAGCTGCACCACGCTGCTCAAGGGGTTGCCCGCGAGCCTGCCCAACGGCAAGTCACCGCTGGCCCGACGCCCGCTGGCCAACCCGGCGCCGGCCGCCACGGCCGCGTGGGGCGGCACCGACACGACCGACCCGGTGACCCTGCGCTGCGGCCTGGAACGCCCCTCGGAGCTGACGCCGACCTCGGAACTGCTCAGCGTGGACGGTGTGAACTGGTTGCAGGTGACCGGGGACGACGCGGTGAGCTGGTATGCGGTGGATCGCCCGGTTTATGTCGCGCTGACCCTGCCGTCGGGCCTGAACACCGGCCCGTTGCAGGAGGTGTCGTCGGTGCTGAGCAAGCTGCTGCCGGCCACGCCGGTGCAGTTCCCGGGCAACTAGTCCGCGCGCGCCAACACGTAGATCACGCTGATCCCGGCGTCCGACGGGTCGTCGGTGTCCAGTTCACCCTCCCGCACCGCCGTGAACCCGGCCTTCTCCAAAGCCCGGCAGGATGCCGGATTTTCCTTCTGTGGCACGGCAACCACGGTCCTGATGGCCGGATAGCGGTCGAACACGGTGGCGGCGAACGCCCGGATCGCCGCCGAGCCGAGGCCGCGACCGCAGTACTCGACCGGGCCGATCAGGTAGTCGATGCCCGCGGCGAGCGGGACGTCGACGGCACGGTCCCACTCCGGGTTGTCCACGTGCAGGTAGCGCTGGATCAGTCCGATGGGTTCGTGGTCGACCTCGATGACGAACATCTCGGTGGGATCGGTGCGGTCGATCGTCGGGCCGTAGTGGGCTTCCAGTTCGGCCATCCCGGCCGGCACGGGCAGCCACCATTCGGCTACGTGCGGTGTGGTCAGCCAGTCGAGCAGCCGGGGGAAGTCGGCGCGGGTGAGCGGCCGGAAATGCAGATCTGCTGGCGGTGGGTCGTGCTGCGGCCGCATGACACCATTATCGGCTTCGACGCGCCGGTTTGAGTGGCTGGAGTTGACGGGCTGTGGTGCGCTTGCTGCTCCTGGGGTGCTCGGCGGTCCCGGGCCGAGGCGGCACACGGATTCGGCCTCGTGCCCGCAGGGGCCATCAGCCTTTTCAATGCCACGAGAAGCCTGACCAGGTCATCCGGGCGGCATGGAGAGTGCGCCCTGACGGCGAACCCGCGCAAGGAAGGACCACGGAGGTCCGCTCCGACATCGACGGAAGCGGACACACCGTTTCTGCACACCGGCGGTCGTCCTGGCGTGGTCGAGGGGGTTGACGACGACGTGCTGGTTGAGCGGCAGGCAGCGACCAACTGACTGTTCTGGCCGAGAGTGGCTAGGCCTGTCAGGACGGCCGCTGCCACTCACGACTCAGGAACGTGTGCCACCCGGTGGACGGAAAGGCGAGGGTCGGGCCGGCGGTGTTCTTCGAGTCGCGGACCCACACGGGCTCGGCGGACGAACTGGTGAAGGCTACTTCCACGCAGTCGCTACCGGATTCGCCGCTGCTGTGGCTGCTCGTGTGTGGCCGCATCCTCGTGGATCATCAGCGCCAGCAACCCGTCCGGGATGCGGTCGCCGTGTGGCGCCAGGTAGTAGCCGTTGTCCTCGGCCGTCGCCCTTGGCCAGGAACTCCTTGAGCTTGTTACCGCGCAGGCCACACACCGTGAACAGGCGCACGTACGCGCCGAACTCACGACTGCGGACACTGCTCAACTGGTGCTCGTCCTTGGCCGGCCGACCTTTCCTCGGGCTGGGTGTCGAGCCAACCTAAAGCGGTCATCGCCGGTCAGGAACGTAGAACACGGCAAAGCCAATCGAAAGATGCCGGCTTGTCCAGATGACAACAAGCCCAGCAGGACACCAAAGCTCAGCGCAGGCCGCTGCCCCGGGCGATCGCGGTCTCGATCAGGATGGCCAGCAGGCTCGGGTAGTCCACCCCGGTGACCGCCCACATCTTGGGGAACATGGAGATCGCGGTGAAGCCGGGCATCGTGTTGACCTCGTTGATCATCGGCTGGCCCTGCTCGTCGACGAAGAAGTCGACCCGGGCCAGGCCCTGGCAGTCCAGCGCGGCGAACGCGCGGACCGACATCTCGCGAATGGTCTCGACGAGGTCGTCGTCCAGCTTTGCCGGAATATCGAATTCACAGGATTCGTCGAGGTATTTGGCGTCGAAGTCGTACCAGTCGACGCCGTCGGCGACGAAGCGGATCTCGGCGGGCAGCGACGCGTCCACCCGGCCGTCCGGGAATTCGAGTACGCCGCACTCGATCTCCCGGCCGGAGACACCCTTCTCGATGATCACCTTCGGGTCGATCTCGCGCGCGGTGGCGATCGCCGCGTCCAGGTCCGCCCAGTCGGTCACCCTGGTGATGCCGGTGGACGAACCGGCCCTGGCCGGCTTGATGAACGCCGGCAGGCCGATGCGCTCGCGCTGCGCCTCGGTCAACGTCGGCACGCCCCGGCGCAGCACCACGTAGGTGCCGACCGCAAGTCCTTCCGCAGCAAGGAGTTTCTTCGTGTACTCCTTGTCCATCGCGGCCGCACTGGCCAGCACGCCGGGTCCGACGTAGGGAATCCCGGCCAGTTCGAGCAGGCCCTGGATGGTGCCGTCCTCGCCGTAGGCACCGTGCAGCACCGGGAACACCACGTCCACGCCACCGAGCACTTCGCCGGCCCGCTCGGGCTCCAGCACTACCAGGCCGGCCGTGCTCGGGTCAGCGGTCAGCATGAGCGCGGTGCCGCCGGTGACCGACGGCAGTTCGCGGTTGTTCGCGGTGAGCGCGGCCGGATCGTCGGCGGCCAGCACCCACGCGCCGTCCTGGGAGATCCCGACCGGAAGCACCTCGAACCGCGCCCGGTCCAGGTGGCCGAGCACGCTGCCAGCCGAAAGGCAGGAAATGGCGTGTTCAGTACTGCGGCCGCCGAACACCACGGCCACGCGAAGCTTCCGCTCGGTCATAGCGCACGACCTTACCGGCCGTCGCTACCCCGATCGGGTGCCCTCCGGTCCAGCCCGTCTAGGCCAACCGGGTGCCCTCGGCCAACAGCCCGACCACCACCGGTAGCGCGGTGGCCAGCTCGGACTGTGAGCACGCCGTATAACCCAGCGCGACGCCGTGCCAGCGCGGCCGGCCGTCGTGGTGCCGGGCCAGTCCGTCCAGGGTGATGCCCTGCTTGCGGGCCGAGCCGACGACCTGGCGTTCGGCCTGCCCCGAGGGCAGCGGCACCACGACGTGCGCGCCCGCGTCGTCGCCGAGCACGTCCAGCCCGGCGTCCCGCAGTGCGCCGACGACCAGGACGCGGCGGGCGGACAGTTCGCGCCGGAGTCGACGCAGGTGCCGGCCGAGGTCGCCGTTGTGGGCGAGTTCGACCAGGATGCGCTGGCCTGCGGCGGCCGGGCTGGTGCCGGTGCGCTCGCGGTGGGTCAGCACGGCGCCGGTCACCTCGGGCGGCGCGACCATCCAGCCGGCGCCCAGCGTCGAGGTGAAGATCTTGCTCGTGGTGCCGAGGTGCACCACCACATCCGGCGCGAGGCCGGCGAGCAGCGGCAGCGGGGCCACGTCGTAGCGCAGTTCGCCGTCGTAGTCGTCCTCGACGACCAGCCAGCCCTCCGCCCTGGCCCGCTCGACCAGCGCGACCCGGTTGGCGGCGGCCATCCGGCCGCCCAGCGGGTACTGGTGGGAGGGCGAGCAGTAGACCGCGCGCACGCCGGCCGGCACCGCGTCGGCCGACAGGCCCTCCGGGTCGACCGGCGCCGGCACCACCCGCACGCCGGCCGCGCGGAACGCCTGGACCGCGCGCTGATAGCCGGGTTCCTCCACCGCGACCACGTCACCGGGCCGCAGCACGGCCGCGGCCAGCTCGAACACCGCCGCGGTCGTGCCGGCGGTGGCCAGCACGTCCTGCTCGCCCGGACCGCCGGTCACGGTCAGGCCGCGGTGGCGCAACAGGTGTTCGGCCACGGCGCTGCGGTACTCGGCCAGACCGGCGCGGTGCGGGCGAAGCAGCGGGGCGGCGTCGGCGGCCGCCCGCCAAGCCCGGCGCCAGGCGGCCCGGTCCAGGCCGCCGACCCAGGGCGCGCCGGGCACCAGGTCGATCAGCGCGGGATCGGGGGCGACCCGGGAGCGGCGGCGCGGGGTGATCGCCGGTGAGTTGGGCGGGGTGGTGGTGACGTAGGTGCCCGAGCCGTGCCGGCCGGCGATCCAGCCCTCGGCGTGCAACTGTTCGTAGGCGGCCGCGGTGACCGTGCGGCTCACGCCCAGCCGGCCGGCCAGCGCCCTGGTCGAGGGCAGCCGGTCGCCACCGCGCAGCTGGCCGGCGGCCGCCGCCGAGCGCAGGGTGTCGGCCAGTTGCACGGCCAACGGGGTGGCCGTGTCCCTGGTCAGCGTGATCGGCAGGGTGAGCAGGCCGCCGGAGGCGCTGATCGGGTGCGGTTCCGCCATGACAAGTGGCCTTCCATATTTCGCTGATGGTGGCCATTCCAGGATGCCACCTGAAGGTCGATCCTGGTGACATGACCAGAACACCGCTGTCCCCCACCGAACGCAGCACCGTCGGCCGGCACCACGACCGTGCCGCGGCCGACCGGGCGGCGCTGGACGCCGTGTTGGACGCCGGCCTGATCTGCCACCTCGGCTTTGTGCTCGACGGCGCCCCGGTGGTGCTGCCGACCGGTTACGGCCACCAGGACAACACGCTCTACCTGCACGGTTCCAGCGGTGCGCGCAGCCTGCGGATCGGTGCCGGCGGTGCGCCGGTGTGCGTCACGGTGACGATGCTGGACGGGATCGTCTACGCGCGGTCGGTCTTCAGCCACTCGATGAACTACCGGTCCGCGGTCATCCACGGCCAGGCCCGGCTGGTCGCCGACGAGCCGGCGAAGCTGCACGCGCTGCGGGTGATCACCGACCACCTCGCGCCCGGTTCCTGGGACTACGCCAGGGAACCCACGCGCAAGGAACTCGCCGCGACGACGGTGCTCGCGCTCGACCTGACCGAGTCGTCGGTGAAGGTGCGCACCGGCGGTCCGGGCGACGAGGACACGGACCTGGCGACCGGGTCGGTGTGGGCCGGAGTGCTGCCGGTCCGACAGGTGTGGGGAGAACTCGTGCCGGCCGAGTACGGCGACCCGGAACTGGCCGCGCCGCCGCACGTCGCCAAGCGGGCGCAGCCATGTTGATCCACCCGTGGGACGCCGCCGACGACGCGGAGTGGCGGGCGTGGCTGGCCGACGGGCACGACTTCGGCCAGCTGATCGCGGTCGATGACGACTACCGGCCGATGGTCACACCGCTGCACTTCCAGTTCGACGGCACCGATCTGCTTCGCTTCCACCTGGCCCGGCCGAATCCGATCTGGCCGGTACTGGCGGCGCGACCGCGGGCGACGGTGACGGTGGTCGACGACTACGCGTTCATTCCCGGCACCTGGCGCGCACCGGCCGGGGTGGCCGCCGAGGACGGCGTGCCGACCAGCTACTTCGCCTCCGTACAGCTGTTCGGCGAGGTGCGGGTGTTGCACGACCCGGAGGAGAAGGCCGAGTTGCTGCGACAGCAGCTCAGCCACTTCCAGCCGACCGGCGACCACGGCCCGGTCACCCCGGACGGCCCGCCCTACGGCCGACAGCTGCCCGGCATCCTCGGCGGCGAACTGCGGGTGCGGGAGGTGCGGGCCAAGTTCAAGTACGGCGACCGGGTCGGCGACGCGGAGCAACTGCCGGTGGCCGAACGGCTGCTGGCCCGCGACGAGGGCCGCGATCCGGGCGCGCGCAAGCAGCAGCTGCGTCGGCGAAATCGGCCGAGGACGAGCTGAACCGGCCGGTCAGGGCAGCGAGCGGTGTGTCCGTTGTGGACTGTAGACGTGGATGCTGACCGCCGGGTCGGGGCCGGTGTTGTGCACAAGGTGCACGTAGCCGGGGCCGAACACCCGGGACTGCCCCGGCGTGATCAGGTTGGTGAGTTCCGGCCGGCCCGGGCGGCGCACGCTCTCGGCCAGGGCGCCGGACACCACGGTGAACGCGCCGGTGGCGGTGCCGTGGTCGTGCAGGTCGGTCTGCTGGCCGGGTAGCCAGCTGAGCAGCCAGATCTGGAAGTGCTCGGTCGACTCGACCAGCGCGGCGAAGCGGTTGTCGGGGTCGTAGCGCAGCAGTGACGACCAGCGGGCACGGTCGCGGGCGACCTCCATCGCGATCCGGCCGGGATGAGCGGCGGCCGGGGTGACAGCGGGCAGCGCGACGGTGTTCTCGGGAACGGCGAACACGGGAGAAATCCTTCTCGGGGGGCAGCGGCAGGCTGCGAGATGGAACTAAGGCCGCCCGGAATGGTCGGCCCGCAGGTGGATCACCGAGAAAGACAGAGCGCGCTGGCGACCCGACGCAGGTCGATGTGACCCCGTCGGTCGATCATGGCGCGCAACAACACGGGCGGTAGTCAACCAGGATCGCCCTCGGTCAGCAACTCGTTTCACGAGCTGGACCGCTCACCCGGTGGGCAGCGCGTCCAGGATGTCGGCGACCAGGTCAGCGGTGTTCTCGCAGCCGCAGCTCAGCCGGACCAGACCCGCCTCCACCGGGTCGCCCCACT
The DNA here is from genome assembly GCA_036268615.1 of Pseudonocardiaceae bacterium. GTDB lineage: Bacteria > Actinomycetota > Actinomycetes > Mycobacteriales > Pseudonocardiaceae > DATATV01. Next base: position 39,176 of record DATATV010000121.1, read on the forward strand.
GCGCACGGCGGTCGGCGCTGGAGTGCAGGCCGCCGAAGCTCGTCGCCGCGGCCACCAGGGTCGACCTGGTGAGGAACCGCTCGACCAGTTCGGCCGACGCCAACCGGAAGGTGAGCACGCCGCCGAACCGGCGCATCTGCCGGGACGCGACCGTGTGGCCGGGATCGGTCTCGGCGCCCGGCCAGCGCAGGCCGGCCACCGCCGGATGGTCGCGCAGCGCCGCGTGGATCGCGGCCGCGTTCGCCGCCTGGCGGTCCAGCCGCAGGTCGAGGGTGCCCAGGCCGCGATGGGCCAGCCACACCTCGAACGGGCCGGGGGTGAGGCCGCCGACCGCGCGGGCGCTACGCAGCCGCTCCGCCAGTTCGGTATCCACTGTGGACACATGGCCGAGCACCACGTCGCTGTGCCCGGCCAGCGCCTTGGTGTCGCTGGCGACGCTGATGTCCGCACCCAGCTCCAGCGGCCGCTGGCCCAGCGGGGTCGCGGTGGTGTTGTCGACCGCGAGCAGGCCGCCCTCGGCGTGCATCAGTTCGGCGATCGCCCTGATGTCGCAGATGTCCATGCCCGGGTTGGACGGCGTCTCGATCAGCACCAGCCGGGCCCCGGCGACCGTCTCGGCGGTCCACGGGCCGACGGTCGGCACGTACCGGACGCGCACGTGCGCCAGTTCGCCGGCGAACAGTTGACGGGCAACGAAGTAGCCGTCCTCCGGCGCCACCACCAGGTCGTCGGCCCGCAGCACGGTGCGCAGCAGGGTGGCGATCGCGCCCATCCCGGACGGGAACAGCACGCAGTCACCGCCGTCCAACTCACCGATCGCGGACTCCAGCGCGCGCCAGGTCGGGTTGCTCGCCCGGCCGTAGCCGTCCGCCGACGGATCAACCCCGTCGGTCGGCAGGTGGTACGGCGCGGCCAGCACCGGTCCGGCCAGGAACGGTTGTCCGACAACGGGTTCCGGCAGACCGGCGCGGACGCACCGGGTGCCGTCACCCCAGGTTTCGGCCCGACTCACTGGAATTCCGCCTTCTTCTCCCGGCCGAGCAGCTCGGCCACCATCGCCCTGGGGTCCGCGTCGCCGTGGCAGACCCGATGCACCGCGTCGGTGATCGGCATCTCCACGCCGACCCCACGGGAGAGTTCCCGGATCGACGAACAGGAGTTCACCCCCTCGGCCACCTGCCCGTGGGTCGACCGCTGCGCCTCGGCGATGGTGTCGCCGGCACCCAGCCGCACGCCGAACGTGCGATTGCGCGACAGCGGCGATGAGCACGTCGCCACCAGGTCACCGAGTCCGGCCAGGCCGGCGAAGGTGAGCGGGTCCGCGCCGAACGCGGCGCCCAGCCGGGCCGTCTCGGCGAGCCCCCTGGTGATCAGCGCGGCGCTGGTGTTGTCGCCGTAGCCAAGGCCGTTGGCCATGCCGCAGGCGAGCGCGATCACGTTCTTGCACGCGCCGCCCACCTCGCAGCCGATCACGTCGACGTTGGTGTAGGGCCGGAAGTAGCGGTTGAAACTGGCCCGCTGCAGGTCCACCGCACGCTCGTGGTCCACACAGGCGATCACCGTCGCGGTCGGCTGCTCCTGGGCGATCTCCATCGCCAGGTTCGGCCCGGACACCACCAGCACCTGCTCGGCCGGCACGCCGGCGACCTCGGTGATCACCTCGCTCATCCGCCGGCCGGTGCCCAGCTCGATGCCCTTGGCCAGACTGACCAACGGCACCCCGGCGGGCAGCGCCGGACGCCACTCGGCCAGGTGGTCGCGCAACGTCTGGCTCGGCACGGCGAGCACCACCACGTCCGCACCGTCCAGGGCGCGCACCGGATCATGGGTGCTGGTCAGGTTGTCCGGCAGCCGGATGCCGGGTAGCCGGTCGGTGTTCTCCCGGTTGGTGTTGATCCGCTCGGCGACCGCCGCTCGGCGGGCCCACACGGTGACGTCGCGGCCCGCGTCGGCGAGCACCTTGGCGAACGTGGTCCCCCACGAGCCCGCGCCGAGCACGGCCACCCGGTTGATCGCCGCTCGGTTGGTCGCCGCTCCGTTGGTCGCTGCCATCCCGGTCAGCTCTGCTTCTTCTTCGCGGGCGGCCGGTAGAACTCGGCCGGTGGCGTTTCGCCGCGGATCTCCGCCTCCAGCTCGGTCACCCTGGTCATCAGCAGGTCGGTGACCTCGCGCAGCGCCTTGTTGGTGACCGGCTCGGCCCGGTAGGCCGACAGGTCGACCGGTTCGCCGATCACCGTGGTGATCCGCCCACGCGGGAAGAGCCGGAACTTCTTGGCGTACACGTCGACCATGTCCTGGGTGCCGTAGCGGGCGGCAGGCAGCACCAGCACGTCGTTGTCCAGCGCCAGCCGGGCCACGCCGGTGCGGCCGTACATCGGCCAGTGATCGGGTTCACGTGTGACCGTGCCCTCCGGGTAGATGACCACGACCTTGCCATTGGCCAGCGCCGCGTTCGCGTCCCGGAGGCTGTCCTTGGCGTCCGTCGTGCCCCGGTAGACCGGAATCTGGCCGGTCCCGTACATCACCCGGCCGACCAGGAACGGCGTGAACAGCGAGTCCTTGGCCAGGAACCGCGGCACCCTGCGCAGCTTGTGCACGAACACCGCGTCGTAGACCGGATCGAGGTGCGACACGTGGTTGAGCACCAGCAGAGCCGCGCCGGTCGCCGGCAGCCGCTCGGTGCCGCGGTTTATCCGGCGGGCAAGCAGCCTGCACAACGGATAGAAGATCGACGCCGCGAACAGGACCCAGAAGCCACTCTTCTCCCGTCGTGCCACGAGCACCCCTCCACCAGATCGTTCCGCCGGCCGGTCGCCATCCACAGCGGATCCGACGGGCCTGCACCCATCGTGGCGCAGAGTCTCCCCGTCCGCCTGTACCCGGGTCCAGGCGCCCCGCACCACGGCTGCCGGCGGTTTCAGGGACGATGGTCCTCGTGGGCATACCCGTGGATCTGGTGATCCCCATGAAAACCCTGGACCGGGCCAAGTCCCGGCTGCTCGGCGCGGCCGACAACGGCCACGGCGACCGGGCGGCACACCAGGCGCTCGCGCTCGCCCTGGTCCGGGACACGGCAGCCGCCGCGGCGGCGACCTCGACGGTGCGCCGGGTGCTGGTGGTGACCGCCGACCCGACCGTGGCCGAGGTGTTGGCCGCCGACGGCATCGAGACCTGGCCGGACGAACCGGACCTCGGCCTGAACGGGGCCTACCGGCTCGGCGCGGCCGAGCTGCTGCGCCGCGACCCCGGTGCGACGGTCGGTGCCCTGCAGGCCGACCTGCCCGCGCTGCGGCCGGACGAACTCGCCGCGGCCACCCAGCAGGCCGGGGGGCGGCGGGCGTTCTGTGCCGACCGGCAGGGCACCGGAACCACGCTGTTGCTGGCCGTGCCGGGCGGACCGCTGGACCCGAGGTTCGGCGTCGGTTCGGCCGCCGCGCACGTCGAGTCGGACGCCATTCGAATCGGCGCGGAGCTCGCATCGCTGCGGTGCGACGTCGACACCGCCGAGGATCTCGCGCTGGCCGCGATGCTCGGGCTCGGCCGGCACTGCGCGGCGCTCAGCCGGACCCCGTGCTGATCCGACTACACAGACGAAACACCAGGTAAACGCGAGTTCACCCGTCCGCTTCCTGTCGGCCACGTCGAAACCTGGCGATCGTCAGTAACAATGGCGACTGTGAGCGGGAGCAACGGGACTGAGACGGCAGCCACGGACGGCACCAACGAGACGACAGCGGCAACGGCGGCCGAGCGGCCACGCGACGTGGAGCCCAGGCCAGTGACTTCGGCACCGCCGGCGGCCACCCGGACGCCGGTCGAGAGCGCCGACCTGCCCGATGACCGTTACTTCAACCGAGAACTGTCCTGGTTGGACTTCAACGCCCGGGTGCTCGCGCTGGCCGAGGACGCCTCGGCACCGCTGCTGGAGCGGGCCAAGTTCCTGGCGATCTTCGCCTCGAACCTGGACGAGTTCTACATGGTCCGGGTGGCCGGTCTGAAGCGTCGCGACGACACCGGCCTGCTGGTGCGCAGCGCCGACGGGCTGACCCCGCGCGAGCAGATGAAGTACATCTCCAAGCGCAACCAGGAACTCGTCGAGCAGCAGGCCACCGCCTTCGTCGACCACGTGCTGCCCGCGCTGGAGGAGCAGAACATCCGGATCGTCGGCTGGACCGACCTGGACGACGCGCACCGGCTGCGGCTGTCCAACTACTTCACCGACCAGGTCTTCCCGGTGCTCACCCCGCTCGCCGTCGACCCCACTCACAGGTTCCCTTACATCTCCGGGCTTTCGCTCAACCTCGCGGTGAGCGTGCGCGACCCGGAGGACGGCACCCGACACTTCGCCCGGGTCAAGGTGCCCGACAACGTGCCCCGGCTGATCCGGATCGAGAACGACCGGCACGCCAGGAAGGCGTCCTTCCTGCTGTTGGAGGACCTGATCGCGGCGCACCTCGGTGATCTGTTCACCGGGATGGAGGTCAGTGAGTTCCACGTTTTCCGGGTCACCCGCAACGCCGACCTGGAAGTCGAGGAGGACCGCGACGAGGACCTGTTGCAGGCCTTGGAGCGCGAGCTGAAGGAACGTCGGTTCGGGCCGCCGGTGCGGCTGGAGATCGGCGAGGACATGACCGAGTACATGCTGGAACTGCTGCTGCGTGAGCTCGAAATGGACGACACCGACGTGGTCAACGTCCGCGGGCCACTGGATCTGTCCTGTCTCTGGCAGCTCTACGCGGTGGACCGCAAGGAGCTCAAGGACCCGGTGTTCGTGCCGGCCACCCACCCGGCGTTCGCCGAGCGGGAGACGCCCAAGAGCGTGTTCGCCACCCTGCGCGACGGGGATGTGCTGGTGCACCACCCCTACGACTCGTTCTCCACCAGCACCCAGCGGTTCATCGAGCAGGCCGCCGCCGACCCGAGGGTGCTGGCGATCAAGCAGACGCTCTACCGCACCTCCGGTGACTCGCCGATCGTGGACGCGCTGACCGCGGCCGCCGAAGCCGGCAAGCAGGTCGTCGCGCTGGTGGAGATCAAGGCCCGGTTCGACGAGCGGGCCAACATCGAGTGGGCCCGCACGTTGGAGAAGGCAGGCGTGCACGTGGTGTACGGCCTGCTGGGGCTCAAGACGCACTGCAAGATCTGCCTTGTGGTGCGGCAGGAGGGCTCCACCATCCGCCGCTACTGCCACATCGGCACCGGCAACTACAACCCGAAGACCGCCCGGCTCTACGAGGACATCGGCCTGCTCACCCAGGACCCGGCGATCGGCGCGGACGCCACCGACCTGTTCAACGTGCTCACCGGCTACTCGCGGCAGAACCGCTACCGCAACCTGTTGGTCGCCCCGCACGGCATCCGCCGGGGCATCCTGGAGCGGATCGACCAGGAGATCGCGCACGCCCAGGCCGGCCGCCCGGCCGGAATCCGGCTCAAGGCCAACTCGATCGTCGACGAGCAGGTGATCGACGCGCTGTACAAGGCGTCCCAGGCGGGCGTGGACGTGGACATCGTGGTGCGCGGGATCTGCGCGCTCAAGCCGGGCCGGGAGGGCCTGTCCGAGCGAATCCACGTGCGCTCGATCCTCGGCCGGTTCCTGGAACACTCGCGGGTGCTGCACTTCGTGGGCGAGAACGAGTACTGGATCGGCAGCGCGGACATGATGCACCGCAACCTCGACCGCCGGGTGGAGGCGCTGGTCCGGGTCACCGACCCGAAGCTGACCGAGCACGTCCACGGCATCCTGGACTCCGCGCTGGACCCGGCCACCCGCTGCTGGGTGCTGTTGCCCGACGGTCGCTGGGATCCATCTCCTGCGGACGGCAGCCAGGTGCGCGACCATCAGGTCGAGATGATGCGTCGGCACGTCGGCGGGGAGTGACCGAACAATCATGTGGGCAGCCGGAACGGTGCTGTGGCGTCCCGGGCTGGATGAGTCCGGCCCGGTGCGGATCGCCCTGGTGCACAGGCCGCGATATGACGACTGGTCCTTGCCCAAGGGAAAACTGGAGGCCAAGGAGACGCTGGCAGCCTGTGCCGTCCGGGAAACCGAGGAGGAAACCGGCTACCGACCCATTCTGGGACGCGTTGTCGACGATGTTCGCTATTCCGTGGGTCAGCCACCGGAGCAGAAGACGATCCGCTATTTCACCGGTCGGGCGCCGGCCGGCGAGTTCGTGCCGAATGACGAAGTCGACGAACTGCGCTGGCTGACCCCGGCCGAGGCAATGGACCAGCTCAGCTATGCCGACGACCGCAGAACGGTGGCCGGATTCACCGTGCTTCCCGCCGATACCCGCACTGTGCTGCTGGTCCGGCACGCCAAGGCCGGCAGCCGGGCGAACTGGCCGGAGGCCGACGACCTGCGCCCGCTGAGCAAGGCGGGCCGGGCCCAGGCCGAGGCGCTGCGGGCGCTGCTGCCGCTGTTCGGGCCGACCCGGGTGCACTCGGCCCCACTGGTGCGCTGTGAGCAGACCGTTGCCGGCCTTGCCGAGGATCTCGGGGTACCAGTGGTACCCGAGCACCTGCTGACCGAGCACAGCCACGCTGCGCAGCCCGGAGCGGGCCGCCGCCGGCTGCTGGAGTTGGTGGCCGAGGACCCCGGTGTGGCGACCGACGGCGGTACGGGCGCGCTCGTCGTGTCCAGCCAGGGCGGGATCATCCCGGCGCTGGTCGGCAGGCTGGCCACCGAGTCCGGGTTGGAACTCGATCGGGCCGGGGGCGCGGATGCGCTGCCCTGCAAGAAGGGCAGCGTCTGGCTGCTCACCTTCCCCCGGCAGCCCCCGTTCCAGCTGCTGGCCGCGGACTACCTACCGACCGCCCTGCCGGCGCCAGAAGTCGGTTAGTGCCCAACAAAACGTAAATAGCCAGTCACCCCAGGGCCGAAAGGCCCACCGAACAGGACACCCCGGACACAGAAATATTGCGGGCCCGACGCTGGTTTGCGTCGGGCCCGCTGTTTGGTCTGGCGACCACTGGCGAAGAAGCTAGCTCAGCACTACTTCTTGCGGGTGGTCTTCTTGGCGGCAGCGGCCTTCGGGGCGGCCTTGGTGGCGGTCGCCTTGGGCGCGGCAGCGCGCTTGGTGGTGGCGGCAGCCTTGGGGGCCGCGGCCTTGGTGGTGGTCTTCTTTGCCGTGGTGGCCTTCGGCGCGGCGGTGGCCTTGGCCGGAGCGGCCTTGGCAGCCGTGGTCCGGCTGGCCGGACGGGAAGCGGCAGCGGTCCGGGTGGCGGTCGCGCGGGTGGCGGTGGACCGGGTCGCGGTGGACCGGGTGGCCGGAGCTGCGGCGGCGCGAGCCGTGGTGCTGCGGGTACCGGCGGCGGAACGAGCCGCGCTCACCCTGGGCAGCTTCTTGGCGCCGCTGATGACCTCCTTGAAGGTGGTGCCCGCGCGGAAGGCAGGCACGTTGGTCTTCTTCACCTTCACGGTCTCACCGGTGCGCGGGTTGCGCGCGGTGCGCGCGGCGCGGGCACGCTTCTCGAACACGCCAAAGCCGGTGATGTTCACCTTCTCGCCGGTGTTGACGGTGCGAACGACCACGTCGACCAGACCATCAACGGCTTCCGCAGCGGTCTTCTTGTCGCCAAGGCGTTCGGTCAGTGCCTCGATGAGTTGTGCCTTGTTCACTGTTAGTCCCTCCAGAGACCACACTGATTATGTGCTTGTGCGACCCCCTTCGGGTCGACTGCACGTTACGGTAAGCCCATTGCATCATAAATGCCATGCGCCACGCCCAATTTTTGGTTGTAAGTCGCTCGATTCCCCTCTTCCGAGGGACCATAACCGCGCGGACCGGCCTGTTGGAGGGGCGGATCAGGGCCGGCTGGATTCCCTGCGAAGGCAGGGAATCCAGCCGGGGCTTCACCCAGAAGTGGTGGCTTCGACAGCCGGCTTCCAACTCGGGCGGTGTGTCTCGAACTTGTCGATCTCGTTGACGTTTCGCAAGGTCAGGGCGATGTCGTCGAGTCCTTCGAGCAGCCGCCAACGGGTGTAGTCGTCGATCGAGAAGGGACAGACGAAGTCCTTGGCGCGCACCGTCTTGTCCCTCAGGTCGACGGTCACCTCGGTGCCCGGCTCGTTCTCCAGCAGCTTCCACAACAGTTCGATGTCTGACTGGTCACACTGGGCAGCCAGCAGGCCGCCTTTGCCCGCATTGCCCCGGAAGATGTCGGCGAAGCGGGAGGCGATCACGACCCGGAAGCCGTAGTCGTGCAGTGCCCACACAGCATGTTCACGCGAGGACCCGGTGCCGAAGTCCTGACCGGCCACGAGCACGCTGCCGTGCGAGAACGGCTCCGAGTTCAGGATGAAGTGCTCGTCAGCGCGCCAGGCCGCGAACAGCCCGTCCTCGAACCCGGTGCGGGTGACCCGCTTCAAGTAGACGGCCGGGATGATCTGGTCGGTGTCCACGTTGGACCGGCGCAGCGGGACGCCGATGCCGGTGTGCGTGGTGAACGGTTCCATGTCTTGGCTACTCCTTTCCGCTTCAGTCCAGGTCCGCCGGGGAGGACAGCCTGCCGCGCACCGCCGTCGCCGCCGCGACCAGCGGCGACACCAGGTGAGTGCGGCCGCCCTTGCCCTGCCGGCCCTCGAAGTTGCGGTTCGAGGTGGACGCACTGCGCTCGCCGGGAGCGAGCTGATCCGGGTTCATACCAAGGCACATGGAACACCCTGCGGAACGCCATTCCGCTCCGGCGGCGGTGAACACGTCGTGCAGACCCTCGGACTCGGCCTGGCTGCGCACCCGCATGGACCCCGGCACGACAAGCATGCGCACCGTGCCGGCAACCTTGCGCCCACGCAGCACGTCCGCAGCCGCCCGCAGGTCCTCGATCCGGCCGTTGGTACAGGAACCGAGGAAGACGGTGTCCACGGTGATCTCCCGCAGCGGCGTGCCCGGTTTGAGATCCATGTAGGCCAACGCCTTCTCGGCGGTGACCCGGTCGTTCTCGTCCGGGATCAACTCGGGGTCGGGCACCCGCTCACCGAGCGGAAGTCCCTGGCCCGGGTTGGTTCCCCAGGTGACGAACGGGGTCAACGTGTCGGCGTCGAGATCGACCTCGTGGTCGAAGACGGCGTCGTCGTCGGTGCGCAGCTGCTTCCACGCGGCGACCGCGGTGTCCCAGTCCGCGCCCCGCGGCGCGTAGGGACGCCCCTGCACGTACTCGAAGGTCGTCTCGTCCGGCGCGATCATGCCGGCTCGGGCGCCGGCCTCGATCGACATGTTGCAGATCGTCATCCGGGCTTCCATCGAGAGTGCCTCGATGGCCTCGCCCCGGAACTCGATGACGTAGCCCTGGCCGCCGCCGGTGCCGATCTTCGCGATGACCGCGAGGATGATGTCCTTGGCCGAGACTCCGGGACCGAGCTTGCCGGAGACGTTGACCGCCATGGTCTTGAACTGCTTCAGCGGCAGCGTCTGGGTGGCCAGCACGTGCTCGACCTCGGACGTGCCGATGCCGAAGGCCATCGAGCCGAAGGCGCCGTGTGTCGAGGTGTGACTGTCCCCGCAGACAATCGTCATGCCGGGCTGGGTGAGTCCGAGCTGGGGACCGATGACGTGCACGATTCCCTGGTTGTCGTCGCCCATCGGGAACAGCCGGACGCCGAACTCCTCACAGTTGCGGCGAAGCGTCTCCACCTGCGTGCGCGACACCGGATCGGCGATCGGCAGGTCGATGTCGGTGGTGGGGACGTTGTGGTCTTCGGTGGCCACCGTGAGGTCGGTCCGGCGGACGCCACGGCCGGCCAGCCGGAGCCCGTCGAATGCCTGCGGGCTGGTCACCTCGTGTACAAGGTGCAGGTCTATGTAGAGGAGATCGGGTTCCGCCCCGGTCCCTTGCCGCACCACGTGCTCTTTCCAGACTTTTTCGGCGAGCGTGTGGCCCATAACTCTCCTCCCGGTCCACGTTGGTCAGGAACCCAATGGCTCCCAGTTCTGGACTTCCCGAGATTTGGGAAGTTAATATCGATACGTGGGACAGCATAGCGGGATCGGAGTCCTGGACAAGGCCGTGGCCGTTCTCCAGGCCGTGGCCAAGGAGCCGTGCGGCCTGGCGGAACTGTGCAACCGCACAGGTTTGCCACGCGCGACAGCACACAGGTTGGCAGTAGGTCTGGAAACTCACCGGCTGCTCAGGAGAGGCCCGGACGGCCGCTGGCGGCCCGGCGCGGCCCTGGCCGAACTTGCCGGCGGCGCAACAGATCCGCTGCTGGAGGCCGCGGCGGCGGTATTGCCGAGGCTGCGCGACATCACCGGCGAGAGCGTCCAGCTCTACCGCCGGGACGGCATGCAACGAGTCTGCATCCTGGCCGCCGAGCCGCCCAGCGGCCTGCGGGACACGGTGCCGGTGGGCACCCGCCTCCCGATGACCGCGGGCTCCGGCGCCAAGGTCCTGGCCGCGTGGTCGGATCAACAGACCCAGCGCACCATCCTGTCCGACGCCGTCTTCGGCGAGCGCACCCTGCTGGAGGTCCGGCGGCGCGGCTGGGCGCAAAGCGTGGCCGAGCGGGAACCCGGGGTAGCGAGCGTCTCCGCGCCGGTGCGGGACAGCGCAGGCCAGGTGGTGGCGGCCATCTCGGTGTCCGGCCCGGTGGACCGGATCGGCCGGCGGCCGGGGGTCCGCTGGGCAGCGGACCTGCTGGCTGCCGCCGAGGCCCTCCAGGCCCGGTTGTAGCGCGGGGGGTCCGGTCGCGCCAGCGACAAGGGAGGACCAGGACCGAAGCGACCTCTTTCTACTGGACGAGCACTTCGCCGCTGGGGATCGGCCCACAGTCGGGACGGCCCACGGGCAGGAGGTCGGCCCTCCGCCGGGGTTGGCTGCCCATCGGGATCGGCCCACCGTCGGGACTGCGCCACGGACAGGAGGTTGACTCTCCGACAGAGCAGGCTGGTTGCCGGGACCGGCCCACGCGCGAGTTCGGTTCCTGTTGGGTGGGTGGCCCTTCTTCCCGATGCGCGATTGTCTGAGGGCGTTGTATCGGGATGAAGGGGTGGGGCGGTCTGCGGCATCATCGTGTGCCCACGTGTCCCAAAGCCACCAGCGGGCACTGATCCGACCAGAAAGACCCGAAGAGACCCACCAACCCCCCCCCACCCGAATAGAGGCTGACGGGCAAAGCCCGAAGCCGAAGGGGGCGTGGGGGCGAAGCCCTCACCTGCGGGGGTCCGAGGGTCGCCCCCGGTGCAATAGCGAAACCGCCCTACACACATGTCTTTCCATGTGTATAGGGCGGCCAAGCGGTGTAGCCCCGATGGGATTCGAACCCACGCTACCGCCTTGAGAGGGCGGCGTCCTAGGCCACTAGACGACGGGGCCAAACACAGAGTGAATGTTACTGCACTCACTCAGCTGGGGTACCAGGACTCGAACCTAGACTAACTGAACCAGAATCAGTCGTGCTGCCAATTACACCATACCCCAACAGGATCTTCGAACCGTGTCGGGGTTGCTCCCGGGGCTCTCTGCCTGCCGGAGAGGAATATTAGACCAAGGTGGTCGGCAGGTAAAAATCGGCCCCGGCGTGGGTCAGCCGACGGCCAGGTCCAGTTCGCAAACCAGCAGCTCAGGTAGACCCTGAAGACTGTTGACCATGGTGATGCCGGCCGGCAGGGCGCCGTCCTCGGACTGGCCGCCCTCGGTACGGTTGAGCCAGACGCCGGCCAGGCCGGCGTCGCGGGCGCCGATGGCGTCGAGGTCGAGTCGGTCGCCCACGTGGGCCACCTGGCGGGGTTCCAGGCCCAACAAGCCACAGGCCGTGTGAAAAATCACCGGATCGGGTTTGGCGGCGCCGAGTTCGCCTGCGATGACGACTTCGTCGATGAACGCCGCGACGCCCAGGTCGGCCAACTTCACCCGCTGATACGGGCCGGAGGCATTGGTGATGACCGCGATCCGGACGCCGGCCCCGTTCAGCCATTCGAGACAGGGCACGGCGTCGGCGAAAAGTGTCCAACTCTCCCGCATCGCCTGTTCGCGACGTCTTTCCCGGCGGATCGCCTCGGCATCGTCGATGAACTCGCCGAGGCAGGCGAAGAACTCCCGGGTGCGCTGCCAGCGCATCGTGTCCGAGTCGACCTCGCCGGCCACCACCCTGGCCACCTGTTCGTCGGTGACCTGTTTCCACAGCGGCCAGGCGTCGTCGTGGCCGAGCAGCAGGCGCAGCGCGGAGCGAACCGCGGAGGTGTGATCCACCAACGTGTCGTCGACATCCAGGCACACCGCGCGCACGCCGTGTGCCACCTCCCCCGTCGTCCGCGGGTTCCGTGCTGGCGAAAAACTCGCGGGCGCAAACGTCACTGGGCGAGATTAGTCGTGCGTCACTTGGTTGCGACTCGGCCGAATTGGTGAACTCTGTCAGGTTTTACACAGGTTTACTCGACGGAGAGTGCTCGCCTGATCCGGCTCAGTACGCGGTCCGCACCAAGCAGTTCCATCGATTCGTACAACGGCGGGGACACCGTTCGGCCGGTGACGGCCACCCGTACGGGGGCAAACGCCTTACGCGGCTTGAGTCCCAGCCCGTCCACCAATGCGTCCTTGAGCGCCTGCTCGATTGTCGAAGTCTGCCATTCGGCCAGCGACTCCAGTGCGGACAGCGCCGCCGCGAGCACCGGCTGGGCGTCGGGACCCAGCGCCTTGGCCGCCGAGTCGGGCTCGGGGCTGAAGGATTCCTCGGCGGTGAACAGGAAGCGCAACATGCCGACCGCTTCGGACAGGACGGTGATCCGTTCCTGGACCATCGGCGCGATCACGGACAGCGCAGCCAGTGCGGACTCATCCGGCGTTTCGGGCAGCAGGCCACCGGCCACCAGATAGGGGACGACCCGGGTGACGAACTCGTCGATCGGCAATGCGCGCAGATGTGCCGCATTGATCGCTTCGGCCTTCTTCAGATCGAACCGGGCCATGTTCGGATTGACGTCGGCCACGTCGAACGCGGCGACCATTTCGGCCAGGCTGAACACGTCCCGGTCCTCGGCGATCGACCAGCCGAGCAGGGCGAGATAGTTGAGCAGGCCCTCGGGCAGGAAACCGCGTTCCCGGTACAGGAACAGGTTGGACTCCGGATCCCGCTTGGACAACTTCTTGTTGCCCTCGCCGCGGACCAGCGGCAGGTGGGCGAACCGCGGGGTGAAGTCGGTGACGCCGATCCGGCGCAGCGAGGCGTAGAGCGCGATCTGCCGAGGCGTGGAGGGCAGCAGGTCCTCGCCGCGCAGCACGTGGGTGATCCGCATCAGCGCGTCGTCGACCGGGTTGGTCAGCGTGTAGAGCGGCCGGCCGTTGGCCCGGACGAGCACCGGGTCGGGCACGTTCTCGGCCTTGAAACTGATCGGCCCACGGACCAGGTCGGTGAACGACAGGTCGTCGTCGCGAATCCACAGGCGCAGCACCGGTTCGCGGCCCTCGGCGCGGAACGCGGCCCGCTGCTCGTCGGTCAGCGTGCGGTCGAAGTTGTCATAGCCCAGCTTCGGGTCGCGGCCGGCCGCGCGGTGCCGGGCGTCCACCTCTTCGTTGGTGGAGAAGGACTCGTAGAGCTCGCCGGCGGCCAACAGGCGCTGGGCCATGTCCGCGTAGATGTCCTGGCGCAGGCTCTGCCGGTAGGGGCCGTTGGGGCCACCGACCTCGGGGCCCTCGTCCCAGTCGAGGCCCAGCCAGCGCAGCGCGTCCAGCAGCGCGGCGTAGCTGTCCTCGGAGTCGCGGGCGGCGTCGGTGTCCTCGATCCGGAACACCAACCGGCCCTTGTTGTGCCGGGCGTACGCCCAGTTGAACAGGGCGGTCCGGATCAGTCCCACGTGCGGAACACCGGTCGGGGACGGGCTGAAGCGGACGCGCACCGAGGCGTCGGCTGCGGATTCTGGCGTGCTCATGACCCGTTCAGCGTAACCACCGGACCCGGCCTTGACGTGACTGGCCGGTCGATGGACGATGGATTTATTCAACCGGTGTTGAAATTCGAGGAGGGGACGATGGACGCACAGCGCACGACCTGCGTGGTGGCCGGCGGCGGACCGGCCGGAATGGTGCTCGGCCTGCTGTTGGCCCGGGCCCGTGTCGAGGTGACCGTGCTGGAGAAGCACGCCGACTTCCTGCGCGACTTCCGTGGCGACACGGTGCATCCCTCGACGCTGCGCCTGCTGGACGAGCTGGGCCTGGCCGAGAAGTTCGAGAAACTGCCCTACAGCAAGGTGGAGCGCGCCGAACTGCCCGGACCGGACGGCGTACCGGTGACCACCGCCGACTTCACCCGGCTGTCGGGCAAGTACCGGTACCTCGCGATGGTCCCGCAGTGGGACCTGCTCGACCTGCTGGCCGAGGCCGGCGCCGCCGAGCCGACCTTCACGCTGCGGATGGACACCGCGGCCACCGGCACCCTGACCGAGCGCGGCCGGGTGGTCGGCGTGAGCTACCGCACCGCGGCCGGCGACACCGGCGAACTGCGGGCGGAGTTGACCATCGCGGCGGACGGCCGTTGGTCGCTGCTGCGCACGGCCGTCGGCCTGCGGGCCACCGAGTACCCGGTGCCGATGGACACCTGGTGGACCAGGCTGCCCCGGCACGCCGACGACGCCCCCACCGGCCTGCGGGTGAACACCCACGGCACGGACATGGGACTCACGCTCAACCGGGACGACTACTACCAGGTGGCCTACTTCGCCCGGAAGGGCTTCGATCCGACGCTGCGGGCCGAAGGTATGGCCCGGTTCCGCGAGCGGCTCACCGCGCTGTTCCCCGTGTTGGCAGACCGGATGGACGCCGTGCAGACCATGGACCAGGTCAAGTTCCTGGACGTCCGGCTCAACCGGCTGCGCCGCTGGCACACCGACGGCCTGCTGTGCATCGGCGATGCCGCGCACGCCATGTCGCCGATCGGCGGGGTGGGCATCAATCTGGCCGTGCAGGACGCCGTCGCCACGGCCACGCTGCTGGCCGGGCCGCTGCTGCGCGGCCGGGTGCGCCCGGCGGAGTTGGCGAAGGTGCGCCGTCGGCGGTGGCTGCCGACCGTGTTGGTGCAGACCGCGCAGCGCGCCATGCACCGGTTCATCATCGCGCCGGTGGTCACCGGCCGGCGGACCACCACGACCGAGGTGCCGGCCCGGCTGCTGCAACGGCTCCCGGTCATGCACGGCCTGCTGGCCTACCTGGTCGGCATCGGCCCACGCCCGGAACACGCGCCGGAGTTCGCCCGCCGGGCACCGGTGCGGGGCTGAGCGATCAGCGGTTGACCACCGTGTTGGTGAGCGTGCCGAGGCCGTCGATGGACACCGACACGGTGGAGCCCGCGGTCATCGGGCCGACGCCGGCCGGTGTGCCGGTGAGGATCACGTCGCCGGGCAGCAGGGTCATCACCCGGGAGATCCACTCGACCAGCGTGCCGATGTCGTGCAGCAGCAGGGAAGTACGCGAGTTCTGCTTGACCTCGCCGTCCAGCTCGGTGCGGATGGCCAGATCCGCCGGGTCGGCGGTGGTGGAGATCCACGGGCCGAGCGGGCAGAACGTGTCGTGGCTCTTCGCCCTGGTCCACTGGACGTCCTGCTGCTGCTGGTCGCGGGCGGTCACGTCGTTGGCGATGGTGTAGCCCAGCAGCACACCGGCCGCGCGGGCGGCCGGCACGTCCCGGGCCGGCATCCCGACAACCGCGGCCAGTTCGCCCTCGAAGTCGACCCGGTTGGAGTCGGCGGGCAGCCGGATCGCCGCGTTGGGGCCGACCACCGTCGTGGAGGGCTTGAGGAAGATCACCGGGCTGGCCGGTGCCTCGCCGCCCATCTCCTTGGCGTGGTCGGCATAGTTCTTGCCCACGCAGATGATCTTGCTGGGCAGGATCGGCGCGAGCATCCGGACGTCGGCCAGCGGCCAGGCGCGGCCGGTGTAGTCCGGCGTGCCGAACGGGTGGTCGCGGATCTCGGCCGCGGTCAGCGAGGCCGGGTCCTCCCCGTCGCCGGTGACGGACACGAACGCAACGCCCTCGGAATGGGCAATTCGAGCAAGACGCACGCCACAAACCCTAATCTCCCGCCGGGCCGGGCGCGGTTCAGGGCAGTTGAGTCAACTCGCGGACCGGCACGTAGTCCGGCCAGACCAGCCGCACGTCACCGAGCCTGCGGTAGAGCGCGTGCGCGCTGTCCGCCGAGTCGAAGAAGCCGACCGACTTCTCCCCCGGCAGGTAGAGCACCGCGCTGTCCGCAAAGGACATCCCCCAGGCCAGCACGGTCGCCCCGCGCAGGCCGGGAGTGATCCGGCACAGCGTGAACACCCGCGGCGCGTCCTGGGTGGCGAAGTAGCGCAACAGGTCGTCCAGGGTGTGCTCGTCCGGAATGGCGAGCGGATTCTCCGGCTCCGGTGGTGTCGTCTCGTCGTCGGCCACGTGTTCCCCTCCAACGGCAGCCTGGTGCACTACGCTGCCCTGGGTTGACCATATCGCGAAACGTTTAGGACAACGAGTAGCCTGACCGGGTGACCCTGCGACGGGACCCCGCGGCGCTGCGCTGGCTGATCGGCGTCGAACTGGCCAATTTCCGGAAGCAGGCAGCGATCCGCCCACTGGACGTGTGCACCGCGACGGAGATCTCCAAGCCCAAGCTCTCCCACATGGAAAACGGGCGCTACCAGCAGAATCCCGCCGACATCGGCCGGATTCTGCGGTTCTACGGCATCGCCGACCCCGACATCGACCGGCTCACCGGGCTCGCCGACGACCGCGAGGCCACCTCGGCGCCTGCGTGGTGGCAACCGTGGGCCTCGGTGCTGCCGAACTGGTTCACCACCTTCCTCGGCCTGGAAGGCATGGCCGATGGCGAGTTCAGCTTCGAGCCGCTGGCGATCCCCGGGCCGTTGCAGACCCGGGAGTACGCGACCGCGTTCGTCACCGCCACCGGACTGGTCCGGCCCGACCACGTCGAGCGGTTCGTCTCCTGCCGGGTGGCCAGGGCGGTGCGGTTGACCGACGAGCCACCGCTGCGGCTGCACGCGATCATCGGCGAGGCCGCGCTGCGGCTGCGGGTCGGCGCACCCGACGAGAACGGCGCCGACGGCGTGCTGGCGCGGCAGTACCAGCATCTGCTCGACCTGGCCGACCGGCCCAACGTGACCATCCAGGTGCTGCGACCGGAGGACGGCCCGCATCCGGCCAGCACCGGCCAGTTCGTCGTGTTCGACTTCGCCGCCGCGCAGTCGGTCGGCTACGTCGAACACCTGGACGGCGCGACCTACCTGCACGACCACGACGAACTGCGGACCTACGAACTGGCCAGGACGACGCTGCGCGAGCGCGCGCTGTCGCCCAATCGGTCCGCCGAGCTGATCGAGGACCTGCTCGGCCGGGCGTGAGCGGCCGGGCGAACCCCGGCCGCCCACGCCACCGGCTCAGCCGACGGTCGCCGCCGTCGTGGCGTTGACCCGCAACGCCTTGTACACCAGGGCGTCGCACAGGGCCAGCCAGCTGGCCTCGACGATGTTGCCGTGCACACCCACGGTGGTCCACTCGTGCTCGCCGTCACCGGACTCCACCAGCACCCGGGTGACCGCGTCGGTGCCCGGCGCGTCGGCCAGGATGCGCACCTTGTAGTCGACCAGGCTGACACTGTCCACCCAGGACAGGTGCGGCAGCAATGCCTTGCGCAGTGCGGCATCCAGTGCGTGCACCGGTCCGTTGCCCTCCGCCGTGGCGATCGTTCGCTCGGCACCGACGAGCACCTTGACGGTGGCCTCGGACTGCACCGTGCCGTCCGCCGCGTGGTCGAGGATGACCCGATAGGACTCCAGCCGGAACGGCGCCTCCCGCATTCCCGGGTCGTCCAGCTCGGTGCGCAGCAACAGCTCCAGCGACGCGTCCGCGGCCTCGAACGACCAGCCGCGCGCCTCCAGTTCCTTGACCTTGCGCACCGAGCTGGTCAGCGCCTCGGTCTGGCCGGTCAGGTCCACGCCCAGCTCACGTCCCTTGAGCTCAAGGCTGGCCCGACCGGCCATCTCGGTGACCAGCACCCGCATGTCATTGCCGACCAGACCCGGGTCGATGTGGTTGTACAACTCCGGGTCCACTTTGATCGCGCTCGCGTGCAGCCCCGCCTTGTGGGCGAAGGCCGAATACCCGACGTATGCCTGGTGGGCGTTCGGGGCGATGTTCGCGATCTCGGCGATGGCATGGGAGACGCGGGGCAGCTCGGCCAGCTTGCCCTCGGGCAGCACCGGCATGTTGAGCTTGGTCACCAGATTTCCCAAGACCGGGAACAGGTCGGCGTTGCCGGCCCGTTCCCCGTAACCGTTGGCGGTGCACTGCACGTGCGTCGCCCCGGCCCGCACGGCGGCCAGTGAGTTGGCCACCGCGCACGATGTGTCGTCCTGACAGTGGATGCCCAGCCGGAAACCGGTCCGCGCGGCCACCTCGGCCACCGTCTCACCCAGTCCCATCGGCAGCTGGCCGCCGTTGGTGTCACACAGCACGACCACGTCGGCGCCGCCGTCCGCCGCGGCATGCAACACCCGCAGCGCGCAGTCCGGGTCGTAGGCGTAACCGTCGAAAAAGTGCTCCGCGTCCAGGAACACCCGCCGGCCGTTGTCCACCAGGAACCGCACGGTGTCGGTGACCATCGCGCACGCCTCCTCGACGGTGGTGCGCAGCGCCCGCTCGATGTGCCGGCGGTCGGACTTGGCGACCAGGGTGACCACCGGCGCCCGCGAGTCCAGCAGCGCGCGCACCTGCGGGTCGGCCGCGGCGGTCGTGCCGGCCTTGCGGGTCGCGCCGAACGCGACCAGCGCGGCGTGCTCCAGCTCCAGCTCACCGGCCGCCGCACGGGCGAAGAACTCGGTGTCGGTGGGCAGCGCGCCCGGCCAACCGCCCTCGATGAACCCGACCCCGACCGAGTCCAGCAGCCGCGCGACCGCGAGCTTGTCCGTGACGGAGTAGGAAATCCCCTCCCGCTGCGCGCCGTCACGCAGGCTGGTGTCGAAGACATGGAACTCGTCGCCGAGCGGCGTACCGGCCGGAGTCGTGCGGTTCATGGGCTTTTCAGTCTCTCTGTCGTCGATCGTGGCGTGATCGGGCGGGTGCGGGATTCGTTGTCCGGAAAACAAAAAGACCCCCCGCAGATGCGAGAGGTCGGCGCGTCGGGTGTCCTGGACACTTACCCGACGCGCTCCGCGATAATGATCACCACAAGGCGAGCCACGCCACGATAGTGCCACACAGCAGAGCCCCGGTCCAACTTTCGGACCGGGGCTCCCGGATGCTGGTACGACGTGGTTCCTTACAGCGTCCTGCTGGTCGACGCGTTGGACGACACCAGGGCGGACAGCCGGTCGCCGATCGCCTCGGTGGTCCCCGGCGACGCGTGGTCCCGAGTGGCCAGATCGAAGGCGACCGATGCCTCGATACGCCGGGCCGACTCGTGCTGGCCGAGGTGGTCGAGCATCAGCGCCACGGACAGCACGGCCGCTGTCGGGTCGGCCAGGCCACGACCGGTGATGTCCGGGGCGCTGCCGTGCACGGGCTCGAACATGCTCGGGTTGCGCCGGGTGACATCGAGATTGCCGCTGGCGGCCAGGCCGATGCCACCGGTGATCGCGGCGGCCAGGTCGGTCAGGATGTCGCCGAACAGGTTGTCGGTGACGACCACGTCGAACCGGGACGGGTCGGTGACCATGTGGATGGTAGCCGCGTCCACGTGTTGGTAGGACACGGTCACCTCGGGGTGCTGCAGGGACACCTCCTCCACGATGCGCGACCACAGGCCACCCGCGTGGGTGAGCACGTTGGTCTTGTGCACCAGGGTGAGGTGCCGCCGCGGCCGGCCGGCCGCGCGGGTGAACGCGTCACGCACCACCCGCTCGATGCCGAACGCGGTGTTGACGCTCACCTCGGTGGCGATCTCGTGCGGGGTGTCCTTGCGCAGCAGGCCACCGTTGCCGGCGTAGGGCCCCTCGGTGCCCTCGCGGCAGATCAGCATGTCGATCTCGGAGTTGTCGGCCAGCGGGCCGCGCACGCCCGGGTAGAGCTTGGCCGGCCGCAGGTTGACGTGATGGTCGAGTTCGAAGCGCAGCCGCAGCAACAGGCCGCGTTCGAGGATGCCACTGGGGACCGAGGGATCACCGACGGCACCAAGGAGAATCGCGTCGTGCTGGCGCAATTCGCTCAGGACCGACTCCGGTAGCAGCTCTCCGGTGGAATGCCACCGAGCCGCGCCGAGGTCGTAGTTGGTGAGCTCCGCGTTCGGAACCACCTCCCCGAGCACCTTGAGTGCCTCGTTGATTACCTCGGGCCCGATCCCATCTCCTGGGATCACCGCGAGCCGCATGAACACCTCCGCCGATAACCGGTTCTGCCAGGACGCCTCAACCTCGGAAGGCTACCGGCCAATCGGCTAGTTCCCACACCGGAGGGTGCGTTTCAGGTAACAAAGACCCCGTTGCGGGACACCCGATCGGGTGAACTGTCACTCGATCGGCGTAACGGCCCTGTTCAGGAGGGCTCAACGGTGGTGCGCCGTGTCTCGGATGATGAGACACGGCGCACCGGCGGTCAAGTCTTCTGGCTGGGGTTGGGCGGAGATGTCACCTGGTCAGGGCAAGAGACTCGATTGATCGATCGCGATCGATCGGGTCGCTTGCCTTGTGTCAGGTGGATATGTCACCTGATCTTGGGCAAGAGACTCGATCGCTCGATCGCGATCGATCAATCGAAAGCGATCGAGCGGGCGAGCTTCGCGCCGATGGAGGCACCGATCGGGCCGAGTACCTCGGTGCTGACCGAGCGGTCCACCCGCAGCAGCATGATCGCGTCCGCGCCGTCCCGGGTCTGGGACAGCTGCGCCGCCTCGATGTTCACCCCGGCCTCGCCGAGCAGCGTGCCGACCGTGCCCATCACGCCCGGACGGTCGGCGTACTCCAGCAGCAGCACGTAACCCTCGGCCCGCAGGTCGAAGCTACGACCGTTGACCTCGACCAGCTTCTCCACGGCGGCAAGGCCGGTGAGCGTGCCGGCGACGGACACGACGGCACCGTCCGGGGCGACCGCCCGGACGGTCACCAGACTGCGGTGGTTGGCGCTCTCCGGCTCGGTGCGCAGTTCGACCGACACCCCGAGGTCCTCGGCCAGCTTCGGCGCGTTGACGAAGGTGACCTGCTCCTCGACGATCCCGGCGAACACCCCACGCAGCGCGGCCAGCTGCAGCACGGCGACGTCCTCGCCGGCCAGCTCGCCACGTACCTCTACGGTCACCGACACCGGCGCCTTGCTGCTCAGCGCCGACACCACGGTGCCCAGCTTCTGCACCAGCGGCAGGTAGGGCCGGACCTCCTCGCCGACCGCGCCGCTCTGCACGTTCACCGCGTCGGGCACGAAGTCGCCGGCGAGCGCGAGCAGCACCGAACGGGCCACGTCCGTGCCGGCCCGGTCCTGCGCCTCCGCGGTGGACGCGGCGATGTGCGGGGTGACAACGGTGTTGGGCAGTTCGAACAGCGGGCTCGCGGTGGCCGGTTCCTTGGCGTACACGTCCAGGCCGGCACCGGCGACCTTGCCCTCGCGCAGCGCCTCGGCGAGCGCGTCCTCGTCCACCAGGCCACCGCGGGCGGCGTTCACGATGAGCACGCCCGGCTTGACCTTGGCCAACTGGTCCTTGCCGATCAGGCCCTTGGTCTCCGGGGTCTTGGGCAGGTGCACGGTGATCACGTCGGAGCGGGTCAGGATGTCGTCCAGGCTGACCAGTTCGATGCCCAGCTGCGCGGCGCGCGCAGCCGAGACGTAGGGGTCGTAGGCGATCAGCGTGGTGCCGAACGCGGCGAGCCGCTGCCCGACGAGCTGGCCGATCTTGCCGAGGCCGACGATGCCGACGGTCTTGCCGTTGAGCTCGACCCCACTGAAAGCACTGCGCTTCCACTCGCCGCCACGCAGGCTGCTGTCCGCGGCCGGCACGCTGCGGGCGACCGCGAGCAGCAGGGCGATCGCGTGCTCCGCGGCGGAGACGATGTTGGAGGTGGGCGCGTTGACCACGAGCACGCCGCGGGCGGTGGCGGCGGGAACGTCGACATTGTCCAGCCCGACGCCGGCCCGCGCGACGACCTTGAGCTGGGTGGTCGCGCCGAGTACCTCGGCGTCGACCTGGGTTGCGGACCGCACCAACAGTGCGTCGGCGTCGGCGACGGCGGACAGCAGCGCGGGACGGTCGGTGCCGTCCACGTGCCGCACCTCGACGTCGTCACCAAGGACGGAAACCGCGGACGGGGCAAGCTTTTCGGCGATCAGGACGACGGGACGGCGCGAACTGGTCACTGCGGCGCCTTTCGGGACGCGTGGGGTGGGAGCGCGGTGGCGCTCGGCCAGCGGCCCTCCGCGCTGACCGGTCACGACGCTGTGCCCGGACCGCCCGGATTCTAGCCGCGAACCCCGAACTCGTTCGCCAAGGGTTCACACTGCGGGAACACGAGTGTCACAGTGTGGAGATCATCCGGTGGATCGTCGGATCAATCACCGATTCGATCACCAGGGCTCGTCGAACTCGCCGTCGCGTGCGCCGGCGACGAACGCGTCCCATTCCGACTCGGTGAACACGAGGATCGTGTCGTTCGGACCGGTGAACTTGGAATTGCGCATCGCGATATAGGTCTTGCCATCGGCGTACGGCACGAAGGCGATCTCGACGTACTCACCCTCGGCGTCGGCCGGGTCACCGGCCCGCTGCCATTCGGCATTCGTCAGGTCGAGTTTGCCCCGGACATGTGCCTTGTCGTCGTAGATCGGAGCACTTGCCGCGGTTTCCTGGGTCTCAGAACCGTTCGGCTGGTCACTCATTGGGAAATCCCCTGTGCTGACGGCGGTGGCTGGCCTGTTGACGATACGCGGTCAGCCGATCACGCTCGCCGCAAGCCGGCGATCGCCGCGGTGGCCACCAGTCCGGCCGCCGCGACACCGGTGACCACGGCCAGCGCCGGGTGGTAGCTGGCGAGCACCTTGGTCGGCGAGCTGGCCGACGCGCCCGCGCCGATCACCGCGGTCACCACCGCCAGCGTGATCGCCCCGCCCACCTGGAAGGAGGTCTGCACCAGGCCCGAGGCGAGCCCCTGCTCGTCGTCGCTGACCCCACTGGTCGCCTGGATGTTCAGCGCCGGGAAGGCAAGGGCGAAACCCAGGCCCAGCAACAACATGCTCGGCAGAATCACCGCCGCGTAGTGCGGCACGACGCCGATCCGGAGGAACAGCGCATAGCCGACGACGAAGCTGGCCAACCCGGCCATCACCACCCGGGCCGGACCGAACCGGTTGACCAGCGCGCCGGTCCGCGGACCGCCGAACGCGACGATCAGCCCGGCCGGCAGGAAGGCCAGGGCCATCCCGATCGGCGCCCACTTCAGCAACGACTGCAGGTACATGGTGCCGATGAACTGGAAGCCGATGTAGGCACCGAACACCGCGACAGCGGCCAGGTTCGCCGCGATCACCGCCCGGTTGCGCAGGATGCCCAAGCGCAGCAGCGGATGCGCCACCCGCTGTTCGATCAGGACGAACGCGGTGACCAGCGCGGCCACCAGGACGAACGAGACGAGCGTGCGGACCGAACCCCAGCCGGCCTGCGGCGCGGACACCACCGTGTAGACCAGCAGCAGCAGGGCCACCGTGCTGGTGACCGCACCGGCGAGGTCGTAGCCGCGGTGCGCGAGATCGGCGGCACCGTGGTCGGGGATCAGCTTGAAGCCGGCGACCAGCACGGCCAGCGCGATCGGCACCGGCAGCAGGAACACCCAGCGCCAGCCGACCTCGGTCATCAGTCCGCCGAGGATCAGGCCGGAGGAGAATCCACTTGCGCCACAAGCGGTGTAGATGCTCAGCGCCCGGTTGCGCGCCGGCCCCTCGTGGAACGTCGTGGTGATGATGGACAGGCCGGCCGGCGCGGTGAACGCGGCGCTCGCCCCCTTGATGAACCGGGTCGCGATCAGTAGCGCCGAGCTGTCCACCAGCCCGCCGAGCAGCGAGGCGACGGTGAACACGGCCAGCGCGATCAGTAACACCCGCCGGCGGCCGAGCAGGTCGGCGGTGCGGCCGCCGAGCAGCAGGAAGCCGCCGTAGCCGAGTACATAACCGCTGACCACCCATTGCAGTGACGAGGTGGACATGCCCAGGTCGGCGCGGATGGAGGGCAGCGCGACGCCGACCATCGAGACGTCGAGGCCGTCCAGGAAGAGCACTCCGCAGAGCAGGATCAGCGCGCCCCACACCCGAGGGCTCCAGTTCAGGTGCGCGATCGAGGTGAACGGCGCGGGTCGCGCGGCGGCGACCGGAGTTGTCGTGCCTGAGGTCATGGCTACGAACTTACATGCGCGTGCATCTAATGCAAGAGTAATTAATGCGTGAGAAAATTATGTGGTGTCATCTGCTACACTTCCGGGATGGTCGAGGCTGAGCTGGTGGGGGCCTGGCGGGACATATTGGAGCGCTACCACGCGACATGGGGGGCGCTGGACCGCGCGCTGCGCGAGCGCCATCAGCTGGGCGCGACCGAGTTCGAAGTGCTCGACCAGTTGGCCGAGGTGCCGGCCGACGACTGCGCCGACTGCCGCATGCAGGACCTCGGCTCGCGGGTGCAGCTCAGCCAGAGCGCACTGTCCCGAGTGGTCAGTCGACTGGAACAGGACGGCCTGGTCACCAGGTCCATGTGCGCCGACGACCGCCGCGGCATCTTCGTCGCGCTGACCTCGACCGGGCGCGCCCGGCACGCGGAGGCGATGAGCACCCACCGCAGCGTGCTGGCGGAGAATCTCAGCTGACGTATCGGACAGTGGATCACCGACCGGACACGAGGCGTGTTCGACAAGTGGCCGGCTACGGTCCGCATCCCTGACCTGGTTGTGGTACCAGCAGACGTTGCCGCCACAGGTCCAGCCCGGTTCCGAGCGGTCGACGTGTGCGTCGCGGTGGAGTGGCCCCACCGGGATCGAAGCGGATTGATCGGCAGACGAAATTCGGCGAATACGCGGCTGCCGCCGCCCAATCTGCACGTACGACAGAACGCGCCCAGCAGAAAACCCCGACGAAGAGATGACGCGGTCACGCACGAACCGCAGCCTGACAGCAAACGCCTGCCATCTCGGAGACCTGCCGGCTCGGCGAGGTCACAGACCACCGCCCGGCAACCAAAGACCGCAGCACAGCGGGGCGGCACACCGGTCAACCTGGCGTGCCACCCCGCTTCGCGCGAGATCCGAAGATCCCAAGAACTACCGGGTGGAGATCAGGCGGTCTCGGTGATCGGCCGGTCCACCCAGGACATCAGGCCGCGCAGGTGCTTGCCGACCGCCTCGATGCCGTGCGCCTCCCCCTCGGCCTGCAGCTTGGTGAAGTTCGGCCGCCCGGCCTGGTCCTCGGCGACCCACTCGGCGGCGAACCGGCCGTCCTGGATCTCGTCGAGGATCTTGCGCATCTCGGCCTTGACCGTGGGGCTGACCACGCGCGGGCCGCGGGTCAGGTCGCCGTACTCGGCGGTGTCGGAGATCGAGTAACGCATCCGCGCGATGCCACCCTCGTAGATCAGGTCCACGATGAGTTTGAGCTCGTGCAGCACCTCGAAGTAGGCGATCTCCGGCTGGTATCCGGCTTCCACCAGGGTCTCGAAGCCGGCCTGGATCAGCGAGGTGGTGCCACCGCACAGCACGCTCTGCTCGCCGAACAGGTCGGTCTCGGTCTCCTCGGTGAAGGTGGTCTTGATCACACCGGCCCGGGTGCCGCCGATGCCCTTGGCGTAGGCCAGGCCCAGCGCGAGCGCGGAACCGGTGGCGTCCTGCTCCACCGCGACCAGGTCCGGCACGCCCTTGCCGTCCACGAACTGGCGGCGCACCAGGTGACCCGGGCCCTTCGGGGCGACCAGCACCACGTCCACGTTCGTCGGCGGCTTGATCAGGCCGTAGCGGATGTTGAAGCCGTGGCCGAAGAACAGCGCGTCGCCGTCCTTGAGGTTGGGCGCGATGTCATCGGCGTAGATCTTGGCCTGCTTGGTGTCCGGCGCCAGGATCATGATCACGTCGGCTTCCGCCGACGCCTCGGCCGGGGTGAGCACCCGCAGGCCCTGCTCCTCGGCCTTCGCCCGCGACTTCGACCCGGCCGGCAGCCCGACCCGGACGTCCACGCCGGAGTCGCGCAGGCTCAGCGCGTGCGCGTGGCCCTGGCTGCCGTAGCCGATGACGGCGACCTTGCGCCCCTGGATGACGCCAAGGTCAGCGTCGTCGTCGTAGAAGATCTCGGCGGTCATGTGGATCAGGTACTCCCTTTCGGATTACGGAAATCAGCGAACCGCGGTAGCGGTGATCGAGCGCGGACCACGGCCGACGGCGACCATGCCGGACTGGACCATCTCGCGCACACCGTAGGGCTCAAGCATGCGCAGCAGTGCGTCGAGCTTGTCCGCGGTACCCGTGGCCTCGATGGTCAGCGACTCCGGCGAGACATCGACGACCTTGGCCCGGAACATCTGGACGGTCTCCAGCACCTGGCTGCGCACGGACGCATCCGCGCGCACCTTCACCAGGAGCAGTTCACGTTGCACCGAGCTCGACGATTCGAGCTCCACGATCTTGATGACGTTGATCAGCTTGTTGAGCTGTTTGGTGACCTGCTCAAGCGGCAGCTCGTCCACGGTCACCACGATTGTCATCCTGGACACATCGGGATGCTCGGTCGGTCCGACGGCGAGCGACTCGATGTTGAAGCCCCGCCGGGAGAACAGCCCGGCGACCCTGGCCAGCACGCCCGGCCGGTTCTCGGTCAGCACGCTCAAAGTGTGGCGACTCATCAGTGTCCATCCTCGTCGAACAGCGGACGAATGCCGCGAGCCGCCATGATCTCGTCGTTGCCGGTGCCGGTCGCGACCATCGGCCACACCTGCGCGTCCGCGCCGACCACGAAGTCGATGACCACCGGACGATCATTGATCTCCATGGCCTTCCGGATGGTCTCGTCGACGTCTTCTTTGGACTCACAGCGTAGTCCGACGCAACCGAGCGCCTCGGCCAGCAGCACGAAGTCGGGAATCCGGTGCTTGTGGGTGCCCAGGTCGGTGTGCGAGTAGCGGCCCTCGAAGAACAGGTTCTGCCATTGGCGGACCATGCCGAGGTTGCCGTTGTTCATCACCGCGACCTTGATCGGCGCACCCTCGATCGAGCAGGTGGCCAGTTCCTGATTGGTCATCTGGAAACAGCCGTCGCCGTCGATCGCCCAGACCGGGGTGTCCGGTCGGCCGAACTTGGCGCCCATCGCGGCGGGCACCGCGTAGCCCATGGTGCCGAGGCCGCCGGAGTTGATCCACGTCCTCGGGTTCTCGTAGGAGACGAACTGGGCGGCCCACATCTGGTGCTGGCCGACGCCCGCGGTGTAGACCGCGTCCGGCCCGACCAACTGGCCGATCCGTTCGATCACGTACTGCGGGGACAGCGTGCCGTCGGCGGGCCACTCGTAACCCAGCGGGAAGGTCTGCCGGAAGCCGTTGAGCTGCTCCCACCACGGCGCCAGGTCGACCACGTCACCGGCCTCACGCTCGGCGCGCACCGCGGTGACCAGCTCGACCAGGATCTCCTGGCAGTCACCGACGATCGGCACGTCCGCGTGCCGGTTCTTGGAGATCTCCGCCGGGTCGATGTCGGCGTGCACGATCTTCGCGTCCGGTGCGAACGAGGACAGCTGGCCGGTGACCCGGTCGTCGAACCGCGCGCCCAGCGCGATCAGCAGGTCGGCCCGCTGCATCGCGCCCACCGCGGCCACCGTGCCGTGCATCCCGGGCATGCCCAGGTTCTGCTCGTGCGAGTCGGGGAACGCGCCGCGCGCCATCAGCGTGGTGACCACCGGGATGTTGGTCAGCTCAGCCAGTTCCAGCAGCGCGGCGGACGCGTTGGCCTTGATCACGCCGCCACCGACGTAGAGCACCGGGCGGTGCGCAGCGGCGATCAGCTTGGCCGCCTCGCGGACCTGCTTGCCGTGCGGCCGGGTGGTCGGCCGGTAGCCGGGCAGGTGCAGCTCCGGCGGCCACTGGAAGGTGGTCTGCGCCTGCTGCACGTCCTTGGGGATGTCCACCAGCACCGGACCGGGGCGGCCGGTGGAGGCCAGGTGGAAGGCCTCGGCGATGGTGCGCGGGATGTCCGCCGGGTCGGTGACCAGGAAGTTGTGCTTGGTCACCGGCATGGTGATGCCGCAGATGTCGGCTTCCTGGAAGCCGTCCGTGCCGATCAGCGGCTGTGCGACCTGGCCGGTGATGGCGACGATCGGCACCGAGTCCATGTAGGCGTCGGCCAGTGGGGTGACCAGGTTGGTCGCGCCCGGCCCGGACGTGGCCATGCACACGCCGACCTTGCCGCTGGCCTGCGCGTACCCGGTGGCCGCGTGACCGGCCCCCTGCTCGTGCCGGACCAGCACGTGGCGCACGTTGGGCGAGTCGAGCAGTGCGTCGTAGGCCGGCATGATGGTGCCGCCCGGAATGCCGAAGACGATCTCGCAGCCGGCCGCCTCAAGCGACCGGACCAGCGACTGTGCCCCGGAGACCCGCACCGGCGCGCCGCCTGGTGGGGTGGGTTTGGGTCGTGATCCCGACGACGGTTGCGGCGCCCCCGGTGGCGGGGTGGGTCGCGGCGTAACGGTGGTCATCAGTTTCGCCTCGCGGTCCTGTGCGGTCTGGTGAAGGGCATGTCCGGGCAACAAAAAACCCCCGCCGACCGGAGTGGCCGTACGAGGGTGCGCGTCGACAAACCGTACTGTCAGGCGTCGACGCGCCTGGGAAGTACGAGAATGCTGTTGCGTGACATGAGAGAGACGTTAATGCGCGCGGCGGGCCGGCGTCAACTTGGCGGGATGCTCCTCCCGGATGCTGGGCAGCGGTGCGCTGGCCCGATCGGGTGACGCGACCCCGGTCGAGCCAGGTCGGTCGTGCCCGTGCACCATGAATGAGTGTCCGACCACACCGCGATCGAACCCTCCCGCCCGGCTCCGGCGCTGCCCTCCCGGCTGGTGTTCAAGACCCCGCGCGCGGCCCTGGTCGCCGTGGCCTTTTTCGCGCTGTGCGAGTCGACCGTCGCGCTGGCCGGTGGCTGGCTCGCACTGCTCTACCTGATCCCGGTGCTGATGGCCGTCTGGGTGCTGCGCACCAGGACCGTCGTCGACGAGAACCGGCTGGTCATCCGGCGAGTGCTGGGCAGGCGCGTGGTCAACTGGTCGGATGTGGCCTACCTGCGGATGCGCGAGGGCAAGTGGGTCGCCGCGGTGCTCACCAACAGCAGCCAGGTCGCGCTGCCGGCGGTACGCACGATGCACCTGCCGGTGCTCTCGCTGATCACCAACGGCCGGGTGGACGACCCGACCGCCGCCCAGGCGCACGACGAGCCGGCCGCCGAGACCACCGAGCAGCCCACCGCGACGGAATCCGCTGAGACGACCACATCCGCTGAGACCACGGAAACGACCGGGACGACGGCGGAGCCGCCGGTCGCGTCCGAGGACACGGCCGACGCCTCCGCCGACAAGAGTTGACCGACTACCTCGAACTCACGCTGAACGAGTTGCCGCCGGAGACCGCGGACGGCGTGTAGTAGGTGGTGCCGTTCTGCACCAGCAGGATCTCGCCCGAGCTGGTCAGGTTCGGGTTCGCGCCGTTGGCGGTCAGCCCGGAGAAAGTCGTCTTGGACAGCGAGGGCGGCGAGGAGATGGTGCCGCCGACCTCGGTGGCCTCCTGGATGTACTCGACCGAGTCGGCCGGGCCGGAGTAGCTCTTCGACGTGCTGAAGGTCGCTCCGCTGGTGTTGTCGGTGAGCTTCATCGTCCAGCTGCTGCCGCTGCCCTTGGTGATCGTGCCGGTCATCGAGTCACCCGGGTGGATCGTCATGTTGATCCGGGTCTCGGACGCCGGCAGGATCTCCCACCAGGCACCGTAGGACGCCCGGCCACCGACCGTGTCCTGCTCGGTGCCGGTCTGGATCAGGTTCGAGTTGTTGTACCCGTCGATGCCCACCCAGTCCGAGGAGTACTTGTTGCTTGACGACGTGGTCACCGTCGGCACGTTCCAGGTCGCCGTGGCCGTGGTGAAGGTGCCGGTCTTGGCGTAACCGGACCAGTTGGTCGACTGCTGGGCCGACTTGATGTGGCCACTCACGTGGTTGACCGCGTTGGCGTGCGGGGTGGCCGCACTCGCCGCGGGCACGATGGCAAGCGCGAGGCCGGCGGCGATGCCGGCAATCGCGAAGGTACGCAGGGATTTGATACCCACCGGTGCTCCTTTTTGAGAATGGCGAATCCATGCAGGGACTCAAAAGAGGGAACTGCGTGGCGTCGCCTTTCCTCCTCGCACAATCAGCGCCGCCCTGTTGTGAGTCTGCGCACCGTGTTGACCTGCTGACAAGACTTCCCGGCCGGCGGACCACACGGGAATGTGGCGCCTCCGCCAATCGGCCGAAGAATCACCAGCTCAACCCCGGTGCCGTCACACGCTCGTCACACCGCGCAATCACCGGCAATACATGACAGTTAAACAGATAACAGCGCGCGGGCCGTGAATTGGGGGAATCAGCACCGCGCCCGCGGTAAGTGGACACGACTCCTCGATGGACCGGCGACCACTGGTTGGGACGACACACGGCTGATCCCGGTTCGCCCGTCAGGGGTAACCTGGAACCCACTCAACACAACGCTCCAGGCCCATGAGTCCGGCCGCAACCTTGGAGGAGCTGTGCCCGCACTGCGCTCCCGCACCACCACCCATGGCCGCAACGCCGCGGGCGCTCGCGCCCTGTGGCGCGCGACCGGCATGACCGATTCCGACTTCGGCAAGCCGATCGTGGCCATCGCCAACTCCTACACGCAGTTCGTCCCCGGGCACGTACACCTCAAGGACATGGGCGACCTGGTCGCCTCGGCGGTGCGCGAGGCCGGTGGCGTGGCCCGCGAGTTCCACACCATCGCGGTGGACGACGGTATCGCGATGGGCCACAGCGGCATGCTCTACTCGCTGCCCTCGCGCGAGATCATCGCCGACTCGGTCGAGTACATGGTCAACGCCCACCAGGCCGACGCACTGGTGTGCATCTCCAACTGCGACAAGATCACCCCGGGCATGCTCAACGCCGCGATGCGGCTCAACATCCCGACCGTGTTCGTGTCCGGCGGCCCGATGGAGGCCGGCAAGGCGGTGGTGGTCGGTGGGGTCGCCCAGGCGCCGACCGACCTGATCACCGCGATCTCCGCGTCGGCGAGTCCCGAGGTGGACGAGGCGGGGCTCAGCCTCGTCGAGCAGTCCGCCTGCCCGACCTGCGGTTCCTGCTCGGGCATGTTCACCGCCAACTCGATGAACTGCCTGACCGAGGCGCTGGGCCTCGCGCTGCCGGGCAACGGCTCCACGCTGGCCACCCACGCGGCCCGGCGGGACCTGTTCCTGCGCGCCGGCCAGACCGTGGTCGAGCTGGCCAAGCGCTGGTACGAGCACGACGACGAGTCGGCGCTGCCCCGGTCGATCGCCACCCACGCCGCGTTCGAGAACGCGATGGCGCTGGACATGGCGATGGGCGGGTCCACCAACACCGTGCTGCACATCCTGGCCGCCGCCATCGAAGGCGAGCTGGAGTTCACCCTGGACGAGATCGACGCGATCAGCCGCCGGGTGCCCTGCCTGTCCAAGGTCGCGCCGAACTCCAACTACCACATGGAGGACGTGCACCGGGCCGGC
Organism: Pseudonocardiaceae bacterium; assembly: GCA_036268615.1. GTDB lineage: Bacteria > Actinomycetota > Actinomycetes > Mycobacteriales > Pseudonocardiaceae > DATATV01. The sequence continues at coordinate 70,849 of DATATV010000121.1, forward strand.
GGCATCACCGCCCTCCTCGGCGAACTGGACCGGGCCGGGCTGCTCAACCGGGACGTGCACTCGGTGCACGCGCCCAACCTGGACGAGTGGCTGGCCAAGTGGGACATCCGCGCCGAGTCCCCCTCCCCGGACGCGCTGGAGCTGTTCCACGCCGCGCCCGGCGGGGTGCGCACCACCGAGGCGTTCTCCACCAAGAACCGCTGGTCGTCGCTGGACACCGACGCCGAGGGCGGCTGTATCCGGGACAAGGCGCACGCCTACACCGTCGAGGGCGGGCTGGCTGTGCTGCGCGGCAACCTGGCCGTGGACGGCGCGGTGATCAAGGCCGCGGGCGTGGACGAGGAGCTGTGGCGCTTCACCGGCCCGGCCCGGGTGGTGGAGAGCCAGGAGGAGGCGGTCTCGCTCATCCTGGGCAAGAAGGTGCAGCCCGGCGACGTGATCGTGATCCGCTACGAGGGTCCGTCCGGCGGACCGGGGATGCAGGAGATGCTGCACCCGACCGCGTTCCTCAAGGGCGCCGGCCTCGGCAAGGCGTGCGCGCTGGTCACCGACGGCCGGTTCTCCGGCGGCACCTCCGGCCTCTCGGTCGGGCACATCTCCCCCGAGGCGGCTGACGGCGGCCTGATCGGGCTGGTCGAGGAGGGTGACCAGATCCTCATCGACGTGGCCGAGCGCAAGCTGGAGCTGCTGGTCGAGGACGCGGTGCTGACCGAGCGGCGGGCCAAGATGGACGCCGCCGAGCGGCCCTGGCAGCCCAAGGAGCGGCAGCGCCCGGTCACCGCGGCGCTGCGGGCCTACGCCCGGATGGCCACCTCGGCGTCCACCGGCGCGGTCCGGGACGTCAACCGCTGAGGTCTCAGCGTCAGGAAGTGCCAGCGGGCCCGGTGAACCTGAGTTCACCGGGCCCGCTGGACTACCAGGTCACCTGGTGTGCAGGAAGAACAGCACGCCGCCGGCACCGAGCCCGGCGATGATCATCAGCACCACGCCGTTGGCCACCGGATGCCGGTACCACGGGGTGGGCCGGTCCAGTGAGATCCGGCCGGGCCCGGTGAACAGCAGCGCGAACGTGGCCGAGGCGGCCACCAGCTCGTACTCGTAGCCCGGGGTGAAGAAGCCCAGCTTCCACTTCAGCACAATCACGTTGACCAGCAGCGCCAGCAGCGCGGCCGCGCCGAGCTGGGTGAACATGCCCAGGATCAGCAGGGCGCCGCCGCCCAGTTCGGCCCCGCCGGTCAGCCAGGCCAGGATGCCGGTGTGCTGGTAGCCGCTGGCGAGCAGGAAGCGTTCCAGGCCGACCCGGCCGATGCCGTGCCACAGGCCGAACAGGTCCTGCAGGCCGTGCCCGACGGCCGTGCCGCCGACGACGAGCCGGAGCACCAGCAGGCCGAAGTCGGCGCCGCCGTGCCAGTTCGGACGGGGCTGGTCGTCGTCGTAGTCGTCGTAGCCACCACCGCCGGCATAGCCGCCACCGAGCCCGGGATACTCCGAGTCGCCCGCGTCGTAGCCGAACTCGTCCCGGCCGGTCGACTTGGTGGGCAACGCGCGGGTCGGGCCGGTTCCGGGCGGCTCGGTGCCGCCGAAACTCGGGTCGTCGAACGCGGATTCGTCGAAGTCGAAATCCGGGTCGTGGCCCTGCGCGTCATAGGTGCCACCAGCGCCGCCCCGGGACTGGGACGGGGTGAAGAAGAAGTCGCTGTCGGGGTGGCCACCCGCGGACGTGGGTCGGTCCTCGTGCGTACTCACGGGTGCACGCTACGGCGTTACTCAGTCGATGCGAAACCCGTTCGGGCGAATCGGCGGCCAAAATCTTGACAACACGGGTACTGCCAGCAGACCAGGGCGTCAGTATTCGCCGCGGACCAGATTGCGCGGTTTCTCACCCGCCGCGTACCGGGCGATCTCGGTCCGCACCACCCGCCAGGCGCGATCCTCGTGTCCGGTGCACGTTCCGCCCTGGTGCGGGAAGAGCACCAGTCCCGGCATGGTCCACAATGGATGGTCAGCGGGCAGCGGCTCCGGGTCGGTCACGTCCAGCACGGCGCGCAGCCGGCCGGTGCGCAACTCCTCGACCAGCGCGTCGGTGCGCACCACCGGGCCACGGGCGGCGTTCACCAGGATCGCGCCGTCGGGCATCCGGGCCAGGAACGCGGCGTCCACCAGGCCCGTGGTGGCCTGGGTGAGCGGCACCACGAGGATCACGATGTCGTGCTCGGTAAGCAGTTCGGGCAGTTCCGCCGCGCCGTGCACGCCGTCCCGGGCGGTCCGGCCGACCAGCGTCACGGTGGTGTCGAAGGGCAGCAGCCTGCGGCTGAGCTGCTCGCCGATGTCACCGGCACCGACGATGAGCACCCGCTTGCCCTGCATGGTGTCGGTGCGGTGCTGGTTCCACCGGTGCTCGCGCTGGGTGGTGGCGAAGCCGTCGAACTCCCGGTAGACGCCGATCAGCGCGCCGATCACGAGCTCGGCGGTGCTGCCGCCGTGCGCGCCCCGGCAGGTGGACAGCAGCACCCCGGGCGGCACCCGGTCGATCCACAGCTCGGCGCCGGCCGAGAGCAGCTGCACGTATTCGAGGTCGGGTAGCTGCCCGAGCAGCTCGGTCGCGCCGGTCCCGGTCAGGAACCCCGGGATGAGCACCTTGGCCTGCTCGGCGCCCTCGGGCAGCGGCTCACCGAGCCGGTAACGCAGCGGCCGGACACCGTCGATCGTGGACAGTTCGGCCATACCCCGGTCATCGGGCACCAGCACCGTGATACTCACGAAGGTTCAGGTTAGTCACCCGTTCCCCGCCCGCGCCTGATAGCTACGGCACACTGGCCGCGTGCGCGAACACCACCTCCGGTCCGCGGACGGCACCCGGATAAAAGCCTGGCAGACCGAGTCGAGCGGCCCGGACGTGCTGCTGTGTCCGGGTCTGGGCACCATGCCCGAGGCGTGGCCCGCGCTGGGCCGGGCCGACCTCGGCGCCCGGGTGCACGGCTGGTACCACCGCGGCACGCTCGGCTCCGACCGCCCGGCCGACGAGACCAGGATCACCTCGGCCGACCATCTGGCCGACGCGGTGGCCGTGCTCGACACCGCGGGCGTGCGGCGCTGTGTGGTGATGGGCTGGTCGGCCGGGGTGACCGTGGCGTGCGAGCTGGCCAGGCAGTATCCCGACCTGGTGTCCGGGCTGCTGCTGGTGGCCGGCTCGCCGGGGGACGTGTTCGGCGGCATGTTCGGCGTGCTCGGTATGCCGCTGCCGGTGTCCCGGGCGGTCGGCCGGACCACGTCCAGGGTCCTGCGCGACACCGGTCCGCTGGTGGACGCGGTGCTGCACCGGTTACCGGTGAACGCGCTGACCGCCGCACTGGCCCGGCACTCCGGGCTGCTGCGCCCGACCAGCGCCAATGCCGACGTGGTCGCGGCGGCCCGGCGGTTCGTCGGGCACGACTGGGGCTGGTACGGCCGGCTCGCGCTCGCGCTGGCCGAGGAACCACCCGCCGAGGTGTCCGGCATCCACTGCCCGGTGACCGTGTTGACCGGCCGCTACGACCTGCTGATCGACCCCCGACATGCCATGCGCGGCCTGGCCACGCTGCCCCAGGTGCGCACCAGAATGCTGCCGACCAGCCATTTCCTGCCGTTGGAAGCACCCGACGAACTCGCCGACGAGCTGCACCTGCTGCTCGACCGGGCCGAGGCGGTGCGCGGCGCCGCGCACTGGCGCGAACTCGATGTGCCAGCTCAGCCGGTCCGGCGGCCGGAACCGGACACTCACTCGACGCTCACGTGGGCCCGCATACCCTGAACAGCGTGACCACGAGACCGCCCCGGCGCCGACTGCTCGGCGCGCTGGCACTGGCGGTCGCCTCGGTACTGGGTGCGGCCGGCTGCGCGAGCTTCGCCAGTGCCGCCACCCCACAGAGCTGGGCCTCGGCCGACCCACTGCCGCCGGAGACCGGCCCCAGCCCCTCGGTGCCCGGTTCGGGCGGCGGCCAGGGCGCGGTCCCGGGGGCCGGCGGCGACAACAGCGCTCCGGTGCCGCCGCCGCAGGGCTGCGAGGACTTCAACCCGGCGGTGATCGCCACCTGCCTGGACACGGTCGACGCGGTGGCCGCGCTGCCCGGCACCGCCGACGACCCGGTGGGACTGGCGGCCGAACGCACCACCGGCCGAATTCTCAAGGTGCACAAGGGCGACGCGGTCGCCACGGTGGCCACGCTGACCGTCGACCCGACCGGCGACGGTGGTCTGACCGGCCTGGCACTGTCCCCCACGTACACCCAGGACCAGCTGATCTTCGCCTACATCACCACGCCGACGGACAACCGCGTGGTGCGGATCGCCCCTGGTGACACGCCCAAGCCGGTCCTCACCGGGATTCCGCGGGGCAGCACGGACAACCGTGGGGTGCTCGCCCTGGACCACACCGGCGCGCTGCTGGTGGCCACCGGGGACGCCGGCAACCCGGCCCTGTCGGCCGACCCGACCTCGTTGGCCGGCAAGGTGTTGCGCATCGACGTGGACGGCGCTCCCGCGGTCGGCGACCCGACGCCCGGTTCGCCGATCGTCGCCTCCGGTCTGGTCGATCCGGGTGGCGTGTGCAGTTCGCTGGACGGCTCCGCGCAGTGGGTGACCGACCGCAAGCCGGCCGAGGACGTGCTCTACCGGATCGCCGCCGGCAAGGCACTGAGCGAGCCGGCCTGGACCTGGCCGGACCGGCCCGGGGTGGCCGGGTGCGCCGCGTTCAGCACATCGGTGATGGTGGCCACCGCGATCGCCGGGAACGTGCAGAGCATCTCGTTGAACAGCGACGGGTCGTTCACCGGCACACCTCAGGTCGCCCTGTCCGGTGCGGGTGGCTTTGGGCGGCTGAGCGGGGTGGACATCATCAATGACTCGACCGCGATGGCGGGGACGGTCAACAAGGACGGTGGCAAGCCGGTGTCCAGCGATGATCGGGTTGTGGTGATCTCCGGATCGGCGGCCACTGGCGGCGGGCAGGACTGACGGCCCACCCTGTCGCACCACGCCCTGTCGCGCCAGCGACGATCCAGGGCGAGGAGCGAAGCGACCCTCAGCCAACACGGCCCTAAGCCAACACGGCCACGGCCTTCCCGCAGGCCGCGAGGTCGCTTCGCTCCTGGCCCTCCCGCGTCGCTGACGCGACAGGGCCCCCTACCCCTTCAAGCTCAGCAGGGCGAACACCCCGCCTACTACCGGCCGAGCCTGAAATCCGCTCTGCCGCGCGGAAATCGTGTCGTACCAGTCACTGAACGGCACCCGGGAAGTAGACGTATCGACAAACCGATACACCTCGGCGATCAGCGCGTCTCGAATGGCCGGCCGATCATGCTGCCAGGCGGCCGTCCACATCTCCCAGTCCCCCTTGGTGTAGGAGTGCCGCAGATCCAACGGGACGCCGAACTGGTTGGCATGGGCCAGATACCACGCAGCCTCCGCCGCCGCGACCGAGTCGGGCACCAGCCCCAGACCCAGCAACACATCGGGATAGCCGTTGTACTTCAGGCTCCACGTCCCGGGCTGGTCATAGGCGAGCTTGAGGTTCTTGCCACCGGTGTCGGTCGCCATCGTCACCCACTGGCCGATGTAGGACCGAGCCGTGGCCAGGTAGCTCGCCGAGTCAGCGGTGTTGCCCGCCGACGTGGCGACCTGGCTCATCGCGCCGATGCCGATGATGCCCTTCAGCGCGAGGTTCACGCTGTGCGCGATGAACCCGGTGAAGTCGTCGGTCTGGTTCTGGAAACCCGGGTCCAGCGCGTTGGCCACCAGGTAGTCCGCCCACTGCTTGAGGATCGAATAGTGCGCGGTGGCGAACGTCCGCGCGGCCGCCGGAGCCAGTTTGCGCAGGTAGGCGGCGGACATGATCAGCATGTTCGCCGACTCCTCGACCGGCATGTCCTCCTCCTGGCCGTCGTTGTGACCGGCGGCGTTCGGATAGGAGGAACCCAGGTCGTGCTCGGCGAACTCCTTGGGCCAGCCGCCGTGTTCGGCGTAGTCCAGCAGCGGCGCGAGCAGCAGCCCCAGCCGGGCCGGGTCCAGGTACAGGAACACCGGCGTACCCGGGTAGGTCACGTCCACAGTGGACACGTTGCCGTCGCTGGAGATCTCCTTGAGGAACGCCCACGGCTGGCCGTTCCGCAGCACCAGTTCGGTACCGGCGTACGCCTGTCGGACAGCCAGCGCGCACAGGCCGGCGTACTGCTCACCGCCGGCTTTCCGGGCGGCCGTGTCGATCGAGACGTCCAGGGTGGTCGCACGGCTGGTCGCGGCGGCCGCGTCGGTGTGGAAGAAGCCGACCATGTCCGACCAACTGGACCAGTAGGACGTCCACAACGGCGGTAGCGGAGCGCCGAGGTAGCTGACCGCCGGGGTGCGCACGTGGCCGATGGACACGGTGAACGGGCTGGTCAGCTTGGTCGAACTGGTCACAGTGCCGAGATCGAGGTTGAGGCCGAGCACCGGCCAGCGGTCGCTGATCGCCCGTGGCTGGTCGGGGTCGACCGTGCCGGCGAGCGCGCCGCCGGCCGCCCCGGCCGCGCGGACCACCTGGTCCTCGCCGATCTGCCAGGTCAGTCCGGTCCGGTCGGCGGTGCTCCAGACCACCGTGCCCCAGGAGGCCATGTCACCGTTCTCGGCGAGCACGCCCGGTGTGGCCGGGGTGATGCTCAGCGAACGCACCCCGCCGGCGTCCTGCGCCGCCCAGGAAACCGGCGTCGACGTGTCGCCGTGCGCCCACTCCCCGCTCACGTCCAGGTAGACACTCACCCGGTGCGACCGGCCGTCGGCACTGCTGGCCTGCACGGACACATAGGACAGCGGCATCGACTGCCGGCGCAGGTCGCCCGGCTCGACCGAGGACAGGAACGTCACCACCAGCCGCACGCCGCCCCCGGTGAGGGTGAAGATCGAGCGGGTGGCGGTGACCACCAGGTCGGTCTGGGTCAGCCCGAGCAGCGCGGGCGCGTTGTTCAGCGCGGGCGTGCCGAGGAAGACGTAGGGCGTGCCGTCGATCCGGGCGATGCCGGTCATCGCGGTGACGTGCCCGGTCCAGAAGCTGGACCAGGTGCCGGGCAGGTTGTCCGCGGTCAGCCAGGTGTTCAGGTACGGCGAGCGCACCGCGAGCGGCACGGCCGGCGGGCGGATTCGGGCAAAACCGCCGGGCGGTACCGCAGCCGGCGTGTCCACTGTGGCCGGCTCGGCCGCGGCGGCCACCCCCGGCAGCGCCCGACCAGCGCATCAGGTCTCGACGGGACAGTCCGGAGTTCGGCTTGGTTTCCCTGGCAGCGCCCATCGGAACCTCCGCTCGGGTCGACCTCGGTGACGACCTGTCACCGAGTCAACCCAAGCGGTTACAACGTTGTCAATGTTTCACCCGGAGCGTGTCGACCAGGACATTTCCACACGCCAACCGGATCAACCCGCGCAGCGCTCCAGGACGAGTTCCTTCACCCGCTTGGCGTCCGCCTGCCCCTTGGTCGCCTTCATCACATCGCCGACGATCTTGCCGGCCGCGTTGAGCTTGCCGTCCCGGATCTTCGCCGCGATGTCCGGATTGGCGGCGAGCGCCTCGTCGACCGCCGCGTAGAGCGCGGAGTCGTCGGACACCACCCGCAGGCCGCGGGCGGCGATCACCTCGTCCGGCTCGCCCTCGCCGGCCAGCACACCGTCAACCACCTGGCGGGCCAGGTTCGTGGTGAGCTCGCCCTTGGCGACCAGCTCGGCCACCCGGGCCACCTGCGGCGGCGTGATCGGCAGCTCGGCGAGCTCGACACCGGTCGCGTTGGCCTGCTGGGAAAGGTAGGACACCCACCAGGACCGCGCGTCGGCCGGCGTCGCTCCGGCGTCCACAGTGGACGCGATCAGGTCGAGCGCGCCCGCGTTGATCAGGTCGCGCAGTTCCGCGTCGGACAGTCCCCAATCCTGCTGGACGCGCTTGCGGCGCTCCCAGGGCAGTTCCGGCAGCGTCGCGCGCAACTCCTCGACCCACTCGCGGGCCGGCGCGATCGGCACCAGGTCGGGCTCCGGGAAGTACCGGTAGTCCTCCGCGGTCTCCTTGATCCGGCCGGCGCGGGTGGTCTGGCCGGCCTCCTCGTAGTGCCGGGTCTCCTGCACGATCGCGGTGCCCTGGACGAGCAACGCGCCCTGCCGGCACATCTCGTAACGAACCGCACGCTCGACGCTGCGCAGCGAGTTGACGTTCTTGGTCTCGGTGCGGGTGCCGAACACGGTGGCCCCGTGGGCCATCAGCGACACGTTCGCGTCGCAGCGCAGCGAGCCCTGGTCCATCCGCACGTCGGACACGTCCAGCGAGCGCAACAGGTCGCGCAGCGCGGTGACGTAGGCGCGGGCCACCTCGGGGGCGCGCGCGCCGGCACCGGTGATCGGCTTGGTGACGATCTCGATCAGCGGCACACCGGCCCGGTTGTAGTCCAGCAGCGAGTACTCGGCGCCGTGGATGCGCCCGGTGGCGCCACCGACGTGCAGCGACTTGCCGGTGTCCTCCTCCATGTGCGCGCGCTCGATGTCCACCCGGAACACCTCGCCGTCGTCCAGCTCGACGTCCAGGTAGCCGTTGAAGGCGATCGGCTCGTCGTACTGCGAGGTCTGGAAGTTCTTCGGCATGTCCGGGTAGAAGTAGTTCTTCCGGGCGAACCGGCACCACTCCGCGATCTGGCAGTGCAGCGCCAGCCCGATCCGGATCGCCGACTCGACCGCCGACCCGTTGACCGCCGGCAGCGCGCCCGGCATACCCAGGCAGATCGGGCAGACCTGGGTGTTCGGCTCGCCGCCGAAGGAGGTGGAGCAGCCACAGAACATCTTGGTCCGGGTGGACAGCTCGGTGTGCACCTCAAGGCCCAGCACCGGTTCGAACCGGGCCAAGACCTCGTCGTAGTCCATCAGTTCGGCCACCGCGGTCACTCCGGCTCCCCGTCCTTGCGCAGCGAGCGCACCACCAGGGCCGCGCCGGTGCAGGCGGCCAGGATGTTGGCCACCGCGTTGAACACCGCCAGTGCGTCCTTCTTGCCCCGGGCCGTGCGCAGCTCGGTGACCGCGCGGATCACGCCGAACGCGATACCGGCCAGCCCGATCACGCCGCGCACCTTCTTGGCCTGACTCATGCCCGAACCGCCTCCTCAAGCACGGGTACCCGATTGATCAACGGGCCGCCGCCGAGGGCGTCCCGAGCGCCCTCATAGGCCGCGGCCACCCGGTACATCCGGTGGTCCTGCAGGGCCGGAGCCATGATCTGCAGACCGACCGGCAGTCCGTCGTCGGCCGACAGTCCACACGGGACACTCATCGCCGGCACGCCGGCCAGGCTGGCCGGCACCGTGCACAGGTCGGCCAGGTACATCGACATCGGGTCGTCCACCCGCTCGCCCAGCCGGAACGCGGTGGTCGGCGTGGTCGGCGAGATGAGCACGTCCACGCCGCCGTCGAAGGCACCGTCGAAGTCGCGCTTGATCAGCGTGCGCACCTTCTGCGCCTGGCCGTAGTACGCGTCGTAGTAACCGGCGGACAGCGCGTAGGTGCCGAGCATGATGCGCCGCTTGACCTCGGCGCCGAAGCCGGCCTCCCGGGTCAGCGACATGACGTCCTCCGCGCTGGCGCCACCCTCGTCGCCGACCCGCAGGCCGTACCGCATGGCGTCGAACCGGGCCAGGTTGGACGAGCACTCGCTCGGCGCGATCAGGTAGTACGCCGGCAGCGCGTAGCCGAAGTGCGGGCAGGACACCTCGACGATGTCCGCGCCCAGCGCGCGCAACTGTTCGACCGCGGCCTGGAACGAGGCCAGCACGCCGGGCTGGTAGCCCTCGCCGGACAGCTCGGTGACCACGCCGATCCGGACCCCGGCCAGCCCGTCCCGAGCGCCGGCCAGCGCCGCCTGGACGACCGCCGGCACCGGGGTGTCGATGGAGGTGGAGTCGAGCGGGTCGTGGCCGCCGATGATCTCGTGCAGCAGCGCGGTGTCCAGCACCGTGCGCGCGCACGGACCGGCCTGGTCCAGTGACGAGGAGAAGGCGATCAGCCCGTACCGGGACACGCCGCCGTAGGTCGGCTTGACGCCGACCGTGCCGGTGACCGCGCCCGGCTGCCGGATCGAGCCGCCGGTGTCGGTGCCGATGGCCAGCGGCGCCTCGAAGGCGGCCAGCGCGGCGGCCGAACCGCCGCCGGAGCCGCCGGGCACCCGGTCGAGGTCCCACGGGTTGTGGGTCGGCCCGTAGTAGGAGTTCTCGGTGGATGAGCCCATCGCGAACTCGTCCATGTTCGTCTTGCCCAGGATCACCACGCCCGCCTGGAGCAGCTTGCGGGTGACCGTGGCGTCGTAGGGCGGCACCCAGCCTTCCAGGATGTGCGACCCGGAGGTGGTCGGGATGCCCTCGGTGACGACCACGTCCTTGAGCGCCAGCGGCACGCCGGCCAGCGGCGACGCGGGCTCGCGGCCCGCGGCCACGTCCTCGTCCACCGCGCGGGCGGCGTTGAGCGCGCGCTCGCCGGCCACGTGCAGGAAGGCGTGCACCCGCTCGTCCACCGCGGCGATCCGGTCCAGGTGCGCCTGGGTTGCCTCGACCGAGGACACCTCCCGGCTCTGGATCTTCGCCGCCAGGTCGGCCGCGGTCAGCCTGGTGAGATCTGCTTCGCTCACTGTTCCTCCCCAAGGATGCGCGGTACCCGGAAGCGGCCCTGCTCCTCGGCCGGTGCGCCGGACAGCGCCTGCTGCTGGGTGAGTCCTGGACGCGCGACGTCCTCGCGGAACACATTGGTCAGCGGGACGGCGTGCGAGGTGGGCGGGATGTCGTCGGCGGCGACCTCGCCGACCCTGGCGACCGACTGCAGGATCACGTCCAGCTGGCCGGCGAACGTGTCCAGCTCGTCGTCGGACACGGCCAGTCGGGCCAGCTTGGCCAGCTTCGCGACCTCGTCGCGGGAGATAGTGGGCACTGCGGGAGCTCCGGAATTGCCTGGATCTGCTCGGGTGATGGGCACTACTCATTGGTACGGCGTTCGCGGTTGCCCTTTACATGTGGCGGGCAGGCCCCTTACATGTAAAGGTGCGACCCACCGAGTCTATGGTGGTCCGGGTTTCGGGCTCGACCGGGTTACCGGGAGCCGGTCGACCTGTGGGGGGTCACAGCAGAGCCGAGCCGTCCCGAACGGCGGACGGCAACTGCTCGCCACCGGTCCGATCTGTCACAATCGTCGGCCGGTGGCTGCGCCGAGTAGTGCCAACCCGGCCTGCCAAGGATGTCTGTGCCCACCGACTTACCAGCGCGGACGGCAAGGTTCCGCGTACAAGGCAGGAGGCGGACGCCTTGTCCTTCCTGATCCGGGTCCAGCTCCCGGACGTCCCCGGCACCCTGGGTGCGGTGGCGACCGCGCTGGGTGCCATCGGGGCCGACATCCTCAGTGTGGACGTGGTCGAGCGGGGTGGCGGCGTGGCCGTCGACGACCTCGTGGTCGAACTGCCGTCCGGCCGGCTGCCGGACGTGCTGATCACCGCGGCCGAGTCCCTTGAGGGCGTCGTGGTGGACGCCGTGCGCCCGTATGCGGGGGTGCTGGACACCCACCGCGAACTCGAACTGGTCGAAGAGGTCGCCGAGGAGCCCAGAACAGGGCTGGCGGTGTTCACCGAGGGCGTGCCGAAGATCGTCCGGGCCGGCTGGGCGCTGACGCTGAGCCCGGGCCCGCAGGGGGTGACCACGCTGGCCGCCAGCGGGGCGGCGCCGACCATCGGCTCGCTGGAGCTGCCCTGGATGCCGCTGCAACGGGCGACCGTGCTGGACGGTGAGGAGTCCTGGGTACCCGAGACGTGGCAGGAACTGGGCACGGAGCTGGCCGCGACCCCACTGGGCAAACCCGATCGGGTGTTGTTGGTGGGCCGGCCCGGCGGGCCGATGTTCCGCGCGGCCGAGGTGGCCCGGCTGGCCCACCTGGCCGGGATCGTGGCCGTGGTGCTGGACGGTTAGCGGACCGACCCGAGCCGCACCGGATGGTCGGCCCAGCCGCTGGTGCCGATAAGTCGACGTTGGTGCTGCTCATTCGCCAACCGCGGAGCCCGGTCACAGGTCCAGTGCGAAGGCGAGCAGGTGGACCTGTGGATTGGGGTTCCAGTCGCGGTCGGGCTCCCGCTGGAAGCCCAGCCGGGTGTAGAGCCGGTGGGCCGGGTTCATCCGGTCGGTGCTGGACAGCACCACCCGGCGGTAGCCCTCGGCCCGCGCCCGCAGCAGCACCTCCTGCACCAGCCGCGCGGCCACGCCGGTGCGGCGGGCCGCCGGATGCACCGCGAGCATCCGGAACTCCAGCTCGTCGGGCTTGGAGATCTCGGCGAACGGGGTGCCCGGCCGGACCACGGTGACGGTGCCGATCGGCTGCTCGGCGCCGGTCACCGCGACCAGCAGCTCCGCGTCCCGGGCCCGGCGACCGGTGTCGGCCAGTTCGGCGGCGTACTCCTGGCTCGCCGAGACATGGCCGTCGACCTGGTACGCCTGCACGGTGATCGCGCCGATGTCGGCCAACTCGCCGGGATCGTCGTGCCTGGCTAACCGCACCCGCACCGCCGCGGCGGCCGAACCGCCGGCCTGATCACTCATCAACGTCCTCCGCTTCCGAAGCTCCCGGGGCTTCCGCGGACTCGGCAGCGGCAGCCGTGTCCGCCACCGGTGGCTCCGGCACCAGGGCGACCTCGGCTGCCGCGTCGGGCCCTGAATCAAGCAATACCTGAAAACCGTCCTCGTCGAGTACCGGAACCTTCAGTTGCAACGCCTTGTCGTACTTCGACCCCGGTGCGTCACCGACCACGACGAACGAGGTCTTCTTGGACACCGAGCCGACCGCCTTGCCGCCCCGGCCGGTGATCGCCTCCTTGGCCTCGTCCCGGGAGAACGCGGTGAGCGAACCGGTCACCACGATGGACAGGCCCTCCAGCGTGCGCGGCACCGAGTCGTCCCGGTCCTCGGCCATCCGCACCCCGGCCGCCCGCCACTTGCGCACCACCTCGCGGTGCCAGTCGACCTCGAACCACTCGCGCACGGCGGTGGCGATGGTCGGCCCGACACCGTCCACATCGGCCAGCTGCTCCTCGGTGGCCGACTCGATCGCGTCGATCGAGCCCAGTTCGCGGGCGAGTGCCTGGGCCGCGGTCGGACCGACGTGCCGGATGGACAGCGCCACCAGAACCCTCCACAAGGGACGGTCCTTGGCCAGCTCCAGGTTCTTCAGCAGTTTGTCCGCGTTCGCAGACAGGCCACCGGTCTTCTTGTTGAACAGTTCGACCTGGCTGAGCTGTTCCTCGTCCAGGTCGAACACGTCGCCCTCGTCGTGCAGCGCGCCGGAGGCGAGCAGCGCGGCCGCCGCCTCGTAGCCGAGCACCTCGATGTCGAAACCGCCGCGGCCGGCCAGGTGGAACAGCCGCTCGCGCAGCTGCGCCGGGCAGGCCCGCGCGTTCGGGCAGCGGATGTCGGCGTCGCCCTCCTTCTCGTAGCGCAGCACCGTGCCGCACTCCGGGCAGGTCACCGGCATGACGAACGGCCGCTCGCTGCCGTCCCGCGCGTCGACCACCGGGCCGAGCACCTCCGGGATCACGTCACCGGCCTTGCGGATCACCACCCGGTCGCCGATCAGCACACCCTTGCGCTCGACCTCCTGGGCGTTGTGCAACGTGGCCATCGCGACCGTGGAACCGGCCACCTTCACCGGTTCCATCACCGCGAACGGGGTGACCCGGCCGGTCCGGCCGACGTTCACCTGGATGTCCAGCAGCGTTGTCGTCGCCTCTTCCGGGGCGTACTTGTAGGCGATGGCCCAGCGCGGCGCGCGGGAGGTGGTGCCCAGCCTGCGTTGCAGGGTGATCTCGTCGACCTTGATCACGATGCCGTCGATCTCGTGCTCGGCGTCGTGCCGGTGCTCGCCCCAGTAGGCGATCCGCTCGGTGACCTGCTCGAAGGTGTCCAGCAGCGTGGTGTGCGGGGAGACCGGCAGACCCCATGCCTTCAGCGCGTTGTAGGCGTCGGACTGGCGCTGCGGCTCGAAGCCCTGGCGCTTGCCGAGGCCGTGACAGATCAGCCGCAGCGGGCGGCTCGCGGTGACCTTCGGGTTCTTCTGCCGCAGCGAGCCGGCGGCCGCGTTGCGCGGGTTGGCGAAGGGCGGCTTGCCCTCCTCGACGAGCGCGGCGTTGAGCGCGCTGAACTCCTCGACCACAAAGAAGACTTCGCCGCGCACCTCGACCAGCGCGGGCACCGGGAACTCCGCGGTGCCGGTGAGCTGCTCCGGCACGCCCCGCATGGTCCGCACGTTGAGCGTGACGTCCTCACCGGTGCGGCCGTCGCCCCTGGTCAGCGCCCTGGTCAGGTTGCCGTCGGTGTAGAGCAGGTTGATCGCCAGCCCGTCGATCTTCAGCTCGCACAGGAAGTGCCCGGCGGCGCCGATCTCCTTGTGCACCCGGTCGAACCAGCCGGCCAGCTCGTCGGTGTCGAAGACGTTGTCCAGGCTGAGCATCCGCTCCAGATGGTCGTGGGCGGTGAACTCGGTGGAGAACATGCCGCCGACCCGCTGGGTCGGCGAGTCCGGCGTGGCCAGCGCGGGATGCTCGTCCTCCATGGCCTGTAGTTCGCGCAGCAGCGTGTCGAACTCGGCGTCGGTGATGGTCGGCGAATCACGCACGTAGTAGCGGAACTGGTGCCCCAGAAGCTCCTCGGCCAGTGCCGCGTGCCGCTCGCGCACCTCCGCCGGCACGTCCTCAAGGCCCTCGGCTTCGGTCACCGCCCCCTGCGCGGGCAGGGCATCTTCGTTGCTGGTCACCGGGCGAGCGTAACGACTGGACCTGACGTTTGTCCGCTCGCCGGAAGCCCTGTGGACAACTGATCACCCGGCCGGGTCGGTCGGCCCGTCGATCAGCGTGCTCACCAGGGTGCGCAGCTCCAGCAGGGTGATGGCGTTCTGCGGTTCGGCCACCGCGGTCTCCACCCAGCGCAGCCGCTCGCCGGCGACCCGCTCGCCCAGCGTCGCGTCCAGCGACAGGAAGGTGATCGCCGAGCGGCTGTTGTCGTCCAGTTCGGACAGTTCCGGATGGTGCACGGCGACATCGACCAGCCCGGCGGACTCGTCCACCTGGGCGACCACCCGGATGTCGGCCAGGCTGATCCGGTGCCCGGCCAGGTTGACCGCCACCTCGGTCGGGTCGGGCACCGGCGGCACCGAGTCGTGGTACTCCCACACCACATCGTCGGTGGGCGCCTGGGCCCGCCACGCGTCGGTGTAGGGCCGCAGTTCCGGGTCCTCCTGGCCGGTGACGACCAGCGCGTAGATGGCCTGCTGCCCGCGTTCCAGTGAGAACTGGAGGTCGGGGTGGAGGGCGGCGACAAGCTCGCAGAGCTGGTACTCGACCCGCTGCGGTTCGCGGTCACCGAGGGCTGCGCTGACCTCCGGCAGCAACTCCTGCCAGCGTCGCCAGAACCCCTGCGCGGCCTGGGTCAGCTCGGCGGAATCGACCGGCCGCGCGCCGGTTTCCGGTTCGGACCTGCCTCGACGAAACCACCCCATGCGGCCATCCTCCCCTGCCGGCCGACGCGACGTCAGCCGGTTACCAGGATTCGGGTGGTTCGACGAACGCCTTGCCGAGTTCGACACCGAGTTGCTGGGCCCGCAGCGCCCAGGCCGGGGTCGCGCCGGCCAGTCCGCAGCACGGCGTGGCCACCGCGCGGTCGGCCAGGATCGAGCGGTTGAAGCCGAGCCGGTCGACCAGCCGCAGTGCCGGTTGGGCCGCGGCCTTCAGGCTCAGCGGGGTTGCCGGCTCGGTGCCGGGCACCAGGCCGAGGAACATCGTCGTGCCCGCGTCCCACACCGAGCCCAGTTCGTCCCACTGCTCGCTGGGCGCGCGATCCAACAGGATCGCGTCCACCGCGAGGGCGTCCGCACCGGCCTCACGCAACAGTTCCAGTGGCGGCCGGTCGGCGCAGCAGTGCACGATCACCGGCCGGCCGGTGGCCGCCTTCGCCGCGGTCAGCACCTCCGCAAGCGTTTGCCGGGCTTCGTCGGCGAGCACCGCGCGAACGGTGCCCAGGCCCGAGGGCGTGGGCAGCCGGCCGGCCAGCACGGCCGGCAGGTTCGGCTCGTCGAGTTGCACGACGACCGACGCGCCGGTGCGCTCGGCGACCTCCCGGACGTGTGCGGTCAGCCCCTCGGCCAGCGAGGCGGCGAACTCACGCAGCGCGCCCGGATCGGTCAGCACCCGGTGGCCGCGCATCAGTTCGATGCCCGCGGTCAGCGTCCACGGTCCGGGCAGCTGAACCTTGACCGTCTCCGGGCGCGCGCCGGTCTGGTCGAACACGTCCTGCAGCGCGTCCAGGTCCCGGCGCAGCAGGTCGACCGCGCGCCGCTGGTCCAGCCCCGGCCGGGCAGTCACCCGGTAGCCGGACGGGACCACCTCGACCGGCAGGTCGACCAGCACTGCGGCGCCCCGGCCGAGCAGGTCGGCGCCGACGCCGCGGGCCGGCAGTTCGGGCAGGTAGGGAAAGTCGGGCAGCTCGCCGACGACCACCCGGGTCGCCTCGACGGGGTCTGTGCCCGGCATCGATCCGATCGCCGTCGCGCTCGACGGCGGCCACACAGGACTTGCGGAGGTTTCGGACACGTGCACTACCTACCATCCTCGACGGCATTGCCGCCGGTTGGGCCGGCCGGTAACGTAACGCGGTCAACCGATCGCAGACAGAGGGGCATGTCCGATGCCGGTCAAGCACATGCGGATCGACAACCGGCTGATCCACGGGCAGGTGACCGTGTCCTGGGTCGGCACAGTTGGTGCCAATCACCTGATCGTGAGCAACGACGAGGTCGCCGGCGACGAGTTCCAGCGAGTGCTGCTGCCGCAGGCCGCCCGGGGCGTGCGCACCTCGGTGCTGTCGATCGCCGACACCGTCGCCTACTGCCTCAGCCCGCAGGCCGCGCAGGACAACATCATGATCCTGGCCAAGTTCCCCTCGGACGCGGCGCGGCTGCTCGCCGAGGGCGTGCGGCCGGAGGTGGTCAACGTCGGCAACCAGGCGCCCAAGCCGGGCAGCAAGTTCACCATGGTGACCCGGTCCATCTCGGTCACCGCCGAGGACGCCGCGCTCTACCGGACGATCGCCGAACAGGCCGGCGGACTGCACAGCCAGATGATGCCCTCGGACCGCGCCGAGGACTTCCTTCGGCTGCTGACCAAGAAGAAGCTGTAGGACGCCCGAAGGTTGTGAGGTCAATTATTTACCGGCGACGATGACAGCGGGGTAACAACCCACATTTTCCCTTGACTGCCTTCGCCCCGGTGTTACTCTGCCGTGAGATCTAGATCACTGGTCTAGTCCACCTCCCTTGTCATCCGGGAAAGCGGGGGCGCGCATGATCGTCGCGCTGTTGCTCACTTTGTGGGCCATCTTTTGCGTTTACGACGTACTCGGACCAACCCTCATCTATGCCCAACGGGCGCTGATCGCCGGCACCGTGGCGGGCCTGATCGTCGGCAACCTCACTCTGGGCATGGCCATCGGCGGCACCCTGGAACTGGCCTCGCTGGGTGTCTACACCTATGGCGGCGCCACGATTCCGGACTACACCACCGGCGCGATCATCGGTACCGCGCTGGCCACGGTGGCCTCCGGCGACTTCACCCACCAACTCGCCATCGGCATCGGCCTCGGCATTCCGGCCGCACTGCTGCTCACCGCGCTGGACCCGATCGGCCGATTCCTGCCGACATTCTGGATACACGCCGCGGACCGAGCCGCCGCCGACGGACGAACACGCGCGCTGACCGCGTTGCACTGGACCGCCTTCATTCCATGGGCCGCGGTCCGCGCCATCCCCACCTTCCTGGCCGCGTACTTCCTCAACAGCAACGCGGTGACCAGCATCGAGAAGGCCATCCCGGCCTGGCTGGTCAACGGCCTCGGACTGGTCGGCGCGATCCTGCCGGCGGTCGGCTTCGCCCTGCTGCTGCGGCTGCTGCCGGTCGGCAAGTACTGGTACATGCTGCTGATCGGCTACGTGCTGTACGCCTACATGCACGTCACCCTGGTCGGCATCGCACTGTTCGGGCTCGCCGTCGCGTTCATCTTCGTCACCCTCAAGCCGACCGACCCGATCGCCGGCGCCACCCCGTCCCCCGCTCCACCACCGCCGGCACCCACCGACGACGAATCGTCCGACCCGCCCGAGAGTGTTGCGTCCGAGCAGGTTCCCACCGGCGCGCCGGCCGAGGAGGCAAGCGATGTCTGAGCAGACCGTCACCCGGGCCGAGATGCCCTCGACCATCGCGCTGACCAGGCGGGTGCTCAACCGGGCCTTCTGGCGCTATTTCTGGTCGTTCCAGATCTCCTGGAACTACGAGCGGATGCAGGCACTGGGCTTCTGCTGGGCGATGGTCCCGGTGCTGCGCCACCTCTACAAGGACGAGGACAAGTTCCGCGAGGGCATGCAGCGGCACCTGGTCTTCTTCAACACCTCCACGATCGTCGGCGGTCCACTCATCCTGGGCACCACGATCGCGATGGAGGAGGCCGGTTCGACGGTGTCCGCGGACGGCGTCAAGGTCGCCATGATGGGACCGATGGCCGGCATCGGCGACACGATCACCTTCGCGCTGTACAACAGCATCATCTTCAGCATCGGTGCGAACTGGGCGATCCAGGGCAAGATCATCGGCCCGATCTTCGCCGCGGTGATGGTGCTGATTCCGTACTTCGCGGTCCGCCGCTGGCAGTTCTTCCTCGGTTACAAGGAAGGCAAGAGCCTGGCCACCCGGCTGTCCAGCGGGGCGCTGCAGAAGGTCAACGAGGGCGCCACCATTCTGGGCCTGATCGTGCTCGGCGGGTTCATCCCGAGCATCATCAAGATGGTGACCACGCTGACCTACCAGCAGAAGATCAACACCACCACGGCCAGCGGTGCCACGAAGACGATCACCCAGAGCGTGCCGATCCAGACCCAGTTGGACACGCTGCTGCCGTTCCTGCTCCCGGTGGCGCTGACCGGTCTGGTCTACTTCCTGTTGCGCCGGTTCAACCTCAGTCCGATCTGGGGCATCGTGCTGGTGTTCGCCATCGGACTGGCGCTGGGCGGACCGGGCTGGTTCGCGAAGGCGTTGCCAGGGGCGAGTTCGTGACCGTTCCGGTGATCTTCGTCAGTCACGGCGGGTACGCCGAGGGCGTACGCGACGCGGTCGAGATGATCCTCGGTGAACAGGACCGGGTCGGCACGGTGTCCTTGCCGCCCAACGGAAGCACCGAGGAGGTCAGTGCCGGGGTGACCGCGGCGCTGGACCGCCTCGGCGCGACCGGGGGCGAGGCGCTGGTGCTGGCCGACCTGATGGGCGGCAGCCCGGCCAACGCGGTCGGCGCGCTGGCCCTGGCCAACCCGGCGCTGCAACTGGTGTCCGGGCTGAACCTGCCGATGGTGCTGGAAGTGCTGACCAGCACCGAGTCCACCGCCGCCGGCCTGGCCGCGGTCGCCGCCGCGGCCGGCCGGGAGGGCGTGCTCGACGTGGGCGCGCAACTGCGGGCGGCGCTGCACAAGGGGTAGCCGGGGCAGCCGGCCGGAGGGGTCGATGGACACCACGCTGTGGTACTCGGCGACAAGCGTCGGGATCACCCCGTCGACCCCGCTCCCGCTGGCCGGCTACCTCGCCCGCGGCGACCAGCTGTCCACCGGCACGCACGACCCGCTGACCGCGAGCCTGCTCTGGCTTGGCGAGCAGAGCGGCCGCTCGTCGGTGTGCTGGGTGGGGCTGGACGCGCTCAGTGTGGACACCGACATCGCCAGCCGGATCAAGGAGACGGTCGGCGCGCGGATCGGGATCGACCCGGACGCGGTGCTGGTCTGCTGCTCGCACACACATTCCGGGCCGCAACCATGGACCGGCCGGTCCATGGTTGCGTCTTCCGTGTCATCCACCGTGGACGACACGGTGGTCGACCGGCTGCTGCACGACATCGGCCGGGGCGCGGCCGGACTGCCCGCGCTGCGCTCGCCGGTGGTCGCCGGCTGGAGCGTGGTCGACCCGGTCGGTCTCGGCTCGAACCGTTACCGCACAACGGGTCCACACGAGACGAGCACCGGCGTACTGACCCTGTGCGACCGCGACCGCACGGTGCTGGCCGTGCTGTTCGACTACGCCTGCCACCCGACCGTGCTCGGCCCGACGAACCTGCGCTACTCGGCCGACTTCCCGGCCGCTGCCCGCCGGGTGGTAGCCGCCGGGCTGCGCGCGACCGACGGCGTGGAGACCCCGCCGGTCAGCGTGTTCCTCCAGGGCGCGGCCGGCGACGCGAGCACCCGGTTCACCCGCCGGGAACAGACCTTCAACGAGGTCAACCGGCTCGGCGGCATCCTCGGCGGCGCGGTGCTGCGGGGTGTGCTGGACGGTGCCGCGGACCCGGTGCACGGCGCGCTGCCCCGGGTCCGGCGGAGCACCGTCCGGCTGCCCACCCGCACCCTGCCCGACGAGGCCGCCGCGCGCGCCGGGGCGGCCACGGCCGAAGCCGCCTGGCAGTCCGAACACGATCGTGGCCAGGGCACCCCGGCCGAACGGATCGCCCGCACCCGGTATGAGGGCGCGCTGCTGCTGGCCGGGTTGAGCGCGGCCGGCCTGCCCGCCGAGGTCGAGCTGCCGGTGACGACGGTGGCGCTGGGCGAGGTGGTCTGGGTGCACCTGCCGGTGGAGCTGTTCGCATCGCTGGCCGGCCGGATTCGCGCGGCCAGCCCGTTCGGCGTCACCCGGATCGTCGGCTACACGGACGGCTACTTCGGTTATGTCGCCGATGAGGACGCGCATCGGGACGGCTACTACGAGGCACTGTCGAGCCTGTTCGACCCGGCCGGCGGTGAGCGCCTGCTGGCCGCGGTGATCGAGTTGATCACCGCGGCCTGATCCGGGCGGTCAGTGCCGGTGGGAGGCCCGCCAGGTGGTGTGCTCGCGGCTCACCGCGTCCTCGGCGTCGGCCACCTGGTTGCTCCACTCGGGCTCGGTCAGCGGCTGGTCCAGCCGGGTGTGGATGATGGCGAGTTCGTGGCCGGCCAGCGAGTAGGCGGCGGCGTTCGCCCCGTACTGCTTGCCCGCCGCCCACGCGGCGATCGCGGCGATCATCGCCGCGACGATGCCGGCCAGGTCGAAGGAAAACAGGTGAACGAACTCGCCGAGGGCGGCTGCCACCCCGACAACTTCCAGCAGCAGCCCGGCGATCTGTAGCTGCCGGGCCCGGCGGGCGTGCTGTACGGCCCGGTCGGCATACCATTTCTGCTGGTCGGCGATCCGGCCGCTCAGGTAGGCCAACTGCCGGTCGGCGAGTTCGGTGGCCCGCAGCCGACGCATCGTGGCACTGATCGCCGGCGCCAGACTCGGCGCGGTCACCACGGCCGGCAGGTCGCGCAGCAACTCCGCCAGCCGGTTCAGGAACAGCCGTTCGGCCAAGCCCGGCTCCAGCGTGACCGGGAAGGGAGCGCCGCCGACGGCGAACCGCCAGGACAGCGTCTTCACCGACTCGGCCAACGCCCGCCCCTCGTACCAGCCGACCCCGGGCCGGGCCTGAAGGTCGAACACGTCGACCACCAGCACGCCGACGAACGCGAGCGAGGTGACAGCCGCGGCCACATCGCCGCCGCGGGAACCGACTCGGATGCTCACCGCGCCACTGATCGCGGCCAACACGGCCAGCCCGAGGCGCAGCGAGGTGGACCGGAAGAACGTCCGCTGCCCCAGGCCGGACGCCGCGTCGGCGGCCTGGAAGAGCCCGGGAAGGTCGGTGAGCGCGAGGGTGTCCGGCACCGACTCTGGCTGAGGTTCGGTCATACCTCGTCACCGCCTGGGAGTTGGGAACGTTCGGTCACTGCTGGCAGGCGATGTCGGCCGGGGGCGTGTTGTTGACCTGGCTGCGCCACTCGTCGAGGGTCAGGTTGCGGCCGGCCAGCGCGCAGGCCGCACGAATCCACGCGTCTGGTTGAACTTCCCAGCGCAGGATGGCGCCGTCCTCGGACGCGGTGACCAGTTCGCTGCCGTCAGGGGTGGCGGCCAGCGCGGTCGAATCCCAGGGCGGTTCACCGGCGACGCGCCCGGGATAGGGCAGCTGGATGTCACCGATCCGCTCACCGGTGTCGATGTTCCACAACTCAAGCTGCCCGAGTTCAGTCAGCCGGGCCACGAGCCGACTGTTGGGCACCGCGGTGATGCCCAAGGCGTAGCCGGCATCCGGCGCGATGGTGCTCAGTCGCTGGGTGCCCGCGGTGTTCCACACCTCAAGGCTGTTGTCGTCCCGGCCGACGAGCAGCCGGTCGCCGGCGAACACCACGGACACCGCTGCCTGTCCAGACAACACGTGCTGATGGCCGGAGGCCAGCTCGGTCACCTGGACCACGGAGTTGTCCTGCACCACGGCAACGGTGCTCGCGTCCGGGCTGATGGCGGTGAAGTTGTCCGCCTGCACGCCGCCACCGATCAGCTGTGACTCGCCCGGCACGGCCATCAACACAGCACCGGTGTCCCACTGCCGGACCTGAACGTCGCCGTGATCGCTGACCACCACCACGCGCCGGCCGTCCGGGGTCAGCCGGGCGGCGACCGGCACGTTGTGGCTCGGACCGGTCCACGCGTAACCGAACCCGTCCGAAGTCCACAGGATCGCGCTGTGACCGGCGTCCGGCGATTCGAGCAGGAGCAGCTGGCGGCTGTCCGAACTCCACACCGGCACGCCGTTGTCGAGCGGGGCCTCGGCCTTCGTCCCGGACGGCCTGGGCCCATCAAGGTTCGCCACGACGAAGTTGTATCCGGCGTTCGACTCCCCGGACAGCGCAATGTGCCTGCCATCAGGGGAAAGGCCCAGCAGCGGCTGATCGCCGGAATCGGGGCCGTCGGTCGCGTCGATCCCTGCGCCGACCGTGATTCGTGCGGGCTGGTTGAGGTTCCACGACATCAGGGTGCTGCCGGTGGCCGAAACCAGCCGCTGACTGCCATCGACAAAGGCGACTGCGTCCACATTGCCGGTCCCGGTCAGCTGCTGCGCTTTGGCCGTCCCGCCGACGGTGGGTTGGGCCACCTCCAGCGCGCCGCCGCCGGCCACGGCGACCATGGTTCCATCCGGACTCACCGCGAGCTGGTCGGGCTCATCGATCGAGAGTGACGCGGATGGCTCCCGGCCGCCGTCATAGCCGGCCGGCGGATTCGGGTGTTCCGCGTCCAGGTAGACCTCGCCGAAGATGGCCCAGGCCGTGTAGCCGTTGTCGGCCGAAAAACCACAGCAGGAGTGCGAACTCCCCGGTGCCAGATACTGCCCGCCGCTGGCGATCGCCGACAACGAAGCCACCGAGAGTTGAGTCCACAGGCCGCCACCGTTGTTGACGTCCACCGTGGCATCGTCGGGCAGACCGATATCGAACAGGCTCGGATCGATGGCACCGCTACGCAGTTCGGCGCCGGTCGATCCGTCCACCAGCACGAGGGTCGAGTCCTCCGGCGTGCGATGTTCGATCACCGCGATCGTGTTTCCCGACGGCGAGATGGCGAGGTCCTTCTCCTCCTGCGGCCGGGCGCCCGGGTAGAGCACCTGCGGAATCGGCACAGTCGTGAGTGACGAGCCACTGGCACCGTTCCAGATGAACAGGCTGTTGCCATTCGACGCGACAACGCGGTCGCCAGTGGCATTGGTGACAATGGACTGAATCCGTGCGCCACCAGTGCTCACCTGGGTGAGTGTGTTGTCGTCCAGATTCCAGCGGAACAGTCGACCATCGGTGGTACCGGCTACCACGACCGGTGCCTGGGTGGCCCCGGCCAGCGCCGTCGACCGGTCGCCGATCGGCAACACCCGGGCCAGGTGGGGGCTCGCCGCCACCGCCTGCAACAACGCGGACAGCGTCTGCGGGTCGGGGTCGAGCCGGTACCCGGCGACGGCGAACAGCTGTGCCTCATCAAGGTGGTCGCCCAGGTCGGCTACGGCCAGGGTGGCCAACTCCCGAGCCGTGGCGATCCGGGCCTGGGTCTGCGCCGCATCGCGCTGTCCCAACGCGACAAACGTGGCGACCAACGCGACCACCAGGGACACCGCCAGGGTGGTCACGCCACCCCTGGCCAGCCGGACGGCCCGCCGCTGCTGTCGAATGTGCTCGCCGACCAGTAGGTCTTTGGGCGTCTGTCGGAGCGCTGCGGCGACGTCGGCCACGCAGTCCCGCAGTCTCGGGTTGGCCCGGTCAACGGTGCTGGCCTCGTGCAGCCAGCGCAGGTCCACCCAGCGGGGTTCCTCCGGCAGGGCCGCATGCAGGGCGGGTGGCAGGGACGTGGTGACCGACCAATCGACGCCAGCGCTGCCCCAGGCGAGTTGTCCGCCGGTCAAGACGATGAGTAGGCGCTGGACCGAACGATTGGTCAACCACCACGCCACTTCCCGGTCGACCCACGGGGACCGGGCGGCCTCCGGCGAGGCCATCAGTAAGAACCAGTCGGAGTCGGCAAGCGCCTGCTCGATCGAGGACCACAGTCCGGGATTCGCGGTCAGGCTCGCATTGTCCCGGAAAACCCGCAACGAACGCACCTGATACCACGGCTTCGCGAATTTCTCCAACTCACGCTGAAATGTTGGTGCCAGAGTGCCGTCCAGGGCATGACTGTAGGACATAAAGGCGTCAAAGCCAGACACTCGTCCGGTCCGATGATTCCACGGGGTCGATGGATCTGCCACCCCACCATGATCGGCCAGGATAGGACCGGGTCAATCCACCATCACGGTGGCCGACCGGGTGAGCGCGGCGACCATGTCCAGTACGAGCGGCGCGGGCCGCTGCCGGTGCACCAGGTAGATCTCCCGGGCCGGGCGCGCGCCGGCGATCCCCCGGACCAGGAAGCGCGAGCGGTCCTGGCCGCGCAACATGCTCCACGGCACCAGCGCGACCCCCAGGCCTGCGGCCACCAGTGACAGCGACACCAGGTAGTCCTTGGTCTCGTAGGCCACCCGGCGCGGGAAGCCGGGCCGGCCGGCGACGGTGCGCAGGGCGACGCAGTCCGGGCTGCCGGTCTCGCCGCACACCCAGTCCTCGTCGACCAGGTCGGCCAGCCGCACCCGGCTCGCCCGGCCGGCCGGATGGTCGGGCGGGAGCACCAGCCGGAGTGGGTCGCTGAGCAGACTTTGTCGGCACAGCACGGTTTCCGGTAGGACGACGCCGGGATAGCGGTGGGTGATCAGCAGGTCCAGATCACCCGAGGCGACCAGTCCGTAGCCGGCCGGCGGTTCCAGGTCCAGCAGCGACAGTCGCACGGTCGGGTGCTCGCGTCGGAAACTCGCCAGCGCGGCGGGCACGAGGGTCTGGCCCGCGGTGGCGAACTCGCCGATGGACAGTTGGGCCGGGCTTCGGCCCAGCAGTGCCCGCACGGTCTGCTCGGCCGCGCGCAGTTCGCCGAGCACGATCTCACCGTGGGCGACCAGGGCGGTTCCGGCCTGGGTCAGGGTGACGCCGGCCGGGCCGCGTTCGACCAGCGGGCAGCCGACCTCACGTTCCAGTTTGGTCAGCTGCTGGGACAGCGCGGACGGGGTGAAGGACATGGCTTTGGCGGCTGCCACAATCGAACCGGCGTGCGCGACCTCGACCAGGACCCGCAACCGGGCTGCGTCCAGGGGCATGGGACCAGCATAAGCGTTGCTAACGGCTGGGCAGAGAACGTTACTGGCGGTGATGGCAATGCTGGGCTTAGCTGGACTCATGACAACGCACACGCTGCCGACCGTGACCGACGTGCTGGCCGCCGCCGAGCGGATCCGGCCCTACGTCCGGCGCACGCCGGTGCTGCGGGCCGAGGTCGACGGGCGGCCGGTGGTGTTCAAGCTGGAACACCTGCAACGCACGGGCTCGTTCAAGTTGCGCGGCGCGTTGAACGCACTGCTCGCCGGGCCGTTGCCGGATCGGGTGGTGACCGCGTCCGGTGGCAATCATGGGCTCGCGGTGGCGGAGGCCGCCCGGCTGTTGGGGGTTTCGGCGACGGTCTACGTGCCGGAGAACGCGCCCGAGGCCAAGACCGCGCGGATCTCGGCCACTGGGGCGACTTTGGTGCGGCATGGCCGTAACTACGCCGAGGCCGCGCTGGCTGCCGCCGCCGCGGTCGGAACGGATCTTTATCTGCCGCCCTACGACGATCCGCTGGTTGTTGCCGGGCAGGGCACGGTGGCTTTGGAGATTGTCGCCGACGTTCCCGAGGTGGATACGTTGGTTGCCGCCGTTGGCGGCGGGGGGTTGGCCGCTGGTATCTCGCTTGGTGGTGCCGGCCGGTCGGTTGTCGCTGTCGAGCCGGAGAATTGCTGTTGTCTGCATTCCGCGTTGGCCGCCGGCGGGCCGGTGGAGTCTCCGGTGGATTCAGTGGCGGCTTCCGCTCTGGGGGCTTCCAGCGTGAGCGACCTGACGTATTCGCTGCTTCAGGGGGCTGATTCGGTCCTGGTCAGCGATGGGGAGTTGTTGGCTGCCCGGGATCGGTTGTGGGAGGAGTTTCGACTGGCGGTTGAACCGGCCGCTGCCGTGCCGTTCGCCGCCTGGTTGGCCGGGCGGGTGGCTGGGGACGTGGCTTGTCTGGTTCTCTGCGGAGCAAATTCCGAATGGGGCCCGGCCCTGGCGCGCCAGCGCCACGGGAGGGCCAGGAGCGAAGCGACAATCTCTAGAAACGACCACCATCTCTAAAAACAACCACCTCAAAAGCGGCCACCATCGTTAAGAACGACCACGCTCAAAAGCGGCCATCCGCCAAACAGCACCTTTACCGCAGCTACCCAGTGGCGCTGATGGTCGCGCTGCCCAGCACCAGGTCCCCCGCCGGGTCCTCGCGGTACATCACCAGGGTTTGGCCTGGTGATACGCCGTTCAGCGGCTCGGTCAGCCGGACCGTCAGCTCGCCGTTCACCAGCTCGGCCACCGCCTTGCCCACCCCGCCGTGCGCCCGCACCTGGACGGTGCACTCGACCGGCTCGGTCAGCGGCTCGTCCGTCGGCCAGACCGGGCGGGCCGCGGTGATCTCGCGGACGGCCAGCCGCTCGGCTGAGCCCACTCGCACGGTGCCGGAGACCGGCTCCAGGCCCAGGACGTAGCGCGGGCGACCGTCCGCCGCCGGTGCCTGGAGGCCGAGGCCCTTGCGCTGGCCGACGGTGAAACCGTGGACACCGGTGTGCTGCCCCAAGACGGCACCGGTCTCGTCGTCCACCAGCGCGCCCGGCCGGACGCCGATTCGGTTGGTCAGGAATGCCTGGGTGTTGCCGTCCGGGATGAAGCAGATGTCGTGGCTGTCGGGCTTCTCGGCCACCGACAGGCCGCGCTCCGCCGCTTCGGCGCGCACCTGCGGCTTGGTCGAGTCGCCGAGCGGGAACATGGCGTGCCGGAGCTGGTCGGCGCGCAGCGAGGCCAGTACGTAGGACTGGTCCTTGCCGTCGTCGGCGCTGCGCCGCAGCTCGATTCGGCCCTCGTCGTTGGCCAGGCGAGCGTAGTGGCCGGTGCACACCGCGTCGAAGCCAAGGCCGACCGCGCGGTCGAGCAGTGCGGCGAACTTGATCTTCTCGTTGCAGCGGACGCACGGGTTGGGTGTGCGACCGGCCGCGTACTCGGCGACGAAGTCCTCGACCACGTCCTCGGTGAAGCGCTCGGCGAAGTCCCAGACGTAGAAGGGGATTCCGAGCACATCCGCCGCCCGGCGAGCGTCGTGGGCGTCCTCGATCGTGCAGCAGCCGCGTGAACCGGTACGCAGGGTGCCCGGCTTGGCGGACAGCGCGAGATGCACGCCAACCACCTCGTGCCCGCACTCCACCGCCCGCGCTGCGGCAACGGCGGAGTCCACCCCGCCGCTCATCGCCGCCAACACCCGCATTCGGGTCACACCTCCGTCGTCGTTCGGTTGGACCGCCGCACCCCGGCGATCCCGGCCGAGCGGGCTCGGTCCACCACCATGCCGATCACGCCGGCCACCGCCGCCGTGTCCGCCTCGGTGGACGTGTGGCCGAGGGAAAAGCGCAGCGAGCCGCGGGCGGCGACCGGGTCGGCGCCCATGGCCAGCAGGACATGGCTGGGCTGGGCGACGCCCGCGGTGCACGCGGAGCCCGTCGAGCACTCGATTCCGTTGGCGTCCAGCAGCATCAGCAGGCTGTCGCCCTCGCAGCCGGGGAAGGTCAGGTGCGCGTTGCCGGGCAGCCGGGACGGTCCACCATCTATTGTGGACTGACCTGGATCGCCGTTGAGCTGCGCGTCGGGCACGATCGCGCGGATCTGCCGGACCAGTTGGTCGCGCAGCGCGCCCACGGTCGCGACGTGCTCGGCCTGGCGGTCGACCGACTCGCGTACGGCGGCGGCCATCGACACGATGCCGGACACGTTCAGGGTGCTGGACCGGACATCCCGCTCCTGGCCACCACCGTGCAACAGCGGCGTGCAGGCCACGTCCCGGCCCAGCAGCAGCGCACCAACGCCGTACGGGCCACCCAGCTTGTGTGCGGCCAGGCTCAGCGCGGACGTGCCGCCGGCGGCGAACGAGACCGGCAGTGCGCCGACCGCCTGGACGGCGTCGGTGTGCAGCGGAATGCCGTGGTCGGCCGCGGCGCGGGCCAGTTCGCGGATCGGGTTCACCGTGCCGACCTCGTTGTTGGCCCACATCACCGTGACCAACGCCACCGACTCCGGGTCCTCGGCGATCGCCGCGCGCACCGTGTCCTCGTGCACCCGGCCGAAGTCGTCGACCTCCAGCCAGGTCAGCTCGGCGCCGTCGTGCTCGGCCAGCCACTCCACCGAATCCAGCACCGCGTGATGTTCCACGGCGGGCACCAGAATCCGCCTGCGTCGGTCGTCGGCGGCCCGGCGTGACCAGTAGATCCCCTTGATCGCCAGGTTGTCGCTCTCAGTGCCGCCACCAGTGAAAATCACCTCCGACGGGCGAGCGCCCAGCGCGTCGGCGAGGTCCTCACGGGCCTCCTCGACGGCCCGGCGCGCCCGGCGGCCGGAGGTGTGCAGCGACGAGGCGTTGCCCACGGAGGACATCGCCCTGGTCATGGCGGCCACGGCTACCGAAGACATCGGCGTGGTGGCCGCGTGGTCGAGGTAGGCCATCGCCCGTCCAGGGTACAGGCCGGTGTCACCCGCCCAGGTCACACCGCCACGGCATGATCGGTCAGCTCGGGCAGTCGACCGGCGGGTTCGACCACCGCGCGAATCCTGGCCTCCGTCAGCGCGGCCAGTTCGCGCCGACCAGCGGCGCGACCTGGGGCGATCTCGTCCAGAATGTGCAGCTCCACCACCAGGCCGCGCAGCCGCGCGGTCCGGCACACCGAGTCGATCAGGGTCTCGTCACCGACGAACGCCGGCCAACTGGTGGCCGAGCCGTCGGTCAGTCGATAGCGCAGCGCGATCGGGCGCACCGGCACACCGCCGTCGATGGCCGCCTGGAACATCGCCGGGCGGAATCGGCCGGTCGTCCGGCCGCACCAGGTGGTGCCCTCCGGGTACGCACTGACCAGTGAGCCCGCCCGCAGCGCGGTGGACAGCTCGCCGATCGCGGCCGGCAGCACCCGCAGCCGGCCGCGGTCCAGGAACACCGTGCCGGCCCTGCTGGCCAGCGCGCCGACCACCGGCCAGGCACGGATCTCGTGTTTGGCCACCGACGGCATCGGCCGCACGCCGTTCACCGCGACGATGTCCAACCAGGAGACGTGGTTGAGGGCGACCAGCGCCCCCCGGTGCGGACCGTCGCCGGCCGGGCCACCGAACGTGCGGTCGCCGTGCACCTCCAGCCGGGCACCGAACGCGCGCAGCAGCGCGGCGAAAACCCAGCGCACGGCGGCTTCCCGCGCCCTGGAGCCGAGCAGGGCGGACAGCGGGGCGAGCACCGTCGCGGCGAGCAGCACGCCCAGCGCGCGGACCAGCCGCAGGGTCATCCGCGGCCGGCCGACCGTCGGCATCGGCGCGGTCACGCAACCCGGCCCGCACGGCGACACCGGCACCCAGTGGTTCACCTGGTCGAGCTGCTGATCAACCGCCGACTCGGTCATCGGTCCTCCCCCAGGAAGAATTTCAGGTAGCGCGGGTCGATCCGGTCCATCGACAGCAGCACGAAGAAGTCGGCGACGTCGAAGTCCTCGTCCAGCGCGGGCGGCCCGCACACCCAGGTGTTCAGCCGCAGGTAACCGCGCAGCAGCGGCGGGATCACCGCGCGCTCGGGGCGCGGGGCGTCCGCCACCGCCCACGGGTGCAGCGGCCGCACCCGGTACTCCTCGGGCGCCAAGTGCTTGCGTACCACCGTGTCCCATACTCCGGCGGCGAGCTTTCCGCCGTCGCCGAGCGGCACCGACGCGCAGCCGGCCAGCCAGCGGTGCCCGGACAGGTGCATGTACCGGGCGATGCCGGCCCAGACGAGCCCGACCACCGCGCCGGTGCGGTGGTCGGGGTGTACGCAGGAGCGGCCGGTCTCCACCAGCGCCGAGCGCAGTGGTCGCAGCGCGGTCAGCTCGAACTCGGTTTCCGAGTAGATCCGCCCGGCGAGTTCGGCCCGCTCCGGCGGCAGCATTCGGTAGGTGCCGACGATCTCGCCGGTGTTGTCGTGCCGCACCACCAGGTGGTCACAGAACTCGTCGAACTCGTCGACGTCCGTTCCGGCTTCCCGGCTGTGCAGGTGTGCGCCCATCTCCCCGGCGAAAACGGCGTACCGGAGTCGCTGGGCGGCGGCGACCTCCTGGTCGTTTCTGGCCACCAGCAGGGAGTAGCGCGCGGTGGTCTCGGTGCTGTCGGTGGCGGCGGTGTCTGCTGTGGAGGTGGACACAAGCAGCTCTGAGGAGGCCATGTGACCTGTGTACGACCCGTAGGGCAACCGTCACGAGGGACAACCAGTGACACCCCGATGGAAATTCGGTGAATAAACGAATCGGGGCGCTTTCCGCCCGATAACGGAAAACGCCCCGATTACGTTTACTGATCGGCTGACGCTCAGCCCTTGCGCTTGCCGACTTCCTCGGTGAGCTGCGGCGCGACCTTGAACAGGTCGCCCACGACACCGAAGTCGGTGATCTCGAAGATGGGCGCCTCGGCGTCCTTGTTCACCGCGATGATCGTCTTCGAGGTCTGCATACCGGCCCGGTGCTGAATGGCGCCGGAGATGCCCAGTGCGATGTAGAGCTGCGGGGCGACGGTCTTGCCGGTCTGGCCGACCTGGAACTGGTGCGGGTAGTAACCGGAGTCCACCGCGGCCCGGGACGCGCCCACCGCAGCGCCCAGCGCGTCGGCGAGCTTCTCCACGACCTCGAAGCTCTCCGCGCTGCCCACGCCACGACCACCCGACACCACGACGCTCGCCTCGGTGAGTTCGGGGCGGTCCCCGCCGACGATCGGCTCGCGGGCGGTGATCCTGGTCGACCTGGCCGCGTCCACCGCGGGCAGGCTGATCGCCTCCACCGTGCCGGCGCCCTCGCTCGCCTCGACCTCGATCGCGCCCGGCCGCACGGTGATCACCGGCGTGCCGTGCGAGACCTGCGAGGTGACCGTGTAGGCACCACCGAAGATCGACTGGCTGGCCTTGCCGTCCGCGGTCAGGTCCACCGCGTCCACGATCAGACCGGAGCCCAGCCGCACGGCCAGCCGACCGGCGACCTCCTTGCCCTCCGCGCTGCCGGCGATCAGCACCGCGGCCGGGCCCGCACTGCCGGCCGCCGCGGCCAGCGCGTCCACCTTCGGCGTCACCAGGAAACCGGCGGCGTCGTCGGACTCGGCCGCATAGACCTTCGCGGCGCCGTGCGCGGCCAGCGCGCCGGACACCTTGTCCGCCGTGCCCGGGGCGCCCACCACGACGGCGGACGGCTCACCGAGCCGGGCCGCCGCGGTCAGCAGCTCGAACGTGACCTTCTTGACCTCGCCGTCCACCTGATCGACGAGGACCAGTACCTCTGCCATAACTCTCGTCTCCTCGTAACTCGATCAGATCAACTTCTGGGCGACCAGGAACTGGGCGATCTTGCCGCCGCCGTCACCGTCACCGGAGTCCTCGACCTTCTCGCCCGAGGTGCGCGGCGGCTTCGGGGCCGCCTCCAGCACGGTCGACCACGCGGCACCGATGCCGACCTCGCCCGCGTCCACGCCGAGATCGCCGATGGCCAGCGTCTTCACCGGCTTCTTCTTGGCCGCCATGATCCCCTTGAACGAGGGGTAGCGCGGCTCGTTGATCTTCTCGGTCACACTGATCAGCGCGGGCAGGCTGGCTTCCAGCCGGGTCAGGCCCTCGTCCGCGGTCTCCCGCTCGACCTTGACCGTGCTGCCGTCGATCTCGACCTTGCGCGCGTGGGTCAGCTGGGGCAGGCCCAGCAGTTCGGCCAGGATGGCCGGCACCGCACCGGCAACGCCGTCGGTCGACTCGTTACCGGCGATGACCAGATCCACGCCCTCGACCGTGCCGATCGCCTTGGCCAGCACGCTCGCGGTCTGCAGCACGTCCGCACCGTGCAGTGCGTCGTCGGTCACGTGGACGGCGGCGTCGGCTCCCATGGACAGCGCCTTGCGGATGGCGTCGGTGGCCCGTGCGGGTCCCACCGTGATCACCGTGACCTCGCCGCCCTGTGCCTCTTTGATCTGCAGCGCCTCTTCCACCGCGCGCTCGTTGATCTCGTCCAGCACCGCATCCGCTGCGTCGCGGTCCAGGGTGTGGTCGGCGTCGGAGAGCTTGCGCTCGGAGTAGGTGTCGGGCACCTGCTTCACCAGAACAACGATGTTCATGGGCCTTGTTCGACCTCCTGAAAACTGGCGCCGCCCGCGCCCTCGGAGCGGGCTGCGGGCGGCGAGCTTGATCGCCGGTTGGGCTCATGCCCTCTCAGCCGACCATCTCACGCTACGACCATGATCGCGAGCGCGAAGACCGTGGCTTCTACCACCCAAATGTTACCCGCCGGTAGCCTGCCGGCAAGCTGGCGACACGGTGACCGTGCTCACCACATTTCACCACGGACGATGGTGCTAACTGTACGGATTCGTAGCAATTCGCGCCGCGATCGCATACAGTCCGGCTCCATGCTTCGTCGTGTCGCAATCGTTACCGACTCTACTGCCTGCGTACCAGGGGACCTTGCCAACAGATGGGGGATAGGTGTGGTCCAACAGCAGCTGAGAATCGGCGACCACACCGACGACGAAGCGAGGGTCGGCGACGAGACCCTGATCGGCGCGATGCGTGGCCGGACCTCGGTCACCACCGCGCCGCCCGACGTCGGGGCGTTCTTCTGGGCTTATCAGGACGCGATCGCCCGGGGCGCGGGCGCGATCGTTTCCATGCACATCTCCAGCCGGCTGTCAAAGACCTGCGCGGCCGCGAAGGAGGCCGCCGGCAAGGTTTCGGTGCCGGTGCACGTGCTCGACTCGGGCACCGCCGGGATGAGCCTGGGCTACGCGGTGCTCGCCGCGGCCCGGGTGGCGGCGGCCGGCGGCGACCGGCGTCAGGTGATGGCCGTGGCCGGCGTGCGGATCGCCCGCAGCACCGAACTGATCCACGTGGACACGCTGGAGTTCCTGCGCCGGGGCGGCCGGATCGGCGCGGCCGCGCACCTGGTCGGCACGGCGCTGGCGATGAAGCCGCTGCTGACCGTGCGCAACGGCGAGGTCTCCCCGCTGGATCGGACGATCGGCTCGGAACGAGCGTTACGAAAGATGGTCGACCGGGCGGTCGCGGTGGCCGCCGGACGGCCGGTGGATGTCGCGGTGGAGCACTTCGGCCGGGACGAGCGGGTGGCCCTGCTCATCGACCACCTGCACCGGCGGGTGCCCAACATCAAGGAGTCCATGCGGGTGTCGGTCAGCGCGATCATCGCCGCGCACGTCGGACCCGGTGCGCTCGGAGTGACTATTTCCCCTGCCGTGTAACAGAAGTCCTGTAACAGAGGCGGGCCTGGGGAAACCCGCAAGTGGTCCGGACAACAGGGCCGTTCGGTCGATTGACGCCGACCGAACGGCCGCGAAGCATCGAGACTCCCGTTCATCGATAACGACAAAATGATCGATAAGCGACAGACCGGGAGTCTCAATGATGAGAAAGCTGCTGGTCGCGGCCGCGTCCGTCGGGTTGGTCGGCGCCGGATTACTCGGCGCCGACACCGGTTCGGCGATCGCCTCCGCTCAGCCCACCTACCTCAACCCACACGCCTCACCGGACGCCCGCGCGGCGGATCTGGTGGGGCGTATGACGTTGGCCGAGCAGATCGGCCAAATGACGCAGATCGAGGTCAGCGAGATCGTCGGCAACTGCGCCTACGGTCCCGGCCCGCTCAACGCGACCTGCGCGCAGTCCGTCCTCGGCGACGACGCGGTCGGCTCCATCCTCTCCGGCGGCGGGTCGCCACCGACCGAGGACCTGACCAACGCCGACAGCCCGCAGGACTGGGCGACCGCGATCAACGCGATCGAGAAGTTCTCCATCGACCACAATCCGTTGCACATCCCCGTGATCTACGGCGCGGACGTGGTGCACGGGCACAACAACGTGCTGGGCGACACGCTCTTCCCGGCCGAGCTCGGCCTCGGTTCGACCTACGACCCGGCGCTGGTGACCAAGGTCGAGCAGTCCGCGGGCGCGGCAGCCGCGGCGACCGACGTGCGCTGGGCGTTCGGCCCGGTCGCCGACGTGGACCGGGACACCCGATGGGGCCGCTACAGCGAGTCCTTCGGTGAGGACCCGACCCTGGACGGGATCATGGAGGCGGCCGGGGTGACCGGCATGCAGGCCGACCCGGACGTGGCCGCGACGGTCAAGCACTTCGCCGGCTACGGCGGCGCGTCCGCCGGGCTGGACCGCACCGACGCGGACCTGTCGCTGCGCTGGTTCCAGGACGACGAGCTGCCCTCCTACGCCGCCGGGCTCACCGCCGGCGCCGACACGGTGATGGTCGACTCGGGCGCGATCAACGGCGTGCCGGCCACCTCGTCGCACTACCTGCTCACCACGGTGCTGCGCGACCAACTGCACTTCACCGGGGTGGCGGTCAGCGACTGGCAGGACATCCTGGCCCTGCAGAGCAGCTACCACCTGGCCGCGGACTACGAGCACGCTGCGGCGATCGCCATCAACGCGGGCGTGGACATGGCGATGGAGCCCTACAACGCGAGCGCGTTCGAGACCGCGGTCACCAAGGCCGTGGCCGACCACCTGATCAGCACCGCCCGGATCAACCAGGCGGCGCAGCGGGTGCTCGCGCTGAAGTTCCGCACCGGCCTGTTCGACCACCCCTACGTGGACGCGAGCAAGGCCGACCAGACCCTCGGCGCGGACGCCGGCCTGGCCCGGACCGCGGCCGGCGAGTCGACCGTGGTGCTGCAGAACAAGAACAGCGCGCTGCCACTGGCGAGCGGGGCGCGGGTGACGGTGACCGGACCCAACGCCGACTCCATCCCGGCCACGCTGGGCGGCTGGAGCATCGGCTGGCAGGGCGTGCCGGCCGGCAGCCCGGAGCCGGCGGTGACCGTGCTCAAGGGCCTGACCGACGCCGGTGGCGCGACCGTGAACTACGCGGCGAACCAGGCGGCCGCGGTGGCCGCCGCCGGGGCCACCGACGACTACGTGGTCGTGGTCGGCAACGGGCCGGGCGCGGAGGGGCCCAACGACAAGCGCGACCCGACCCTGCCGGCCGACCAGCAGGCGCTGGTCACCGCGTTGGTGAACACGGGCAAACCGGTGATCGTGGTGGTCGTCGACGACCGGCCGCTGGCGCTGGGCTCGCTCGTCGCGCCGGGCGGCGGGGTGACCGCGGCCGGCCTGGTGATGGCCGGACGGCCGGGCACCGAGGGCGGCGACGGGGTCGCGGATGTGTTGTACGGCAAGGTGAATCCGAGCGGACGGCTGACCGTGTCCTGGCCGGCCGACGGCACCGACAACCCGAACAGCTACCGCCTGCTGACCCAGCCGTCGACCAACGGCAGCGGTTCGCCGGTCTACCAGCCGCTGTTCCCGTTCGGCGCGGGCCTGTCGTACACGAACTACACGTTCGGCGCGGTCACCGCGGCCCGGGCGGGTGGGACCGTCACGGTCAGGGTGTCGGTGGCCGATACCGGCGCGGCCGCGGGTGACCTGGTGGTGCCGGTCTACGTGTCGCAACCGGTGAGCGACCCGCTGGTGCCGGCGAAACGGCTGGTCGGCTTCACCCGGGTGCACCTGGCGGCGGGCCAGACCGCCACCGCGACGATCGCCGTACCGACCCCCCGGTTGGCGATCACCCAGGGA
Source organism: Pseudonocardiaceae bacterium (assembly GCA_036268615.1). Taxonomy (GTDB): domain Bacteria; phylum Actinomycetota; class Actinomycetes; order Mycobacteriales; family Pseudonocardiaceae; genus DATATV01. The sequence continues at coordinate 107,072 of DATATV010000121.1, forward strand.
GACGTCAACGCCGGTGGACCGCCGTCGGTGGAGGCCGGACAGTACGTGTTCTCCAGTGGGGCGCTCGGTTCCGCGCTGCCGACCAACGCGGCGGCGAGTCTCACCTTCTGATCCGGCGCGATTTTCCGGCCGGCAGGCGTGGGTGCCGATATCGTCGCCCACGTCTGCTGGCCCGCGCTGCGGAAGGGGCGAACGTGCCTCGGATCGGCATCACCGGACACACCAGGCTGACGGTCGCGACCGTGCCGCTGGTCACCGCCCTCGTCCGGGCCCGGCTGGCCGGGCATCCGCCGGCCGAACTGGTCGGGGTGACCTGTCTGGCGCGCGGCGCCGACCAGGTGTTCGCCCGGATCGTGCTGGAGCTGGGCGGGCGGGTGGAAGTGGTGCTGCCGGCCGAGGACTACCGCGAGCACGCGGTCGGCCCGGACAACCTGGCCGAGTTCGACGAGTTGCTCGGCCGGGCCGAGCGAGTGGTCACGATGCCGTTCGCCGAGTCGGGCCGGCCGGCATATCTGGCCGCCAGCGCGCGGATGCTGGCCGCGGTCGAGTCGGTGATCGCGGTCTGGGACGGCGTGCCGGCCACCGCGATGGGCAGCACCGCCGATGTGGTCGGGCAGGCCCGGCGACGCGGACTGCCGGTCGCGGTGATCTGGCCGGCCGGCGCCGAACGCGGCTGAGTCGCGGGTACAACGGGCGGACGGCGGCGTTTCCGCCACCGTCCGCCCTGATCAAGCCCTGGTCGGCTCAGACGCGCTCCAGCACCACGACCGGGATCTGCCGGTCGGTCTTGGTCTGGTACTCGTCGTAGCTGGGCCAGACCTCGGTCATCGCCTTCCACAGCCGCGGCCGCTCGGTCTCGTCGGTGGACACCCGGGCGCGAGCGGTGAACTCCTCGCCCTTGACCTGCACGCGGACCTCGGGGTTGTCGCTCAGGTTGAGGAACCACGCCGGGTGCTTGGGCGCGCCGCCCTTGGACGCGACGATCACGTAGTTGTTCGGGTTCTCCGGGTCCTGCCGGTAGATCAGCGCGGTCCGCCGCGGCGTGCCGGACTTCCGGCCGATCGTGGTGAGCAGCAGGATCGTGGTGCCGCGCCATTCATAACCGTCGGCACCGTCGCTCGCCAGGTACTCGTTGATGTGCTTGTTGACCCACTCGACCGGGCTGTCCTGCGGTGTTTGAACGTCCGACATCTGCTGCGTGTCCTCCTTGGTCGCACTGATTACCGAGTCCCCCATCCAGGGCAACCACTCGGTCGGGAAAGGGATTCCCGCTCGTCCCGCTACTGCCCGGTAGGGTGACCGGCCGTGACCCCCGAACCGGCCGTGCGCACGACGACCCTGCCCCTCACCGGCGAACGCACCGTCCCGGGAGTCGCCGAGGAGAACTACTGGTTCCGGCGACACGAGGCCGCGTACGTGGCCCTGCGGGCCCGCTGCGTCGGGTCGGTGGTGCTGGAGGCCGGCTGCGGTGAGGGATACGGCGCCGAGCTGCTGGCCGGGGTCGCCGAGCGGGTGCTCGCCGTCGACTACGACGAACCGGCCGCGGCGCACGTCGCACGGGCCTATCCGGCGGTGCGGATGGTGCGCGGCAACCTGGTCGGGCTGCCGGTCCGGACGGCCGCGGTCGACGTGGTGGCCACCCTGCAGGTGATCGAACACCTGTGGGACCAGGAGCTCTTTCTCGCCGAGTGCCGGCGGGTGCTGCGGCCCGGCGGCACCCTGCTGGTCACCACGCCGAACCGGATCACCTTCTCCCCCGGCCGGGACACCCCGGTCAATCCCTTTCACACCAGGGAGCTGGCCGCCGACGAATTGGCCGAGCTGGTCCGCGCGGCCGGGTTCGAGCTGAGCTTCATCGGCGGCCTGCACCACGGTCCCCGGCTGCGTGAGCTGGACGCGCGGCACGGCGGCTCGCTGATCGACGCGCAGGTCGAGGTCGTGATGGGCCACCTGCCGGGCCGGGCCAGTTGGCCGGCCGGACTGCTCGCCGACATCGTGTCGGTACGCGCCGAGGACTTCGAGATCCACGACCAGGACGTGCCGGCCAGCCTCGACCTGGTCGCCGTCGGCGTCGCGGCGGGTGGCCGGTGAACCGACGCGAGCCGATCGGCACCTTCTGTCTGGTGCTGCACAGTCATCTGCCCTGGCTGGCCCACCACGGTTCCTGGCCGGTCGGTGAGGAATGGCTCTACCAGGCGTGGGCGAACTCCTACCTGCCGGTCGCCCGGGTGCTGCGCCAGCTGGCCGACGAGGGTCGCCGGGACGTGCTCACCCTCGGCGTGACGCCGGTGCTCGCCGCCGCGCTGGACGACCCGTACAGCCTGCGCGGCTGCCACGACTGGCTGGGTGACTGGCGGCAGCGCGCGGACCTCGCCGCGGTGCGCTGGCACGGCCGCTGGCCGGCCGGCCGGGAGTTGCAGGAGTTGGCAGCTGCCGAGCACCGGGCCGCGGACGGCGCGCTGGCCGAGTTCGAGACCCGATGGCGGCACGGGTTCTCCCCGGTGCTCGGCGAGTTGGTCGGCTCCGGGGTGGTCGAGTTGTTGGGCGGCCCGGCCACCCATCCGTTCCAGCCGCTGCTCGACGACCGGCTGCGGGCGTTCGCGCTGCGGTTGGGCCTGGCCGACACGAAGTTGCGGCTGGGTGCGGCGCCGGCCGGGATCTGGGCACCGGAGTGCGGCTACGCACCCGGCATGGAGCGCGGTTATGCGGCGGCCGGGGTGCGGCGGTTCCTGGTCGACGGTCCGGCGCTGCGCGGCCGGACCGAGGCGGCGCACCCGGTGGCCGACAGCGACGTGGTCTGCTTCGGCCGCGATCTGGACGTGACCTACCGGGTGTGGTCGCCGAAGGCGGGTTACCCCGGCGATCCGGCCTACCGGGACTTCCACACCTTCGATCACCCGACCGGGCTCAAGCCGGCCCGGGTGACCGGCCGGGGGGTGGCGCCCGAGGACAAGAAGCCCTACCAGCCGGAGTTGGCCGCGGTCGCGGTACGCCGGCACGTCGACGACTTCGTCCGGACGGTCGTGCGGCGGTTGCGCGGGCACGCCGAGCGGGACGGCCGGCCGGGCCTGGTGGTCGCGGCCTACGACACCGAGCTGTTCGGGCACTGGTGGTCGGAGGGGCCGGACTGGCTGGCCGGGGTGTTGCGCGCGCTGCCGGCGGCCGGGGTGCGGGTGACCACGCTGGCCGGTGCGCTGGCGGCCGGCCACCTCGGTGCGCCGGTCGACCTGCCCGCGTCGTCCTGGGGGGCGGGCAAGGACTGGCGGTCCTGGGACGGCGAGCAGGTCACCGACCTGGTCGCGGCGGGCGCCGAGGTGCAGCACACGATGCTGTCCGCGGTGGACTCGATGGACACGGTAAATCTGACGACCCGTGATCCGGTGGCCGACCAGCTGGTCCGGGAGGGCCTGCTGGCGCTGTCCAGCGACTGGGCGTTCATGGTCACCAAGAACTCGGCGGCCGACTACGCGCGCCGCCGGGCCGCGGTACACGGCGACCGGAGCGCCGAACTGGCCAAGGCGCTGCGCTCGCCGGACCGGCGGGCGGCCGAGCAACTCGCGGCCGAGTTGCGGGCCGAGGACGGCCCGTTCGGACATCTGGACGCGCGGGCGCTGGTGAGATCGGTCGGCGGCTGACAGCACATCGTGACAATCACCTGGCCGACGCGCTGTTAGGCTTCGATCTTCGTGAAGCAAGCGGCCGCTTGGTCATACCCGCGAGTAGCTTAACGTCGAGCCATGCGAGGATCACTCATGCGCGTGCTCATGCTGTCCTGGGAGTACCCACCCGTGGTGATCGGCGGGCTCGGTCGACACGTGCACGCACTCGCCAAACACCTCGCCGAGCAGGGCCATGAGGTCGTCGTGCTGTGTCGGCACGCGGCCGGCACCGACGCCACCACTCACCCGACGCTGGACGAGGTGACCGAGGGCGTCCGGGTGATCCGGGTGGCCGAGGACCCGCCGCACCTCGCCTTCGAACGCGACCTGGTCGCCTGGACGCTGGCGATGGGCCACGCGATGATCCGGGCCGCGCACGAGCTGTTGCGCGGCTGGCGACCACAGGTGGTGCACGCGCACGACTGGCTGGTCACCCACCCCGCGGTGGCCATCGCCGACCTCGCCCGGGTGCCGCTGGTGGCCACCGTGCACGCCACCGAGGCCGGCCGGCACAGCGGCTGGCTGTCCCAGCCGCTCAGCCAGCAGGTGCACTCGGTGGAATGGTGGCTGGCCAGCCGTTCGGACGCGCTGATCACCTGCTCTGCGGCGATGCGCGCGGAGGTCGCGCACCTGTTCGACGTGGACGCCGAGCCGATCGCGGTGATCCACAACGGGATCGAGTCGCGCGGCTGGCGGGTGCGCTCGGCCGAGGTGGCGCTCGCCCGGCAGCGCTACGCCCCGGACGGCGCGCCGCTGCTGCTGTTCGTCGGCCGGCTGGAGTGGGAGAAGGGCGTGCAGGACCTGTTGGCCGCGCTGCCCAGGATCAGGGCCACCCATCCCGGCACCCGGCTGGTGGTGGCCGGCCAGGGCAACCACGCGGCCGAACTTGTTGCCGCGGCACGGAAGTACCGGGTCCGGCGGGCGGTGGACTTCGTCGGTCACCTGGCCGACCGCGAACTGCGCGCGGTGTTCTCGGCCGCCGACGCGGTTGTGCTGCCGAGTCGGTACGAGCCCTTCGGCATCGTCGCCCTGGAGGCCGCGGCGGCCGGCGTGCCGCTGGTCGCGTCCACCGCGGGCGGACTGGGGGACGTGGTCCGGCACGGGCACACCGGGATCTCCTTCCCACCCGGTGACGTGCCCGGCATCGCCTCGGGCGTGCGCGCGGTGCTGGACGATCCTGCGGCGGCACGGCGACGGGCGACCGCGGCACGGTCCCGGTTGGCCGAGGACTTCGACTGGGGACGGATCGCCGCTGCCACCGCCAAGGTCTACGCGAGCGCCCGGCCGGTGGACCATGAGGTGTTCGGCCGGCCGAAGATCGCCACCGGGAACGCGTTCAACTAGCTGTGTGGCAAGGGCTGAAACCGACCGGCCCGAGCCGCCTCGGGACCGCCGGCCGGCCGGTGAGCGGTCCTGGCCGCCGGCTTGGTTCGGGGCGGTTCCTGGCGATGGCCCGGCCGCCGGCGCCCGGGCCGACGAACTGCTCGCCGAGGGCTTCGGCCGGTACAAGTGATCATCTGCGACACCGGCCCATTGGTGGCCGCTGCGTTGTACCGAGACCCTGACCATCGCCGCTGCGTTGATCTCTTCGCCGGACTTCATCTCGCCAACCGCGGGATGATCATTCCGGCGCCGGTCATTGCCGAGGTCGGATATCTACTGGCCAGGGCGTGTTTCGGTCAGCTCTCCCCAAGCAGGGACAGGAACTCCGCCGTCGTGCCGGTCTGACCGAGCACCGGGAAGACCCGCTGGACGCTGTGCTGGTGGGCCGCCGCGCTCGGGTCGGTCATCGCGTCGACCGCGAGGGCGACGTGATAGCCGTGGTCGTAGGCGTACCGCGCGGTGGACTCGACGCCGAAGCTGGTGGCGAGGCCGACCAGCACCACCTGGGTCATGCCGAGCTGTGCCAGCCGGGCGTCCAGATCGGTGCCGGCGAAGCCGGCCCAGGTGTTCCGGGTGACCGTGATGTCCTCGGGCTGCTGGTCCAGCTCGGGGATCAGTTCGCTCCACTCCGGCGGGAAGACGCGGCTGCCTGCGCCGTGTTCGGTGCGGCCGGCCGGGGTGCCGGTGACGTTGGTCAGCACGACCGGCAGTCCGCGCCCACGGAACGCGGCGAGCAGGTCGACCGCGTGGGCCACCACCGGGCCGATCTCGTGCGCGGTCGGGTTGGCGACCGTGCCCCGCTGTAGATCCACCACGATGAGCGCGGTGCGCGGGTCGAGCGAACTGACCGGCATTCAGTTCTCCGTGGCGAGGGACTCGTCGAGCGTCTTCTTCAAGGCGACCGAAGCCTTCCGGGCCATGTCCGCGACGGCGGCGCGGCGCACCGCGTCGGCCTCGTAGTCGGCCCGGCGGTCGCGGACCACCCGGGCCGGCGTGCCGACGGCGATCGCGTAGTCCGGGATGTCGCCGCGCACCACCGCGTGCGCGCCCAGCACACAACCCCGGCCGACCCGGGTGCCGCGCAGCACCGACACCTTCGTGCCCAGCCAGCAGTCCGGGCCGATCCGCACCGGCGACTTCACGATGCCCTGGTCCTTGATCGGCAGGTGGATGTCGGCGGTGACGTGGTCGAAGTCGCAGATGTAGACCCAGTCGGCGACGAGCGTGGCCGCGCCCAGCTCGATGTCCAGGTAGCAGTTGATCGTGTTGTCCTTGCCGAACACTGCCTTGTCGCCGATCCGCAGCGAGCCCTCGTGGCAGCGGATGGAGTTGCCGTCGCCGATGTGCACCCACCGGCCGATCTCCAGCCGCCCGTAGCCCGGCCGGCAGTGGATCTCCACGTTCCGGCCGAGGAAGACCATGCCGCGCAGGATGATGTGCGGGTTGGCCAGCCGGAAGCGCAGCAGCCGCCAGTACCGCACCAGGTACCACGGCGTGTAGGCCCGATTGCGGAGCGCCCAGCGCAGCGAGTCGAGGGTGAACAGCCGTGCCTGGGCCGGATCGCGCCTGGCCTTCCGCCAGGACAGCACCCGGGATGCCACCGGCGCTCCCCACATGGACGTCATGTGGACAGACGGTAGTCGGTGCCGGGTGGGTCCGACCGGCCGGTCGACGCCGGAAACGCCTCGCACAGATACGACATCGGCGTGTCGCCGACCCGGGTGAGCACGACCGTGGCCGACCGGCTGCCGGTCGGCCGCAGCCGGCGGCGCAGCGCGTCCGGATCGACCGGCAGACCGCGCACCAGGATCTCCAGGCTGCCGACGTCGTGTCGGCGCAGCGTCGCGCGCAGCGCCTTCTCGGCGTAGCGCCCGTGGTCGAACACGCGGAAGGCCCTGGTGTCCGGCGGCCGGGTGTCGCCGGTGAGGTAGGCGATCCTCGGGTCGAGCTGGCCCAGGCCGTGCCGGGCCGCGTAGTGCCGGACCAGGCCGGCCCGCACCACCGCGCCGTCCGGGTCGACCAGCCACTCACCCACCGCCCGCACCGGGCAGTCGTCCGACTCCACGTCCGTGATCGTCCACAGTGGACTTGACTGGCGCAGCACGGTGGCGCGTCGGGCGATCCCGGCGCCGGCCAGGCCGCCGGTCCACAGGCACGCCTCGCGCACCTGGCCGTCCAGCGACACCAGTTCGATCTCCTTCGCCCAGGGCACCGCGGTGAAGTCCAGTCCGGGCGCGGACTTCACCGCCAGGTCGCGTCCCTGGTAAGCGTCCACCAGTTCGGGCAGCGCGGGCACCAGGTCGGCCAGCCGCCAGCGTCGCCGGCCCGCGTCGTCCCGGCGGGCCGGGTCGGCCAGCACCGCGCTGTCCCGGCTGACCGGCCGCAGCGCGTCCGCCCGCAGCAACGGCGCGGACCGGCCCGTGCGGCCAAGGTTGTGCCGCGCCATCAGCAGCCGCACCGGGTCGAGATCCGAGCCGAGACACCGGTCGGCGACCGCCGCGAGGGCGACCAGGTCGGCGCCGATCGAGCAGGTCACGTCGTGCACGTCCCGGCCGGCGAACCGGGTCGCCCGCAACTCGGCCACCGGTGTCGCGGTGGCCTGTTGCAGTGCCGCGTCCGTGGTCAGCCAGTCCGCCGCGCCGGCCAGCTTCGCCGCCGCCCTGCGCCGCAGCACCGCCGTCTCCAGCACGGCCGGCGCCCACTCACCGGCGAACGCGCGCACCGCGGTCACGTCGGCCAGCCGGCTGGCCTCGGTCAGCGGCAGCGCGCTCGCCCGGACGAGCATGTCCCGGCCACTGGCCGAGTCGAGAAAGCCGACATCGCGCTCGGTGAAGGAGTAGGCCAACGGTCAGGCGGACGGCGCTGTCGGTCCGGACGGCTTCGTGCCGGTGATCAGCGCGTTGTAGAACAGCTCCCGTGGCATGACCTTGGCCAGTACGTTCTCGTCCAGCCAGGACAGTCGCTGCCAGCTTCGGTAGGCGAACATCGCCCAGTTCCAGCCGAGCTTGCCCGCCGGCACAGCGGCCTCGAAGGTGCGCACCGGCCAGCCGAACAGCGCGGCGGACAGCTCCTCGGTCACCGCGCGGACGTTGCGCGCGCCTGCCGCCAGCGCCATCCGCTCCAACTCGGCGGGGTCGAAGGTGTGCAGGTCGACCACGGCTTCCAGGGCCGCGGCCCGGGACGACTCGTCGAGTTCGGCCTGCGGGCGCCGCCACGCGTCCAACACCGGCAGCTTGGTCAGGTTCGTGGTCAGCCACCAGGTCAGCTGGCCGAGCTTGCGGGCGTAGAGGTCACCGATCCTGGTCGGCTCGCCGGCGAAGACGAACCGGCCGCCGGGCTTGAGCACCCGCAGCACCTCGCGCAGCGCGGCCGGCACGTCCGGGATGTGGTGCAGCATCGCGTGCCCGACGACGAGGTCGAACGTGTTGTCGTCATAGGGAACCCGCTCGGCGTCGGCCACCCGGCCGTCCACCGGCAGGCCGAGCTGCTCGGCGTTGCGCAGCGCCACCTCGACCATGCCCGGCGACAGGTCGGTCACCGAGCCGCGCTCGATCACGCCGCCCTGCATCAGGTTGAGCAGGAAGAAACCGGTGCCACTGCCCAGTTCCATCGCCCGCTCGTAGGGCCAGCCGTGCTCACCGGCGACCGCCTTGAACCGGCCGACCGCGTAGTCGATGCAGCGCTGGTCGTAGGAGATCGACCACTTCTCGTCGTAGCTGCCGGCCTCCCAGTCGTGGTAGAGCACGTTGGCCAGCTTGGGATCGTCGAAGGCGGCCCGCACCTGGTCCTCGGTGGCGTGCGGGTTGGGCGCTGGATCGCTCACGGATTCACTCATTTCCCGACTCGCCGGTCATCGTCCGCTGAACTTGGCCTTGCCGGGACCGTTCTCGATGAACGAGTGCATCCCGATCTTCTGGTCCTCGGTGCCGAACAGCGCGGCGAACAGGTTGGTCTCCAGCTTCAGGCCGTTGGCCAGGTCGACGTCCAGACCGCCGTCGATGGCCGCCTTGGCCGCCGCGTAGGCGCGTGCCGGACCGTTGACGAACTGCGCCGCCCAACTGCGCGCGCTGTTGTACACGTCGTCGGGCGCGACCACCTCGTCCACCAGGCCGATCGCCAGCGCCTCGTCGGCCAGCACGTAGCGGCCGGTGTAGACGAGGTCCTTGGCCCGGGACGGACCGACCAGGCGGGACAGCCGCTGGGTGCCGCCCGCACCGGGGATGATGCCCAGCAGGATCTCCGGCTGGCCGAGCTTGACGTTGTCACCGGCCACCCGCCGGTCGCAGGTGAGCGCGAGTTCGAGGCCGCCGCCCAGCGCGTAGCCGGTGATCGCGGCCACGGTCGGCTTGGGGATCTCGGCGACCAGGCTGAGCGCGGCGGTCAGCGGCTGCGCGTAGCCCATCATCTCCACATAGCTGAGGTCGGCCATCTCCTTGATGTCCGCGCCGCCGGCGAAGCTGCGCGGGCCGCCGTAGACGATCACCGCGCGCACGTCGGCGCGCCGGGTGGCCTCGGTGGCCGCGATCCGCAGCTCGTCCTGGATCTGCTTGTTCAACGCGTTGACCGGCGGGCGATCCAACCGGATCGTGCCGATTCCGCCGTCGACCTCAAGATTGACGAACTCACCCACGCCGGTGACCTCCCGCTCGCGCCTGCCAGATCGACGCAGGCTACCGCACGGTAGCGGTGACCCGGCGAGCGAAGAAACGGCCGTCGATCCGGTCCAGCTTGAGCTCCTGGCCGAACGTCTCGGACAGGTTCTCCGAGGTCAGCACGTCGTCCAACAGGCCCTGCGCGACGGCCTTGCCCTCGCGCAGCAACAGCGCGTGGGTGAAGCCCGGCGGGATCTCCTCGACGTGGTGGGTGACCAGCACGATGGCCGGCGCGTCCGGGTCGTAGGCGAGCGTGGACAGCCGGGCGACCAGGTCCTCGCGGCCGCCGAGGTCCAGACCGGCGGCCGGCTCGTCCAGCAGCAGCATCTCCGGGTCGGTCATCAGCGCGCGGGCGATCAGGGTGCGCTTGCGCTCGCCCTCCGAGAGGGTGCCGTAGAGCCGGTCGGCCAGCTGCGCGATGCCCATCGCGACGAGCAGCCCGGTGGCCCGGTCGAGGTCGAGCCGGTCGTAGGACTCGCGCCACCGGCCGACCACCGCGTAGCCGGCGCTGACCACGACGTCGATCACCTTCTCGTCGGGCGGGACGCGGTTACCCAGCGCCGCACTGCTCAGCCCGATCCGGGGCCGCAGCTCGAAGACGTCGGTGCGACCGATCCGCTCGCCGAGAATGTGCACCCGACCGGTGGTGGGGTGCAGCTCGGCCGCGGCGACGCGCAGCATGGTGGTCTTGCCGGCCCCGTTCGGGCCGAGCACCACCCAGCGCTCGTCCAGCTCGACGGCCCAGTCCAAGCCGGACAGCAGCTCGCTGTTTCCGCGCCGCACGGTCACGCCGGCCATGTGCACTACAAAATCGCTGAAGTCATCCTCATCGAGCACGTCCGTGATCTCGCCGTTGCCCTGCGTCCGCTCGGTCACGCAGCCATTGTGTCGTCCGGCCGGTGGCGGACTCCCCCCGGGCTACGCTGCGGCGGCATGACATCGATCACTCGTTCGGATGAAGATCGACCAGTGTGCTCACGGACCGCTGTCGCAACCGACCAGGGCGGCCGGATTTGTCGTCCTTGGACGCGCGGAGCGCCAGGGCCGCCGGTTGGCCCAGTTACCGGGACCGGTGTCCACCCACTGGCGACGACATGGGCGCCCGTGACAATATTCACGTCGTGATCCGTTCGTTGTTCTCCTGGCGGGACCGGGCAGTCGACCTGCTCCTGGTCGCGTCGAGCGTGTGTACGCAGTGCGTGACGCACACCACCTGACACCCTCGCCCCGCCACCCCGAACGATCACAGGAGTCCTCCGTTGACCGCCGTGTCACCCGTACCTGAATCCATCAACACTCCCGACGTCCTGCCCGCGCTGCGCAGTCCGCTGCTGCTCGACCTGATCGCGCCGCAACGTCAGATGTGGACCCCGCACGAGCTGCGCGACCTCACCTCGACCGTCGCCGCCGAGCTGACCACCCCGCTGCTGGACGTCCTGTACTACGGCCATTCCCAGCGCTGGTGGGCGCGGCTGGCGCTGACCGAGGGCGTCGAGCTGTGGCTGCTGTCCTGGCTGCCGGGACAGCGGACGGACCCGCACGACCACGGCGGGGCGTCCGGTTCGTTCACCGTGCTGCTGGGCGAGCTGAGCGAGGACTACCGGTATCCCGGCAGGCCGAGCCGCAGCCAGTCCTACGCGATCGGCAACGCGATCGGCTTCGGCGCCGGCCGGGCGCACCAGCTGGGCAACCGCGGCCTCAGCCCGGCGGCGAGCGTGCACGCGTACTCGCCGCCGCTGGTGGAGACACGCAAGTACGCCACCCTGGCCGACGTGCCGGCCGAGATCCCCTCGCTCATCCCGACGCCGCGATGAGCGTCGACGAGCTGCTCACCCAGGCCCGCGCCGAACTGGACCGGGCGACCCCGCAGCAGGCCCTCCGGTTGCAGCAGGCCGGCGCACTGGTGGTGGACATCCGGCCGCACGCCAACCGGCTCGCCGAGGGCGAGATCCCGGGATCGGTGCCGGTCGAGCGGATCGTGCTGGAGTGGCGGCTGGACCCGATCGGCGCGCACCGGCTGCCCGGCTTCACCGCGGACACGCCGGTCGTCGTGGTGTGCAACGAGGGTTACTCGTCGAGCCTGGCCGCGCGGGACCTGTTGCGGCTGGGCGTGCGGTCGGCGACGGATCTGGTGGGCGGGTTCCGGGCATGGGCGGCGGCCGGGCTGCCGGTCCGGCCCGGGGCGACGCCGGCAGTGGCGTAACTACCGGGCCAGCACGACCTTGCCCAGTTCGGCCGGCGTCGCGAGCAGGTCGTGCCGGGGCAGCACCCGGACGGTGTAGCCGAGCGCGCCGGTGTGCCGCAGCGGCACCTGCGCGCCGTACCGGCCGTCCGGTCCGATGTCCATCGAGACCGTGACCACCTCGCTGAGCTCGTCGTCGTCGGTGACCCGGCCGACCACTGCCTGAACGTCCACATCGGACGGTTCGAGGCCGGCGAGGTCGACGTGCGCCCGGACGGTCACCTCGGTGCCGATCGCCGGCGGCCGACCACCGTCGACGGCCAGTTCGCTGCCGGTCACCCGGACCCGGGACCACGAGCCGGCCAGCCGGGACCGGTACGCGGCCAGTTCGCGGGCGCCGGTGTGGCCCTCGGCGCACACCGCGGCGACCGACGCCGCCGCCGGCAGGTACAGCGCGCCGACGTACTCGCGGACCATCCGGTCGGCCTGCACCTTCGGGCCCAGCGAGGTCAGCGTGTGCCGGACCATCGCCATCCAGCCGGCCGGCACGCCGTCGGCGCCCCGGTCGTAGAACAGCGGCGCCACCTGGCCGCCGAGCAACTCGTAGAGCGCCGCCGCCTCCAGGTCGTCCCGCCGGTTGGGGTCGGTCACCCCGTCCGCGGTGGGGATCGCCCAGCCGTTGCTGCCGTCGTAGAACTCGTCCCACCAACCGTCCCGAATGGACAGGTTGAGCCCGCCGTTGAGCGCGGACTTCATCCCGGACGTGCCGCACGCCTCCAGTGGCCGGATCGGATTGGACAGCCACACGTCGTTGCCCCAGTACAGGTACCGGGCCAGGGACATGTCGTAGTCGGGCAGGAACACGATGCGGTGGCGGATCTCCGGGTCGTCGGTGAACCGGACGATCTGCTTGATCAGCGCCTTGCCGCGCTCGTCGGCCGGGTGCGACTTGCCGGCGACCACCAGCTGCACCGGGCGGTGCGGGTCGAGCAGCAGCGCGCGCAGCCGCTCCGGGTCGCGCAGCATCAGCGTCAGCCGCTTGTAGACCGGCACCCGACGGGCGAAACCGACGGTCAGCACGTCCGGGTCGAACACCTCGTCCACCCAGCCCAGTTCGAGCGCGGACGCGCCGCGTTGCAGCCACGCGGCCCGCAGCCGCCGCCGGATCTCGCCGATCAGCCGGCCGCGCAGCGCCCGGCGGACCTCCCAGAGCGGCCCGTCGGCCACCGCTTCCAGGCCGTCCGCCACGTCGCCGCCGACCAGCGCGGTGATCTCCTGCGCCGCCCAGGTCGGGCCGTGCACGCCGTTGGTCACCGTGCCGATCGGCACCTCGTCGACGTCGAAGCCGGGCCACAGCTCGGCGAAGATCTTCCGGATCACCCGGCCGTGCAGCCGGGACACGCCGTTGGTGCGCTGGGCCAGTCGCAGGCCCATGTTCGCCATGTTGAACAGGGTGACGTTCTCCTCGGCGCCCAGCGCGAGGACCCGCCGCAGGTCCACGCCGGGCAGCAGCGTGTCGTCGCCGAAGTAGTGCCCGACCAGGTCCACCGGGAACCGGTCGATGCCGGCCGGGACGGGCGTGTGCGTGGTGAACACGGTGCCCGCGCGGACCACGTTGAGCGCCTGCTCGAAGTCCAGTTCACCGCCCGCGATCAGCTCGCGAATCCGTTCCAGGCCAAGGAAACCGGCGTGTCCCTCGTTGGTGTGGAAGACCGAGGGCTGCGGGTGCCCGGTCAGTTCGCAGTACCGGCGCACCGCCCGCACGCCGACGATGCCGGCCAGGATCTCCTGCCGGATGCGATGGTCCTGGTCGCCGCCGTAGAGCCGGTCGGTGAAGCCGCGCAGGTCGTCGTCGTTCTGCTCGGTGTCGCAGTCGAGCAGCAGCAGCGGAATCCGGCCGACCCGGGCCAGCCAGATCCGGGTGTGCAGCAGCCGCCCGCCAGGCATCGCCGCGGTGACCAGCACCTGCTCGCCCGCGGCGTCGGTGAGCGGTTCCAGCGGCAGCCCGCGCGGGTCGATCACCGGGTAGTGCTCGACCTGCCAGCCATCCAGCGAGAGCGTCTGCCGGAAGTAGCCCGAGCGATAGAGCAGGCCCACGCCGATCAGCGGCACGCCGAGGTCGGAGGACGCCTTGAGGTGGTCGCCGGCCAGCACGCCGAGGCCGCCGGAGTAGTTCGGCAGCGCCTCGGTGATGCCGAACTCCATCGAGAAGTAGGCGATCGCGTCCGGCCGGTGCGGCTCGGTGCGCTGCTGGTACCAGCGCGGCTCGGTGAGGTACCGGCTCAGGTCGGCGGCGAGCACGTCGACGGTGGCCAGGAAGTCCTGGTCGGCGGCGAGCCGGTCGAGCACCGCGGGCGACACCTCGGCCAGCAGCCGCAGCGGATCGTGCCCCACCCGCGCCCACACCACCGGGTCGATGCCGGCGAACAACTCCCTGGTCGGCGGGTGCCAGGCCCAGCGCAGGTTGAGCGCGAGCGTCTGCAACTCGGCCAGCGGCACCGGCAGCCCGGCAACAACGGTGAAGCGACGCAATGCCCGCATCGAACGACCATAACCAAGGTCAGCCGACGGTTGGTTACGGACGCGGTGCGGCTGGGTCCAACGTCACAGGGAGCGACCAAACGGACAATCGGCGTAATCGGGGGGTATCGGAGACGCCGCTGAGTCCCTAACCTTGGGTGCAGGCCGACCGGCCGCCGATGCCCGGTCGGGTTCCGGATCGGGGTGTCGGATGAGGATCACGGACGTGTTGCGGCACAAGGGTTCCGCTGTCGCCACAGTGGCGCCGACGGTGACCGTGGGAGAGCTGCTGGACCGGCTCGGCGAGCACAATATCGGCGCCGCGGTGGTCACCGAGGGTGGCACCGGCGCCGGACGGGTGGTCGGCATCGTGTCCGAACGGGACATCGTGCGCCGGCTGCGGGACCGCGGCGCCGCCCTGCTGGACGCCCCGGTGCGCGAGATCATGACCGCCGACGTGCTCAGCTGCACGCCCGACGACACGGTCGACCAGCTCGCCGCGACCATGACCGAGCGCCGCATCCGGCACATGCCGGTTCTGGTGGAGGACCGGTTGGTCGGCATCGTGAGCATCGGTGACGTGGTCAAGAGCCGGATCAGCCAACTAGAGACCGACCGTGAACAGCTGGAGTCCTACATCTCCCAGGGTTGAACCGTCTCCCAGGGCGGCACGTCACCCGAATGGCCGGCAAGTAGGGTGCTGGCTGCCGCGAGTAATCACTCGATCGCGGCACACGCTCGTGGTGACCAGGACGGGACCAACGCGGATGGCGGTTCGGGGAAGCGCACGCCGGCACTTGTTGCCCGGGACGAAAGGGCTGGTCGCCGGCCTGGTGGCGGTGCTGGCGGCGGCTCTCGTGGCGGGCTGCGCCGGTCAGGCGATCAGCGGCGGCGCGCAGCCGACCGGTGACATCGATCCCGGCAACGTCGCAGGCCTGCCGGTGACCAACGGCCCCAGCGGGCTCAAGCCGGGCGTGGCCAACGCCGACCTGACGGTGACCAACGGCAACGGCGGCGCGATGGACACGCTGTCGGTCGACGCGCTGTCCGACATCTTCGACTTCTGGTCCACCGCGCTGCCGCAGGACTTCGGCAAGCAGTTCACCCCGGTCAAGAAGCTGATCTCCTACGACTCCAACGGCACCGACATCAAGGTCTGCGGCGGCCAGGACAGCCAGGGCGTCGAGAACGCGTTCTACTGCCCGGTGGACGACAGCGTGGCCTGGGACCGCGGCGCGCTGCTGCCCTCGCTGGACAAGATGTTCGGGCCGATGGCCGTGGTCACCGTGTTCGCCCACGAGATGGGCCACGCGATCCAGTTCCGGCTCGGCTCGGTCAACCAGGCGACGCCGACCATCGTCAAGGAACAGCAGGCCGACTGCTACGCGGGCGCGTTCATGCGCTGGGTGGCCGGCGGCAACGCGCCGCACTTCCAGCTGTCCACCGGTGCCGGGCTCAACCAGGTGTTGGCCACGATGATGTTCATCCGCGACCAGGTGGGCTCGACCGCGACCGACGACCAGGCCCACGGCAGCGCGTTCGACCGGGTCACCGCGTTCCAGTTCGGCTTCCAGAGCGGACCGGTGCGCTGCAACAAGATCGACGAGCGGGAGATCCAGCAGCGGATCACCGAACTCGGCTTCACCGCCGCCTCCAAGGCCGGCAACAACGTCCCGGTGGACACCCAGACGGTCACCCTGTTGCAGCAGAGCCTGGACGCGGCGTTCAAGCAGAACTCGGCGCACCCGCCGCAGATCGTGAACGGCGGCGGCGCCTGCACCGGTGGCACGAGCACGCCACCGGCGTCCTTCTGCCCGACCGAGAACACGATCAGTATCAACGAGACCCAACTCAACAAGATCGCCCAGTTACCGGCCGACGACGAGCCGACGGTGACCAGCACCGGTCTCGGTGACTTCGCCGCGTTTGCCGAGATCGCCTCGCGCTACGCCCTGTCGGTGCAGAAGTCGCTGGGCATCTCGCTGACCGACAAGAACGCCGGCCTGCGCACGGCCTGCCTGACCGGCGCGTGGGCCGGGGTGACCAGGCATCGGTTCGCCGACGGTCCACAGCAGCAACTGCTGCTCGGGCCGGGCGACCTGGACGAGGCAGTCGCCGAACTGCTCGGACCGAGCAGCCTGATCGCCGCGGACGTGAACGGCACTCGCGTCCCGGCCGGCTTCGCCCGGGTGCAGTCCTTCCAGATCGGCTTCCTCAAGGGCGCCAGCCAGTGCACCACCCAGTTCGACTGACCCGCAGATGACTGAGGGGCGCCGTCCGGTGGACAGCGCCCCTCAGTCATGCGAAGACCAGGTCAGAACAGCGCGCTGGCCAGGTTGCGACGGGCGGCGGCGACCCGGGGGTCCTCCGGCGGAAACAGCTCGAACAGGTCCACCAACTGCTGGCGGACCCGGTCGCGGTCGTCGCCCGCGCTGCGCCGCACGGCGTTGATCAGGCGCTTGAACGCGTCCTCCACCCGCTGGTCGGCGAGTTCCGCGTCGGCCGCGGCGAGTTGGGCGTCCACGTCGTCGGGCGCGGCGTCCGCACGGGCGATCGAGGACGCGTCGGCGTTGGTCACCCTGGCCAGGAAGCGGACCTGGGCCAGCGCCACCTTGGCCTGCTCGTTGGCCGGCTCCTCGTCGAGAATGTGCCGGTAGGCGGCTTCCGCCTGGTCGAAGTCGCCGGCTTCGAGGGCGTCCTCGGCGGCGGTGAACCGCGGGTCCTCCGGTTCCTCGGCCGGCTCGGCCTCGACCACGTCCGGCACGCCCGCGGACTGCTCCGCGGCGCTGATGCCGGGCAGCCGGTCACGCAGCGCGTCCAGCAACGCGGCCAACCACTCGCGCACCTGCGGCTCGGGCAACGCGCCGGAGAAGGCGTCGATCGGCTGGCCGCCGGCGATGGCCACCACGGTGGGGATGGACTGCACGCCGAACAGCTGGGAGATCCTCGGGTTGGCGTCCACGTCCACGGTGGCCAGAATCCAGGCCCCGTTGGCCTCCCCGGCCAGCCGTTCCAGCACCGGCGAGAGCTGCTTGCACGGACCGCACCACTCGGCCCACAGGTCCACCACGACCGGGACCTGGAGCGAACGCTCCACCACCTCGGTCTGGAAGTTCTCCTCGGTGGCCTCGATCACCCAGTTGCCGGAGGCGGCGGTCGCGCCACCACCGGGCTCGCCGGACACCGAAGGCGGAGCGGTCGCCGCGCGGTTGGCCGCGTCCGCCCGCGCCTTCAGCGCGGACAGGTCGACCGCACCGGACAGCGCGGCGGACAGGGCAACGTTCTGGCGTGGATCTGACCTCGTCACGTTATCCATCCTGACATGCGCCCTGCCGCGCCGGCGGCGAGGGAGGGCGAGGAGCGAAGCGACCTCTGCGAACCCAATTTTAGGCCCGTTGCGAGCCGCCGCATCAATCGCCGAGTTCCTGCACAGCGTTCAACCCCATCGGATTGACCCGCATGGCGTCGTTCTGCTCGGCCAACCGGCGGGCGAACGGCGTGAGCACAGCCGCCAGCCGCTCGGTGCCGGCCCCACCGAGGGCCTGCCACGGACGGGCCGCGGCCCGATCGGTGCGCTGCTCCACGTCGTGGCGCAGGGCCCTGCCCGCGGCGGTGATGCCGTCCTCGGCGGCCACCAGGCCGCGCAGAGCCAACCGCTCGACCGCGGCCGCCCAGTCGGGCTCCGGCCACCCCCGGGCGGCCCGGATGTACTCCGGATCGATGCCGCGTTCGGCGGCGAACAACACCAGTGTCTCCACCGGATCGAGGTCGGCCGCGACCAGCGCGGCCACGTGCCCGTCGCCCCGGGACTCGCGCAACACCGTGCTGGCCTGCCAGAGCACCAGGTGCGGCGCGCTCGGCCAGGGCAGCAGCGCGTTGGCAGCGGCCAGCGGGCGACCCGCGGTCTGCGCCGCGCCTGCGGCGGTCCGGGCGAGTTCGGCGGCCTCGGCCACCTCCGGGCCGGCCAGCACGTCCGCGCCGAGCATCCGGCTCAACGCGGCATCCGCACCGGCCAGCCGGGTGTCCAGGAACGCGGCCGGCGAGGCGACCCGCCACGCGTCCGGCAGCGCGCGGCGCACCAGCGAGGGGTGGAAGTTGTAGAACGCCGACACCACCGTCTCCGGCTCGGCCGCGCCGAGCGGGGCGACGCGCATCCCGAAGTATCCCATCCAGCCGCCCTTGCAGCCCAGCGCGTCGGTGGCGGCCCGCGACTCCGGGGTGAAAAAGGTGACGTCGTGGTAGGTCTCGAACCGCAGCCACATCCGCCGACTGGTCGCAGCGTCGACAGTGGCTGCTGCGTGCTCGTTCACGGGGTTGATCCTAAAACTGGGGTGGGAAAGTGCGGCGGACAACCGGGGCGGAAGAGGTCGCTTCGCTCCTGGCCCTCCCTCGTCGCTGGCGCGCCAGGGCTGACGTCAAAAGCGGGCTGGTTCGGTGTAGGTGCCCCAGACGCCTCGCAGTGCGTCGCAGATCTCGCCGAGGGTCGCCTCGGCCCTGGCCGCGGCGAGCATCGGCTCGATCAGGTTGCCCTCCCCGCCGGCCACCCGGACGAGTTCGGTGAGGGTGCGGTCCACCTCGGCCGCGTCCCGGCCGGCCCGCCGCTTCGCCAGCACCGCGTTCTGCTCGCGTTCGACCTCGTGGCTGACCCGCAGGATCTCCAGGTCCTCGGCGACCGAATCGGTCAGCGTGTTGACGCCGACCATCTTCTTCTCGCCCTTCTCCAGCGCCTGCTGGTAGGCGAACGCGGCGTCCGCGGTCTCACCGGTGAACCAGCCGTCCTCGATGCCGCGCAGGATGCCCGAGGTCATCTCGCCGATCGGGTGATCGCCGCTGGGCACGGCCTGCCGGGCCATGTCCTTGATCCGTTCGAAGATCCGCTCGGCCTCGGCCTCGATCCGGTCGGTCAGCGCCTCGACGTACCACGAGCCGCCCAGCGGGTCGGCCACATTGGTCACCCCGGTCTCCTCCATGATCACCTGCTGGGTGCGCAGCGCGATGTGCGCCGCGTGCTCGCTCGGCAGCGCGAGCACCTCATCTAAAGCGTTGGTGTGCAAGGAGTTCGTGCCACCGAGCACGGCCGAGAGGGCCTCGATCGCGGTGCGCACGATGTTGTTGTCCGGCTGCTGCGCGGTCAGCGAGACGCCGGCCGTCTGGGTGTGGAAGCGCAACCACTGGGCCTTCTCGGTGCGCGCGCCGTACACGTCGCGCAGCCAGCGGGCCCAGATCCGCCGGGCCGCGCGGAACTTGGCGATCTCCTCGAAGAAGTCGATGTGCGCGTCGAAGAAGAAGCTCAGGCCGGGCGCGAAGGTCTCGATGTCCAGACCGCGGGACAGGCCCAGTTCCACGTAACCGAAACCGTCGGCCAGGGTGAAGGCGAGTTCCTGCGCGGCGGTCGAGCCGGCCTCCCGGATGTGGTAACCCGACACCGACAGCGGCTTGTAGGCCGGCGCGTCGGTGGCGCAGTACTCCATCAGGTCGCCGATCAGCCGCAGGTGCGGCTCCGGCGCGAACAGCCACTCCTTCTGGGCGATGTACTCCTTGAAGATGTCGGTCTGCAACGTGCCGTTGAGCTTGCGCAGGTCGGCGCCCTGCCGTTCGGCGGCGACCAGGTACATGCAGAACGCCGGCACCGCCGGGCCGGAGATCGTCATCGACGTGGTGACCTGCTCCAGCGGGATGTCGGCGAACAGCACATCCATGTCGGCCGCCGAGTCGATGGCCACCCCGCAGTGGCCGACCTCACCGAGGCTGTGCGAGTCGTCGGAGTCCCGGCCCATCAGGGTGGGCATGTCGAAGGCGACCGACAGGCCGCCACCGCCGTTGGCCAGGATCATCTTGTAGCGCTCGTTGGTCTGCTTGGCGTTGCCGAAGCCGGCGAACTGCCGGATCGTCCACGGCTTGCCCCGGTAACCGGTGGCGTGCAGGCCACGGGTGAACGGGAACTCACCCGGCCAGCCGATCCGGTCGAAGTTCTCCACCACCTCGCCGGGGCGCGGCCCGTAGACCGGGTCGACGAGCTCGCCCGACAGCGTGCTGAAGTCGGCAGCACGCACCCGACCAGCGCTTTCCGCCTTCGCGAAACGCTGCTCCCAGCGCTGCCGACCAGCCTGGATCTCCGCCTGATCGTCCTGCCGGGTCATCAGCGGCCTCCACTCCTCGTCCGAACAATCCAAGGACATCATAACCTCGGACGACAGACAGTAGGAAGTCCAACTAAATTTCAGCCGATGCGTTTCCCCACAGTGGCATACCCGCTGGTAGTTTCGGGTTTCATGACGGAGCAACCACTGCCGTTCGACCCGATCGCCCGAGCGGCCGAGCTCTGGGAGCAGCGGGTTGGCCCGTCGACCGTCATGGCCGCGGTGACCAGCGTGATGCGCGTGCAACAGGTCCTGCAGTCCGCGGTGGACACCGCGCTGCGGCCGCACGGACTCACCTTCGCCCGGTTCGAGGCGCTGGTGCTGCTGTTCCACTCGCAGCGCGGCAGTCTGCCGATGCGGGTGATGGGCCAGCGGCTACAGCTGCACCCGACAAGTGTGACCAACATCGTGGACCGACTGGAGGCCGATGGCCTGGTCAAGCGCATCCCGCACCCCACCGACCGGCGGACCACCCTGGTGGAGATCACCGAGGAGGGCAAGCAGCGGCGCTCCGAGGCGACCACCGCGGTGACCTCGGTCGACTTCGGGCTACGCGGGCTGACCGAACGGCAGACGGTGACCCTGACCGACCTGCTGGCCAAGGTCCGCCGCGCGAACGGCGACTTCGGCTAGGCCGCAGGGAGCGCTGACGGCAAGGAACCGGCCGCGAGCGTGTGCGCGCTCACGGCCGGCCGTCCATCAGGGTTCACGCCGCGCTCACGGGCGGTGTGGCTTGTTGCCCTTCTCCTGCTTGGGCATGCTCTGGGTCGCCCCGGGCAGCGTCGGCTTGGGCAGTTGGGTGGAGGTGTACTGCGCCAGCGTCGCCCCACCGGCCGCGTCGGGCAGCACCGGCGGCTTGGCGTCCCGGTTGAAGGCGAACGCCGAGGTGAAGTCGCCGAAGGTGTCCCGACGCCAGGCGCTGATGTTCGTCTCCTTGACCCCGGTGAACTTCTCCAGGAAGCGCAGCACCGAGGTGTGGTCCAGCGCCTCGCTGTGCACGTAGCCACCCGCGGTCCACGGGGACACGATGATGCACGGCACCCGGAAGCCAGCGCCGACCGGCAGACCGTTGCCCGGGGTCTTGCCGGGCGAGGTCAGCGTGACGAACTCGTCCGGCGTACCGGCCGGCGGGGTCGGCGGCACGACGTGGTCGAACAGGCCGTCGTTCTCGTCGTAGTTGAGGATGAACACCGTCTTGGCCCACAGTTCCGGGTCGGCCGCGATGGCGTCGATCTTGCTGGCCACGAACGCCGCACCGTCGGCCGGCATGTAGTCGGGGTGCTCGGACTGCGTGCTGGTGCAGATGATCCAGGAGACCGCCGGCAGCTTGCCGTTGCGGGCGTCGTACTCGAACTGCCCCTCCGGACCGGCGGCGATGCCCTTGGTGTAGAGCGGCGAGTCGGTCGCGGCCTGCTGGAAGTTCACGAAGTTCTTCAGCATGTTGCAGCCGTAGTCGTCGGTCTGCGAGTAGACCTTCCAGCTCACGCCGGCCTTCTCCAGGCGCTCGGCGTAGGTGGTCCAGGTGTAACCACCGCTGGCCGGCACGTCGTTCTCCAGGATCGGCCCGCCGTTCTCGCCGTCCGGGTCGATCGTGCCGGTCATCCACATCATCCGGTTCGGCCAGGTCGGGCCGAGCACCGAGCTGTAGTAGTTGTCGCAGACGGTGAACGCGTCGGCCAGGGCGTACTGGAACGGGAGGTCCGCCCGGGTGTGGTAACCCATCACGTACGGGCCGTTGGCGCCGTCCGCGGCCCGGTGCGCGGGCAGCCAGCTGTCGTTCTTGCCACCGTTCCACGCGTTGTGCTGGACCTGCCAGGCGTGCGAGGTGGACGGGATGTGCTGCGCGCTGGTGCTGTTGGTGTCCAGGTGGAAGGGCAGCACGTAGCCGTCGGGGTTGACCGGGTCCGGCTGGTGGAACACCGACTTCCCGGTGGACAGCTTGGTGGCGGCCGGGTCGTCGAACCCGCGCACGCCGGCCAGGCTGCCGAAGTAGTGGTCGAAGCTGCGGTTCTCCTGCATGAGCAGCACGACGTGTTCGATGTCCTTGAGCGAGCTGCCCTTGGGCATGCCCGCGGCGAGCGCGGCCTGCACGTTCGGCGGCATCAACGAGGCCGCAGCGGCCGCGGCGGCTGCTCCGGCCGCCCCACCCAACAGTCGTCTACGGTTGAATTCCGGCATTTTTCCTGCCTCCCATTGATGATCAACCTGGCGATCAACCAGCGCCCATGACCCTCCCCCGTGAACATTTTCCGAGAAAGGCAGGAAACAGAACAGCCGGCAAACGGCCGATGACCAGAATGGCGCCCGACCGGTTCGGACCATGGATCGGTCCGAACCAACCGGGCGCCATTGCGGATGACTCCGCGCCTGATTCAGTTGGTGAGTCAGCCCACTGCCACGGAGAACACGTGGATCGAGCCGCCGCCGGTCACCGTGGCCGGCAGGGTGATGCTCGCCACCGTCTTGCCAGCGGTGAGGCTGACGGGAGCGGTGGTGAAAAGATAAGTGTTTATCTGTTGATTTCCTCCGGAGGTCTGATTGCGGTACGGGGTGGTATAGGCGATCTTGTTGCCGAACGCCGGCGAGTTCGCACCGGCACCCAGCGTCCAGTCGGAGAATCCGAGCGTCGCGGTCTGGGTGGTGCCATCGGTGTAGGTGATGGTCATCGTGCCGCTGTTGTTCCCGTTGGTGCCGCTGCCCAACAGTTCCAGCTTGGTCGCCGAGGCCGAGGCGGTGGGCAGGTTGATGGTCTGCCCGGCCGCGGTCACGTTGTCCGGGTCACCGGTCGCCGAGGACGGCCAGGTCTGGGTCAACCCGTCCAGGTTGAGCGACGCACCCGGCGTCACTCCCTGTGCGGCCAGTTGGTCGGCCGAGTAGGCGAAGCCGTCTCCGTCGTAGTCGGCCACCGACGTGTTGCTGTCCGGGGACACCCCGACATCGTCGTAGGCCGCCTGGATGCTGCCCGGTTGGGCGACCAACACGGTCAGCGTCGCCCCGGGTAACGCCCCGGCCGAGTCGGAGAAGGTGATCGGGACGCGGTAGGTGCCGTTCGCCGTGTTCGCACCGACCGCCACGGTCACCGCCTGGGTCGCCTTCTGTCCGTTCGGGACCTTGATCGTGCCGCTGGAGGGCGTGATGGTCAGCCCGGCCGGAGCCTGCGCGGTCCAGTTCACCGTGTTGCCCGCGTTGGTCAGGTCCTGGGCCCCGACCGTCCCGGTTCCGGTGCCGCTCTGCGGAACGACCAGCCGGGCCGGATCGGTGTAGGTGAACGCCGTTTGCTGACCGTCCTGGAAGGACGGCGGCGCGTCGCCGGCCGCCGAACCCCAGCCGGTGTCCGGCGTGCTGGACAGGCCGAAGTCGAGCGTGCCACCGTTCTGCGCGAACGACTCCGGCAGCCACGGCAGGTCGGTCGGCGAGCCGTCGACCTGGAGGCTGGTCACGTACTGGTTGGTGGTGGACGCGTCCGGCGCGTTGATGGTGATCGACTTGCCGGTCGGCGTGGTGATCTTCACCGAGGTGAACAGCGGGCTGCCCACCAGCAGTTCGGCCCGGCCGGGGATCTCCGGGTACAGGCCCATTGCCGACCAGACGTACCAGGAACCCATCTCACCGAGGTCGTCGTTGCCCTGCAGGCCCGACGGGCTGGAGTTGTAGAGCTGGTTCTCCACCTCGCGGACGGTCGCCTGGGTCTGGTAGGGCTCGCCAGTGAAGTTGTAGAGCCACGGCGTCTCCAGCGTCGGCTCGTTGGACAGGAACGCGTAGGGCGAAGCGGTGCCGACGTTCAGCTTGCTGAAGAAGGTGTCCAGCTTGCTGTTCGCGTTGGCGTCCCCGCCGAGCGCGGCGACCAGGCCACCCTCGTTGTAGGGCACCATCCAGGAGTACTGCGCGCCGTTGCCCTCGACGTAGCCGTTGGAGCTGGCCGGGTCGTAGGTACCCGGGAAGGAACCGTCGGAGTTGCGCGGTTCCAGGTAGCCGGTGGCCGGGTTGAACAGGTTCTGCCAGTCCTGCGAGCGGGCCATGAACTCGTCGTAGGTGGCCGAGTCACCCAGCCGCTGGGCCAGCTGCGCGATGGCGAAGTCGGCACTGGTGTACTCCAGGGTGTCGGCCGCCGCCCCGGGCACGTAGCCCAGTTTCATGTAGTCGGACAGGCCGGGCCGTTCCACGTAGCCGGTCGCCGAGGTGGTCGGCTGGGTGGCGCCCTTGAGCATCAACAACAACGCGGTGTTGGCGTCAAAGCCCCGATCACCGAAGGCGTACGCGTTGGACACGATGATGTGTTCCGGATCGCCGTTCATCACCCCGGTGTAGCCGTTGGCCACCGTCCATCTGTCCCAGGACCCGCCCTGTTCGGCGAACTGGATCATCGAGTTGGCGATGTCGGACATCTCGTTGGGCGCGATCAGTGCCAACAGTTGGCTCTCTGATCGGTAGATGTCCCAACCGGAGAAGTTGGTGTAGATCGGATGGCCCTTGGCCGCGGTGTGCACCTGGCCGTCGAAGCCTGCGTACTTGCCGTCTGCGTCGGAGAACACGTTGGGCTGCAACAGCGAGTGATAAAGGCTGCTGTAGAACGTCTTCTTCTGCTCGTCGGTGCCACCGGTCACCTGGATCTCGCCCAGCCTGCTGTCCCAGCTCGCCCGCGCCGCCGCGGCCATCTGGTCGAACGTGCTGGTACCGGGGTTCTCCGCGGTCAGGTTGCTCTTCGCGCCGGCCAGCGACACGAAGGACACGCCCACCCGGACGTTCACCACGTGGTTGGTGGTGTTGTTGAAGGTGACGAAGCCACCGGTGCCCGGCCCGGACGCGGTGACGTCCTGGGGCGCGACCGACTGGGACTGCGCGGTCGACTTGCCGGTGGTGCCCACCGGCTTGAGGTTGGTCGCGTTGGCCTTCACGACGGCCGGAGCCGCGGGCGCGCCGCCCTGCTCGGTGGCCTTGTTGGGGGTGACCGAGCCGTTGTGCCAGGTGCCGTAGGACTGGAAGTTCTGGTCGAACTGTGCGTAGAAGTAGACCTTGTAGGAGTCGCCGGCACCACAGAAGTTGCCCGAGACGGCGTAGCCGCTGATCGAGTTGCTGCCGATGGTGACCTGCGAGTCGCTGGTGCCGCTGATCGAACCCGACGTGTTCACCAGCAGCGAGGCGGTTTGCCCGACCGGGTAGGTGAACCGGCCGGTGCCGGTGCGTTGGGTCGCGGTCAGCTCGCTCTTGATGCCGTTGTCGAAGGTCACCCCGTAGTAGCCGGGGCTGGCCGATTCGTTGGCGTGCGAGAAGGTCGAGACGTACTTGTTCGGATTGGTGGCCGGCGAGTCGGAGACCGACCCGAGCACCGGCATGAACGGAATGTCCTCGTAGGTGTCGCAGCCGGCGCCGGACAGGTGGGTCAGGCTGAACCCGCGAATCCGGTTGTCCTGGTAGTAGTAGCCGCCGTGTTGCAGGGTGACCGTGTCCGGACTCCACTGCACCATGCCGAACGGCGCGTCCGCGCCGGGGAAGTCGTTGCCCGCACCGCCACCGGTGCCCTGGTCGGCCGCGCCCGGTTGGGTGCCGAGAAAGGTGTCCACGTACTGGGCGACGTCTCCGCCGCCGAGGCTGGAGCCCAGGATCGGGCCGGGTAAGGGTGCGGCCACAGCGGTCGCGGCGGCACCACAGGTCAACACGAGGGCGGCGAGCAGCGATCCACCGCGCAGAGCCAGCCGTCCTCGTCTGCGAATGCGAGAAACGTCCATCTGACAACCTTGTCTATCCGAACGGTAGGTGTCCGGTCACCATCGGTGAGCCCTGGTCGGGAGTCAAGACGTGAACACGGGATTGTCCTTTTCAGGACAAGGGGAATCGACCAGATGTCGCAACGGCACGGGACAGCAGGATTGACAACCCGCCGGTCGTCGTGTGCAATCCACAAGCGATGACAACGTTGTCGGATGGCGGACGGGGCAAGGTCCGGCGAGCCACCATGAATGATGTGGCCCGCCTGGCCGGAGTCAGCCTGAAAACGGTCTCCCGGGTGGTCAACGGCGAGGCCGGCGTGCATCCGAGCACCACCGGCCGGGTGCTCGGTGCGATCGACCAGCTGGGCTTCCGGCGCAATCTCGGCGCCCGCAACCTGCGTCGCGGTTCGTCCACCGGCACCATCGGCGTGCTCACCGAGGACGTGGCCAACCCGTTCTATTCCGTGCTCACCAGGGCGGTCGAGGAAGTCGCTCGGCAGCACGGCCGGCAGGTGCTCTCCGCGTCCTCCGACGAGGACCCCGACCGCGAGCGCGAACTGGTGCTGGAGTTCTGTTCCCGCCGGGTGGACGGACTGCTGGTGGTGCCGGCCGGCCTGCGGCACGGCTACCTGGTACCGGAACTGCACGCCGGTCTGCCGGTGGTGTTCGTGGACCGCCCGGCCGGCGACATCGTGGCCGACACCGTGCTGGTGGACAACCTCGGCGGCGGCGTCGAGGCGGTGTTGCACCTGGCCCGGCACGGCCACCGCCGGATCGCCTTTCTCGGTGACGCGCCGACGATCTTCACCGCGAGCGAGCGGCTACGCGGCTTCCGCGAGGGCTGCGCGCGGGCCGGGGTCCGGTTCGACGAGGAACTGGTGACCATGCGCGCGCCCGACCCGCTGGGCATCGCGCACGTGCTGCGTACCGCCCTGGACCGACCCGACCCGGCGACCGCGCTGGTCACCGGCAACAACCGGATCACCGTGCTCGCCCTGCGCGAGCTGGCCCACCGCAGCCGGCGGCCGGCCGTGGTCGGCTTCGACGACTTCGAGCTGGCCGATCTGCTGGACCCGCCGGTGAGCGTGATCTCCCACGACACCTCGGCGCTCGGCAAGGCGGCCGCCGAGTTGCTGTTCGCCCGGCTCGCCGGGGACGATTCGCCGCCGCACCGCGTGATCATGCCGGTGCGACTGACTGCCCGAGGATCTGGAGAGACACGCCCATCATGAACGTATCCCCGTCATCGACCGCGGCGCCGATCGTGCTGCCGGCCAACCAGCCCCACCAGTTTTATCGGGGCGGCGCGGCCATCGCCGAGCTGCGCGGGGTGCCGGCCGGTTCGGACTTCGGGCCGGAGGACTGGGTGGCGTCCACCACCGCCCGGTTCGGCAAGGAGACCGACGGGCTGTCCAAGCTGCCGGACGGCAGCTGGCTGCGCGACGCGGTGACGGCGGACCCGGAGGGCTGGCTGGGCGCGGCCCACCTGACCAGGTTCGGCGCGGACACCGCGCTGCTGGTCAAGCTGCTGGACGCCGGCCAGCGGCTGCCGGTGCACTGCCACCCGTCCGACGACTTCGCCAACACGAACTTCGGCTCGCACTTCGGCAAGACCGAGGCGTGGGTGGTGGTCGGCACGAGCGGCGCGAAGCCGACCGTCCACATCGGATTCCAGCGGGACGTGGACCGCGCCCAGGTGGACAGCTGGGTGGCCGACCAGGACCGCGAGGCGATGCTCGGCGCGCTCAACGAGGTGCCGGTCGCGGCCGGCGACACCGTCTTCGTGTCGGCCGGCCTGCCGCACGCGATCGGCGCCGGCGTGTTCATCGTGGAGTTGCAGCAGCCGACCGACCTGTCGATCACGTTGGAGTGGGACGGTTTCCTGGACGGGGAGTCCGCGGGCCACCTCGGCTTCGGCTTCGACGTCGCGCTGGGCTGCCTGGACCGCAGCGGTTGGGGCGACGGCCGGTGGGAGTCGCTGGTCCGGCACACCGGCGGGAACACCGACCCGGTCGTCGACCTGTTCGGCGCGAACTCGACCAACTTCTTCCGGGCCGACCGGGTGCAGGCGTCCCGGCCGGTCGAGCTGGAAGCGTCGTTCTCGGTGTTCGTCGTGCTGGACGGCAACGGCCGGCTGATCACCGAGCGCGGCGGCGCGCTGGAATTGCGCCGCGGCGAGAGCGTCGTGGTGCCGTTCGGCGCCGGCGCGTCCACTGTGGAGGGTGCGGTGACGGCGGTGCGGTGCCGGCCGCCGGCCGTGTAGCCAGTTCTTGTCGGAACCGGTCGGGATCGGATTCGGGTCGAAGCCCGAATCCGATCCCGTCGTCGTACCGAAACAGTCGTACCGAAACAGAAGTTCGGCTGATTCCGATTCAGCAGCGCCGGGAAAGGCGATTCAGCCCGCGGTCGCGTCGGCCAGCCCGGCCACCAACGCATCGGCCGCGGCATAGGGGTCCAGCTCGCCCGCCATGACCTGTTTCGCGTACTGCGCCAAGGCATCCCCGCCACGCAGGTCGCCCATCCGGTCGCGCAGTTGGGCCAACGCGATCGCCTCGACCTCGGCGCTCGCCCGAGCCGTCCGGCGGCGTTCCAGTTCACCGTGCTCGGCCATCCAGGTCCGGTGTGCCTCGATCGCCTCGACCACGTCGGTCAGGCCCTCGCCGCGGGCCGCGATCGTGCGCACGACCGGCTGCCGCCAGCTGGGCCCCTCCTGCTCCCGACGGCCCAGCGACACCATGTGCTTGAGTTCGCGGATCGCCTGGTCGGCACCGTCCCGGTCGGCCTTGTTGACCACGAAGATGTCGGCCACCTCCAGGATGCCCGCCTTCGCGGCCTGGATGCCGTCACCCATCCCGGGCGCGACCAGCACCAGCGTCGTGTCGGCCAGCGACACGATCTCCACCTCGGACTGGCCGACGCCGACCGTCTCGATCAGCACCACGTCGAAGCCGGCCGCGTCCAGCACCCGCAACGCCTGCGGGGTCGCCCAGGACAGGCCGCCCAGGTGTCCCCGGGTGGCCATCGAGCGGATGAACACGTCCGGGTCGGTCGCGTGCTCCTGCATCCGGACCCGGTCGCCGAGCAGCGCGCCGCCGGAGAACGGCGAGGACGGGTCGACCGCGAGCACCCCGACCCGGTGGCCGGCCGCGCGGAACGCCGACACCAGGCCCGAGGTGGAAGTCGACTTGCCGACACCGGGCGAGCCGGTCAGGCCGATCACCATCGCCCGGCCGGTGTGCGGAGCGAGCGCCGCGGCGACCTCGCGCAGCTCGGGGCTGGCGTCCTCGACCAGCGAGATCAGCCGGGCGATCGCCCGCGGGTCGTGGTCCCGCGCGCGATCGATCAGCTCACCGACGTTGATGGTCCTTGGCACCCGGGAACTCTAACCGTCGCCGTCCGACCGGGCCGTTACTCGGCCGGCACCCGGATGATCAGCGCGTCGCCCTGGCCACCGCCGCCGCACAGCGCGGCCGCACCGACCCCGCCGCCGCGCCGGCCCAGCTCCAGCGCCAGGTGCAGCGCCAGCCGCGCGCCGGACATGCCGATCGGGTGGCCGAGCGCGATCGCGCCGCCGTTCACGTTGACCTTGTCGGCGTCGACGCCGAGCTTGTCCGAGGACACGATGCCGACCGCGGCGAACGCCTCGTTGATCTCGATCAGGTCCAGCGACGCCGGGTCGATGCCCTCCTTGGCGCACGCCTTGCGGATCGCGTTGGACGGTTGCTCGTGCAGGCTCGCGTCCGGCCCGGCGACCACGCCGTGCGCACCGATCTCGGCGATCCAGCTGAGCCCGAGTTCCTGTGCCTTGGCCTTGCTCATCACCACGACCGCGGCCGCGCCGTCGGAGATCTGCGAGGCCGAGCCCGCGGTGATCGTGCCGTCCGAGGCGAACGCCGGGCGCAGCTTGGCCAGCGACGCCCCGGTGGTGTCGCCGCGCACGCCCTCGTCGGTGTCGACCACGACCGGGTCGCCCTTGCGCTGCGGAATGGTCACCGGGACGATCTCCTGCGCGAACACGCCGTTCTTGATCGCCGCCGCCGCCCGCTGGTGCGAGCGGGCCGAGAACTCGTCCTGCTGCTCGCGGGTCAAGCCGTAGCGGGAGTTGTACTTCTCGGTGGACGCGCCCATCGCGACCTGGTCGAAGGCGCAGAACAGGCCGTCGTAGGCCATGCTGTCGACGAGTTGGGTGTCGCCGTACTTGAAACCGGACCGCGACTTGGGCAGCAGGTGCGGTGCCTGGGTCATCGACTCCTGACCGCCGGCCACGACGATGTCGAACTCGCCGGCCCGGATCAGCTGATCGGCCAGCGCGATGGCGTCCAAACCGGACAGGCAGACCTTGTTGATGGTCAGCGCGGGCACGTCCATCGGGATGCCGGCGGCGACCGCGGCCTGTCGGGCCGGGATCTGGCCCGCGCCCGCGGTGAGCACCTGGCCCATGATCACGTACTCGACCTGTTCGGCGGCGACACCGGCCCGGTCCAGCGCGCCCTTGATGGCGACGCCGCCGAGCTGCGCGCCGGAGAAGTCCTTGAGCGAGCCGAGCAGCCGACCCATCGGGGTGCGCGCTCCGGCGACGATGACGGACCCGGACACCGGCATGACTGGCCTCCTGCTGAGGGCTGGACGACTGAATGTTTCGGGGTACCCACTTCGACCATACCCAGGGGTAACAACACCGACTATGACCGCTGTCACCCACCCCGAGCCCTGACCGGTTCAGCAGCCGTAGGCTCGAATTCATGCATGAGGCGATACGTCCGTTCGTGACCGCGATCGACCACGTCGGGGTCGCCGTGCCCGACCTGGACAAGGCGATCGCGTTCTACCGGGACACCTTCGGTTTCGAGTGCACGCACGAGGAGACCAACGAGGAACAGGGCGTCCGCGAGGCGATGCTGCACGCGCCCGGTGATGCCGCCACGAGCACCGCGATCCAGTTGCTCGCCCCGCTGCGCCCGGACTCCACCATCGGCAAGTTCCTGGACACCCGGGGTGCCGGGTTGCAGCAGCTGGCCTGCCGGGTGACCGACATCGAGGCCGTGTCCGCCGCGCTGCGCGAGCGCGGCCTACGGCTGCTCTACCCCGAACCACGACACGGCACCGCCAACAGCCGGGTCAACTTCGTGCATCCCAAGGACGCCGGGGGCGTGCTGGTCGAACTGGTGGAACCCGCGGCCGACTAGTTGGCCCGTCACCAGGGGTGATCCGCCACCCGATGGGACGAATCCGCCGTGCCGTGGCTCACACCGCTGGTTCTGGATCGTTACTCGTGGGTAACCTCCGCCAATCAACGACCCCCACCCGTTGTTGCCAAAGGTCGGAGGCCACCGTGCAGAAGATTCTTGACGCGATTCTCGCCGGCGAACGGGAAACGATCGGTTCGTTGCCGGTACCCGAGAGCTATCGCGGCATCACCGTGCACAAGGACGAGACGGGCATGTTCGAGGGCCTGTCGACCAAGGACAAGGACCCGCGCCGGTCGCTGCATCTGGACGACGTGCCGACCCCGGAACTCGGTCCGGGCGAGGCGCTGGTCGCGGTGATGGCGAGTGCGATCAACTACAACACCGTGTGGACGTCGATCTTCGAGCCGTTGTCCACCTTCGGTTTCCTTGATCGCTACGGCAAGACCTCACCGCTGGCCAAGCGGCACGACCTGCCCTACCACGTGGTCGGCTCCGACCTGGCCGGCGTGGTGCTGCGCACCGGCGTCGGCGTGCACGCCTGGAAGCCCGGCGACGAGGTGGTCGCGCACTGCCTGAACGTCGAGCTGGAGTCGCCCGACGGGCACAACGACACGATGCTCGACCCGGAACAGCGGATCTGGGGATTCGAGACGAACTTCGGCGGCCTGGCCGAGCTGGCGCTGGTCAAGTCCAACCAACTCATGCCCAAACCCGCACATCTGAGCTGGGAGGAGGCCGCCGCGCCCGGCCTGGTCAACTCGACGGCGTACCGGCAGCTGGTCAGCCGCAACGGCGCGGACATGAAGCAGGGCGACGTGGTGCTCGTCTGGGGCGCGTCCGGCGGTCTTGGTTCGTATGCCACCCAGATGGCGCTGGGCGGCGGCGCGATTCCGGTGTGTGTGGTGTCCAGCCCGGAGAAGGCCGAAATCTGCCGGAAAATGGGCGCGGAGCTGATCATCGACCGGGCCGAGGAGAACTACCAGTTCTGGGCGGACGAGCACAACCAGAACCCCCGGGAATGGAAGCGGTTGGGTGCCCGCATCCGCGAACTCACCGGCGGCGACGATCCGGACATCGTGTTCGAACACCCCGGCAGGGAGACATTCGGCGCGAGCGTCTATGTCACCCGGAAGGGTGGCACGATTGTTACCTGTGCATCAACGTCGGGGTATCTTCATCAGTTCGACAACCGGTACCTCTGGATGAACCTGAAGCGGATCATCGGTTCGCACTTCGCCAACTATCGGGAGGCCTGGGAGGCCAACCGGTTGATCGCCAAGGGCCGGGTGCACCCGACGCTGTCCCGGGTCTATCCGCTCGCCGATACCGGTCAGGCTGCCTATGACGTGCACCGAAACCTGCACCAGGGCAAGGTCGGCGTGCTGTGTCTGGCGCCGGAGGAAGGGCTCGGTGTGCGGGATCCCGAGTTCCGCGCGCGGCATTCGGACGCGATCAACCGATTCAGGGGTGTGTGATCAAACCAGGATCGGGACACGCCCGGACGAGCCGCCCCGGTGTCGCACGACCGGGTTACGGGGCCAGGTAGCGTGAACACATGGGCCTTGGTAGTGAGCGCGAATTGGTGCCGTTGGGTACGGGCTTCGACATTGTCAAGCGGGGGTACGCCCGTGCTCAGGTCGAGGAACATCTCGAACGTCTCGACGGCGATCTTCGGCTGATCCTGGCCGACCGGGACGCGGCGGTGTCCCAGGCCGGCGACATGGCCCAGCAGCTGGAGCGCACCCGCACCGAGATCGAGTCACTGCGCGGTCAGGTCCAGCGGCTCTCGCTGCCACCGACCACACTGGAGGGACTTTCCGAGCGGTTGCAGCGAATGCTGCGACTCGCCCAGGAGGAGTCGAACGAGATCAAGGCGCGGGCCGATGTCGACGCCGGCCAGACCAGAGGCCGGGCCGAGGCGGAGGCCACCGCGCTGCGCACCCGCTACGAGAAGCTGATCGCCGAGGTCGACGGTCGCCGGGTCGAGCTGGAAACCGAGCACCGCGAACAGGTCGCCAAGTCCGAGGCCGAGCTGGCGACGAAGGCGAAGGAGGCCGAGGAACTCCGCGTCCAGGCCGACGCGGAGTCCGCGGGCCGCCGCAGCAAGATCGAAGAGGACTTCGAGATCGCGATGTCCGCGCGGCGCGCGGACGCGATGCGCAAGCTCGCCGAGCAGGAGTCGACCAGCAAGGCCGAGGCCGAGCGCCGGCTGCGCGAGTCGGTGGACGAGGCCGCGAAGATCAAGGCCGAGGCCGACCAGGCACTGCGCGAGGCGACCGAGGAGGCCACCCGCATCCGGCAGCAGGTGGCGCAGGAGCAGACGACCAGCAAGGCCGAGGCCGAGCGCCGGGTCCGCGAGGCCACCGAGGACGCCAACCGCCGCACGCACGAGTCGGTCACCGAGGCCAAGGCGAGGGTGCAGGACGCCACCGACCAGGCCAACCACCTCGTCCGCGACGCCACGGAGGAGGCCAACCGCCGGATGGCGCACGCCACCGGTCGCGTCGAGGCGCTGCGCACGTTGCGCGCCCAGATCGCCGAGCAGCTGCGCTCGGCGCACGTCCTGATCTCCAATGCGACACCGGCCCTGGACCCGCTCCCCGAGGAGATCCCGACCGACCAGGGCGGCAGCGACGGCAGGCCGGACGCAGCGACCAAGCCGGCTCAGAACACCCCCACCAACGCGACCACGAAGCGAGTGCCGCCGGTGGTACCCCCAACCGGCAAGAACGGCCCGACCCCGAACCGCCCGATTCAGGGAGCACGGATCAGGTAGGCAGAATTGCGGGGTTGACCAGGCCAGGAGCGCGGGACGCAGCCGAAGAGGCACACGAAAAGGCGTCGATTCGCTCCTGGCCCTGACGCGCCGCTGGCGCGGCAGGGCCGCCCTACTCCCTTCACCCCGATACAGAGCGCCACGAACGTAAGAAAATCGCGCGATCGGGGCGAAGGACCACTCGAAAACCGAAACCAAGCTGGCCCGTGCGCCGATCCCCGGCGGCACTCCGCCCATCCAGTAAACGAAAAGAAGTCGCTTCGCTCCTCGCGCCAGATCGTCGCGGGCGCGACAGCGCGGCCCTACCAACGCCGTCGAGTAGGCCCCCGCCGCCCCCGAGCGGCCCAACAAGCGGTGTGCCAGTGCCGCCGATCCTGCACGGACCCGGTGTCATCAGCGGGCCAGGCAACAACATGCGCCACCCCGGGCTGAATCTCATGATCACAGCCAGGGCACCGATAGGTCTTCGTCGCCTGGGAGCCATTGATCGGCCGAACCAGCCAGTCTCCGTCCGGATGAGACTCCGTACGGGCCGACGCGGCGCCACCCCGCAGCGGGGTTTCCTTACGGAGGGCTCGGTTTCGACGCGGCACGCCGTCGACCGTATCCGTATGCGCCCGGCGGCACTCCCACCGCACGGCGAAACGCGGCCACGAACGCGCTGGGTGTGGCGTAGCCGACCCGGCCGGCCACCCGGTTGACCGCGAAACCCTCGGCGAGCAGGCCCAACGCCGCCTGGAGCCGCAGCTGACCACGCCACTGGCCGAAGGTCATCCCGGTGTCGCCGACGAACAGCCGGGCCAGCGTGCGCGCGCTCGCGCCGACCAGTCGGCCCCAGTCGGCCAGCGCGCGGTCGTCGGCCGGGTTGGCGGAGAGCTCCCGGGCGATCCGCAGCAGCCGGTCATCCACCGGTTGGGGTACCCCGATCGGGGTTACCGGCGCAGGCCGCAGCTCGTCGAAGAGCACCGCCTCGGCGCGGGCGCGGGCCGCTGGTGACAGGTCGGCGCGACCGAGGCGGCCGATCAGCTCACGCAGCAGGCCGGACACGGCGAGCGCGGTCGGCTGGGTCCAGTGCACCGGGCAGTTGTCCGGCGTCACGTAGAGGCTGCGCAGCACGGCCGTGGCGGACGCGCCGGTGGTGTGCCGGACGCCTGCGGGCAGCCAGAGCGCCAGGCCGGAGGGCAGCACCCAGGTCCGCTGGTCGGCCACCCGGACCACGGCGACCCCGCTGGCCGCCCAGGCGATCTGGTGGTCGACGTGGGTGTGCCAGCCGAACCAGTTGCCGCGCGGCATCGGGAACTCGCCGACGAGCACCGCGCCCTGTCCGTTCTGCGACATCACCTGGCAGGATAGCCGCTCGCGGTCGTGCCACCGGCTTTCTAGCGTTGTCGCATGAACCGAATGCACCGCAAGCTCTGCTCCTCGGCCGACTGGGCGCACACGGTCGAGCAGCGGGTACCCGACCGGTTGGCCGGGATCGACCTCGGCGAGGACGTACTGGAGATCGGCCCCGGCTTCGGCGCGACCACCCGGGTGCTCGTCGGCATGGTCCCCCGGCTGACCGCGGTCGAGGTGGACCAGGCTTCCGCCGAGCGGCTGGCCGAGCAGTTCGCCGGCACCGCGCGGATCGTCCACGGGGACGGCGCCGACCTGCCGTTCGAGGACAACTCGTTCACCGGCGTGGTCTGTTTCACGATGCTGCACCACGTCCCGTCCCGCGCCCAGCAGGACGCGCTGTTCGCGCAGTCCTGCCGGGTGCTGCGGCCCGGCGGTGTGTTCGCCGGCTTCGACAGCCAGCTCAACCTGCGGTTTCGCTTCCTGCACCTGGGCGACACGATGGTCGTGGTCGACCCGCGCACGCTGCCCGACCGGCTGGCCGCGGCCGGTTTCGTCGACATCACGGTAAAGCACGAACCCAAGCGCAGGGTGATTTTTTCCGCGCGGAAGCCCGACCGGGGATAATCAGGCCCATGCCGACCTACGCGTACAAATGCCGGGAGTGCACCGACGAGTTCGAGCTGGCTCGGCCGATGAGCGAGTCGAGCGCGCCCGCCGACTGCCCGGCCGGTCACTCGGACACGGTCAAGCTGCTCAGCACGATCTCGATCACCGGCCGGGCCGGGGCCGGCGCGGCCGGCGCGCCGATGGGTGGTGGCGGCGGGTGCTGCGGCGGCGCCTGCGGCTGCGGCTGAGCCGACCGGCGAGGTCAGGCCGGCCGGGTGTAGTCGCGGAAGCCCTTGCCGGTCTTGCGGCCCAGCCGACCGGCGGTGACCAGGTGTTCCAGCAGCGGGGCCGGGGCGTAGCCGGCCTCCCGGAACTCGTTGTAGAGCGTGCGCTCGATAGCCAGTGACACGTCGAGGCCGACCACGTCCAGCAGCTCGAACGGGCCCATCGGCAGGCCGCAGCCGACCTTCATCGCGGTGTCGATGTCCTGCGCCTCGGCGTAGTGCGCCTCCAGCATCTTCACCGCGTCGTTGAGGTAGGGGAACAGCAGCGCGTTGACGATGAAGCCGGCCCGGTCGCCGCAGAACACCGGGTGCTTGCGCACCGCTCGGCAGACCGCGGCCGCGGTGGCCAGCACGTCCGGTGCGGTGGCGATGGTCGAGACGACCTCGACCAGCTTCATCACCGGCGCCGGGTTGAAGAAGTGCAGACCGACCACATCGGACGGTCGGGAGGTGGCCGCCGCGCACTCGATCACCGGCAGCGAGGAGGTCGTGGTGGCCAGCACCGCACCGGGTTTGCACACCTTGTCCAGCGCCTCGAACACCGCGGTCTTGATCGCCAGGTCCTCGGCGATCGCCTCCACCACCAGGTCACACTCGGCCAGCGCGTCGAACTCGACCACCGGCGTGATCCGGCCGAGCACCGCGTCCCGGTCCACTTCGGACAGTTTGCCCCGGCTGACCGCGCGGTCCAGCGACTTGCGCACCTTGGCCAGGGCGGCGGCGGCCTTGTCCGTCGTGCGGGCGCGCAGCAGCACGTCGAAACCACTCTTGGCGAAGACCTCGACGATGCCGGTGGCCATCGTGCCGGTGCCGATCACGCCGACCCGGCGCACCGCGCGCGCCTCCGCCCCGGCCTCGTCGGCGGCCGGCGTCTGCCCGTCGGGCACGACCACCGGCGAGTCCGGTCCGTCGTAGCGGTAGAAACCCCGGCCGGTCTTGCGGCCCAGCAGGCCCGCGGTGATCATCTGCTTGAGCAGCGGGGCCGGCGCGTGCAGTCGATTACGCGACTGGTGATACATCGTATCCAGGATCTCATATGCCGTATCCAGGCCGATCAGGTCGAGCAGTTGCAGCGGGCCCATCGGGTAGCCGCAGCCGAATCGCATCGCCGCGTCCAGGTCCTCGCGGGTGGCGTAGCGCTGCTCGTACATGGTCACCGCGTGGTTGAGATAGCCGAACAGCAGCGCGTTGGCGATGAACCCGGCCCGGTCGCCGATCACCACCGGTTCCTTGCCCAGCCCGCGCAGGAAGGCGACCACGTCGGTGACGACCTCCGGCTCGGAGACCACCGTGCGCACCACCTCGACCAGCTTGAGGATCGGCGCCGGGTTGAAGAAGTGCAGGCCGACGACCTTGCCCGGCCGCCCGGTGCGCACGCCGATCTCGGTCACCGACAACGACGAGGTGTTGGACGCCAGCACGGTGTCCGGCCCGCAGATCCGGTCCAGTTCACCGAACACGTCGGCCTTGTCCGACAGGCTCTCCGGAATCGCCTCGATCACCAGGTCGCAGTCGGCCAGCGCGGCCAGTTCGGTGTGGTAGCCGATCAGGCCGAGCAGTTCGGCCCGCGCGGGCTCCGCCAGCTTGCCGCCGGCCACCGCGCGTTCGGTGGAGTGCTCGATGTGTGCCCGGCCGCGGGCCACCCCGGCCCCGTCCAGTTCGACGGCGACCACCCGCAGTCCCGTCCGGGCGACCACCTCCGCGATGCCGGCACCCATGGTGCCCAGGCCGACGACGCCGATCGTGGTGAACTCGCGTGTGCTCACGGACTACCTCCGATAGCAACCGATTGCGGTCTCCGACTGGAAGTTACGCGTCGGTAACTTGCAGCGATGATGCCACGCATTCGCACATCGGACAGGTGAACTTCACCACCGGATCGAGTCAGAAATCGAATCAGTGCGAAAAAGTCATTGTTTTGCCGGCAGCTTCCGCCAGATCTGGGTAGCCGCCGAGCGGGCCGTCGTGCACACCTGGTCGGCGTCACCGGTCGGCGACTCCGCACCCACGGTGGCGATCTCGTCCAGGTGGTCGCTCGCCGGCCCGTACGGGATCTGCACGGTTTCCACCGAGCACAGCGACTCGGTCGAGGTCAGCGCGAAGCCCGAGATCACCGAGGACCGGCCGGCCAGCGTCGCCGCCGAGTCGGACGAGCCGACCGGTTCCGGGGCCTTGCCGATGCCGAAGGTGGCGTAGAGGCGCAGGCCATCGGCGTCGGCGGAGCCCCGCCAGTCGCACTCGTGGCCGCCGGGGTATTCCGTCGGTTTCGCACCTGACAGACCGACCGTGCGCAGGAACGCGGGCGTCAGGATCGAGCACGGGTCGACCGAGTTCAGCGAGTTGGCCGGGAAGTCGCGGTGCGCGGCGGTCCGACCCGCCAGCACAGTGGCCACACCACGCAGCACCTGTTCGTCGGCGGTGCACAGGTGGGCACCGTCGTCGGAGCTGTCGGTGTTGTTGTCGGTGCCGGTGGCGTCCAGGTAGATGTGGTCGGCGAAGCCGAGCGACTCGTCGCAGAAGCCGGAGACCGGGCTCTCCCGGATCAGCGACAGGCCACGGCCCAACTGGATGGTGGACGCGGCCTGGTCGGGCTGCTCGGTGCCGGCGAACTCCAGTTCACCGACGTCGATGTCGGCCCGGCCGCCCGCGCTGTCGGCGACGGTCAGATGACAGGCGTCGATCGAGTCGACGGTCGCGAGTTTCGCGCTCAGACCGCTGGGCAGCGCCGGCACCTGGACCAGGCTGCACGGATCGACGGTATGGAAGTCGCCGAGCACACGCTGGGCGGTGATCGGCCCGGAAGTGTCCTGGGTGAGGGAGGCGGCATCGGGTTCGGCGGTACCGGCGGTGATCGCGGTGCACCCGGTCAGCAGCGCGCCGACACCGACCGCCAGCACGACCCCAGATAAGAGCGGCTTTCCTGCCACACCACCAGATTACCCGTGAAAGTCGGTTCTGATGAGAGCAGAAATCCGGTCGACCGCCGTGGCCGCGTCCGGTCCGCGCGCGCTGACCACGAGCCGGTCGCCCTTCGCGGCGGCCAGCCCGAGCAGGGCCAGCACGCTGCGAGCGTCGGCCTGCTGCTCGCCGTGCCGCACGCTCACCTCGGCGTCCAGCCCGGCGATCGTGCGGACCAGCACCGCGGCCGGCCGGGCGTGCAGGCCGACGTCGTTGGTCAGCTCCAGTTCCACCGTGTGCTCGCCGTCCGCACCCGCCGGCGCGGCCACCGACCCGGGTTCGGCACCGCTCGCCGCGGCCACCACCGCGGCCAGGTCGGCGCCGCCCGCCGCGGCCACCGCGGCCGCCACCGCGCCCTCCACCAGCGGCCCGTCGGCGACCACCGCCCGGTCGGGTTCGGCCAGTGACTCGACCACCAGTTCGGCGGTCATCCGGGCACTGCCCAGGTCGTAGAGCAGCACCACGCCGGCACCCGCGTCGGCCTGCTCGCAGGCGGCCAGCACCGCGCCGTAGTCGGTGCCGATCCCGCCGTCGGGCAGCCCACCGGCCGGCTTGATCGGCACGTCGGGGGCCATCTGGGCGGCCAGCTCGGCCACCCCCTCGGCCAGTCGCGCGCTGTGCGAGACGACCACCAGAGCGACCGGGCCGGCCGGCACGTCAGGAGCCCTTGACCGCGACGTCGGCGAACGCGCGCAGCAGCAGCGCGGTCGACCGGGCACCGGGATCGAGATGTCCCACGCTGCGTTGGCCCAGGTAGGAGGCTCGCCCTTTGCGGGCGACCAGCGGAATCGTCGACTCGGCGCCCTGTTCGGCCGCGTCGGCGGCGGCGGTGAGCAGCTCCGGCAGGTCGGCGCCGGCCTCCAGGGCGGCCTCGGCCGCCGCCACCGCCGGGGTGAGCGCGTCCACCATCGTCTTGTCCCCCGGCTCGGCCTTGCCCCGGGCGACGACACCCTGCAGCGCGCCGCGCAGCGCGGCCACGGTCGTCTCCGGGGTCAGCTCGGCGGCGTCCCCGATGGTCGCCGCGGCCCGCAGGAAGCCGGTGCCGTAGAGCGGCCCCGCCGCCCCACCGACGGTCGAGATCAACGTGGTGGCAAGGAGTTTGAACACCGCGGCCGGTGTCTCGGGGGTGGAGCGATCCACCGCCGCGACGAAGTTGCGGAAGCCGCGGCGCAAGTTCTCGCCGTGGTCGCCGTCGCCGATCACCCGGTCCAGCTCGACCAGTTCGTCCCGGTGGGCCACCACCACGTCGGCGGCCGCCCGCAACGCGGCGACCACTCCGTCCGTCTCGCAACCCATCAGACACCCCACCGCAGCGCGGCGGTGTGCACCGGCTCGTCCCACAACTCGATCAGCTCCTCGTCAAGGCGCAACAGGGTGAGGCTCATGCCCTGCATCTCAAGGCTGGTGATGTACGGGCCGACCAGCCGGCGTTCCACGGTGAGGCCGCGTTCGGCCAGCAGCCGCTCGGCGATGCCGTGCGCGAGGTACAGCTCGATCAGCGGGGTGCCGCCCATCGAGTTGGTGAACAGCAGGACCCGGTCCCCGTCGGTGAAGGGCAGGTCCTCGACCACGGCGTCGACCAGTCGGGCGACGAGCTGGTCGGCCGGTTCCATCGGCGCCCGCTCCCGGCCGGGCTCGCCGTGGATGCCGATGCCGACCTCCATCTCGTCGTCGTCCAGCGTGAAGCTGGGTTCGCCGACGTGCGGCACGGTCGGCGCGGTGAGCGCGATCCCCATCGACCGGACGTTGTCCACGACCCGCTGGGCCAGCCGCTCGCACTGGTCCAGCGTCGCGCCCCGCTCGGCGGCCGCGCCGACGATCTTCTCCAACAACACCGTGCCGCCGACCCCGCGCCGACCGGCGGTGAAGGTGGAGTCCTGCACGGCCACGTCGTCGTCGATCACGATGGTTCGCACGTCCACGTCCTCGGCGGCGGCGAGTTCGGCCGCCGTCTCGAAGTTGAGCACGTCACCGGTGTAGTTCTTGACGATCAGCAGCACCCCGGCACCGCCGTCGACCTTGCTGATGGCCGACATCATCGCGTCGGGGGTCGGCGAGGTGAACACCGGTCCCGGACAGGCCGCGGACAACATGCCCCGGCCGACGAAGCCGCCGTGCAGCGGCTCGTGTCCGGCGCCGCCGCCGGACACGACGGCCACCTGCCCGGCCACCGGCGCGTCCGCCCTGATCACGACCGCGGGGTCCTGGAACACCCTGAGCAGATCGGCGTGCGCGACGGCCATGCCGCGCAGGGATTCTTCAACCACCGTCGAGGGGTCATTGATGATCTTCTTCATGCCTGTGCCTCCGACCATGCGAATCCACGCCGATTCACCTGGTCCCTTTGTACCCGCTGAACGTCACGAAATCTTGGGCACCTTCGGCAGTATCACCTTCGCCACGGCCACCGCCTTGGCACACGTGTCCACCTGGACCTTGTCCACGTTGTCGAATTCGACATCGACGATCTCGCCGTTGCCGTCCGAGGTCTGCCTGGTCATCCACTTCACCTCACAGGACGGGAAGACATCGGTCGAATACACCGTGTAGGCGGTGACGCCGCCCAGGTCCACCGGCTGCGGGGTGGCGATCGCGTCATCGGCCTTGGGGTCCTCGCCGGAGGTGAAGGTGACGGTCAGCCCGGTGTGCTCGCCCTGCCAGTCGCACTTGTACAGGCCGTCGATCGTCTTGTCCGGGTTCGCCCCGACCGCGGCCGCGGCGGTCGCGTCGTCCACCATCGTGCACGGGTCCAGGGCGGCCAGCGAACCGCTCAGATTCGATCGCTTGGGGGGATTTCCGCGCAGCCGGGTGATCACCGACTGGGCCAGCTGGCGAGCGGGCGTGCACGGGTCCTTCTTCACGTCGGCCTGCACCTCGATGCCGGTGTCCGGGCTGCTCGCGGTGATGATCCGCTCGAAGCACGCGGAGCCGTCGGTGAGCTTCTGCTCGGCCACCGGCAGGCCGTCGATCTGGGTGGCCGGCTTGTCCGAGATGGCCTCGCCGATGGTGATGCTCAGGTCGAGATCGTTGCCGGAGCTGTCGGTCAGGTCGACGTCGCACTCGTCGAAGCCGTCCGCTGTCGGCGGTTCGGTCGAGGAACCCAGCCCGCCGAGAGTGTTCTTGTCCAGGAACCCGCACGGGTCGACCGACCGCTGCCCGGCCAGGGTGAACGCGGCCGTGCTGCCGGCCGCGGCACTGCCGGAGGTGTACGTACCGGTGCTGGCCGGGATGGTGGTGCGGGAGAAGGTCGCCTTGGTCAGGTCGGGCTGGGTCGCGCAGCCGACCGTGACGACCGACACCGCGAGACAGCCGAGGACCACCCGGACCGCTTTGCCTACCTGGGACACCAGGCAACGGTAGCGAGCCGGGGACCGGCGCGAACGCCGATCCGGCAAACCGGGGCCGGCGCCGCTCATGGTCGACTCCGGCGAGCGTGAAGGAGGTCACGCTCCGGTTCGGGAACGATTCAGAAGCCGAGGACGATGTACTGGGTGTACGGACCACAGCGGAGTGGCACACAGACACAGCAAGGAGAGGAATCATCGCAGTGCGTCGTTTCAGCCTGCACCGCATCGTCCGAGCAATCCGGTGGATGGACGGCTACACGTTGGCCGCGTTCAACCCGGTGTACCCCTACCGTCGCCCGAACATCGAGCGCTGACGGTAACCAGGACCAAGCGAAGCGGGCGGGGGTCGCACCCCCGCCCGCTTCGCTGTCCCGATCTCCCCCGCACCAACTCAGCTGCTGGTGGTCTCGGTCTCCTCGGCCGGGGCCGCCGGCGGGATCTCCAGCGGCCGGACCAGCGCCCAGATCACGAACAGCACGGCGATGACCAGCATCGGCACGCCGGTCCACACGTTCACGTTGACACCGGTGTTCACCCCGCTGGCGCTGACCGTCGACGCCTTGGACACCAGGCCGGAGATCGTCACCACCAGACCGAACACGAAGAACAGCACCGCGATGATCAACCGCAGGTCGAACAGCCGCGAGGCCAGTTTGGCCGGCGCACCCTGATCAGTCATGACAGGTTCTCCCTCAGCAGAAGTCTCACCAGAAGACGATGTTCAGCACGACCGCGATGACCAGCACGCCACCGCCGAGCACCGCGGGCTTGCGGTACCAGCCACCCTCGCCGGCTTCGGCCTGCTTCAGGGCGTCCCTCGGGGTGAGCGACCAGACCAGGCCGACCAGTTCGGAGTCCGGCTTGGGCATGGTGAACAGGGTGACGATCACGCTGACCACGATGTCCATCACGAAGGCCGCGCTGGCCGCGACGAAACTCGCGCCCTGACCCGACAGGTTGAGCACGTGGTAGGCGTTGAGCCGGTCCACCACGATCGCCGACACGGTGCCGACGATCAGACCGACACCACCGGCGACCGGCGACATCCGCTTCCAGAACATGCCCAGGATGAACGTGGCGAACAGCGGGGCGTTGAAGAAGCCGAACAGTGTCTGCAGGTAG
This sequence comes from Pseudonocardiaceae bacterium, assembly GCA_036268615.1. Classification (GTDB taxonomy): domain Bacteria; phylum Actinomycetota; class Actinomycetes; order Mycobacteriales; family Pseudonocardiaceae; genus DATATV01. Next base: position 150,936 of record DATATV010000121.1, read on the forward strand.
TCCATGATGTTGCCGAAGTTGCCGGCGATCAACGCGGTCAGGATGGCGATCAGACACGCCACCACGGTGGCGATCCGGCCGACCCGCAAGTAGTGCTCGTCGCTGGCGTCCTTCTTGATGTAGCGCTGGTAGATGTCGTAGGTGAACACCGTGTTGAACGAGCTGATGTTCGCCGCCATACCAGCCATGAACGCCGCGACCAGGCCGGCGATCGCCACCCCCAACATGCCGTTGGGCAGCAGGTTGCCGATCAGCAGCTCGATCGCGTTGTTGTAGGTGACACCGTTGTTCAGCGTGCCGCCGCTGGCCTTGTACGCGGCCAACTGGGGCGAGACCACCGCGGCGATCATGCCGGGGATGAAGATGGCCAGCACGATGAACGTCTTCGGGTAGGCGCCGATCAGCGGGGTACGCCGGGCGGCGGACATGCTCTTGGCCGACAGCGCGCGCTGCACCTCGGCGAAGTTCGTTGTCCAGTAACCGAAGGAGAGCACGAAGCCGAGGCCGAAGATGATGCCGATGACCGAGAGCACCGAGTTGTGGATGCCGGTCAGGTTCGTGCCGGGCCAGGAGTGCAGCTGCTGTGCGGCGTTGGCGTTGGCCGAGGTGATCTTGGCTTCCAGGCCCTTCCAGCCGCCGACCTCGTGCAGGCCGACCAGGGTGAGCGGCACCAGCATGGCGACGATCACGAAGAACTGCATGACCTCGTTGTAGACCGCGGCCCGCATACCGCCGAGCGTCGTGTAGGCCAGCACGATCACCGCGCCGATGACGACGGACAGCCACAACGGCCAGCCCAACAACAGGTTGACCACGGTGGCCAGCGCGTACAGGTTCACCCCGGAGATCAACACCTGGGCGACCGCGAAACTCAGCGCGTTGACCCAGTGCGCGAACCGGCCGAACCGGCGCAGCATGAACTCGGGCACGCTGCGGACCTTGGAGCCGTAGTAGAACGGCATCATCACCAGGCCCAGGAAGACCATGGCCGGGATGGCGCCGATCCAGTAGTAGTGCACGGTCGGCACGCCGTACTGGGCCCCGTTGGCCGTCATCCCGAAGATCTCGACCGCGCCCAGGTTGGCCGAGATGAACGCCAGACCGGTGACCCACGCCGGTAGCGAGCGGCCGGACAGGAAGAAGTCCAGACTGGATGAGACCGATCTACGGGCCAGGGCGCCGATGCCGAGCACCAGGACGAAGTAGATGCCGATCAACGCGTAGTCGACCGGCCCGGCATTCAGCCGAAGGTTGGCGTCCGCGAGCACATGCACCCTGCTCACCTCTGTTCGTCTCAGAACAACATCATTGAACAACAACCACCAGAAAATCCTCGTTTCCGGACGCTACCGCACGGAAAACAGTACGTTCGTCCTGGGTTGAGGTCACTGAGCGTTTTGTTGTCGGTTCGTTGTGTTGCTTTCGATGTGTGCGGGCCCCATCGTGGTGTTCGGGCGGTCGAACCGCCACCCAACACGCGGTGCGCAACCCGGTCGGTCGACACTGGAGCGGTGACCAGTCCCCTCACCCTGAACGTGGTGTTCACCGGCTGGACCCTGGACGTGCCCGGCGTGCTGGCCGTGCTGCTGCTCGGTGGCGCCTACCTCGCCGGAGTCCGCCGGGTGTCCCGGCGCACCACGGAACCCGTGACGGAACCGGGCGGAGCAGCGGAAACCACGCCCTCCTGGCCGCGCTCGCGGATCGTCGCGTTCGGCGTCGGACTGCTGCTGATCTTCCTGGTGACCTGCTCGTTCGTCGACCGCTACGACGACGTGCTGTTCTGGGCACGGGCGACCCAGGTGATCGTGCTGCTGATGGTGGTGCCGCTGTGCCTGGCGATGAGTTCGCCGGTCGCCCTCGCCCTCGGCGCGCTGTCCGATCGCGGCCGCGATCGGCTCACCGCCGTGCTGTCGACCGGGATCGCCCGGGTGCTCACCTTTCCGGCGACCGCGTCCCTGCTGCTGGTGGCGACGCCGTGGGCGCTCTACTTCACCGGCTGGTATCCGGCCGTGCTGGCCAACGGTGTGGTGGACCAGTTGACCCGACTGGTCCTGCTGCTGGTCGGCTTTCTCTACTTCTACAGCCGGTTGCAGCTCGATCCGGTGCCGCACAAGTACCCGCACCTGATCTCGGTGGTGATCACCTTCGTCGAGGTGATCTTCGACGCGGCGCTCGGCCTGGTGCTCTGGCTCAGCCCGCACCTCGTCGCCGAGGCGCACTACCAGGCACTGCACCGGACCTGGGGCCCGAGCCTGCACGATGACCAGATCTTCGGTGCCGGGGTGCTCTGGCTCGTCGGCGACCTGGCCGGGCTGCCGTTCCTGGGCGCGCTGATGAGCCGGATGGTCACCGACGACCGGGCCGAGGCCGCGGAGATCGACCGGCACCTCGACGAGCAGGACGAGCTCGCCGCGCACGACGCCGAGATCAGCGCGGAACTCGGCGAACCGGCTGCCCCGCACCGGATGTGGTGGGAGGACGACCCGGTGCTGGCCGAACGCTTCCGCCCGCGGGACCACTGACCGTAGCGAAAATCCGACCCATCTTGTACCATTTGATTGATACAAGATGGGAGGTCGTGCCATGCCGCTCGACAACAAGATCGCCGTCGCGATCAGCTTGTTCGTGTTCGGGCTGGTCGTCCTGTTCCTGTTGTGGCCGGGCCGCCGCCAGGGCGAGCGCCTGCTGCGCCGCTGGGGCATCGCCGACCCGGGCGAGCAGGACATCGCCGACGGCGTGCGCTACCTGCGCCGACGCCGATTCTGGTATCCGTGGCTGTTCCTGCTCATTCCCGGTGTCATTCCGACGATCCTCGGCCCGATCCTGGTCGGCGGCCTGCTCGCCGAGGTGTTCGCCCAACGCCCCGCCCGCCAGGCTCGCCGCTCGGCGCTGCTGGTCGAACGCCGGGTGCTCGATCTCGTGCCGTGGTGGGCGATCATCCTGTTCGCGCTGGCGAGTCTCGGTGCCGCCGTGCGGCTCGGGCTGACCAGCCAGTGGGTGCTGCTCACCGCCGTCGTGGTGACCGCCGCAGCCGCCTGGGTGGTCGTGCTGCTCGCCGTGCGCCGGCCGGCGATCGGCCGCGCCGAGGTGGATCTGGCCCTGCGCACCAGAAGCGCGCGGGTCGCGGTCGGGCTGGCGATCGCGGCGGTGGCGTCGCTGGGGGCCTCCCCGATCGGCAACCTGCCCGGTTTCCTGGCAGCCGTGCTGGGTGTGGTCGCGCTGATCGCGATCAGCCAACCGGACCGACACCGGGCCCCGGCCGCGCTGCGAGCGGGGTGACGTGTCGCTGCGGGTCGTCGTCGACACCGACAGCGGACTGTCGCCCTGGCGTCAGGTGTACGACCAGATCATCCGGATGGTCATCAGCGGCGCGCTGCCGCCCGGCTCCCGGCTGCCGCCGATCCGGCAGCTGGCCCGGGATCTCGGGCTCGCCTCCGGCACGGTGGCCCGGGTCTACCGGGAACTGGAGTCGGCAGGCTGGGTGACCACCGCGCGGGCCAGGGGCACCGTGGTCGCCGAACCGGCCGGCTACCCGGACCCGGCGCTGGTGTTGCAGACCGCGGCGGCCGAGTTCGTCGGCCTGGCCCGGGATCTGGGCGTGGACCTGGAAACCGCCGTGGCCGCGGTGAAAGCCGTCTACCGGGCCGCCGACTGACCAGCTCAGCTCGCCACCGCCGCCCGGACCGCGGTGGCGACCGACGACCCCGCAATCGTCATCCGCACCGCCCAGTGAATGCAGGAGGTGTGGGTGGGGCCAGCCACGCCGGCCGCCGAGCTGCGCGACGCGCTGGCTGCTGTCCGGGACCGGCCCGCGGAGCTGGCGGATGCTATCGAGGTGTTTTTGAGCAGCAGGTAATGCCGAACCGCGCGGCGCAGGCGTCATCATTGATGGGCGCGAATCGGGCGCTTTCCCGGTAGCGGCAAAGGACAATCAACCGCGCGACCGATGCGGATCAGAAAAGGCGGAACTCGTCGGAGTCGGTGCCGCGCAGCGCGTCGTAGTCGAGCACGACGCAGCGAATTCCGCGGTCCTCGGCCAACACCCGGGCCTGCGGCTTGATCTGCTGCGCGGCAAAAATACCCTTCACCGGGGCCAGCAGCGGGTCGCGGTTGAGCAATTCGAGATAACGGGTGAGCTGCTCGACGCCGTCGATTTCGCCGCGGCGCTTGATCTCCACGGCCACCGACACCCCGCCGGCGTCCCGGCACATCAGGTCCACCGGGCCGATCGCGGTCGGGAACTCGCGGCGGACCAGCTTCCAGCCCGCACCCAGCACGGTGACGTGCTCGGCGAGCAATTCCTGCAGGTGCGCCTCGACACCGTCCTTGACCAGCCCGGGGTCGACGCCGAGGTCGTGCTTGGCCTCGTGCAGCACCTCTTCGAGGGTGATGATCAGCTTCTCGCCGGCCTTGTTCTCGACCACCCACATGCCGGGTTCCTCGATCAGCCAGCAAGGCGGCGACATCCAGTTCAGCGGCTTGTACGAACCGCCGTCCGAGTGCACCAGCACGGAGCCGTCAGCCTTCACCATCAACAGCCGCTGGGCCATCGGGAGGTGAGCGGTCAGCCGACCCACGTAGTCAACCTGGCACCGGGCGATCACGAGACGCACCCGGTCAGCGTAGGGGGCGACCCGGTCAGGCACGATCCGGGTGTGGAGTCGCTCGAATCGCACCAGGTCTACGCCAATCCGTGGATGACCGTCCGGGAGGACGCCATCCGGCACGCCGACGGCACGCCCGGCATCTACGGCGTGATCGACAAGCCGGACTACGCGCTGGTCATCGCGATGGACGGGGACCGGCTGCACCTGGTCGAACAGTTCCGCTATCCGCTGGGCCTGCGCCGCTGGGAGTTCCCGCAGGGCACCGCGCCCAACCGGGCGGACGCACCGCCGGCCGAGCTGGCCGCGCGCGAACTGCGTGAGGAGACCGGCCTGCGGGCCGGCCGGCTGGTCGAGCTGGGGCTGCTGGACGTGGCGCCCGGCCTGTCCAGCCAGCGCGGCCGGGTCTTCCTGGCCACCGACCTGACCGAGGGGCCGCCCGAGCGCGAACTGGAGGAGCAGGACATGCGCTCGGCCTGGTTCGCCCGCTCGACGGTGGAGGCGATGATCGCCGGCGGCGAGATCACCGACGCCCAGTCGGTCGCCGCCTACGCCTTGCTGCTGCTGCACGAAAAACGCTGACGCCCAGCAGCCCGGGGACCGGTCAGGCGTTCGCGGCGAGCACCACGTCGACGATCTCGCCCATCATCTCGGTCAACGCATAGTCCTTGGGAGTGAACACTTTCGCCACGCCCAGCCGGCGCAGCGCGGCCGCGTCCTCCGGCGGGATGATGCCGCCGACGATCACCGGCACCTCCCCGGCGCCGGCCGCGCGCAGGCCCTCGACCACCGCCGGCACGACCTCCATGTGCGAGCCGGACAGCACGGACAGCCCGACCACGTGCACGCCCTCCTGCACCGCGGCCGCGACGATCTGCGCCGGAGTCAGCCGGATGCCCTGGTAGACCACCTCGAACCCGACGTCCCGGGCGCGCACCGCGACCTGTTCGGCGCCGTTGGAGTGGCCGTCCAGGCCCGGCTTGCCGACCAGGATGCGCAGCCGCTCGCCGAGCTGCTCACCGGCCTGCCGCACCTTCGCACGCACCTCGGCGATGGCGTCCCCGGTCTCGCCGGACCCGGTCGCCGCGGCCACGCCGGTGGGTGCCCGGTACTCGCCGAACACCTCGCGCAGGGTGCCGGCCCACTCCCCGGTGGTCACCCCGACCCGGGCGCACGCGAGGGTCGCCTCGACGAGGTTCGCGTCGGTCTTCGCCGCGTCCCGCAACTCGCCCAGCGCGCCGCCCACCGCGGCCGCGTCCCGGCCGGCCCGCCACGCGACGACGGCGGCCTCGGCCTCCCGCTCCACGTTCGGGTCCAGCATCTCGATGGCCTCGGCGCCCTCGGCCTGCAACGGGCTCGGTTCGGTGGTGTCGAACCGGTTCACGCCGACGATCACGTCGTCACCGGACTCCAGCCGGCCGCGCCGCCGCGCGAGCGAACCGACCAGCTGCGACTTCATGTAGCCGCTCTCCACCGCGGCCACCGCGCCGCCCATCGCCTGCACCCGGTCGATCTCGGCGCGCGCCCCGGTGAGGATCTCGTCGACCTTCGCCCGGACCACCGGCGAGCCGTCGAACAGGTCCTCGTACTCCAGCAGATCGGTCTCGTAGGCGAGCACCTGCTGCATCCGCAGCGCCCACTGCTGATCCCACGGGCGGGGCAGACCCAGCGCCTCGTTCCAGGCCGGCAACTGGACCGCGCGGGCCCGCGCGCCGCGGGAGAGGGTGACGGCGAGCATCTCCAGCACGATCCGCTGGGCGTTGTTCTCCGGCTGGGATTCGGTCAACCCCAACGAGTTGACCTGCACGCCGTAGCGGAACCGGCGCTGCCGGGGGTCGGCGATGCCGTAACGCTCCCGGGTGATCTCGTCCCACAGTTCGGTGAACGCGCGCATCTTGCACATCTCCTCGACGAAGCGCACGCCCGCGTTGACGAAGAAGGAGATCCGGCCGACCACGTCGCCGCGGCGCTCCTCGGGCACCTGACCGGAGGAGAAAACCGCGTCCAGCACGGCGATCGCGGTGCACATCGCATAGGCGATCTCCTGCACCGGCGTGGCGCCGGCCTCCTGGAGGTGGTAGCTACAGATGTTGATCGGGTTCCACTGCGGCACGTTGGCCACCGTCCAGCTGATCATGTCGGTGATCAGCCGCAGGCTCGGGCCCGGCGGGAACACGTAGGTGCCCCGGGACAGGTACTCCTTGATGATGTCGTTCTGCGTGGTGCCGGAGAGCGTCGCCAGGTCGGCGCCCTGCTCCTCGGCCACGGACGTGTAGAGCGCGAGCAGCCACATCGCGGTCGCGTTGATCGTCATCGACGTGTTCGCCTCGGCCAGCGGAATGCCGTCGAACAACTGCCGCATGTCGCCGATGTGGCTGATCGGCACGCCGACCCGGCCGACCTCGCCGGAGGCAAGTTCGTGGTCGGGGTCGTAGCCGGTCTGGGTGGGCAGGTCGAAGGCGACGGACAGCCCGGTCTGGCCCTTGGCGAGGTTTCGGCGGTAGAGAGCGTTCGACGCGGTCGCCGAGGAATGACCGGCGTACGTGCGCATCACCCACGGCCGGTCGCGGTCAGCATCTGTCGGATACGGCACTGTGTCCTCCGTTGGCCCGCTTTTCGCCCACCATACTGACCGGTAACCAGATCGGCTCGTGGACTTGCTCACAACGATCCGCTGTGCCGGCTGTTGCCGGACGGGTGCGCGGGGGACGATGTAGCCATGGGACTGGACGTGCCGGAAGAGCTGATCGTGCTGGCCCTGGTTCTGTTCCTGCTCAGCGTCATGCTGCGCCGCTCGTTCGGCAGCGACACCGCCCGGCCGACCCGGGCGGCACGCAAGGTGGCCCGCGCCCGGGACTACGGCCTGCTCCGCGAGATCGCCACCGCACCGTCCGAGCAGGCCGCCGCGTTCGTCCGGGAACGGCTGGCCAGCCACGGCATCCGGGCCACCACCGCCCCCGGACCCGAGGGCGGCCCGGCCGGCAGCCTGCGGGTGCTCGTCTTCGCCGCCGACGCGGCCGCCGCGGCCGACCTGCTGCTCAGCGACAGCGACTGAGCCCGCTCAGTCGCGTTCCGGGGGTGCCGCCACCCGACGCACGTCCGCGCCCAGCCGCTGCATGTTCCGCACGAACCGGGGATAACCGCGGTCGATGTGGAACACGTCCCAGACCTCAGTGACCCCGTCCGCGCCGAGACCGGCGAGCACCAGGCCGACCCCGGCCCGGATGTCGGAGGCCCACACCGGCGCGCTGGAGAGTCGCTGCTGGCCGCGCACGACCGCGTGGTGGCCGTCGGTGCGGGCGTCGGCACCGAGCCGGACCATCTCCTCGATGAACCGGAAACGCGCCTCGAACACGTTCTCGGTGATCATCGAGGTGCCGTCGGCGACCGAGGCCAGAGCGATGGCGAAGGGCTGTAGATCGGTGGCGAACCCCGGGTAGGGCAGCGTGACGAAGTCGACCGCCTTGGGCCGGTCGTGCTGGACCACCCGGAACCACTGCTCGCCGGTGGTCACCTCGGCGCCGGCCATCCGCAGCTTCTCCAGCACCAGGTCGAGGTGGTGCGGGTCGACCCCGCGCACGGTCACGTCACCCCGGGTGATCGCCGAGGCGAACGCCCAGGTGGCGCCGACGATCCGGTCGCCGATCACCCGGTGCTCGGCCGGGTGCAGCGAGTCGACACCGTGCACGGTCAGCGCGGAGGTGCCGGCGCCCTCGATCTTGGCGCCCATCTGGGTGAGCATGATGCACAGGTCGACGATCTCCGGCTCGCGCGCGGCGTTGTCGATGACCGTGGTGCCCTCGGCGAGCACGGCGGCCATCAGGATGTTCTCGGTGGCGCCGACGCTCGGGAAGTCCAGCCAGATCTGCGCGCCACGCAGGTTCTCCGCCTCGGCCACGACGCAGCCGTGCTCGATCTCGCTGTGTGTGCCGAGCTGGCGCAGTCCGTTCTGGTGCATGTCCAGCGGCCGGGAGCCGATCGCGTCGCCACCCGGCAACGCGACGACGGCCTTCTTGCACCGGCCGACCAGCGGCCCGAGCACACACACCGACGCGCGCAGCTTGCCCACCGAGGCGAAGTCCGCCCGGTGGTTCAGCTCCGCCGGGGTGTTGATCACCGTGGTGTCACCGTCGATGGTCACGTCGCAGCCGAGGCCACGCAGGACGTCTGCCATCAGCGGAACGTCCAGGATCTCCGGGCAGTTCGTCAGTGTGGTGGTGCCCTCGGCGAGCAGTGCCGCCGCCATCAGCTTGAGCACGCTGTTCTTGGCGCCGACCACGTCGACGACACCGGTCAGCCGCGCCCCACCCTGGACCCGGAAATGCTCACTCATGAAACCTCCAGCTGTTGCCCGCGGAGCATCGTACGGAGGCCCTCCGTACCCTGGCGGCATGGCCGTGCACCTGACGAAGATCTACACCCGCACCGGTGACGACGGCACCAGTGGGTTGGCCGACTTCTCCCGTGTCAGCAAGACCGATCCCCGACTGGTGGCCTACGCGGACACCGAGGAGGCGAACGCGGCCATCGGCGTCGCCCTGGCCACCGGCAACCTGCCGACCGAGTTGGTCGCGGTGCTGCGAGTGGTACAGAACGACCTCTTCGACGTAGGAGCGGACCTGGCCACCCCGATCGTGCCGGACCCGAAGGTGCCGCCCCTCCGGGTCACCCAAGGCTACGTGGACCGGCTGGAGGGGTGGTGCGACGAGTTCAACGCCGACCTGCCGCCGCTGGCGTCGTTCATCCTGCCCGGCGGCACTCCCGGCGCGGCCCTGCTGCACGTCGCGCGCACCGTTGTCCGGCGGGCCGAGCGCAGCGCGTGGGCGCTGCTGGACACCGATCCGGATCGCGCCAACGTGCTCACCGCGAAGTACCTCAACCGACTGTCCGACCTGCTGTTCATCCTGTCGCGCAAGGCGAATCCGGATAGCGACGTGCTGTGGAAGCCGGGCGAGAACAGCTAGTCCCTGGTTCTGTTCAGCGCGCGGTACTGGTCCGGTCCGAGGAAGAGGCGCTCATGGTCGCCGCCGTCCTCGGCCCAGTCGCCGCTGGCCGGCTGCTGGCCGTCAGTCAGGCAGAACTCGACGACAGCCTGCTCAACCCGCTTCAGTGGCAGCACGTAGCGCGGGTGGTACCACCGCGGAAACCCGGGATCGGCGATCACCCACGGATCGCCGGGCCGCAGACCGGTCATGACCTCGTTGATCACATCGGACATTCGTTCCGGGGTGTCCGTAGGGCGATACTCGCCATGAACGCAACCAGTCAGGATCATTGCTGCGCGATTCCCTCACGTCCCACCGTAGTCCGCTGGCGCTCGACAGCACGGTCATCGAACAGCCTCGCGGCAGAATGGACCGGACCGCAGGTACACAGCCGAACGCCCCTGGGCACACTCGTTCGTTGTTGATCACCACGGTCAGCGGACCGCTCCGGGTGCCCGCATCCACAATGCGCACTTCGTCTCCGGATGGGCGGCGACCGCAGAAGTTGCCCCCCGGGCGCCGGCCAACCGGCTCGGCGAACTGACGCGAAGTCTCCACGAGGCGCTGGACTTCCGCAGCTTCCTGATCCTCAGAGCTGATCTTGACAACGACCTCGCGGCCATCACGGTCGAAGCCGACGGCCGTGGTGAACCTCGCGGATGGACACCACGAGTCCGGACGCTACCGAGCCGGAACGGGCTCTCCGCGGAAGTTCACCCCGTCGAGCAGCTCAGCTCGCCCACGGCACCGCACGCCCCGGCGGCGAAGACTCCAGCCAGGAAAGGAAACCGGTGACGGCGTCGCTGCCCATCGCGATCTCCATCTCCCCGGCGGTGCCCCGGCAGCGCAGCACGATCGCGTCCACCGGCATCGCGTAGCTCTCCGGGACGCTGGGCTCGCGACGGTCGGACACCTCAAGACCGACTCGCGGGATGATCCGGTCCGGGCCGGAGCGAATGCTCAGCGCCCGGAACCAGATGAAGTCGTCACCGCGATAACGGCCGACGCCCAACTGCCAACCGCGGCCGTTGTCATCGACCCGGGAACGCAGCGCGACGTGCACGCCGCCCTCCCGCAGCAGGCGGAACCGCCTGGTGGCAAACAAGGCCAGGATGATCGCCAACGCGATCAGGATCAACCCGATGTACCCGGCGATCCCCACGGCCGTCCCCGCCCCGCTCGCTGCCGGGCCTCAGACCGACTGTCCGGCCGCCCGCAACTGGGAGGCGGCTCTGGCGCGCACCACCTCATCCTCGCTGTCCAGCTCGGCGCGCGCGGCCTCCACGTCGATCTCGTCACCGAACTGGGCGTCCTCGGCCAGAATGCTGACCCGCTCGCCGGTGACCGAGAGGAAGCCGCCCTGCACAGCCGCGCGGAAGCTCTTGCCGTCCGGGGTGTCGATTCGCACGACCGCGTCCGGTACCAGCTCGCCGAGCAGCGGGATGTGCCGTGACAGGACGCCGATCTCACCCTCGGTGGTACGGGTGAACACGGCGGTGGCCGAACCGGACCACAGCAGGCGCTCGACGGCCACCAGTTCGACGGTCATCTCAGCAGCCACGTGCGTCTCCTTGTCATCCTCTTAGCCGCGCAGTCTAAACGGTTCTTCGAGCGGGGCAACGGCGGTGCCGGGGGCCTGTGGACAACTGACCCCCGGCCCGACCACAGCCCTATTTGCCCGCGAGCTCCTTGGCCCTGCGCTCCAGGTCCTCCAACCCACCGATCAGGAAGAACGCCTGCTCGGGGAGGTGGTCGTAGTCGCCCTTGGTGATCTTGTCGAAGGCCTCGATGGTCTCCTTCAACGGCACCGTGGAACCGGGCTGACCGGTGAACTGCTCGGCGGCCATCATGTTCTGCGACAGGAACCGCTCGATCCGGCGGGCCCGCTGCACGGTGAGCCGGTCCTCCTCGGCGAGTTCGTCCATACCGAGGATGGCGATGATGTCCTGCAGGTCCTTGTACTTCTGCAGAATCCGGATGACTTCCTGCGCGACCCGGTAGTGCTCCTCGCCGACGATCGCCGGATCGAGGATTCGGGACGAGGACGCCAGCGGGTCCACCGCCGGGAAGATGCCCTTGGAGAACACCCCACGGGACAGCTCCGTGGTCGCGTCCAGGTGCGCGAACGTGGTCGCCGGCGCCGGGTCGGTGTAGTCGTCGGCCGGCACGTAGATGGCCTGCATCGAGGTGATCGACCGCCCCTTGGTGGAGGTGATCCGCTCCTGCAGCTCGCCCATCTCGTCGGCCAGCGTCGGCTGGTAACCCACAGCGGAGGGCATCCGGCCCAGCAGGGTGGACACCTCCGAACCCGCCTGGGTGTACCGGAAGATGTTGTCGATGAACAGCAGCACGTCCTGGTTCTGCACATCGCGGAAGTACTCCGCCATGGTCAGCGCGGACAGTGCCACCCGCATCCGCGTCCCGGGCGGCTCGTCCATCTGCCCGAACACCAGCGCGGTGTCCTTGAGCACGTTGGCCTCGCCCAGCTCCAGGATGAGGTCGTTGCCCTCACGGGTGCGCTCACCCACCCCGGCGAAGACCGAGGTGCCGCTGTGCACGCGGGCGATACGGTTGATCATCTCCTGGATGAGCACCGTCTTGCCGACGCCGGCACCGCCGAACAGGCCGATCTTGCCGCCACGCACGTACGGCGTGAGCAGGTCGATCACCTTGAGGCCGGTCTCCAGCATCTCGGTGCGGCCTTCGAGCTTGTCGAACGCCGGTGCCTTGCGGTGGATGCCCCAGTGTTCGAGGTCTGCGCCGAAGCCCGGCTCGTCGAGGCAGTCACCAAGGGTGTTGAACACGTGCCCCTTGACGGCCTCGCCGACCGGAACGGAGATCGCCGCGCCGGTGTCGGACACCTCGGTGCCGCGGACCAGACCGTCGGTCGGCTGCATCGAGATGGTCCGCACCACGCCGTCGCCGAGGTGCTGGGCCACTTCCAGGGTCAGCGTGCGCTCCTGGCCGGCCAGCTCGACCGGCACGTGCAGCGCGTTGAACAGCTCGGGCACCGAGTCCCGGGGGAACTCGACGTCGACGACCGGACCGATGACCCGGACAACGCGGCCGGTCGCCGTTGCAGTGGACACAGTGGCAGTCATTATTCTTCACTTCCTGCCGCGGCGAGCGCGTCAGCACCGCCGACGATCTCGCTGAGCTCCTGGGTGATCTGGGCCTGACGAGCCTGGTTGGCCTGCCTGGTGAGATTGCGGATGAGGTCGTCGGCGTTGTCCGTCGCGGCCTTCATCGCCCGCTGCCGGGCGGCCAACTCGGAGGCCGCCGCGTCGAGGAACGCCGCGAACAACCGGGTCTTCACGTACTTCGGCAGCAGCGCGCCGAGCAACGTCTCGGCATCCGGCTCGAACTCGTAGTCCGGCAACTGGGCCGGGTTCTCGGAGTACTCGACTTCCAGCGGCGCGATCCGCTTGGCCACCGGCGTCTGGGTGAGCATCGAACGGAACTCGGTGTAGACGATGTGCAGTTCGTCCAGTCCCTCGCCCGCGTCGGTCGACCCGGTCGCCGGCGTCGTGCCGTCACTGTCCACACCGGACATGAACGCCTGGACGAGCGCGTCGCCCGCGGTGGCCGCGTCCTGATAGGTCGGCAGATCGGAGTAGCCCGTCCAGGACTGCTCGATCGGCCGGTTGCGGAACCGGTAGTAGTCCAACGCCTTGCGGCCGGAGACGAACAGCGTCACCGACTTGCCCTCGTCGCGCAGCAGGGCGGCCAGTTCCTCGGCCTTGCGCAGCAGGTTGGCGTTGTAGCCACCGCACATGCCCTTGTCGCTGGTGACGACGAGCACGCCGGCCCGCCGCGGGTTCTCCCGCGGGGTGAGCAGCGGGTGGTTCAGGTTCGCCGAACCGGCCGTCAGCGCGGAGAGCACCGTGGTGATCTCCTCGGCATAGGGCCGGGACGCCTCGACCCGGGCCCGCGCCCGACCGATGCGCGAGGTGGCGATCAGTTCGTAGGCCCGAGTGGTCTTCTGGATGGACTTGACCGCCCGGACACGCTGTCGAAGGATTCGCAGTTCTGCGGCCATGGCTACCCGATCACTTCTGGTTGGGTGCGGGCCGGTTCACCTTGACCGACTCGCGCCCTTCCTCGTCGGCGTCCAGCGCGTCGGTGTGGTCCTCGATCACCGGCTTGCCGTCCGAACTGTCAAACTGCCGCTTGAACTCGTTGATCGCGTCCACCAGCAGCGCTTCGGTGTCGTCAGAGAGATCCTTGGTGGACCGAATCTCGTCGAGAATGCCCGGCTTGGCGCGCAGGTGCTCCAGGAACTCCTGCTCGAACCGACGCACATCGGCGATCTGGACCGAGTCCAGGTGGCCCTTGGTGCCCAGGTAGATCGAGACGACCTGCTCCTCGACCGGGTACGGGCTGTACTGCGGCTGCTTGAGCAGCTCGACCAGCCGCGCGCCACGGTCCAGCTGGGCCTTGGAGGTGGCGTCCAGGTCGGAGGCGAAGGCGGTGAACGCCTCCAGCTCGCGGTACTGGGACAGGTCCAGCCGCAGCGAGCCCGCGACCTTGCGCATCGCCTTGACCTGCGCCGAACCACCGACTCGGGAAACCGAGATACCGACGTTCACCGCGGGCCGAACGCCCTGGTTGAACAGGTCGGACTCCAGGAAGCACTGGCCGTCGGTGATCGAGATGACGTTCGTCGGGATGTAGGCCGACACGTCGTTGGCCTTGGTCTCGATGATCGGCAGACCGGTCAGCGAACCGCCGCCGAGCTCGTCGGACAGCTTCGCGCAACGCTCCAGCAGGCGCGAGTGCAAGTAGAACACGTCGCCGGGGTAGGCCTCACGCCCTGGCGGGCGGCGCAGCAGCAGCGAGATCGCGCGGTACGCCTCAGCCTGCTTGGTCAGGTCGTCGAACACGATCAGCACGTGCTTGCCCTGGTACATCCAGTACTGGGCGATCGCCGAGCCGGTGTAGGGGGCCAGCCACTTGAAGCCGGCGGAGTCCGACGCGGGGGCGGCCACGATGGTCGTGTACTCCAGCGCCCCGGCCTCCTCCAGCGAGGTCTTCACCCCCGCGATGGTGGAGCCCTTCTGACCGATGGCGACGTACACGCAGCGCACCTGCTGCTTCGGGTCGCCCGACGCCCAGGCCGCCTTCTGGTTGAGGATCGTGTCCACCGCGACCGCGGTCTTGCCGGTCTTGCGGTCACCGATGATCAGCTGACGCTGGCCGCGGCCGATCGGGGTCTGCGAGTCGATCGCCTTGATCCCGGTCTGCAGCGGCTCCTTCACCGGCTGCCGGTTCATCACCGACGGTGCCTGCAGTTCCAGCGCGCGCTGGTCGTCGGCGACGATGTCGCCCAGGCCGTCGATCGGGTTGCCCAGCGGGTCGACGACCCGGCCGAGGAAGCCGTCGCCGACCGGCACGGACAGCACCCGGCCGGTCCGGTGGACCTCCTGGCCCTCTTCGATGTGCTCGTAGTCACCGAGGATGACCGCACCGATCTCACGGACATCCAGGTTCTGCGCCACCCCGAGCACCCCGTTGGGGAACTCCAGCAGCTCGTTGGACATCACCGAGGGCAGGCCCTCGACATGCGCGATGCCGTCGCTGGTGTCGACGACAGTGCCGACCTCCTCGCGAGCGGTCTCCGGCGAGAAGGTGGAGACGTAGTTCTCGATCGCGCTCCGGATCTCGTCCGACGAGATCGTCAGCTCCGCCATGGCTATTCGGTCCCTGCTCTCGATCTATCTGTGGTCTTGGGGTTAGCGGCGTTTCAGCCGGGTAGGTCCTGCCGGGCCTTGGCCAGCCGGGCCGCGACGCTGCCGTCGATCACCTCGTCGCCGACCCGGATCACCAGGCCGCCGAGCACGTCCGGGTCCAGCTCGACCTGCACCGAGACGGCGCGGCCGAAGATGGTGGACAGCACCTGGGCCAGGCGCCGCTCCTGCGCGTCGGTCAACGGGGCCGCGGCCGTCACGTGCGCCACCGAGCGGTGCCGGCGGGCGGCGGCCAGTTCGGCCAGCCTGCTCACCGACACTTCCAGGCTAACGCCCCTGGGCAGCCGAACGACCTGATCGAGCAGCGTGCGGGTGGCCGACCGGACCTTGTCGGTGATCAGCCGGTCCAACAGCGCGACCCGACCCTCCACCGGCGTGGCCGCGTCGGACAGCAGGATGCGCAGTTCGGACTGGGAGTCCAGGATGCGGCTGAACCGGAAGAGCTCGTCCTCGACGTCCTCGATCACGCCGTCGCTCTCCGCGGTGGCCAGCACGGCCTGCCGGGCGAGCAGTTCCAGCGCGTCGAGCAGGTCGACCGAGGTCGACCACCGGCTGGTGGCCACTCCGACCACCGTGTCCAGCGCCGCCGGGCCGATCTTGCCGTCCAGCACACCCTCGACCAGCCGCTTGCGTGAGTCGGTCGCGGTGCTCGGGTCGGCGAGGTGGCGCCGCAGCACCCGCTCGCGGGCGAGCAGGTGCAGCACGGCGAACAGCTCGTCGGCGAGTTGGCCGGTGCCCTCGTCGCCGAGCGCCCCGACCGTCTGGTCGAGCCGCTCGGTGGCCTTGGCCAACGACTCCCTACTGGCCGCCTGCATCACGCATCTCCCTCGGTGGCCGCCATGGCCTCCAACTCGTCGAGCAGTCGGTCGACCGTGCCGACCCGGCGGTCGGTGTCGGCGAGGTGCTCGGACACCAGCTGGCCGGCCAGGTTCACCGACAGCTCGCCGATCCGGCCACGCAGCTCACGGATGACCTGCTGGCGCTGGGTGACCAGCTCCTCCTCGCCACGCTGCCGGATGCGCACGACCTCACGCTCGGCCTGCTCACGCATCTCGACCAGAATCCGCTCGGCGTCCGCGCGGGCGGCGTCCCGGATCTTCGCGGCCTCGGTACGTGCCTCGGCGAGCGCGTCGCGGTACTTGCGCTCGGCGACCTCCAGCCGCTCGCTCGCCGTCTTCGCGTCGACCACCTGCTTGGCGATGATCTCCTGCTGCTTGGTCATCGCCGTGCGAACCGGCGGCACGACCTTCCACCAGATCACCGCGATGACGACGATGAAGCCGACCAGTTCGGCGATGTAGTCAGCCATCAGGCGTCTCCCTTGGCGGTCAGCCCGTCGAGGAACTGGGCCACCGTGGTGGCCGACCGCTCGCCCGCGGACAGGTCCGCACCGACGACCTTGCTGGCCAACGAGACGGACAGCTCGCCGATGTGACCCTGCAACTCGCGCAGGGCACGCTCCCGCTGCTCGGCGAGTTCTTCCTCGCCGCGCCTGCGGACCCCGTCGACCTCCTGCTGTGCCTGGCCACGCAGCTCGTCCAGCACGTGCTGGCCCTCGGTGCGTGCCTCCAGGCGGATGCCGCCGGCTTCCTTGCGCGCCTCTGCCAGTGCCTCGTCGTAGCGCTGCTCTGCTGCGGCCAGCTTCTCGGTGGCTTCCTGCCGCTCGTCGGCCGTCTTCTGCACGCGGTCGGCCCGCTCCTGCATCGCCCTGAGGATCGGCGGCACGATGAAGCGCCACATCACGACCAGGACGATGACGAAGATGATCAACTCGACGAAGAAGGTGCCGTTGGGCAGCAGCGGGTTCGCCGGGGCGGCCGCCAGAATCGAGGTGTTCATCGCCGTTAGGAGGGTGAGCTGCCGAAGACGAACAGCAGGATTGCCGCGAAGGCGACGTTGATGAAGTAGGTGCCCTCCGCGAACGCGACCGTCAGAATGAACGGCGTGAACAGCCGGCCCTGGGCCTCCGGCTGGCGGGCCACGCCGGCGACCAGCTGAGAACCGGCGAGACCGTCACCGATACTCGCGCCGGCAGCGCCGCCGCCGAGGATCAGACCGCCGCCGATGTACGCACCGGCCGTCTCGATCGCCTGGGCTGTGGTGTTTGCCATGACTCTCCCTTATCAATCCAACTCGTGAAACGTCTGTTCCAGCCGACCGGGAAGTCGACGCAACCTTTTTTGTGGACTCAGCTACTCGCCTGCGGGCGAACCGGGGCGGGACCTCAGTGGTCCTCCCGTATTTCCATCGCCTGGCTGAAGTAGATGATGGTCAGGAACGCGAAGATGAATGCCTGGATCGCGCCGATGAACAGGTCGAACAGCTTCCAGCCGCCGTTGAGCACCCAGCTGATCTCCGGCGGCAGCAGGGTGGCGATCACTTCCAGCATGATGCCGCCGGCCAGGATGTTGCCGAACAGTCGCAGCGAGTGCGAGACGACGCCGCTGATCTCCTCGATCACCCACATCGGAGCGAACGCGGGCAGGTGTCCCTTGAGGGTGTGCGCGAGCTGGTGGCCCGGACCGTGGTGGACCCGGGAACCGGCGACGTGCTTCCAGAAGAACACCAGCAGTGCCAGCGGATAGACCAGGTTCACGTCACCGGCGGGCGGCGGCAGCAGTTCCTTGCCGTTGAAGGTCAGCGGCAGCACCGAGAGCCAGTTGCAGATCAGCAGGAAGCTGAACAGCACCAGGGACAGTGGGATCAGGAACGGCGCGACCTTGACACCGACGGTCGTCTCGATCTGGTCGCGGAGGAACTTGGTCACCGTCTCGAAGAAGAGCTGAAGACCGTTGGGCGGACCAGAAGTCACCTTGGCGCGGACGATGAAACCCAGGATCAGCAGGATGACCGAGGCGACCACGGTGGAGATGATGGTGTCGGAGTTCAGGGTCAGGCCAAACAGGTGCCACTGGCTGTGCTCGCCGACCGTGATGTTGGTACTGGCGGCGAGGTAGGGAGTGGTCATCGCTGGCGTAGCTCCTTCATAACCGGCAATGTCGTGTTGGCAATGTTGATGAACTGGTAGATCGCGAGCCCGAAGAAGACCCCCAGCCCGTCGGGCCGGACGAAGATGCCGAGCGCGACCGCGACCAGCGTGATCATCATCAGTCTGCGGGCCGAGTCGATACCCAGTGCCTTGCGGGACGGGTTGTCCTCAGCGATGACCTTGGCGACGTCGCGCTGCATCAGCCGGGTGTTGAACAGCCCCAGACCGAGTCCGATGCAGCCGAGAATCCCCATCACGATGTGGCCCATGAAGCCGGACACGACAAGGCCCGCCGCCCCGATGACGGCGGAGATGAGCAGCGGCCGGCGAAGACTCATCACTGCGGCCGCCGGCACGTTCGCCGCGGCTTCCTTCAACGATGACATCGCTAGCCCTCGACCTCGATCATGACCAGAACCTCCGGAACTTCGCGTACGCGTAAAAGCAGGTGGCCGTGATACCGACCGCCAGGCCGACCATCGTGAAGACAGGCACGGTATGCGCACGCGAGTCGATGAACAGACCGATCAGCATTCCGCCGGCGACCAACACGGCCATCGTGGTGCCGACGCCTACCAGGCGCCACAGGCTCGGTGGTTCATGGTTCGCCGGTTCACTGTTCGGCACTGTTTGGCCTATTCGGGATGGCTATCCCACATACGACGATCACTCAAGGGCGAACTCCTCGTGGTCTCGGGGCCTCGTAGTCTCGGGCGCGCGTAGGAGCTGGGCTCTAGGCCCTGCGGTGGCACGATGCATCGAACCCCCCGTTCGGGGGGCTTGACGCAGACGCTATCACAGCTATCCCGCCATCCAACCCGTCGAGGGACAAACACTCGAATCGGACGCAACGCACGGATCGACACGTCCATCCGGCTACCGTCCCACACGGTGTTCACCCCACTTCACTGGGAGATGACGCATGCTGCTCGTTGACGTCAATTTACCGTACGGTTGTCACGCAACGGAAGTCAGCCCCCTGAACAGCAGTCTTCCACCAGATGTCGATCAGGTGCCGAACGGCTGCTACGGCTGGGTTCGCCGCAGATCACGCAGCCGCGGCACCGCCGACACGGCCAGCGAGAGCAGCAGCCCCACCGCGATGACCCAGACCACGACGACCACATTGAACAAGGTCAGCGCCACCGCACCGAACGCGATCACCCCGGCCCACAAGTAGATCAACAGCACCGCGCGCCGTTGCGAGTGACCGATCTCCAGCATCCGGTGGTGCAGGTGCATCTTGTCCGCGTGCGCCAGGCTCAGGCCCTTGGGCAGCCGGCGGCCGATGGCCAGCAACAGGTCCAGCATCGGCACGAAGAGCACCGCCGCGACGACCAGCAGCGGGGAGAGCAGGGCCAGCGCGTCCTTGGCACCGATCTGGCTGAAACTGATCTTTCCCGACGCCGAAGTGCTGGCAGCGGCCAACATCAGCCCGATCAGCATCGATCCGGAGTCGCCCATGAAGATTCTGGCCGGCTGGAAGTTGTGCGGTAGGAAGCCAAGACACGCGCCGGCCAGGGTGGCGCCGATCAGCGCCGGCGGGTAGTTGAGCACGTTGCCGTCGGAGGCGTTGAGCAGCCCGAGCGAGAACGCGCAGGTAGCGGTCGCCGCGATCAGGCCGATGCCGGCGGCCAGACCGTCCAGCCCGTCGACGAAGTTCATCGCGTTGACCATCGTGACGACCAGCAGCACGGACAGCAGCCCGCCCTCGTTCTGGTCGAGCACCAGCACCGAGCCCATGCCGCCGTTCTGGCCGCCCCAGGGCACCCAGAACACCACCCACTGCAGGCCGAGCAGCACCAGCAGCCCGGCGGAGGTGGTCTGGCCGGCGAGTTTGGTCAGCGAGTCCAGTTCGAACCGGTCGTCCAGCGCGCCGACGAGCACGATCAGCCCGCCGCCGAGCAGCACCGCGACCGGGTCGAGGGAGTACTCGAAAGCCCTGCGCAGCACCGGGAGCTGGTGGGCCAGCAGCATTCCGCCGACCACCCCGCCGTACATCGCCAGGCCGCCCATCCTGGGCATCGGCACCAGGTGCACGTCCCGGGCCCTCGGGTTGGCCACGGCGCCGGCCCGGAACGCGAACAGCCGAATGAGACCGGTGAGCAGGTAGGTCACCGCGGCGGCGGTGAGGCAGACCAGTACGTACTCCCGCACCGGCAGACCGGCGGGGGTGGCATCGAAGGCGGGGCCCACGGCGTCAGGCCGGCCCGTGGCTCGCGGTGAACAGGTCGCTGGCCATCACACCGCGACCTCGGCCGCGTCCAGACCGAGCACCTCGGCGACGGCGGCGCGGCTGACCGCGCCCTCGCGCAGCAGGCGCGGCTGTTCGCTGGTCAGGTCGATGATGCTGGAGGGCACCGGCTCGCCGGCCGGGCCGCCGTCCAGGTAGACCGAAACCGACTCGGCGAACTGCGTCCGCGCCTCCTCGGCGGTGGTCGCCGGCTGGTGGCCGCTGCGGTTCGCGCTGGACTGGGCCATCGGCCCGACCTCGCGCAGCAGTTCGAGGATCACCGGGTGCAGCGGCATCCGCACGCTCACCGTGCCCCGGGTGTCGCCGAGATCCCAGGCCAGCGAGGGTGCGTGCGGCAGCACGATGGACAGGCCGCCCGGCCAGAACGCCTCGATCAGGTCCCGGGCCCGCTTCGGCACGGACAGCACCAGACCGTCTACAGTGGACCACGAGCCGACGAGCACGGACAGCGGCATGTTGCGGCCGCGCCCCTTCGCGTCGAACAGCGCGTTCACCGCGATCGGATCAAAGGCGTCGCAACCGATTCCGTACACGGTGTCGGTCGGGAAGACGACAAGTCGGGACGACCGCACGGAGCCGGCGGCCGCGGTCAGTCCGGCCTCCCGTTCATCCTGCCGGCTGCAGTCGTAGGTCATGGCCACGGGGGAATCCTCGCATGGGCCCTGTCGCGCCAGCGACGAGGGAGGCCCTGCCGCGCCAGCGACACGGGAGGGCCAGGAGCGAAGCGACCTCTTTGCGCTTCCGGCCATACGAGGCGCCTCAGCGAGGATCGTTCAGCCAGGCTCCGCACGTGATGCCAGGCTGCGCACGTGACGCCAGGCTGCGCACGTGACGCCAGGCTGCGCCATCGAGCGAGGGCAGCTCAGGCGCCCTGCTGCTCCCCATCGGTTCGCCTCGCGGTCGCGAACCGTGGCCTGGCGGTCAGGTCGTTGTGATCCACCACGTCGGTCAGCACCCGCCTGACCGAGAGCAACGACAGCACCGCGTCACCGTGTGTCTCGTCGTGTTCGATGCCTACCGAGCCGCCCGGCTTCAGCAGCCTGGCCGCCGCGGCCACCACGAAGCGGATCACGTCCAGGCCGTCCGGACCACCGAAGACGGCGGTTGCCGGGTCGTGGTCGGCTACTTCCGGCGACACCTCGGTGCCCTCGGGCACGTACGGCGGGTTGCACACGACGAGATCGACCATCGCGTCCAGATCGGACATCAGCATCGAGTCGGTGGCGTCGCCGGCGTAGATCTTGATCGGGGTGTCGCCGGCCTGCGCGCGCAATTCGGCGTTCTGCCGGGCCCAGGCGAGCGCGACCCCGTCCAACTCGACCGCGTGCACGGTCGCGTCCGGCCGCGCGTTGGCGATCGCCAGGGCCAGTGCGGCCGAACCGGTGCACAGGTCCAGCACCACCGGGTCCGGTCGGCCCTTGATCGCGGCCAGGCCCCACTCCAGCAGCATTTCCGTCTCCGGGCGGGGCACGAACACGCCCGGGCCGACGCCCACGGTGATCGGGCCCATCGCGGCCCAGCCGGTCAGGTGCTGCAACGGCACCCGCTTGGCCCGTTGCGCGACCAGCTGCCCGATCGCGTCCACCACCGGTGGGTCGACCAGCGGCACCAGGCCCAGCCGGGTTCGCTCCACGCCGAGCACGTGGGCGGCGATCAGTTCGGCGTCTACCCGGGGGCTGGCCACGCCGGCGGCATCAAGAATCCGCTCGGCTTCGTTGATGGCCAGTCGGAGCGGCTGTCGAGTCACGCCGAGAAGTTTCTCACTTGCCGGCGGTTTCGCTGAGTCGCGCGGCTCGATCCGCGTCGCGCAGCGCGTCGAGCACCGCGTCGAGGTCGCCGTCGAGCACCTGATCGAGGTTGTACGCCTTGAAATTCACCCGATGGTCGGAGATCCGGTTCTCCGGGTAGTTGTACGTCCGGATTCGCTCGGAGCGGTCCACCGTGCGCACCTGGTTGCGGCGGGCGGCGGACGCCTCGGCCGCGGCCTTCTCCTCGGCCAGCGCGAGCAACCGGGCGCGCAGCACGTGCATCGCCCTGGCCTTGTTCTGCAACTGGCTGCGCTCGTTCTGGCAGGAGACCACGATGCCGGTGGGCAGGTGGGTGATCCGCACCGCCGAGTCGGTCGTGTTCACGCTCTGCCCACCGTGCCCGGACGACCGGAACACGTCGATGCGCAGTTCTTTCTCGTCGATCTCGATCTCGACGTCCTCGGGCTCCGGGTAGACCAGCACGCCGGCCGCGGAAGTGTGGATGCGGCCCTGCGACTCGGTCACCGGCACCCGCTGCACGCGGTGCACGCCGCCCTCGAACTTCAGCCTGGCCCACACGCCCTCGACCAGCCCGGCCCTGCCCTTCACCGCGACCGTGACGTCCTTGTAGCCGCCCAGTTCGGAGTCGATGCTGTCCAGCACCTCCGCCCGCCAACCGTGTCGTTCGGCGTATCGCAGGTACATCCGGAGCAGGTCGCCGGCGAACAGTGCGGACTCCTCGCCGCCCTCACCGGACTTGATCTCCAGCACCACGTCGGAGGAGTCGAACGGGTCGCGCGGCAGCAGCAGCTCGGTCAGCCGGTCCTCCAGCTGCGGCACCCGGGCGGCCAGTTCCTCGGCCTCGACACCGAACGTCGGGTCCTCACCGGCCAGCTCGCGGGCGGTCGCCTCGTCGTCGCGGACCTGGTCGAGCTCGTGAATGGTCTTGGCCACCGGGCCCAGTTCGGCGTACCGGCGGGAGAGCTTGCGGGCCAACGTCTGGTCGGAGTGCACGGCCGGATCGGCGAGTTGGCGTTCGAGTTCGGCGTGCTCGGCCAGCAGCGCGTGCAGTACCTCCGGTACCGGCCTCACTGGCTTGGTCACAGCTGTCCCTTCTCGCACACTCGACAAAGCTCGACGCGGGCCGACTCACGACATGACAACGGCGCCTGCCCAGCGGTCCGAAGCCACTGGACAGGCGCCGTCGGCACAGCTACTTCTTGCGCTTGCCGTAGCGCTGCTCGAAGCGCGCGACCCGGCCACCGGTGTCCAGAATCTTCTGCTTGCCGGTGTAGAACGGGTGGCAGTTGGAGCAAACCTCGACGTGGATCGAACCAGAGGCCTTGGTGCTGTGGGTGGTGAACGCGTTCCCGCAGCCACAGGTCACTTCGGTGACCACGTAGTCGGGGTGAATGCCGCTCTTCACTGGATGTCGTCCTCTCCTTGGTGGCCGCCGGGTCCCCTGCTGATGCCTGGGGTGAACCGGAGCCGGACTGCCGACCTGACAGTGTGCCAGACGCGCTGACCTGCGCTACAACGCACCCGGGGGTCGGCTTTGTTCCCGACCCCCGGGTGCGTGCGGCCGGTCCTACTCGTCGCCGCCCGCGGACGGCGTCGTCTTGGCCACCTGCATCAGGAACTCGATGTTGGTCTTGGTCTTGCGCAGCCGGTCCAGCAGCAGGTCGATCGCCTGCTGGCTGTCCAGGGCGTGCAACACCCGACGCAACTTGTGGGTCACCGCCAGCTCGTCCGGAGAGAGCAGCAGCTCCTCCTTACGGGTGCTGGACTGGTCCACGTCGACCGCGGGGAACACCCGCTTGTCGGCGATCTTGCGGTCCAGCTTGAGCTCGGCGTTGCCGGTGCCCTTGAACTCCTCGAAGATCACCGTGTCACCGGCCGAACCGGTCTCCACCAGTGCGGTGGCGAACACGGTCAGCGAGCCGCCGTTCTCGATGTTGCGCGCCGCGCCCAGGAAACGCTTGGGCGGGAACAGCGCGGTCGAGTCGACACCACCGGACAGGATGCGCCCGGAGGCCGGCGCGGCCAGGTTGTAGGCCCGGCCCAACCGGGTGATCGAGTCGAGCAGCACGACCACGTCGTGGCCCATCTCGACCAGTCGCTTGGCCCGCTCGATGGCCAACTCGGCGACGGTGGTGTGGTCCG
The DNA here is from genome assembly GCA_036268615.1 of Pseudonocardiaceae bacterium. GTDB lineage: Bacteria > Actinomycetota > Actinomycetes > Mycobacteriales > Pseudonocardiaceae > DATATV01. The sequence continues at coordinate 175,426 of DATATV010000121.1, forward strand.
ACGGCGGGCGGTCGAAGGTGGAGGCGATGACCTCACCCTTCACCGAGCGCTGCATGTCGGTGACCTCCTCCGGACGCTCGTCCACCAGGACGACCATGAGGTGGCATTCGGGGTTGTTGGTGGTGATCGCGTTGGCGATCGACTGCAGCACCAT
>DATATV010000122.1:0-38256 GCA_036268615.1 Pseudonocardiaceae bacterium
TGCAGGAAGATCCACTGCGTCCAGCGATAGAACTGCGGGTCCGTCGTATTGACGCTTCGGCGACTGTCGTGGCCCAGGCCGAGGCGGCGCAGCTGGGAACGGTAGTGCGCGATGTTGTTCTCGGTGGTCACCCGGGGGTGTTGGCCCGTCTGGATGGCGTACTGCTCCGCCGGGAGCCCGAACGCGTCGTAGCCCATGGTGTGCAGAACGGTGAAGCCGTTCATTCGCTGGAATCGGGCGTAGACGTCGGTCCCGATGTAACCGAGCGGGTGCCCGACGTGCAGGCCGGCGCCCGACGGGTAGGGGAACATGTCCTGGACGAACAGCTTGTCCTCGGGCAGCGGGCGGGCGGCCAGCGCACCGACCGGGTTGGGTGCCTGGAACGTACCGCGCTCGGCCCAGTACTCCTGCCAGCGGTGTTCGATCGCACCGGCCAGTTCGGCGGTGTACCGGTGTGCCGGCACCTCGTCGGCGCTCACCGGTGTCGCCACGGTGGCCGCTGTTGTGCCGTCAGTCATCGCCAGTGTCCTCCAGGTCCGGGGTGTCTACTCCTGAGCAACAGAAAACCCCTCAGGCGAGGAAAGGCCATGAGGGGTCGCCGCGCGGACCTCGATCTGCGAGATCGTCGGTCAGCGCGGCCAGGTAAGAAGCAGACGGGCCATGCCCATACACCGAGCTTACCGCACCGGTTCGAATGGCCCGCACCACATGTCCGCGGCCTCCCCGCCGGGCCCGCGACCCGGCGACCTACCCTGGCCGGGTGATTCTCACCGTCGTGCGCATCGTGCTCGTGCTGCTCACCGTCGGGTTCGGGGCGACCCTCGGGATCGTCGGCGCGCTCGGCTGGCGCGGCCGGCTGACCAGGGCCGGTCGGCTGGGCGTGCGCACGCTGCTGGCGATGCGCAGCGAGGAGGGCTTCCAGCTGGCCAACCGGGTGGCCGGGCCGCCCGCGCTGGTCGCCGGGGTCGCGTCGGTCGCCGGTGGCGTCGCCGCGGCGCTCGTGCCCACGCTGACCGGGGTGATCGTGTCCGCGGTGATCGGGCTGGCCGGCGGCTGGCTGATCGCGCGGGCCGGCAGTTCGCTGGGCGAGCGGGCCGCGGCCGGGGTGCCGGCACCGCAGTTGGCCACGCCGGCCGGCTGCTCGGGGTGCGCGTGCGGGTCGGCCGGGTGCGGCGGGGCCGCACTCGCCGGCAGCTGAACCCGAGCCGCTCAGTTGCGGTGCACGTCGCCGGGGTGGGTGGCCAGTAGCGCGCGGGGCATGCCCTGGCGGCGCAGGACCCGGCCCCACAGGTCGACCTTCGGTTCGGTGAGGACGTCGCTGGGCAGCGCGGGCACCACGATCCAGTCCTCGCGGGCGATCTCGCCGGCCAGCTGTTCGCTCTCCCAGCCGGCGTAGCCGGCGAAGACCCGCAGGCCGCGGAGTCTGGGCACGAGCACCTCCGGGTCGGCGTCGAGGTCGACCAGGGCCACCGGGCCGCGGACGCCGATGACGCCCTTGACCTTCGCCGCGTCCTCGCCGGTGCGCAGGGTGGCCAGGCACAACGCGGTCTTCTGCTCGACCGGGCCGCCGACGAACACCGCCTGCGGGCGGCTGACGTGCGAACCCCAGGCGGGCAGCACATCCAGCACGGCGACCTCGCTGGGGCGGTTGAGCACGACGCCAAGAGTGCCTTCGCTGCGGTGATCGATGATGTAGACCACGGTCCGCTTGAAGTTCGGGTCGGCCAAGGTCGGAGCCGCGACCAGCAAGGTCCCTGGCTCTACATCATCATCCGGTCGCACGCTGCCATGATTCCACCCCGGCCGGCGAACCTGCGTAACCGATCGATAAGGACAGGTCCGCCGCAGTGCGTCGCGATGCTGCCAAGATCGCTGGAAAATTTTTGGATCATCCGGGAACGAACCCGGGGGTGCCCGCGTTGAACCGTTTGGTCGGCGCACCCCGTGTCCCCCGGGCCCATTTCAGAACTGCCTTTGTGGAATACCGTCCGGCTGGAGCCACACTGCGCAAACGCGCCGAGAGGCGACCGGGTGCGTCGGCTTTTCATCTTCTCCTCGCCCACTGAGGGTTCACCCTTGTTTCCCCTGCTTGGCCCTCAGGTTTCGGTGAGGTGACCCGTAGGCTCGTGGCCGTGACCACCCCCGCCGGCCAGACCGAGAGCGAGTGCGCCCCGACCGAACAACTCCCGATCGGGACCGGTCGGCTGGGTTGGCGCCGACTCTTCGCTCTGCCCGGTTTCCGGCGGCTGCTGGCCAGCAGGTTCGCCGCACAGTGGGGCGACGGCCTGTTCCAGGCCGGCCTGGCCGGCGCGGTGCTGTTCAACCCCGAGCGGGCCGCCAACCCGGCCGCCATCGTCGGCGGGTTCACCGTCCTGCTGCTCCCGTACTCGATCGTCGGACCGTTCGCCGGGGCGCTGCTGGACCGCTGGGACCGGCGCCGCGTGCTGGTCGTGGCGAACCTCCTGCGCGGTGCGCTGATCCTGTTCACCGCGGTCGCCGTTGGCACCGACCTGCCCGGCGTCTATCTCTACACCGGCGCGCTGGTCGCGGTGGGCATCAGCCGGTTCGTCAACGCCGGCCTGTCCGCCTCGCTGCCGCACGTCGTGCCCGAACACACCCTGGTCGACGCGAACGCGCTGGCCACCACGATGGGCGCGGTCATCTCGGTGGTCGGCGCGGCCTGTGCGGTGGTGCTGCGCCAGGTGTTCGGCGAGGGCAACGCCGGGTCGGGCTGGGTGACCGCGGTGTCCGCGCTGGGCTCGGTCGGCGCGGTGCTGACGGTGATCCAGTTCCGCCGGGGGGCACTGGGGCCCGACGAGGTCGACGAACCCTCGCAGACGGTGGTCGCGGTCGCCCACGGACTGGTCGACGGCGGCCGGGCCGCGCTGCGCGCGCCCAACGTGGCCGCCGGGTTCGTCGCGCTGTTCGCCCACCGGGCCGCGTTCGGCGCCTCACTGCTGGTCACCGTGTTGTTGCTGCGCTACAGCTTCCACAACGTCGGGCTGTTGCAGGCCGGCATGGCCGGGCTCGGTGAGGTCGCCGTCGCCGGTGGCGCCGGGCTGCTCGTCGCCGGGCTGCTCACCCCCCGGGTGGTCGCCCGGTTCGGCCGGCGCAACACGGTCTGCGGATCGCTCGTGCTGGCCGCCGCGACCCAGATCGGCCTCGGGCTGCCGATGCTGCTGCCGACCATCCTCGCCGCGGCCTTCCTGCTCACCGCCGCCGGTCAGGTGATCAAGCTGTGCGTCGACTCGGCCGCCCAGCAGGACATCGGCGACGAGACGCGCGGCCGGGTGTTCGCGCTCTACGACACCCTGTTCAACATCACCCAGGTGGTCGCCGTCGCGGTGGCCGCGCTGGCCGTGCCGATGGACGGCCGCGCACCGGGGGTGGTGCTCGCCGCGACCGCGCTCTACCTCATCGGCATGGCCGGCTACCTGCTGGTGCTGCGCCTGTCCCGGCGTGCGGTCGAAACCCGGAGCAGCTGACCGGTCCGGACCGGCCTAGGACTCGGCCGGGGGCGCGGCCTGGGATTGGATGCCCTGCTCGCGGGCCCACTCGTGCAGCGCGGCGATCGCCTCGTCGTGCGCCAGCGGACCCCGGTCGAGCCGCAGCTCCTTCAGGAACCGCCACGCCCGGCCCACCAGCGGCCCCGGCGGCAGCCCGAGCAGCCGCATGATCTCGTTGCCGTCCAGGTCGGGGCGCACCCTGGCCAGGTCCTCGGACTCGGCGATCCGCGCGATCCGTTCTTCCAGTTCGTCGTAGGACGCCTGCAACGCGGCGGCCTTGCGCCGGTTGCGGGTGGTGCAGTCGGCCCGGACGAGCTTGTTCAGCCGGCCCAGCAGCGGCCCGGCGTCGGTGACGTAGCGGCGCACCGCCGAGTCGGTCCACTCGCCCTTGCCGTAGCCGTGGAACCGCAGGTGCAGGTACACCAGCTGGGCCACGTCCTCGATCACGTCCTTGGCGTAACGCAGCTCCCGCAAACGTTTGCGAACGAGTTTGGCACCGACCACCTCGTGGTGGTGGAAGCTGACCCCGCCGCCCTCCTCGAACCGGCGGGTGGCCGGCTTGCCGATGTCGTGCAGCAGCGCGGCCAGCCGCAGCACCAGGTCGGGCGCCCCGCCCTCGGCCCGCTCCAGGTCGATCGCCTGCTGCAACACGACCAGCGAGTGCTCGTAGACATCCTTGTGCTGGTGGTGCTCGTCGATGGTCAGCCGCATCGCCGGCACCTCGGGCAGCACCCGCTCAGCCAGGCCGGTGTCCACCAGCAGCTCGATGCCGCGCCGCGGGTCGGCGCCCAGCAGCAGCTTGGACAGCTCGGCCTGCACCCGCTCGGCGGTGATCCGGTCGAGCTGGCCGGCCATCTCGGTCATCGCGGTACGCACCCGGGGCGCCACGGTGAAGCCGAGCTGGCTGGTGAACCGGGCCGCGCGCAGCATCCGCAGCGGGTCGTCGGAGAACGACTCCTCGGGTGTGGCCGGGGTGTCCAACCGCTGCTCCACCAGCGCGGTCATCCCGTCGTGCGGGTCGATGAACCGCTTGCCGGCCACCTCGACGGCCATCGCGTTCACGGTGAAGTCGCGGCGCAGCAGGTCGCCCTCGATGCTCTCGCCGAAGGTCACCTCGGGGTTGCGGGTCACCCCGTCGTAGCTGTCCGCGCGGAACGTGGTGATCTCCACGATCGCGCCGCCCTTGCGCGCGCCGACCGTGCCGAAGTCGATGCCGGTGTCCCAGACCGCGTCCGCCCAGCCGGACAGCAGCCGCAGGATCGCCTGTGGCCGCGCGTCGGTGGTGAAGTCGAGGTCGGTGCCCAGTCGCTGGAGCAGCGCGTCGCGCACACTCCCGCCCACCAGGTAGAGGGTGTGGCCGGCGGCGGTGAACCGGGCGGCCAGCTCCTCGATGACCGGGGCGGCGCGCATCAGCTCCACCACCGCATTCCGCTGGACGGTGGCACGGTCGACGAGCGCTGGCGAACGAGAGACGGACACGATGAGTCAGGATATCCGGCGCGCGGACGGTCCCGGACCGTCGCCGTCGGGTATCCGCCGACTACCACCGGTCGCCCGGCCACCACACTGATCGCACTACCATCGGAGCATGTCTCCGTCGCCCGGTCGGTCCGGCGGTTCCAAGCCGGCGCGGCGGAACCGACGTCATGGACGTCGGCTGCGCACCGTGGAGGAGACCTCGGCAGGCGGGCTGGTCGTCGACCCGGAACGGGGTGCGGCCGCACTGATCGGCCGACTGGACCGGCGCGGCGCGCTGCTCTGGTCGCTGCCCAAGGGGCACCTGGAAGCCGGCGAGAGCGCTGAGCAGGCCGCCGTGCGCGAGGTCCGCGAGGAGACCGGTATCAAGGGCACCGTGCGCCGCGAGCTCGGCGAGATCGACTACTGGTTCGTGGTGGAGAACCGCCGGGTGCACAAGACGGTGCACCACTTCCTGCTCGACGCGGTCGGTGGTGAACTGTCCGACGAAGACATCGAGGTCACCGAGGTGGCGTGGGTGCCGCTGGGTGAGCTGGACAATCTGCTGGCCTACACCGACGAGCGACGACTGGTGCGCCGGGCGATCCGCCTGCTGGACACCGGTGTCGCGGACGGGGCGGAGTCCTTGTGACCAGGCTCGGCCGCCTGCTGGCGGTATCGCTCGTGGCCGCGTTGGCACTGGCGGCAAGCCCGCTGGCCCCGGCCGGGGCCACGCAGGCCGGCCCGATCAACGCCACCAACGGCCTGAAGCTGACGCTGACCTCCCTGTCGCCGCGGGTGGTCACCGGCAACACCACCAACATCGCGGTGAGCGGCTCGGTCACCAACATCAGCGACCGCCGGATCGACAACGTGAAGGTGCGCCTACAGGTCGGCACGCCGGTGACCGGCGACAGCCAGCTCGCCGCCGCGCTGGCCGGCACCGCACCCAACGACCAGGCCGACATCCCGTACCAGACGATCGGCGCGGTGCTGCTGCCCGGCCAGACCGCGAACATCTCGATCACCGCGGCCCTGCAGGGTGCCAACTCGCTGCGGATCAGCCAGGCCGGGGTGTACCCGCTGCTGGTCAATGTGCAGGGGCAGCCCGACTTCGGCGGCCAGGCGCGGCTCGCCGCGGCGAACCTGCTGCTGCCGGTGCTCGCGCCGCCCGGCGGCGGCAACCCGTCCACGCCGGCCGAGCCCACCCAGGTGAGCGTGCTGTGGCCGCTGATCGACGACCAGCCGCGGATCGAGGCGACGGTCAACGGCCAGACCGTGCTGTCCGACGACTCGCTGGCCACCTCGCTGGCTCCCGACGGACGACTGTCCAACCTGTTGGCGGCGGCCAAACAGGCCATCGACGACGACGCGGCGCTGGGCTCGGCGATGTGTTTCGTGATCGACCCCGACCTGCTCTCCACGGTCACCGCGATGGCCGCCGGCTACCTGGTGCGCACCCCCTCGGGCGGCACCCAGGGCGGCACCGGCGCGGCCGTGGCCGGGTTCTGGTTGCAGACGCTGCGCACCGTCACCGCCGGGCGCTGCGTGCTCGGGCTGCCCGAGGCCGACGCGGACCTGGTCGCGCTGAGCCGGGCCGGTGCGGTGAACCTGGCCAAGCTCGCGCTGGCCGACAGCGCGGTGGTGGGCGCGACGCTGCCGGCCAGCAAACCGCTGTCCGGGGTGGTCTGGCCGGTGGACGGCGCGCTGGACAACGCGACCGCGATCGACCTGGCCGGCATGGGCGTGCACACTGTGCTGCTCAACCAGAACGCGGTCAGCCCGACCGGTCCGGACGCCGGTGTGTCGGGGCCGGTGGCCATCGACGGCACCACCACGAGCAACCCGCCCACCGCGCTGCTCACCGACCCGGTGGTGTCCACCGCGCTGACCACCTCCAGCAATTCGTCCAATGTGGACATATCGGCGATCTCCGCGCAGAACGGGATCGGCGCGTGGACCTATCGCACCGTGTTCGGCGCGGTCCCCGGCCAGACCGAGCTGATCGCGCCGCCGCGCCGATGGAACGCCTCGGCGGGGGAGTTGCAGGAATTCCTGGACACCGTCGGCACCTCACTGCACAACCACTTCGCCACCGCGGCCAGCCTGGCCAACCTCGCCGGGGACGCACCCGGTGGCCCGACGGTGAAACTGGCCTACCCGACCGCTGACGTGAACGCGGAGATCTCGCCGTCGGTCACCAGCGCCGTGGTCGCCGGCGACCAGACCCAGCAGGACGTGCTGGCCGCGATGAACACCGACCACGCCGACCGCACGGTCAAGCCCAGCGACCTGATCGACCCGCTGCGCACCGGGCTGCTGCGCGCGGTGTCCAGCGCCTGGCGCGACCAGGGTCCGGCGGCTGCCGCGGCCGAACTCGGCTCGGTGCAACAGGTCTACGACGAGATGACCGGCCAGGTGCGGGTCGTGCCGACCGCGCAGACGTATTCCTTGGGGTCCAACAACAGTCGGCTGCCGGTGTCGGTGACCAACTCGCTGCGGGTGGACATCACGGTCCGGGTGAACCTGGCCGGCCAGTCCGGGCTCGCGCCCTCCGCGGCCGAGCAGGTGATCCCGGCCGGCAGCGCGGCCACCCTGTTCCTGCCGGTGCGGATGAGCCGCTCGGGCCGGTTCAGCGTGGACGTGTCGGTGACCACACCGGGCGGCACCCAACTCGGCCAGGCCGCGCGGTTCGAGGTGGTCTCCGGCGCGTACGGCACGATCATTCTGGTCATCACCATCGCCGCGTTCGGGGCGTTGGTGTTGCTGGCCGGGCGGCGCATCTATCGTCGGTTGCGTTCAGCCCGCGGCACCACCGTCACCGAGCCCGTCGACCTGCCCACCCTGCCTGGAGAAGTGACCGTGCCCAACGTGCCGCACCTGCCGATAACGCCGCCTGTCGACGAGCGGCAGGAACCGGTCGACCATTGAGTCGAGCATTCCGCGAGTCGGCGCCCAACGGTCCCAACCCTGGCCCTGCGGTCCAGGGCGATGCCGCTCGCGGCCGGCCGCCGGTCGGGCCCGACCCCCGGCTGCCCGGTAGGCCGCAGCCGCCGCTGCCCGGTGGCCAGCGCCCGGTCGGTCCGCCGCCCGGGCCACCGCTGCCGCCCGGCCGACCGGCCCAGGGTGGTCCGCCGCCGGGAACGCAGCTCCCGGGACGCCCGATGCCGGGCCGACCGGTGCCGCCGCGCCCGCAGCAGCGCCCGCCCTACCGGCCGCCGGAGGACCAGGCGACGGTGGTCATGCCGCCGCTGCCCGGCGAGCCGGAACCCGCGCCGCAGCCCGCTTCCCAGTCGCTGGCCAAGGCGAGCGGATCGATGATGATCGCCAACCTGGTCAGCCGGGTCACCGGTTTCGTCCGGCAGATCATGCTCGTCGGCGTGCTGGGCATCGGCACGATCAACGACTCCTACACGGTGTCCAACAACCTGCCCAACATCGTCTACGAACTGCTGCTGGGCGGCGTGCTGGCCAGTGTGGTCATCCCGGTGCTGGTCCGGGCGCAGCACGAGGACGCCGACGGCGGCGAGGGCTACACCCAGCGGCTGCTCACCGTGGCCACCGTGGTGCTCGCGGTCGGCACGGTGATCGCGATCGCCGCCTCGCCGCTGCTGACCAAGCTGTACTTCTCACCGGGCGGCCAGGACAAGCCGGAACTGACCACGTTCCTGTCCTACCTGATCCTGCCGGAGATCTTCTTCTACGGCGTGTTCGGTCTGCTCTCGGGCATTCTCAACGCCCGGCAGGTGTTCAGGCCGGCCGCCTGGGCGCCGGTGGCCAACAACCTGGTCATGTTCGTGACGCTGGGCCTGTTCGCGATCCTGCCCGGCGAGATCACCCTGAACCCGCTGAAGATGGGCGAGCCCAAGCTGTTGCTGCTGGGGTTGGGCACCACGGCGGGCATCGTGCTGCAGGCGGTGCTGCTGGTGCCGGCGCTGCGCCGGACCGGGTTCCGGTTCCGCTGGCGGTGGGGCTGGGACCGGCGGATGTCCACCTTCGGCCGGCTGTCGCTGTGGCTGGTGGTCTACACACTGATCAGCCAGGTCTCCCAGGTGGTGCTGACCAAGGTGGCCACCGGCGCCGAAGCGGGCAGCATCACCATCTACTCCAACTCGTGGCTGCTGCTGCAGGTGCCCTACGGCGTGCTCGGCGTGTCCCTGCTGACCGCGATCATGCCCCGACTGAGCAAGGCCGCGGCCGTCGGCGACGTGGAGGGCGTGGTCGCCAACCTGTCGCGCGGCACCCGGATGTCCACCACGATGCTCATCCCGATCGTCGGGCTGATGACCGTGCTCGGCCCGCAGATCGGCATCGCGCTGTTCGCCATCCGGCACGGCTCGACCAACAGCGCCGCCGAACTGGGCCTCGCGCTCACCACGTCCGCGTTCGGCATCGTCTTCTACGGCATCACCATGCTGCAGATGCGGGTGTTCTACGCGATGAACAAGGCCAGCACGCCGACCACCATCAACGCGATCATGGTCGGCGTCAAGGTCATCCTCTTCTACACCGCCGCACACGCGATCGACCCGCACCACCTGGTCTACGCGCTGACCTTCATCAACGGGCTGGGCTTCATCATCTCCATGCTGCTCGGGCAGTACTTCCTGCGCCGCCGGGTCGGCGCGCTGCACTTCGGCCCGGTGGTGCGCACCATCGTGAAGGTCACCGTGGCCACCGTGTGGGGGGCCGGCGCCGCGTTGCTCGTGGCCAAGGGACTGGACCTGGTGCTCACCGGCACCTCGGCCGGCGCGACCGACCTGCGCGCGTGGGTCACCCTGATCCTCGGCACACTGGTCGGCCTGCCGCTCACGTTCGGGGTGATGGTGTTGCTCCGGGTGAACGAGATACAGCCGGCGGTCAGCCGGTTGCGCAGGCTGGCCCACCGAGGGTGACCCGTTCGGCCCAGCGCGCTCCCGTACCAAGCCGCCGTGGGTTTTTCCCGTAGGCTCGCACCAGGAACATCGCCGAACGGTTGGCGCGCGGGGACCAGCGCCGGGACGTGACGCACGCACGCGGGAAGGGGCCCAGCCTCGGGGGAGGCAAGGGGACGGGAGAAGAGCGCGGTGAGTGGGCCGATTGAGCACCCGATGCGGCCGGGTGACGGAGCCGACCTGACGGCGCGCGGCACCGCGCTGCGCCCGGGCGGCGTCGTCGGCGACGGCCGGTACCGGCTGCTCGCCCAGTTCGGCGTCGACCACCGAGCCAGCGCGCACTTCTGGCGGGCCCGCGACGGCCAGCTCAACCGGGACGTGGCGCTCACCGTGCTGGTCGGCGACCTGGCCGACCAGCCGGCCGCGGCGGCCGCCGGGCGCACCCTGGAACGCGCGATGCACGCGGCCACCTTCGTGCACCCCGGCGTGGCCCGGGTGCTGGACGTGCTGGGCATCGGCAGCGGCGTGGTGCCCGGCGAGGGCCTGCTGGGCATCGTGGTCGCCGAGTGGACCCACGGCACCGACCTGATCGACGTGGTCGCCGACGGCCCGGTGCCGCCGGCCACCGCCTCCCGCCTGCTCGAACCGCTCGCCTCCGCGGTGGAGAGCGCCCACCACGTCGGCCTGGTGCTGGGCGTGGACCATCCGCAGCGGGTCCGGGTCACCCCGGACGGCGCGCTGCGGCTGGCCTTCCCCGGGCCGCTGCCGCTGGCCACCCTGCGCGACGACGTGAAGGGCCTCGGTGCCCTGCTCTACCTGCTACTCACCGGCCGCTGGGCGCTCAGTGGCGGACCGGACGCGCTGCCCGGCGCACCGACCGGGCCGGACGGCACCGTGGTCGCGCCCAACCTGCTGCGGCCGATGGTGCCCACCGAACTGTCCAGCGTCGCGGTGCGCAGCATGGAGGACACCTCCGTGGGCGGCATCCGGACCAGCGCGGCGATCCTGCAGGTGCTCGACCGGGTGGTGGAGACCGAGGCGGCCACCGACGTGCTCAACCGGGTGGCCGGCGGGGACGGCACCGCCGCCACCGGGACGCCCGGCGCGCCGGCCAGACGCGGCAAGGAGGACAACGCGGTCTGGCTGACCGAGAAGCCGGTGATCACCAAGACGCACAAGCGCAAGCTGGGCGTCACGGTCACCGTGCTGGCCGTGCTCACGCTGGCGATCGTGGTGTGGATGGTCAGCTCGATCATCGGCTTCTTCAGCAACGGCTCCAGCGACAGCAACATCGGACCGGCCGTCGCGATCACCACCACCACCACCAACGCGCCGGTCACCAGCACGCCCCCGCCGAGCAGCACGCCGTCCTCGCTGGCCGCGGGCGCGCCGATCAGACCGTCGAAGGTCAACGTCTTCGTGACCTCGGGCAGCCCGGACAACGCGAGCAAGGTCGGCCGGGTGGACGACGGCGACCCGGGCACGATCTGGAAGACCTCCGAGTACAAGCAGCAGTTCCCCGCGCTGATGCCGGGCATCGGCGTCATGGCCACCTTCGACCAGCCGGTGAAGCTCGCCGAGGTGGACATCGACTCGCCCAGCGACGGCACGGTGGTGGACATCCGCACGGCCACCAGCAGCGATCCGTCGGTGCAGAGCACCCAGGTGATCGGCAACGCGACGCTGACCAACGGGCACACCGTGATCCAGCTCGCCACGGCCCAGCCCAGCCAGTACTTCATGGTCTGGATCACCGGTCTGGCCACGGTCAGCGGCGGCTTCGAGTCGGGCATCGGCGAGATCACCTACGTGCAGGCGCAGTAGCTCGACCGGGTGATCCGGGCACATTCCGGGCGCTACTCACGGGCGGTGACTCGGCTCTCACCCGGGTGGATATTCTTCTCGGCGTGACCGCCGCCGCCAGCTCGGATGCCGACCTCATCGCGGCACATGCCGCCGGTGATCCGCGGGCGTTCGCCGAGTTGGTGCACCGACATCGGGACCGGCTGTGGGCGGTGGCGCTGCGCACGCTGCGCGACCCGGAGGAGGCCGCGGACGCGTTGCAGGACGCGTTCATCTCGGCGTTCCGCGCGGCCGGCTCGTTCCGGGCCGAGTCGCAGGTCACCACCTGGCTGCACCGGATCGTGGTGAACGCGTGCCTGGACCGGATTCGCCGGCGGTCGGCCCGGCCGACGGTGCCGCTGCCCGAGGAGGGCCCCGGCGAGCCGGTGGCCGAGGGCGATGCGATCGCCGACCGGGAGACCAGCCTGGTGGTCGCCGCCGCGCTGGCCGAACTGCCCGAGGAGCAACGCGCGCCGATCGTCCTGGTCGACGTGCAGGGCTACTCGGTGGCCGAGGCGGCCACGATTCTCGGGGTGCCGCAGGGCACCGTGAAGAGTCGGTGCGCGCGGGGTCGCAGCAAGCTGGCCAAAGTTCTCGGGCACCTGCGGAACCCGGGTGCGGATGCGAACGTCCCAGATGGCGCGGGTGATACGACCGGCACAGGGGTTACCCGAGCAACGCGTCAGTGGGAGGGCCGATGACGGGCATGCAGCGGCAGGAGGGCACGCCGACCGGTCCGCCGTGGCCGGTCGAGATGCTCGCCGACCTGCACGCCGGCGTCCTCGACCAGGCCGTCGCCGACGAGTTGTGGCCACTGGTGCGGGCCGACCCGGACGCCCGGGAAGTGCTCGCCGCGCTGGACGCCACCCTGGACGACCTCGCCGACTTCGGCCACCTCAGCAAGCTGACCCCGACGCCGATGCCGGCGGAGTTCGCCGCCCGGCTGGACGCGGCCCTCGCCCTCGAGGTGGCCACCATGGCCGCCCCCACGGCCCCGGAAGCACCGGTCGCGGCGGTGGTCGACCTGGCCGCCGCACGCAAGCGGCGGACCCGGCAGGTCGGCTGGGGCGCCGGCATCGTGGCCGCCGCGGCCGCGGTCGTCGCGGTACTGCTTGTCGTGCTACCCAACAGTTCGACGCCCGGCGGCAGCAACGTCGCCGCGCCGCCGCCGCGGCAGACCAGCAGCGCCGCCCCGGTGGCGCTGGGCAGCGCCCTCGGCCCGCAGGCGCTCACCGTCGCGCTGGGCCGCTCGGACTACGGGCCGTTCGCCGACCCGAAGAAGCTGGCCGCGTGCCTGTCGGCCAACGGCCAGGACCCGAACCGGACACCGGCCGGCGCCGCGCAGGTCACCCTCGGTGGCAAGCCGGGTGTGCTGCTGGTGCTGACCACCGGCCAGACCGCGCAGTTCCGGCTGCTCGTGGTCGGCGCGGACTGCGCCGCGGGCAACCCGGCCACGCTGGCGAACGCGGTGGTCGGCGGGATAACCGGCCTGCCCACCCCGGTGCCCACCAAATAAACTCGGACCGTCACCGTCGGTGACGCGACCCGGCCCACACACCCGGACGGGTGTGGAACAACTGGACCCTACGATCGCGTTGACACCAATGCTGCTCCCGGGGAAGGCCCGGGACGGCAGCCACGTCGGTACGCGGAGGTCCGGTAGTGACTACAGACGAGACCAGAAACCTGATCATCGTCGGTTCTGGTCCGGCGGGATACACCGCCGCGGTGTACGCCGCGCGGGCCCAGCTCAACCCGCTGGTGTTCGAGGGCACCCAGTTCGGTGGGGCGCTGATGACGACCACCGAGGTGGAGAACTACCCCGGGTTCCGCGACGGGATCATGGGCCCGGAGCTGATGGAGCAGATGCGCAGCCAGGCCGACCGGTTCGGCGCGGAACTGCGCGCCGAGGACGTGGAGTCCGTCGAGCTGACCGGCCCGACCAAGTACGTGACCGCGAACGGCGTCCGGTACGCCGCGCACGCGGTGGTGCTGGCGATGGGCGCGGCCGCGCGCTACCTGGACGTGCCCGGCGAGCAGAAGCTGCTCGGCCACGGCGTGTCCGCGTGTGCCACCTGTGACGGCTTCTTCTTCCGCGACCAGGACATCGCAGTTGTCGGCGGCGGTGACTCGGCGATGGAGGAGGCGACCTTCCTCACCCGGTTCGCCCGATCGGTGACGATCCTGCACCGGCGCGCTGAGTTCCGGGCGTCCAAGATCATGCTGGAACGGGCCAAGGCCAACGAGAAGATCCGCTGGCGCACCAATGTCGACGTGCTCGAAGTGCTCGGCGAGACCACGGTGACCGGGGTGAAGCTGCGGGACACCGTCACCGGCGAGACCTCCGAGCTGCCGGTCAACGGCCTGTTCATGGCGATCGGCCACGACCCGCGCAGCGCGCTGGTCGCCGGCCAGGTCGACACGGACGGCGACGGGTACGTGCGGACCACCGGGTCGAGCACGTACACCGACCTGGACGGCGTGTTCGCCGCCGGCGACCTGGTGGACCGGACCTACCGCCAGGCGATCACCGCGGCCGGTTCCGGCTGTGCCGCGGCCATCGACGCGGAACGCTGGCTGGCTGATCGCGAGCCCGCCGGCCAGCCGGAAGCCAGCACGGCCGGCGCGGTCGGGGCCGTCGCCGGGGTGAACTGAACGCCCCCGAGACCACCATTCATCCTCACCACCCACAAGGAGACACCATGGCCGGCGGCACTGTCACCGTCACCGAGAAGTCCTTCGCCGACGACGTTCTGGCCAGCGACAAGCCTGTCCTGGTCGACTTCTGGGCCACCTGGTGCGGCCCGTGCAAGATGGTCGCGCCAGTGCTTGAGGAGATCGCCGCCGAGCACGCCGACAAGATCACCGTGGCCAAGCTGGACATCGACGCCAACCCGGGCCTGGCCCGCGACTACCAGGTGATGTCCATCCCGACCCTGATCGTGTTCCAGGGCGGCAAGCCGGTCAAGCAGATCGTCGGCGCCAAGCCGAAGGCCGCACTGCTCAACGACCTGTCCGACATCCTCTGAGCACCTACGGTGACTGACCCGAACGGGTCATCGAGAGTTACCTGAACGAGTGGCCGGTGCGTCCTTTGCTGGGACGTACCGGCCACTTGGTGTACAGGGAGCGTCCGGCCGGCCGCACTACCTACGCCAGCGGTATCCCTGCGCATGCCCCGATGGGTTACAGGGCACAATAGGTCGTCACGATCAGCACAACCGCGTTGTGCCCGGTGCGAGCCGGCCGACGCCCTAGTCGAGCGAGGGTGCATGCAGGTACTCCGTCGCGGTGACGTCGGACCGGCGGTCGCCGAGGTCCGGACGAGCCTCGCCGCGTTGGGACTGCTCGCCGACTTCGACGGTCCGCGCGACCGTGCCGTGTTCGACCAGGTGGTCGAACACGCCATCCAGTCCTTCCAGCAGCAGCGCGGGCTGATCACCGACGGCATGGTCGGTCCGGCCACCTTCCGGGCGCTGCGCGACGCCATGTACCGGCTGGGCGCCCGCCCGCTGGCCTACCTGGTGTCCCAGCCGATCACCGGCGACGACGTGCACGCCCTGCAGGAGCGGCTGCTGGAACTCGGCTACGACGCCGGGCGGCCCAACGGCACGTTCGGTGCCGAGACGGAGACCGCGCTGCGCAGCTTCCAGCGCGACTTCGGCCTGGTGGTGGACGGCATCTGCGGACCGGCGACGCTGCGTTCGCTGCGTCAGCTCTCGCCGAAGGTGCGTGGCGGCCGGCCGGTGTTCCTGCGCGAGCAGGAGCGGGTCCGCGAGGCCGGGCCGCTGCTGCGCGGCAAGCGCATCGTGATCGACCCCGGACACGGCGGCGCCGACCAGGGCGTGCTGGTCGACGGGATCGCCGAGGCCGACCTGATGTGGGACCTGGCCCGCCGGCTGGAGGGCCAGATGGTCGCCACCGGCATGGAGGCGCTGCTCACCCGTGGCCCGGACCGCAACCCGACCGAGTCGGAGCGGGCGGTGTTCGCCAACGAGACCGGCGCGGACCTGTACCTGTCGCTGCACGTGGACGCGAACAGCTCACCGGACGCCTGCGGGGTGGCGTGCTTCCACTTCGGCACCGGCAGTGGTGACGGCACCGGCACCAGCTCCACCCTCGGCGAGGCGCTGGCCGGGTTCATCCAGCGCGAGGTCGCCGCGCGCACCGGCATGGTGGACTGCCGCACACACCCGAAGAGCTGGGACTCGCTGCGGATGACCCGCTGCCCGGCGGTGCGGCTGGAGATCGGCTACCTGACCAACCCGGCCGACCGGGCCAAGCTGACCGACCCGGCGCTGCGCGACGTGGTCGCCGAGGCGATCCTGATCGCGGTGAAGCGGCTCTACCTGCTCGGCGAGAACGACCAGCCGACCGGCACGTTCACCTTCGAGGACATCCTCCGGCACGAACTCGCCAAGGCCGAATGACCCGGCTCACCGGCCGAGACTGGGCACCGGTGAGCTTGTGGTGATCGTCACAGTATTCAGCAGCTGCTCCAGCGCCGACTCCACATCGGCCTTCCAGGACAGCGCGGTGCGCAGTTCCAGCCGCAGCCGCGGCCACTTCTCGTGCTGGCGGACCGTCTTGAAGCCGACCGAGCGCAGGAAGTCCGCCGGGGTCACGCAGTTGGCCGCGCCCGCGGCACCGACGCCGGTCTCGGCCTGGCCGTCGCCGAACGCCTCGATCGCGCGCACCCCGCGCCGGGTGAGGTCCTTGGCGACCTCCTGCACCAGCAGCCGGCCCAGCCCCGACCCACTGAACTCGGGCAGCACCCGCAGCGCCGTCATCAGCACGGCGTCCGCGCTGACCGGGGCGGTCGGGAAGGCCACCGCGCGCGGCACCGCACTGGGCGGCGCGTAGAGCGCGTAACCGGCCGGGACGGACTCCACGTAGACCAGCCGACCGCAGGAACCCCACTCCAGCAGCGTGCTGGAGATCCAGGCCTCCTTCTCGAAGTCGGTCTGGCCGTAGTGCTCGGCTTCTTCCTGGAGGTGCGGCGCGAGCTCCCAGTACACGCAGTTGCGGCACTTCTTGGGCAGGTGCTCCAGGTTGTCGAGGGTGACGCCGACCACGCGTCGAGACACCTGACCTCCTAGCACCGGCTGCCGGGCAGCGCGGACCGCAGCTGGAATACCACCCTGTGGACGGTGTCGCCGCCGAAACGCGGGCCGACATCCGGCAGAATCATATGTGCCTGTGACGAGCATCGGAAGGCAACTGCCCCCACTGGGATCACAGTTACACTCGTCCGATCTACCCCGGCTACACGGAGCGCGCTGATGAGCACACCCGGCCAGCCGCCCGCCAATCTCGGCGGTGGCACCGAACGCAGTCTCGACCCGCACCTGCGACGCTACGCGGCGCGGACCGCGGGCATGACCGCGTCGGAGATCCGGGCCCTGTTCGCGGTGGCCAGCCGACCCGAGGTGGTGTCGCTGGCCGGCGGGATGCCCAACCTCAACGCACTGCCGCTGGACTCGCTGTCCGCCGAGATCGGTAGCCTGATCGCCAGTGACGGCCTGGTCGCGCTGCAGTACGGCTCCGCGCACGGCATGCCGGAACTGCGCGAGCAGATCTGCGAGATCATGGCGCTGGAAGGCATCTCCGCGCACGCCGACGACGTGATGGTGACCGTCGGCTCGCAGATGGGCCTGGACATGGTCACCCGGATCTTCTGCGACCCCGGTGACGTGGTGCTCGCCGAGGGCCCCTCCTACGTGGGCGCGCTCGGGTCGTTCACCGCCTACCAGGCGCAGGTCGTGCACGTCGCGATGGACGACAACGGGTTGGTGCCCGAGGCGCTGCGCCAGGCGCTGGGCAGCCTGCACGCGCAGGGCCGCCGGGTGAAGTTCCTCTACACGATCCCCAACTTCCACAACCCGGCCGGCGTGACGCTCGCGGTGTCCCGGCGCGCGGAGATCCTGGAGATCTGCGCCAGCCACGGCGTGCTCGTGGTCGAGGACAACCCGTACGGGCTGCTCGGCTTCGACGGCCAGACCTACCCGGCGCTGCGCTCCTACGACCGGGACAACGTGGTCTACCTCGGCTCGTTCTCCAAGACGTTCGCCGCCGGCCTGCGGGTGGGCTGGGTGCTCGCGCCGCACGCCGTGCGGGAGAAGCTCGTGCTCGCCGCCGAGTCGGCGACGCTGTGCCCGCCCACGTTCAACCAGATGGTGGTCAGCCGCTACCTGTCCACGCACGACTGGAAGGGCCAGATCAAGTCCTTCCAGGAGATCTACCGGGAACGCCGGGACGCGATGCTCGGTGCGCTGGAGCAGTACCTGCCGGCCGGCTGTAGCTGGACGCGGCCCGACGGCGGGTTCTACGTCTGGCTGACCGTGCCCGAGGGAGTGGACAGCAAGGCGATGCTGCCGCGCGCGGTCACCGCGCGGGTGGCCTACGCGTCGGGCACCGGTTTTTACGCCGACCAGTTGGGCAGCCGGCAGCTGCGGCTGTCGTTCTGCTACCCGACCCCGGAGCGAATCCGGGAGGGCGTGCGCCGGCTGGCCAACGTGCTCGCCGACGAGATGGAACTGTTCCGCACGTTCGGCCCGGTGACCCAGCGCACGCTGTCCGGCCCGCAGGCGCCGTCGCCGGACACGGCGTGACCGAACCGCGGGACGCGGCCCAGGATCGCTGGGTTGCCGTGTTGTCCGGTGGGTTGTCCCACGAACGTGAGGTGTCGCTGCGGTCCGGGCGGCGGCTGTCGGCCGCGCTGCGCTCGGCCGGGCTGACCGTCGACGAGTGGGACGCGGACGCGAACCTGCTCGCCCGGTTGCGCGGCGACCGCCCCGACGCGGTGATCGTCGCGCTGCACGGTGGCGAGGGCGAGAACGGCGCGGTGCAGAACGTGCTGGAGATGTTGGGCGTGCCCTACGTCGGTACCGACCCGCACGCCTGCCGGCGGGCGTGGGACAAGCCGACCGCGAAGGCCGAACTCGCCCGGTCGGGCCTTTCCACTCCCGACTGGGTGGTGCTGCCGCACAGCACGTTCCGCGAACTGGGCGCGCAGGCGGTGCTGGACGCGATGGTCGAACGGCTCGGGCTGCCGATGATGCTCAAGCCGGACGCGGGTGGCTCGGCGCTGGGCGCGCAGGTGGTGCGCGAGGCGAGCGAGTTGCCGGCGGCGATGGTCGGCTGCCTTGCCTACGGCGAGACGGTGTTGGCCGAGCGGTTCGTTGCCGGCGTCGAGGTGGCCGTGACGGTCATCGACACCCCGGACGGACCGGCCGCGCTGCCCGCGGTGGAAATCGTGCCGGAGCGCGGCGTGTACGACTACACCGCCCGATACACCGCGGGGCTCACCACGTTCCACGCACCGGCCCGACTGGACGCGGCGACCGCCGCCGCCGTCGGTGAGTTGGCAGTCACCGCGCACCGGTTGCTCGGACTGCGCGACGTGTCGCGCACCGACGCGATCGTGGACGCGAGCGGCGAGGTGCAATTCCTCGAAGTGAACGTGTCGCCGGGACTGACCGAGACTTCGCTGCTGCCGATGGCGGTGCAGGCGGCCGGAAAATCCCTCGGTGAGGTGTTCGCCGGCCTGGTCGAGCGAGCGGTCAGTCGCGCCGGCAAGCGCGACTGACCGTAGTCGTTCAATCAGCCCAGGGTAGTCGTCACCGTGACGAAAGGGCCTGGCGTGACGGGACCTTCAAAATTAAGTCCCTTTTGTCCCATCCGGTGACATGATTTCGACGATTCGTTCCAGGTCGTCGACGGACGCGAACTCGACCACGATCCGCCCCTTGCGGCGGCCCAATTCGACCTTCACCCGGGTGTCGAAGCTGTTGGACAGGGTGTCGGCGATGTTCTGCAAGCCGGGCGCCTGCATCGGTTTGCGCGGCGGCGCCTTCGGCTTGCGCGTCGGCTCGTTCTTCGCCAGCGTCACCGCTTCCTCGGTGGCCCGCACCGACAGCCCCTCGGCGACGATGCGCGCGGCGAGCTCCTCCTGTGCGCCCGCGTCGTCCAGGCCGAGCAACGCCCGGGCGTGCCCGGCGGACAGCACGCCCGCGGCGACCCGGCGCTGCACCGGCAGGGGGAGTTTGAGCAACCGGATGGTGTTCGTGATGACCGGCCGGCTGCGGCCGATCCGGTTGGCCAGTTCCTCGTGGGTGACCTCGAACTCCTCCAGCAGCTGCTGGTAGGCCGACGCCTCCTCCAGCGGGTTGAGCTGAACCCGGTGGATGTTCTCCAGCAGCGCGTCGCGCAGCATGGCGTCGTCGCTCGTCTTGCGGACGATCGCCGGGATGGCATCCAGTCCGGCGCGCTGGCCGGCTCGCCACCGGCGCTCGCCCATGACGAGTTCGTAGCCGCCGGTCTCGTCCTCCCGGACGACGATCGGCTGCATCAGACCGAACTCGCTGATCGAGTGCTCCAGTTCGGCGAGGGCGTCCTCGTCGAAGACCTGGCGCGGCTGCTTCGGGTTCGGGTGGATCTGGTCGACCGGGATCTCGCGGTAGACCGCGCCCGCGACCACCGCCTCGACCGCCTGCACGCTGACCGGACCGGTCGTCGCTCCCGACCCGTTGGTCGCGGTTCCGGCGGCTGCCGGAAGCGCCGATCCCGGCGGCGGACCGCTCGGGATCAGCGCGGCCAGGCCGCGGCCAAGGCCCCCCTTGCGTTCGGTCATGCTGTCCTCCCACCTCGTTCAGCGACCTCGCGTGCCGCGTCCAGATAACACATCGCACCCCGCGAACCGGGGTCGTAGGCAAGCACACTCTGGCCGAAGCCAGGCGCCTCGGACACCTTCACGCTGCGCGGGATGACCGTCTTCAACACGGTGTCGCCGAAGTGCTCCCGCACCTCGTTGGTGACCTGGTCGGCGAGCTTGGTGCGGGCGTCGTACATGGTGAGCAGGATGGTCGAGACATCCAGCGTCGGGTTGAGGTGCGCCTGCACGAGCTCGATGTTGCGCAGCAGCTGACCAAGACCTTCCAGCGCGTAGTACTCACACTGGATGGGGATGAGCACCTCCTTGCCGGCGACCATCGCGTTCACCGTGAGCAGGCCGAGCGAGGGCGGGCAGTCGATGAAGACGTAGTCCGGCTGCAGCTCGTCGAGCGCCTCGTCGGAGAGAGCTTCCTTGAGCCGTGACTCCCGGGAGGCCATCGAGACGAGCTCGATCTCCGCGCCGGCGAGGTCGATCGTCGCCGGCACGCAGTAGAGGTTGGGGGACTGGTCGCTGACCGCAGCCGCCTCCGCGAGCGAGATCTCGCCGAGCAGCACCTCGTAGACCGACGGGGTGCCCGAGCGGTGTTCGACGCCGAGCGCGGTGCTCGCGTTGCCCTGCGGATCGAGGTCGATGACGAGCACCTTGAGTCCGTGCAGGGCGAGCCCGGCGGCGATGTTCACCGCGGTGGTCGTCTTGCCGACGCCGCCCTTCTGGTTGGCGATCGCCAACACGCGTCGGTGGATGGGGCGGGGGAACCGCTTGTCCGGGTGTAGCACCCGGGTGGCTCGGGCGGCTTCGTCCGCGATTGGCGTCCAGTCCTGGCCATCGGGATTCATCGGCCGCGCCTCCTCGGGTTCCGGCGCGCTGTGACGCGGCCGGCGAACGGTTGTTGTTTCACGTGGAACGTCCGACACTCCGCGATCCGAGTCGGGGTGCACGTTCACCGATCCTTCCTTGTTCGCCGCCGGACGTCACGACCGTCGGGCTGATGTTCCCGAGAAATCTCTACAACTGTGGTCGGTATCGCCAGCAGACGACCGCCACACACGACCACGGACGCCTCGCCGCCCCCCAGCGCACGCACAGCGGCGGCATCCCGAGCGAGTTCGTCGTCCACGCTGGCTCCCTTGAGCGCGAGCATCTGCCCACCCGGCCGAAGCAGCGGGAGACACCACCCGGCCAACTTCGCGAGCGGAGCGACCGCCCGAGCGGTGACCACATCGGCGTCCCCCAAGGCGCGCCGGATGTGTCCCTCCTCGGCCCGGCCCCGAACCACGGTGGCGTCCAGTCCGAGCGCGTCGACGATCTCACCGAGCCACGCCACCCGCCGAGCCATCGGCTCCAGGAGTTCGACGCGCAGGTCCGGCCGAACGATCGCCAGCGGGATGCCGGGCAGTCCGGCACCGGAACCAACGTCGACCACCCGGGCGTCGGGCGGGATCAGTTCGGCGATGACGGCCGAGTTGAGCACGTGCCGATCCCAGATCCGCTCGACCTCCCGGGGGCCGATCAGTCCGCGGGCGACACCGTGCTCGGCGAGCAGATCGACGAACTGTTCGGCCAGGGGGAGTCGACTGCCGAAGACGGCGGCCGCCTCGGGGGGAACCGGTCCGGCGGTGTGCTGAGGGGCGGAAGCCTCGCTCAAGGGAAGAAGTCCATTCGTCGTTTCACGTGAAACTCTCGATCCGCAGCGCGCGATTCCTATTCTCCGCGACGCGCGAAGCGAGGTGACGACGGGGCCGGCCAAACGCCGAGCCGACCGCCGGGGGCGGCTGGGGATCATTCGCGGGGCCACCGGCGGGAGCGATCTGCCTCAGGTGCCGCGAGGCCGGCCCACCCACGCGGCCGGCAGCGTGCCCGGCGGTGACGACCCGCTCGCGGTTGGACAGCCGTCGACCGAACCCGCCGCCGGTTGCCCGGCCCGCAGCCGACGCAGCACACCTCGCGACGCGTCCAGCCGACCGGCCGTCGTAGAGCCACCGGACGCCGGGCCGCTCGGACGCGAGCGTCACCGAGACGGCAGGGCGGTGCCGAGCGGGGCGGTGCCGAGCGGCCCGACCGATCCGTGTCGGCTACCGGTCTCAGCGCGCGGCCCGCCCGTCACGCACACACGGAGACGAGCTCGCCGAGCCACTGCGCTGAACCCGGCCATCCGAGTCGCCCAGTCGAGGTGCCGTCGCTCGACCTACGGCAGCTGTCGAGTCAGCCGCGTCCTTCCGGCGGACGAGCCGAGCCCGCCCGCCACGGTTGCTCCGATGGCGCGCGCTCGGCGGCCTGTTCCCGGCCGCGCCGCCGAGCGCGCGCCATCCGCCCGATCGCCACGGTCGGCTCAGGGGGCAGGCGCCGCGCCATCGGATGCCGCCACCTCTGACGCCGAGAGCGCGGCGGCCAAGGTTCCTCGCGGACGGCAGCCGGGTCACGGGGCGCGCGCGGGTGGCTCGCCGGCAGCCGACAAAAAACGCGGCCCGTTTCACGTGAAACGGGCCGCGCCTGACGAACAAGAAACCAACGACTCAGCTCTGGCTGAACACGACCACCCGACGGCGCGGCTCCTCGCCCTCGCTCTCGCTGTGCGCTCCCTGCACGGCGGCCACCGCGTCATGCACGACCTTGCGCTCGAACGGGGTCATCGCGTGCAGCTTCACCTGCTCGCCCGTCCGCACCGCCTCCTCGGCCGCCGACTTCCCGAGCTCCTTGAGCTCGTCCCGCCGAGCCGCCCGCCAGCCGGCGATGTCCAGCATCAGCCGGCTGCGCACGCCGGTCTCCTGCTGCACCGACAACCGGGTCAACTCCTGCAACGCCTCCAGCACCGAACCGCGCGCACCGACCAGCTTCTCCAGATCCTCGCCGCCGTCGATACTCACCACCGCCCGACCGGCCTCGACATCAAGATCGATGTCCCCGTCGTAGTCCAGCAGGTCGAGCAACCGCTCCAGGTAGTCGCCGGCGATATCGCCCTCGCGCACCAGGAGGTCATCGGACGAACGCTCCGACCTCGCTTCGCTCTCGGGCTCCGCCTCCACCACGGGATCGGCCGATGCGGTGTCCTGCAACGCCTCCGACACGTTCTTCTCCTCTCCAGAACCAGGTGCTCGAACTCAGCCGCGCTTCCGGTCCTGCCTCTTTCGCCGGGAACGGTCTGAGATCAGACCGGGAATCTCGGAGGCCGTGTCGGCCTTGCCGTTGCTGCCGTTGGTGGCGCCGTTCGCCTTCGGCTTCTGGTTGACGGCCGGCTTGCCCGGCGTCTGCTTGCCCGCGGTGGACTTCTGACCGGCAACCGGCTTCTGTCCGGCGGTGGACTTCTGGCCGGGCGTGGACTTCTGGGCCCCGGCAGGCTTCTGACCCGCCGCCGGCTTCGCGCCGACTCGCGGCTTCGCCCCGGGCGCGGGCGCCTTGCGGGCCGGCCGCTGCGGGGTGCCGGGGGTGTAGTCCGAGGGCGGCGTGTCGGTCGGGGTGTCCTCGGGCGCATCCACCGTCTTGGGTACGCCGGCCACCTTCGGGCGGGTCGGCTTGGCACCCGGCCGCGGCGCGAGCGCCTGCCGGTTCTCCTGTGCCTCCGCCTTCTGCGCTTCTTCCTCGCGGTCCATCCGGGACATCACGAAGTGCTGCTGACCCAGCGTCCAACCGTTGTTGCTCAACCAGTACAGCAGCAGGCCGATCGGGAAGCCGCCACCGAAGACCAACACACCCAGCGGGAAGATCCACATGGTCAGGTTGTTCATCATCGCGGTCTGGCCGGTGGCCGCGGTGCCCATCGCCTGCTGGCGCTGCACCGACAGTCGAGCGGTGAAGTGGGTGGCGATCGAGGCCGCGATCATCAGCGGGATGGCGACCGGGGCCACCTCCCAGTGCCAGCCCGGCGACCCACCCAGTGTGCCGACGCCCAGCAGCGCGTCACCGAGGTGCGCGCCGAACAGCTTCGCGTCCAGGTACGACTGAACGTCGGGACCCTTGAAGAAGTAGACCTGGGTCGTGCCCTCGCGGAACGATCGCAGCACGTGGTTCAGACCCAGGAACACCGGGATCTGGAACACCATCGGCAGGCAGCCGCCGAGCGGGTTCACCCCGTGCTCGCGCTGGAGCTTCTGCATCTCCTGCGCCTGGCGCTGCCGGTCGTTGGCGTACTTCTTCTGGAGCTTCTTCATCTCCGGCGCGAACTTCTGCATCTTGCGCATCGAGCGCACCTGCGCCACGGCCGGCTTGAGCAGGATCAGCCGGAGGCTGAAGACCAGGAAGATGATGGACAGCGCCCAGCCGAAGGCGTTCGAGTCGCCGAGGAGGTGGCCGAACACCCAGTGCCAACACCACAGAATGAACGACACGGGGTAGTAGATGAAGTTGAACACGGGAACTACTCCTCGGCAGACGACTGATGAAGGCGGTCCTCAGTCGGGACCGTTGGCTGGGTGGGGGTGCGCGGCGGCACCGGGTCGAACCCGCCGGGGTGCCACGGACCGCAGCGAAGCAGTCGACGGGCGGCCAGCCAGGTGCCCTTCAGTGCGCCGTGCACGACGAGCGCTTCGGCGGCGTACGCGCTACAGCTCGGATAGAACCGACAGCTGGGCGGCAGCAGTGGAGAGATCCACGTCTTGTATCCGCGCACCGCGAGCACCAGCACCCTGGCCACCGGGCCGACCCGGGGGTCGGACCGCGCGGAGGCGGGGGGCAGTTCGGGCTGGGCCGAGGGAACCGGCTGGGATTGGGTGGAGGTCACGCCGCATCGCCACGATCAGTTGACGTCAGTCCGAGTCGTCGGAACGCGCCGTCCAGGTCCGCCCCGAGGTCACCGCTGGACGAGCCGGCCGCGGCCGGCATCGCCCTGACAACCAACGCACAACCAGCGGGCAAGGTTCCGAGCCGGTCCAGCACGAGGTGCCGCAACTGCCGGCTGACCCGGTGGCGGACCACCGAGTTGCCAACGGCCTTGCTCACGACAAAGCCCACCCGGGCGGTGGAAGCACCGGCCCGGGTGGGCGTCGATGTCTCGGACAACGCAGAGCTGTGGCTGGTCAGCGCATGCACGACCAGCCGGGGCCGACCAGCACGACGTCCCCGGCGGACCACCGTCCCGAACTCCCGGCTCTGAGTCAACCGGGCGGCCGCGGGGAGCACGGCAGCGACTGCCGGGCGGCCGGTATCAGGCCGACAGCTCGTCGCGGCCCTTGCGCCGACGTGCCGACACAATGGCCCGGCCGGCGCGGGTGCGCATACGCAGCCGGAACCCATGGGTCTTGGCGCGACGGCGGTTGTTGGGCTGGAAGGTGCGCTTGCCCTTGCTCACGGTCGGTCTCCCGGCTTCCTACATGTTCAACGGTTTGGTGCAGGTCATAAGGTGTCTCCCCCGGGCTGGCGGCCAGCGGTGGCCAGGCACACCAAAGGTGCCTGCCGCAAATTGGGAGACCTTACGAGGGTACGCACCACCGGCCCGCCTCACCAAATCGGGGGTACCGGGCCGATCGACCGAGCGCCCCTCCGGGTGGGTCGGGATACTGGCCACCGTAGGGCCCTTGTGGCAGGACGCGGCGCTTGTTAGCGTCCCAGTTTCCGTCGCAGGCGTGGGACTGAGGAGCCGCCGCGGTCGGAGCAACAGCTACGTGACAACGTCGATCGCGGGTGTGCCCGCGAGCTCGACGGGGTTCCCTGACATCCGTGCACAGTTGTGGACAACCCTGTGGATACCTCTACACTCGGCCCTCCGCCATTGGTGCGGGTCTGCATTTTGGGAGCACTCGGGGGCCGCAGGCCGCACCGTGTTGTCGAGGGGAGGGGAACGCGCAGGTGTCCGACCAGATCAATCTCGGCCTGGTGTGGGACGAGGTAGTACAGGAACTGTCGGACGGCACGCTGTCCCCGCAACAGCGCGCATGGATGGGCGTGACCCGGCCGATCGGGTTGCTGGACGGCACCGCACTGCTCGCCGCGCCGAGTGACTTCGCCAAGGAAGCCATCGAACGCGCGCTGCGCGAGCCGATCACCGACGCACTCTCGCGCCGGCTGGGCCGGGTGGTGTCGCTCGCGGTCAAGGTCGACTCCGGCCCGCTGCCGCCGATCGCCCCGATCGCCGTCCCCGCGCCGATGCCGACCTTGTCGTCCCTGTCCTCCTCGCCGGTGGCCGCCGCGACCGACGGCGCCGCGACCCTGCCCACCCCCGCGTCGACCAACGGGCTTACTGCCAAGCCGGCCGACCCGACCGGACCGGCCCCGGAGAAACCCGCCGACGAGACCGAGGAAGTGGACGAGGAGGGCGACGCGCTCGCCACCGTGCACGAGATCTGGCCGACGTTCGCCGGCAGCACCCACCCGGGGCCGCCGACCCAGCCGTTCACCGCGCCGGCCAAGCCGCAGACCTCGCAGACCCGGCTCAACGACAAGTACACCTTCGACACGTTCGTGATCGGCTCGTCCAACCGGTTCGCGCACGCGGCCGCGGTGGCGGTCGCCGAGGCGCCGGCCCGCGCGTACAACCCGCTGTTCATCTGGGGCGAGTCAGGGCTGGGCAAGACCCACCTGCTGCACGCGGTCGGGCACTACGCCCAGCGGCTGTTCCCGGGTATGCGGGTGCGCTACGTGTCGACCGAGGAGTTCACCAACGACTTCATCAACTCCCTGCGGGACGACCGGAAGGTCGCCTTCCAGCGCCGCTACCGCGACGTGGACGTGCTGCTGGTGGACGACATCCAGTTCCTGGAGGGCAAGGAAGGCACCCAGGAGGAGTTCTTCCACACCTTCAACACCCTGCACAACGCGAACAAGCAGATCGTGGTCTCCTCCGACCGTCCGCCCAAGGGGCTGGGCACGCTGGAGGACCGGCTGCGCACCCGGTTCGAGTGGGGCCTGATCACCGACATCCAGCCGCCCGAACTGGAGACCCGGATCGCCATCCTGCGCAAGAAGGCCGCGCAGGACCGGCTGGCCGCGCCGGCCGAGGTGCTGGAGTTCATCGCCGACCGGATCGAGCGCAACATCCGGGAACTGGAGGGCGCGCTGATCCGGGTGACCGCGTTCGCCTCGCTCAACCGCCAGCCGGTGGACATGCAGCTGGCCGAGATCGTGCTGCGCGACCTCATCCCGGACTCCCAGGTTCCGGAGATCACCGCCTCGATGATCATGGCGGTCACCGCCGAGTTCTTCGGGGTGAGCCTGGACGACCTGTGCGGGCCGGGCAAGACGAAGGCGCTCGCCCAGGCGCGGCAGATTTCCATGTATCTGTGCCGCGAGCTGACCGACCTGTCGCTGC
The DNA here is from genome assembly GCA_036268615.1 of Pseudonocardiaceae bacterium. Lineage (GTDB taxonomy): Bacteria > Actinomycetota > Actinomycetes > Mycobacteriales > Pseudonocardiaceae > DATATV01. The sequence goes on from DATATV010000122.1 coordinate 27,589, forward strand.
CCAAGATCGGCCAGACGTTCGGCGGCCGCGACCACACCACCGTCATGCACGCGGACAAGAAGATCCGCAAGGAGATGGCCGAGCGCAGGCGGATCTACGACCAGGTGCAGGAACTGACCTCCCGGATCAAGCAGCGCGCCCGCGCCTGACCCGGCAGCAGCCGGCCCCCGAAGCAGCCCGATCCGAAGGCAGCAGACCGGCTGGACCCAGTCCCGGACAGCGGGGCCGACACCGATTCCCGGTGCCGGCCCCGCTTCGTATCCCCGGTAGCCGGGCATCCCTCAGCCACGCCGAGATGTTTCTGACAGGCCGATCCGCGCGATCCGGCACCCCCGTCAGAAACATTCGGCGTCGCCCGGTCGTCCTTTCACCCCCGGCCGACGCCCGAAACGGCCCTCCGCGACCCCTCAGGAGGACTTTTTTCGGGCTGTTTACGGGCCTTCGAGCCTGGGGACCGACCCACCCACATCTGGGGACCGAGCTGTGGACAACTGGGTGCAACCGGTGGACGGAAACTGGGGACAGCAGAGTTCTCCACCGAGGGCCCAAACTGTCCACCGGTTGCACCCCCCACCCGTCCACACCCGACGTGGCCGTCTGACCAGCCAGGACGAGCTCCGTCCACAGAATCCACAACGCCTACTGTTACTGCGGTTTAGATCTCTTGAAGAGAAGAAAAAAAGAAAAAGAACAGGGGGTGTGGACATGTGGACGCGGCCGGCGGAACCGCCGTCCGGGTGATGTCGGCGGTCACGCCCCGAAGTGACGGGAGGGCCTCGGAGGCTCTACGGTGGGAAGCCAGCAGCGGCTCCATCGCCACCGCCCCGTCCCCAGCAGCGCAGTACCCGGGGCGAGGTGTCGGCTGACGGAGCCCGGCCCGGCCGTGCCCCGCGACCCGATCGCGACCGGCCCCACGAACTCGGACCGAACCTGGGAAAGGACCTTCGATGAAGATCCGCGTCGAGCGGGACGGATTGGCCGATGCCGTCGCCTGGGTCGCTCGCAGCCTGCCGTCCAGGCCGCCGGTCCCCGTGCTGGGCGGTGTGCTGATCGACGCCTCCGGCGAGAACGGTGACGCGCTCACCGTGGCCGGTTTCGACTACGAGGTGTCCGCCACGGTGGACGTGCCGGCGACCATCGCGGCCGAGGGCAAGGCGCTGGTGTCGGGTCGGCTGCTCGCCGACATCACCAAGGCGCTGCCCGGCCAGCCGGTGGAGATCGCGGTGGACGGCTCCCGGGTGGCGATCACCTGTGGCAGCGCCAAGTTCAGCCTGCCGACCATGCCGGTCGAGGACTACCCGCAGCTGCCGGCGATGCCGCAGCTGGCCGGTCAGGTTCCCGGCGAGGTGTTCGGCCAGGCGGTCGCCCAGGTCGCCATCGCCGCCGGCCGGGACGACACGCTGCCGATGCTCACCGGCGTCCGGCTGGAGATCGCGCAGGACAAGCTCACCCTCGTGGCCACCGACCGGTTCCGGCTGGCGATGCGCGAGTTCGAGTGGCAGTCCGGCGGGGATGTCACCGAAGCCGCCGTACTCGTCCCGGCCCGCACCCTGGCCGAGGTGGCCAAGACGATCGGCAGTTCCGGCACCTCGGTGCAGATCTCGCTGGCCTCCGGCGAGGGACTGATCGGCTTTTCCGGCTCCGGCCGGCGGGCCACCTCCCGACTGCTGGACGCCGAGTTCCCCAAGTACCGCCAGTTGCTGCCCAGCGAGCACGCGGCCGCCGCGGTGATCGGCGTGGCCGGTCTGGTCGAGGCGATCAAGCGGGTGTCCCTGGTCGCCGAGCGCGGCACCCAGGTCCGGCTTGAGTTCGGCACCGACGCGCTGCGGCTGACCGCGGGCGGCGACGACGAGGGCAGCGCCGAGGAGGAGCTCGCCGTCGAGTACACCGGCGACCCGGTGACCATCGCGTTCAACCCCGGCTACCTGCTCGACGGACTGGGGGCGCTGCACACCGAGCGCGCCCACCTGTCGTTCACCACCCCCAATCGCCCCGCGCTGGTGAAGCCGGTGGGGGAGGATGGCGAAGTACAGCCCGGGTACCTGTACCTGCTCATGCCGGTGCGCCTGCCCGGCTGAGCCGAAAGCTCCACCGCTCAACCCAGCACATCCAGTTCCGGCACAAGCTTGAGGGGACCGCCACCGTGCAGCTCGGACTCGTCGGCCTTGGCAAAATGGGTTTCAACATGCGCGAGCGGTTGCGTCGCGCCGGACACGAGGTGGTCGGCTACGACCGCAACCCCGATGTCAGCGACTCGACCTCGCTGGCCGACATGGTCGGCAAACTGGCCGCGCCGCGTGCGGTCTGGATCATGGTCCCGGCCGGCGACCCGACCAGGGACACCGTGCACGAGCTGGCCGACCTGCTCGCCGACGGTGACATGATCATCGACGGTGGCAACTCCCGGTTCACCGACGACAAGGCGAACGCGGCCTTCCTCGCCGACAAGAAGATCGGCTACCTGGACTGCGGCGTGTCCGGTGGCGTGTGGGGCCTTGAGGTCGGTTACGGCCTGATGGTCGGCGGCGCCAAGGATCTGGTCGACCGGGCGCTGCCGCTGTTCGACGCGCTGCGCCCGGAGGGGCCGCGCGAGGAGGGCTTCGCGCACGCCGGCGAGGTCGGCGCCGGCCACTTCGCCAAGATGGTGCACAACGGCATCGAGTACGGCCTGATGCAGGCGTACGCCGAGGGCTACGAACTGCTCACCGCGGTTGACGAGGTCACGGATGTGCACGGCATCCTCAAGGCGTGGACCCGGGGCACGGTCGTCCGGTCCTGGCTGCTCGACCTGCTGGTGAAGGCGCTGGAGGAAGACCCGGGCCTGACCAAGATCAGCGGTTACACCGACGACTCCGGCGAGGGCCGGTGGACGGTGAACGAGGCCGTCGACCATGCGGTGCCGCTGCCGGTGATCTCGGCCGCGCTGTTCGCCCGGTTCGCCTCGCGCCAGGAGGACTCGCCGACCATGAAGGCGGTCGCAGCGCTGCGCAACCAGTTCGGTGGGCACGCGGTGCATGCGGCGGGACCGGCGTCCCCGGCCTAAGCCCGTGTTTGTTTCGCACCTGCAGGTCAGCGACTTCCGCTCCTGGGAGCAGGCCGATCTCGCTTTCGAGCCCGGCCCCAACGTGCTGCTCGGGGCCAACGGCCAGGGCAAGACCAATCTGGTGGAAGCGCTCGGCTACCTGGCCACCCTCAGTTCGCACCGGGTGGCCACCGACGCACCGCTGGTCCGGCTCGGCGCACCGCATGCCGTGGTCCGGGCGGTCGCGGTGAACGACGGTCGCGAACTGCGGCTGGAGTTGGAGATCACCCCCGGCCGGGCGAACCGGGCCCGGATCAACCGGGCACCGGTGTCCCGACCGAGGGAACTGCTCGGCATCGTGCGCACGGTGCTGTTCGCACCGGAAGATCTCGCCCTGGTCAAAGGCGACCCGGGTGAGCGCCGCCATTTCCTGGACGATCTGCTGGTCGCACGGGCGCCGAGGTATGCCGGGGTGCGCACGGATTACGAGCGGGTGCTCAAGCAGCGCGGCGCGTTGCTGAAGACCGCGGGCAGCGCGCGCCGGGCGGGTGGCTCCGGTGACATCCGCACTCTCGATGTCTGGGACGGGCATCTGGCGCGGCACGGCGCCGAACTGCTGGCGGGCCGGTTGGACCTGGTGGCGGAGATCGCACCGCACGTGGCCAAGGCGTATGCCGGGGTCGCGCCGGAATCCGCGCCGGTGCAGGTCCGCTACAAGTGCAGTCTTGGCGAGGCGACTCCCTATGACGGTGGGCCCGCCGACCGGGAGGCGCTGGAGGCGGCGCTGATCGCCGGGTTGGCGAAGATTCGCTCGCAGGAGATCGACCGGGGGGTGAGCCTGCTCGGGCCGCACCGGGACGAGTTGGAGTTGATCCTCGGCGAGGCGCCTGCCAGGGGTTATGCCAGTCATGGCGAGTCGTGGTCCTACGCGCTCGCGCTGCGGCTGGCCGCATATGAGTTGTTGCGCGCGGATGGCACCGAACCGGTGTTGATCCTCGATGACGTGTTCGCCGAGTTGGATCGTCGCCGCCGGTCCCGGCTCGCCGAGGTGGCCGCGGCCGCCGAACAGGTGCTGATCACCGCGGCCGTGCCGGAGGACGTGCCCGCGGAGTTGGCCGGGATCCGGTTTCAGATCGCGGATGGTCAGGTCAGTCGGGTTAGCTGACTCCTGCACAGCGGGTGAGCGAGGTGACTGTGGTGGGTAGCACGTCTGGGGACAAACCTGTGGATGGTGTGGATAACAAGGTCACCGGCAGCGGTGAAACCGGCAGAAAGAGCGACATTTCCGACCCGAAGGTCACGCCGAAGAGTGATTCCGACCCGGAATTGCGCGGTTCGGACCTGGCCCGGGAGGCGTTGCGCGCCGCGCAGGCCAGTGCGAAGGCGCGCGGCCGGGGTCGACCGCGTGGTTCTGGCGCGTCGACCGCGGCTCGGCGTCGCCGCAGGTGGTCGGGTCCTCGGCCGGACGATCGCGATCCGCAACTGCTCGGCAGGCTGGTGTCCCGGATGGCCGCGGACCGGGGCTGGACCGAGAAGCTCAACGGTGGCGAAGTGTTCAGCAGGTGGAGTGCGCTGGTCGGGTCGGACGTCGCCGAGCACTCCCAGCCGGTCAGCCTGACCGACGGTGAGCTGACCGTGCAGGCGGATTCGACCGCCTGGGCGACCCAGTTGCGCTTGCTGCAACGCCAGTTGATCGCCAAGATCGCGGCAGGGGTCGGCAACGGGGTCGTGAAGCGCCTCAAAGTCGCAGGTCCGAGCGCTCCCAGTTGGCGGCACGGGACCCGGCACGTCCCTGGTAGGGGCCCGCGCGACACCTATGGCTGACTCGCCGTCGATCGGGTGGCTGAGGTCGAAGTAGAGAAGCTAAAATATTCTGAACGCCAGCGGGGGCATCCCGAACTTCTTCCGTCCCGCTGAGAGCTTTCTAGAGGTGTCCTTGACCCACGTACGCGTATGCGGCCAAGTAGAATGTCAGTAGAGCTTTGAGTGGACCTGTGCCAAGTGATCTTGGCCGGAACGGACAGCGAGGACTAGTGACAACGAACGACGAGTACAGTGCCAAGTCGATCTCAGTCCTCGAAGGTCTCGAAGCCGTTCGCAAGCGACCCGGTATGTACATCGGATCGACCGGCGAGCGCGGCCTGCACCATCTGGTGCAGGAAATCGTGGACAACGCGGTCGACGAGGCGATGGCCGGCTACGCGACGCAGGTCGACGTGACCCTCGGCGCGGATGGCAGCGTCGCCGTCCTGGACGACGGCCGGGGCATCCCGGTCGACATGCACCCGGTCGAGCACCGGCCCGCTCTTGAGGTCATCATGACCACGCTGCACGCGGGCGGCAAGTTCGGTGGTGACTCCTACGCGGTCTCCGGTGGTCTGCACGGCGTCGGCGCCTCGGTCGTCAACGCGCTGTCGACCCGGATGGAGGTGGAGATCTGGCGCGACGGCTACGCGTGGTCGCAGAAGTACCTGAAGTCCGAGCCCGCCGAGCCGTTGCAGCAGGCGGAGGCGACCGACCGCACCGGCACGCTGATCAAGTTCTGGGCGGACCCGGACATCTTCGAAACCACCGAGTACAACCTGGAAACCATTGCCCGCCGGTTGCAGGAGATGGCCTTCCTCAACGCGGGCCTGCGCATCGACCTGCACGACGAGCGGATCGCGGAGGACGACCAGGAGGCCGCGGCGGGTCGCAAGCGCGACCGCACCTTCCACTACCCGGGCGGTCTTGAAGATTTCGTCAAGCACATCAACGCCACCCGCGAGCCCGTCCATCCGACCGTCATCGCGTTCACGGCCAAGGCCGAGACCATGCAGGTCGAGGTGGCGATGCAGTGGAACACCGGCTACACCGAGTCGGTCTACACCTTCGCCAACACCATCAACACGCACGAGGGCGGCACCCACGAAGAGGGTTTCCGCGCGGCGCTGACCCGCGTGATCAACGCGTACGCCCGGGACAAGAAGCTCATCAAGGAGAAGGACTCGAACCTCACCGGTGACGATGTGCGCGAGGGCCTCGCCGCGATCGTGTCGGTGAAGTTGAAGGAACCGCAGTTCGAGGGTCAGACCAAGACCAAGCTCGGCAACACCGAGGTGAAGTCGATGGTGCAGACCAGCTGCAACGAGCACCTCGCCGACTGGTTCGAGCGCAACCCGGCGGACGCGCGGGCGATCATCACCAAGTCGCTGGCGAGCGCGCAGGCGCGGATGGCCGCACGCAAGGCGCGGGAACTGGTGCGGCGCAAGGGCGCGCTGGACATCGGCGGGCTGCCCGGCAAGTTGAAGGACTGCCAGTCGACCAACCCGGAAGAGTGCGAGATCTACATCGTGGAGGGTGACTCCGCGGGTGGCTCGGCCAAGGAAGGCCGGGAGTCCTACTTCCAGGCGATCCTGCCGATCCGGGGCAAGATCATCAACGTGGAGAAGTCGCGCATCGACCGGGTGTTGAAGAACACCGAGGTGCAGAGCCTGATCACCGCGCTGGGCACCGGCATTCACGACGATTTCGATCTGAGCAAGCTCAAGTACTACAAGATCGTGCTCATGGCGGACGCCGATGTGGACGGTCAGCACATCACCACCTTGTTGCTGACGCTGCTGTTCCGCTTCATGCGGCCGTTGATCGAGCACGGTCACGTGTACCTGTCCTGCCCGCCGCTTTACAAGATCAAGTGGCAGCGCATCGATCCGGAGTTCGCCTACTCCGACCGCGAGCGGGATGCCTTGTTCGAAGCCGGTATCAACGCAGGCAAGAAAATCAACAAGGACGACGGCATCCAGCGGTACAAGGGTCTCGGTGAGATGAACGCCGAAGAACTCTGGGAAACCACCATGGATCCGGCCAACCGGTTGCTGCGTCGGGTCACTCTGGACGATGCCGCGACCGCCGACGAACTGTTCAGCGTGCTGATGGGCGAGGACGTCGAAGCCCGCCGGTCGTTCATCACCCGAAACGCCAAGGACGTGCGGTTCCTGGACGTCTGAGTTCGCAGCTCACCCGACGCCCGGACCGCAAACCCTTACCTGAGACGGAAGTGCAGCCGTGACCGAAACCCTGCCGCCTGCGGGCGACCGTATCGAACCGGTCGACATCCAGCAGGAGATGCAGCGCTCCTACATCGACTACGCGATGAGCGTGATCGTGGCCAGAGCGCTGCCCGATGTGCGGGACGGCCTCAAGCCCGTGCACCGCAGGGTGTTGTATTCGATGTACGCCACCGGCCTTCGCCCGGATCGCAGTCACGTCAAGTGTTCCCGCGTCGTCGGTGACGTGATGGGTAACTACCACCCGCACGGTGACTCCTCCATCTACGACACCCTGGTTCGGTTGGCGCAGCCGTGGTCGCTGCGCTACCCGTTGGTCGACGGGCAGGGCAACTTCGGTTCGCCGGGCAACGACCCCGCCGCCGCGATGCGGTACACCGAAGCCAAGTTGAAGCCGCTGGCCATGTCGATGCTGGCCGACATCGACAAGGAAACCGTCGACTTCGCGCCGAACTACGACGGCAAGACCGAAGAGCCTCAGGTTCTGCCCGCGCGCATTCCGAACCTGTTGGTCAACGGCGGCAGCGGTATCGCGGTCGGCATGGCCACCAACATCCCGCCGCACAACCTGCGCGAGGTCGCCGAGGGCGTGGTGTGGGCGCTGGAGAACTGGGAGGCCGACGAGAACGAGACGCTGGCCGCGCTGATCACCCGGATCAAGGGGCCGGACTTCCCGACCAAGGCGATGATCCTGGGCAGCTCCGGCATCGAGGAGGCCTACCGCACCGGTCGTGGTTCGATCCGGATGCGTTCGGTGGTCGAGGTGGACGAGGACAGCAAGGGCCGTACCGCGCTGATCGTCACCGAACTGCCCTACCAGGTGAACCCGGACAACCTGGTGGAGAACATCGCCAGCCTGGTCCGGGACGGCAAGCTCACCGGTATCGCCGACATCGCCGACGAGTCCAACAACCGGCGCGGTCTGCGCATCGTGGTCACCCTGCGCCGCGACGCGGTGGCCAAGGTGGTGCTGAACAACCTCTACAAGCACACCCAGTTGCAGCACAACTTCGGCGTCAACATGCTGGCCCTTGTCGACGGCGTGCCGCGCACGCTGCGGCTGGACCAGATCATCCGGCACTACGTGCACCACCAGGTCGACGTCATCGTCCGGCGGACCCGCTACCTGTTGCGCAAGGCGCAGGAGCGCGCGCACATCCTGCGTGGTTACGTCAAGGCGCTGGAGATGCTCGACGAGGTCATCGCGCTGATCCGCCGCTCGCCGTCGGCCGACGAGGCCCGGCCGGCCCTGATGTCGCTGCTGGACGTTGACGAGATCCAGGCCACCGCGATCCTGGACATGCAGCTGCGTCGGCTGGCCGCGTTGGAGCGGCAGCGGATCATGGATGACCTGGCCACGATCGAGCTGGAGATCGCCGACTACGAGGACATCCTGCTCAAGCCGGAGCGGCAGCGCACCATCGTGCGCGACGAGCTCATGGAGATCGTCGACAAGCACGGCGACGAGCGGCGCACCAAGATCATCCCGTTCGACGGCGAGGTGTCGGTCGAGGACCTGATCGCGGTCGAGGACGTCGTCGTCACCATCACCCGTACGGGGTACGCCAAACGAACGAAAACCGACCTGTACCGGGCCCAGAAGCGCGGCGGCAAGGGCGTACAGGGCGCCGGTCTCAAACAGGACGACATCGTCGCGCACTTCTTCGTCTGCTCGACCCATGACTGGTTGCTGTTCTTCACCAACAAGGGCCGGGTGTACCGGGCCAAGGCCTACGAGTTGCCCGAGGCCACCCGCACCGCGCGCGGTCAGCACGTGGCCAACCTGTTGGCGTTCCAGTCCGAGGAGCAGATCGCCCAGGTCATCCAGATCCAGAACTACCAGGTCGCGCCGTACCTGGTGCTGGCAACCAAGAGCGGCCTGGTCAAGAAGAGCAAGCTGGCCGACTTCGACTCCAACCGGGCCGGTGGCCTGATCGGCATCAACCTGCGCGATGACGACGAACTGGTCGGTGCGGTGTTGTGCTCGGGCGAGGACGACCTGCTGCTGGTCTCGGCCCTTGGCCAGTCCATCCGCTTCCACGCCACCGACGAGGCGCTGCGGCCGATGGGCCGGGCCACCTCCGGCGTGCTCGGCATGCGGTTCAACGACGGCGACGAGCTGCTGTCCATCGGCGTCGTGGTCGAGGGCCGGTTCGTGTTGGTCGCCACCAACGGCGGGTACGCCAAGCGGACGCCGATCGAGGACTACTCGGTGCAGGGTCGCGGCGGCAAGGGCGTGCTGACCATTCAGTACGACAGCCGACGTGGCAGGCTGGTTGGTGCGTTGATCGTCAACGAGGACGACGAGATCTACGCGATCACCTCGGCAGGCGGGGTGATCAGGACCAACGCGGCGCAGGTGCGCAAGGCCGGTCGGCAGACCAAGGGTGTTCGGTTGATGAATCTGGCCGAAGGCACCACTCTGATCGCCATCGCCGGCAACGCGGAGGACCCCTCAGACGTCTCCGACAATGGAGAGGTTTCGAACGAAACGGCGGGGGAAACCGTGGTGGCCGTCGTCGATGCGCCGAAGGCGGTCGAGGCCGAGACTGTCGAGACCGAGACTGTCGAGACCGGCGAGACCGTTGAACCGGTCGAGACCGCTGAGATCGCCGAGACTGAAGACAACACCGATTCGTCGAGCTGAGGGATTTACTCGTGACATCACCCGAGAAGCCGGAGCGCCTGGACGCACCGACCGTGCAGGTCGCACGGAACAGCGCGGAAACCGAAGGTGGCGCTGACAAGGCGGCGACGGGTGCCAGCGAGAACGGAGCGGCGGCAGGCCCGGCCGCCGCTCCGGCCGAGAACGCGGCCGCACCGACAGTCGCCGTCCCGACCGGGGCTCTCCCGACCGGAGCGGCGCCCGAGATGAAGACGCCGGAAGCCAAGGCCCCCGAGGTGAAGGCGCCCGAGGCCGGCGGGCCGGAAGTCAACGCGGCACCCCCGCCCTGGCAGCGGGTGGCCAGCGACGCGCAGTACGCCAAGGAACACGACAACGGGGCGCGGCCCGCGAACGATCAGCCCGGTCGGTTCGAGGACTGGGGTTACACCCGGGCCCAGGAGGACTACTCGACCGTGGTCACCGGCACCGCGGCCGCATCGGCCATGCCCGGCGCGGCCAACGCCGGCGGTGGCGGTATCGGCGGTGGCGTCGGCGGCGGGGTCAACGCGGGCGCTCGGCTCGGACCCGAGCCCATCGGCCGGACCACCGTGAACCTCGCCACTCCGCCGCCGCCCAACGCGCCCCGACCCGGCGCCTCCAGCACCCCGCCCAGCGCGCTGCGCAGGCCGGGCCGCGGTCCGCGCCGGGCCAGCCTCCAGGTCAAGCGGGTCGATCCGTGGTCGGTGCTGAAACTGGCCTTCGTGCTCTCGGTCGCCCTGTTCTTCGTCTGGCTGGTCGCCGTCGGCGTGCTCTACGGCGTGCTCGACGGAATGGGCGTCTGGGACAAGCTGAACAGCGACTACAACTCCTTCGCCCAGTCCAGCTCGGCAGTGGGCGGCGCCACCGCGTTGATCACCGTGCAGCGCGTGTTCGGCGTGGCCGCGATCATCGGCGCGATCAACATCGTGCTGTTCACCGCGCTCGCCACGGTC
>DATATV010000123.1:0-40046 GCA_036268615.1 Pseudonocardiaceae bacterium
CGGCCGGCGTCCGGCCGGCAGCGCGGCGGTGAGCACCACGATGGCCAGCAGGATCACCGCGCTGGCCGCGAACGCGTGCCGGTAGCCGAGGGTGAGTGCCGCCGGGGTCTGCGCGACCCGCCCGGCGATGGTGGCCAGCACGGCCAAGCCGAGCGAGCCACCGACCTGCCGGGCCGCGTTGAGCAGCCCGGACACCAGCCCGGCGTCCGAGGGTCCGGCGCCGGAGGTGATCGTCGTGGTCACCGGCGTCATCAGCAGCCCCAGCCCGGCGCACATCAGGATTCCCGGCCCGAGAATGCCGGTCGGATAACTGCTGTCCGGCGTGATCCCGCTCTGCCACAGGAATCCCGCCGCGCCGATCAGCGCGCCGGCCACGATCACCGGCCGGGCACCGAACCGTGGCAGCAGTCGGGGCGCGAGCCGGGCGCCGGCGATGATGGTCAGGCTGTGCGGCAGAAAACCCAGGCCGGTCTCGACAGCGGTGTAGTGCAACACGTTCTGCATGTAGAGCGTGAGGAAGTACCACATGGTGATGAACGCGGAGCCGATCAACACCATCAGCACGTTGCCCACCCACACCACCCGCGCGGCGAACAGTCGCAACGGCATCAGCGGCGCGGCGGCGAACCGGCCCTCCACCAACACGAACACGCCGAGGGCGGCGATCCCCAGCAGCAACGGCAGCAGCGCCGCCGGGTCGGACCAGCCGGCGAGTTGGGTCCGCACGATGCCGTAGGTGATCGCGGCCAGGCCGCCGGTGACCAGCACCGCGCCCAGCAGGTCGACCTGTTCGCGCTGCGCGTCGCGGCGGCCCTCGGTCAGGAACACCGCGGCCAACACGATGACCAGCACGCCGATCGGCACGTTGATCAGCAGAATCCACCGCCAGGACAGGTATTCGGTGAGCACCCCGCCGATCAGGCCGCCGGTGGCCCCGCCGGCCGCGCCCATCGCCGTCCAGGTGCCCAGCGCCCTGGCCCGGGCCGGTCCGGTGAAACTCGTGGTCAGGATCGTCAGCGTGGCCGGCGCGAGCACCGCGGCGCCGATGCCCTGCACCGCCCGCGCGGCGATCAGCATGCCCGCGGTGTGCGCGAGCCCGCCGACCAGGCTGGACAGCGAGAACAGCGCCAGACCCAGCACGAAGATCCGCTTGCGCCCGAACAGGTCGGCGATCCGTCCGCCGAGCAGCAGGAACCCGGCGAAGGTCAGCGCGTAGGCGTTCACCACCCACTGCAACCCGGTCGGGTCGAAGCCGAGACTGACCCGCATCGCCGGCAGCGCGACGTTCACCACGGACACGTCCAGCACCACCATGAACTGACCGGCGCACGCGATGACCAGCACGACCCAGGTCGCCGCCGAGGGGCCGCGCCGGTCGTCCGGTAAGGACATGTTGATCCCATTCGTCGAGCCGCGAGGAGTCCGGCCACCTGGGTCAACCCGACCCCGGCAACCGGAATTCCAGGTTCTAGGGTGCGAGAAGTCAAGCACGGAGCGGGGGACCACGATGGCAGCCGACGAACCGGTCTACACCCACGGACACCACGATTCGGTGCTGCGCTCGCACCGGTCGCGCACGGTGGCCAACTCGGCGGCCTATCTGGTGCCGCACCTGACCGCCGGGGCGTCGCTGCTGGACGTCGGTTGCGGTCCCGGCACGATCACCGTCGAACTGGCGCAGCGGGTGGCCCCCGGCCGGGTCACCGCGATCGACGCGTCCGAACCAGTGCTCGCCGAGGCTCGGTCGCTGGCCGCCGAGCGCGGGGTGACGAGCGTCGAGTTCACCACCGGCGACGTGCACGCGCTGGACTTCCCGGACAACACCTTCGACCTCGTGCACGCCCACCAGGTGCTCCAGCACGTGCACGACCCGGTGCTCGCGCTGCGCGAGATGGCCAGGGTGTGCCGCCCGGGCGGGGTGATCGCCGCCCGGGACGCCGACTACGCCGCGATGACCTGGTACCCCGAGGTACCCGAACTGACCGAGTGGCTGGCCCTGTACCGGACGGTGGCGAGGTCCAACCGCGGTGAGCCCGACGCGGGCCGCAGGCTGGTCTCCTGGGCCAGGTCCGCCGGCCTGACCGATCTCACCGCGACCGCGTCGGCCTGGTGTTATGCCACGCCGGCGGAGCGGGACTGGTGGGGTGGCTCGTGGAGCGACCGCATCCGCGAGTCCGCGATCGCCCGCCAGGCGGTCGCCGAGGGCGTGGCCACCGAGGCCGATCTGGCCCGGTTGTCGGCGGGTTGGCGGACGTGGGCGGCCACCGAGGACGGCTGGTTCGCTGTCCTGCACGGCGAAATCCTGGCCCGCGCCTACTGACCGCGGGCCCCGTCCAAGGCCTCCCGGAGCAGGTCGAGGTGCCCGCAGTGGCGGCCGGTCTCCTCGATCATGTGCACCAGCGCGAACCGCAGGTTGAACCCGCGCACCGCCCCGGTGGCCGGGTCGTCGAACTCGGCCGCAGCGACCACCTCCCGGGAGGCCGCGCACTCGGCCTGGTAGCCGGCGAGCACCGAGTCCACAGTGTCCTCGTCGGCCAGTTCGAATCCGTCCATCCTGGCTTCGCTCTCCGGCCACGGCGGCGGGACGTCGAGGTCGGCGAAGTCGATGCTGAACCACCAGCGTTCGGTCGCGGTCAGGTGCTTGACCAGACCCAACGGGGTCATCGTCGAGGGCACGCAGGGCGCACGCCGGGCCTGTTCGTCGGTCAGCCCGGTCACCTTGTGCACCACCGTGGCCCGCAGGAAGTCGAGCATCCCGGGCAGCATCTCCTGCTCCCCGCCCATCCGCGACGGCCGTTCCCGCCCACCTGGCAGCTCGGTCATCAGCCGACCGTAGGGCCGTCCACCGACAGTCCGCTCGGACTACCGAAAAGTCACGTTACCTCCCAGTAGGTATCTCGTTGAGCAGAACAACATCGATCGGTGATGACTGGTCGACAACGAGTGACCGACCCAACGGAGGGTTGTCATGCGCGGACCGCTCGTCCTGCTGCTCGCCGCCAGCACAGCGCTACTGGGCGCGGCGGCCGTCGCCCCCGCCGCCAGCGCGGCGCCCCCACCCGGCTACACGCTCACCTACCAGACGATCCCCGGCGACGGCGGCACCGCGCTCAAGGGCTTCGTGATCACCCCGACCGGTCGCCCCGGCCCGTTCCCGCTGGTGGTGATGCCGTCCAGCTGGGGCGTCAACGACCTGGAGTACGTCGGCGCGGGGGAGAAGCTCGCCGCGCGGTCGGGCTACGAGGTGATCAGCTACACCAGTCGCGGCTTCTACGACTCGGCCGGCGAGAACGACGTGGCCGGCCCCGCGACGGTCGCCGACGTGAGCAAGGTGATCGACTGGGCCCTGGCCAACACCCCGGCGGACCCGAACGAGATCGGCGCCGCCGGCATCTCCTACGGAGCAGGCCAGAGCCTGCTGGCCGCGGCGGTCGACCCCCGGCTCAAGGCCGTGGTCGCCATGAGCGGCTGGACCGACCTCGCGGACTCGCTCTACCCCAACCAGACGATCAGCTCGATCGGCAGCGCGCTGCTCCTGCTGGCCGGCGACGTGACCAGCCGCCCCGGCCCGGAACTCCGACAACTGCAACAGGATTTCGTCGCCGGCGACATCAGCCGAGACCTCTCCCTGTCCCCACCGAGGTCGGCCGACACCAAGATCGCCCAGATCAACGACAACCACGCCGCGGTGATGGTCGCCAACACCTGGGGCGACTCGCTGTTCCCGCCCGACCAGTTCGTCGACTTCTTCAACCAGCTCACCGGCCCCAAGCGCCTCGAACTGGAAGCCGGCGACCACGCCACCAGCTCCCTCACCGGCGCGGCCGGCCTGCCCAACGCCACCTGGGACGACGTGACCCGCTGGCTGGACCACTTCGTCCGGGGCGTGGACAACGGCATCAACACCGAGAACCCGATCCAGCTCAAGCCGGACAACGGGACCACCTGGCAGTCCTACCCGACCTGGTCGGCCGTGGGCGAGAACACCACCAGCTACCTGAGCGCCCCCACCGGCGTCCTGCCCACCGGATCGCTGACCGGCGGCCCGAGCACCGGCTGGAGCAGCCGGATCAACGCCGGCATCGACACCATCGCCGACAGCGGGGTGCCCCTGCTCTCCGGCGCCCTCCAGGGCTACGCCGACGTACCCACCGGCGTGGCCGTCCCGTTGGTGAACCGGGCCGCCGCGGGCGTCTGGAACACCCCCGCCCAGCCGGGCGCCACCACGGTGAGCGGCACCCCGAGCCTGCACCTCACCGTCACCCCCAGCACGGCGACCACGTCCCTGTTCGGCTACCTCTACGACGTGAACCCGCTGGGCGTGGGTTCGCTGATCAGCTACCGCCCCGACACCCTGCGCGGGGCCACGCCGGGGCAGCCGATGCCGGTCGACCTGAGCCTGGAACCGATCGTGTGGAACGTGCCGGCCGGCGACCACCTGACCCTGGTGGTGGACACGGTCGACCCGCGTTACCAGTCGCTCAGCCCGATCGGCAGCACCGTCACGTTCTCCTCGCCGGCAACCGACCCGTCCTGGCTGCGCATCCCCACCAACTGAGAACCTGACCCGTGCGGCCGGCGCACCCCGGCCGCACGGGTCACCTTGCGGTTCGAGGCACCGGGGGGCAAGCTGATCGCCCTGTACGGGGACGGCGTCGAGGACGTCCCACCGAATCCCGGTGGTGCGCGTGGTGCCGCCGGCCCCAGCCACCGGACGTGATGCGTGCCCGCTACTCGGCCCCGGTCAGCGCTGGACGTGCTGTACAGCGAGTCGCCCCTGGTGCTGAGCACCTCGAACACCCTGATCGCGGGGGACCGCGTCTTCACCGGCGCCCAGCCCGACGACTTCGCCGCCGCCGGCCTGCTCACCACCGTCGACAGCGTCTGCCTGATCGGCCTGGCGTTCGGCGCGGCGATCCGCACCATCACCAGTTTCCTGCCCGACGTGCCGATCACCGCCGTGGACATCGACGGCGTGACCGGCTCGATCTGCCAGAACCTGTACCAGCGCTACTTTCCCCGCCTGCCCTTCGAGTTCGTCCACCAGGACGGCCTCGCCTACCTGCGGGCCGGCACCGAACGCTTCGACGTGATCTGCGTGGACCTGTACCTGCCCGAGGGTTATCCGGACCTGCTGTTCCAACAGGAGTTCTGGTTAGCCGTAAGGGATCGGCTGACCGCGCGCGGCGTGGTGCTGGTCAACGCGGGGGGCCTGCCGACCCACCTGCGCCCGCTGGACCCGCCGTCCCCACAGCACACCCTGCTCAGCGTGCTGACCCAGCTCTGGCCGAGCGCCAGATACCTGGTGAACAAACGAAACTGGACAATAATCCTGGAATCCGAGCCGGCGGATGCCACGGCGACAGCCGCCCGATCGCTGCGCGCCGGCCAGTTCACCGGCCCGGACAAAGCAATAATGTCGCTGCTGCCGAGCCGCCTTCGGCACGCTCCGGTCACCGGCCCGATCCCCGGCGCCGAACCACCGAGCTTCACCCGCCGCTGGATCGACGCCGAAATAGACCGCCGCTGGCCGAACCTGGTGGCCGCCCTGCGCGCCACGGCGACCCCGCTCGGCATCTCGAACAGACAGTCCCGCCCGGCGGACATCGTCGCCGACCCGGAGAACGGCCCCAAGCTGTTGCGCGCCCTGCTCACCGAAGGCAACCCGGCAGCCGATTTCCTTGCCACCGCGGCATCTTCGCTGGCGATGATGCGCCAACCCGCGGTCGGCTGGTTCGGCCAGTGGATCGTCGACGAGTTGGACTGGCTGGCCGAAACCACGCCGACCTGGTTGGTGACCATCGGCCTGCCCCAGGCCCTGGCGATGTCGGCGTGCCCGCTGTCCCCCGAGTGGCCGTGGACCGACCGCCTGGTCGACAGCACGGTCCAGTACGTCGAAACAGACCGCCGGTAGGCCGACCCGTCGGGTTCCGAACTGGTCGTCGGTCAGCCGGCGTCGACGCTCCGGATCGCCATCCGGACGATCCGGCTGCGCTGGTCCTCGTCCCGGTAGATACCCGCGGTGACGCCAAGAATGAAGCGCATGACATCGTCGATGTCGACGTCGCCGCGCGCGGTTCCGGCTGCCTGGGCGCGCTCCAGCAGCGGTCCGCCGGTGGCGTAGATCGCCGAACGCGAGGTCTGGTAGGCCTCGTCCTGTTGGAACCCCTCCACCGACTCCCGACTGAGCCCCTCGACCAGAGCCCGCTTGGTGTTCAGGTAGACGGCGAACCGCTCCAACCAGGCGTTGAACGCGTCACCCGGCGCCAGACCGGTCAGTTCGTCCGCGTACTGGCACACCTGATCAACCTCGGCGACATAAACGGCCTCGATCAGCGACTCCCGGGTGGGAAAGTTCCGATACAGCGTGGCAATGCCCACCCCGGCCCGCCGCGCGACATCCTCCAGCGCCCCCTCAGCACCCTTCTCGGTGAACACGGCCCGGCCGGCGGCCAGAATCGCGTCGAAGTTCCGCGCGGCGTCGGCCCGATGCGGACGCCGCGCTGCCAGCAGATCCGATACCGCCGTCATCCCTCAGCCCTTCCCAATTCCGGTCCGAACACCTGGTCAGGACTCGGGGACGATCGCGGTGATCGCCGTGAACTCCTCGTCGGTCAGTTCGATCGACTGTGCGGCAAGATTCTCCTTCAGATGGGTCAACGAGGTCGTGCCGGGAATGGGCAACGACACCGGCGAGCGCCGCAACTGCCAGGCGAGCGCGATCTGCTGCGCTGTCACGCCATGCGCGGCGGCGATCGGACCCACCACGTCTCGGGCCCGCTCGACCCCCGCGGCCGGCCCGTCGGTGAGCGTGATCGGGTGCCACGGCGAGAACGTGATGCCGTCCTGCTCGGCGGCTGTCAGCAGATCGACGCCGATCCGCGCGGTCACGTTGTAGATCGCGGTCACGGCGGCGATCTCCACGATGCCCTGTGCGATCCGCAGCTGTTGCAACGTGACGTTCGACAGCCCCACCTGCCGGATCAGTCCCTGCTCCTGCAGGTCGGCCAGTGCGCCGATCTGATCCTCGAAGGGTGCGTCGGTCGCCTGTCCGCTGTGCAGGTAGTAGAGATCGATCGTGTCGACGCCGAGCCGCCGCGCGCTCGTGTGCGCGCTCTGCCGCAGATAGTTGACATTGCCCACCACGCCGAGCGTCGAGTAGTCGAAGCCACCGCGGACGAACCCGCCCTTGGTCGCGATCCGCAGGTTCCCGGGGTAGGGAAAGAGTGCGTCATGGATGAGGGTCTCGTTCGTGTGCGGCCCGTAGACATCGGCGGTGTCGATGAAGTCCACCCCGGCGTCCACCACACCACGAAGCACGGCGATGCCGCCCTCGCGGTCGGGGTACTCGCCCCACACCTGGGGCCCGGTCAACTTCATCGCCCCATACCCGACCCGGCCGCGCTCACCCGTCTTGTCAGACATGTTGGTACTCCTTCGCTTCCCAGAACCAGAGGTATCCTCCGCTAATCTGGAGTTACCCTCCATATTAGCGGAGGACTCCTCCAGAATCAACCACGCTCGGCCTCCCGCGGCGCTGCTACTCCATGCGGTCGGTGGCGGCGCGGGATTTCGCACGGCTGCGCGAAGCGTGCAGGTTGGCAATGTTTCCGCAGGTCCGGACGTTGTGCCAGACGCCGCTGCCGTTGCGGGAGGCGTCGTAGAAGGCGGACCGGCAGCCGGCCTCGCGACAGAGCTTCAGTCGGGACCACAGCCCGGTCTGCTGGGCGAGCAGGATCTCGGACCAGACGGCCGACTCCAACCAGCCGCGGCCGGTGCCGACCGGGAGCAGGGCCACCCGCCCGTGCTCGTCGGCGACAAGTTCCGCCCGCGCGCGGCCCGTGCCGAGGTTCGCCGGAGTGCCGGTAGGCCGTTGGTCCGGAGCGACGATCAGCAGGTCGTGCAGGGTCGCCCGCAGGTCGCGCAAGACGGGCAGATCCGCCTCGCCGAGGGTCGAGTCGGGAGGTTCAAGTCCCCGGTCGTGGGCCCACGCCTCGATGGCCGCCCGCAGCCAGTCCTGCGCGGAGGTCGGGTCGGCGAGCAGGTCGTCGCCACTGCGCTCGGTGGAGTGCGTGTTCACCAGTTCCTGCACCAGTGCGAGCCCGGTCGGCGCGGTCCGCGCCCGGAACCTCTCCGAAGCCATCCATGACATAGGTAAATCATAGTTGACTTCAGTCGGCAACGCGAGCAAGCTGTGACATAGGCAAAGAGCATCATACCTCAGTCACAAAGCTGATCGGAGCAGACGATGACGACCATCACCGGAGCAACCGCCCTGGTCACCGGCGGCCAACGGGGCCTTGGCAGGCACATCACGCAGGAGCTGCTGCGGGCCGGGGCCAAGAAGGTGTACGTCACCTCGCGCACGCCGGTGCCGGAGAGCGATGAGCGAATCGTGCCGCTCCCGTTCGAACTGGCCGAAGCCAACGCCGCCACCGAACTGGCCCGAGTCGCCGGGGATGTCAGCATCGTCGTCAACAACGCCGGCATCATGACGTTCGGTCCACTGCTGGAAGACGACCAGCCGGAGGTGGACCGCGTCTTCGGAACTGTCACCTTCGGCCCGCTTCGCGTAGCAAAGGCATTCGCGCCGGTGCTCGCGGCCAACGGCGGTGGCGCCCTGGTCAACCTGCACTCGATCACGGCGTGGATCGCCGGCTTCCCCGGCTCAGGCACCTACGGCGCCGCCAAAGCAGCCCTGATCGCGATCACCAACACCCTGCGAGCCGAATTGGCCAAGCAGCGCACCCAGGTCCTGGGCGTCCAGTTGTCCCTGACCGACACCGACCTGGTGAAGCACATCGACAGCCCGAAGAACGACCCCCGCACCGTGGCGGCCGACATCGTCGCGGCGCTGGAAAAGGGCGATTCCGAACTCATCGCCGACGACACCAGCCGCCACTTCAAGGCAGCGTTGTCCGGTCCGGTGGACGCCCTCAACGTGGCCCGCTGATGGGCAGAGCATCCCGCGCCGACGCGGCACGGCATCGCGAACAAGTGGTGACAGCGACGGCAAAGCTGATCCGCGACCGTGGCAGCGCGGGCGTGAGCGTGCAGGACGTGATGTCCGCCGCCAACCTCACCCACGGCGGTTTCTACAAGCACTTCGCGTCGAAGGAGGACCTGCTCGGCGTAGCGGCCACGGCGGCCTTCGCCGAGCTTTTGGCCTGGTTGGGCCAAGTCGCCAAGGATTTCCCCGACCACGCCCGAACCCGGTTGATCAGGACCTACCTGTCGACCGAACACCGGGACAACCCAGGGGCGGGCTGCGCCATCACCGCCCTGGCCGGCGACGCGGCAAGGGCCCCCGCAGCCAGCCCCCTACGCGAGTCCTACGCAGCGGGCGTGGAAGCGGTCCTGGCCCGCGTCGCCGAATTGGGGCACGAGGCGTACGACCGCGCCATAATCGACTATGCAACCATGGCCGGAGCCCTGACGCTGGCAAGGGCAACCGCCCAAAGCCCGCTCTCCGACCACATCCTCCAGATCATCGAGCAAGCTCTCACCGCGCAGCGGTAGCGGCTCGGCGTACCGTGGATGATCATGAGCCCTACGCCCGAAGCAAGCCTCGACCTGGCTGCCCTCATCGGCCTACCCACCGACGAAGCGGTGAGCCGGGTCGAGGCAGCAGGCCTCCGGCCCTGGGTACTGGACCATGGCGCCATCGCCACCATGGCATGGGTCGCAGACCGAGTACGGCTGGTGGTACGAGAAGGCCGAGTGGACAACGCAATCCGCGGATAGCCGGCGGCCCGCCCGTTCGACACGCGACCCGGTCCCGCACCACGGCGGCACCAACAGGTCAGCGACAGCTCTGCGCTGAGCAACAAACACATCGGCCCCGACCAGCGTCTCCGCAGGTCGGGGCCGACGTTCACCCGGTGAAAGGTGGTGCCCCCGGCAGGAATCGAACCTGCGACACACGGTTTAGGAAACCGATGCTCTATCCCCTGAGCTACGAGGGCTGAAGTTGTGTTCGCCCAGCTTAGCGGGCGTGTCGTGCGGTGCCGGACCCAGCCTGGGTGACCTTGGCAGCGGATCTGTGCCGTGTCTCGCGGCCCCTCGCTCGCAGGCCTGGCACCAGCAGAATTGTACGGCTCGGCCGGAGTGCACCGCACAGTCCCGGGGTCACTCATGCCACGACCGATGCCACGACGGTCGCGCAGCCTTGCCACCGGTGCGGTTGGCAAGGTTCAGTCGAGCAGGATGGAGCGGTCCCGGATTCGGTCCCACGTCGAGACCGGCAGATCGGCCAGGACAAAAGCCTCGTCGATGTTCGAGAACGTCCCGCCCAGGTCCTCGCGGGCCTTGACGATCTTGGCCACGGTCGCCTCGTCCAGTTCGCAGACCTCGGCGATCACCGGCGGCGGGGCGCCGTTGAGGTCGACCAGGCCGCCGTCGTCGTAGGTGCGGCCCAGATCGGGGCGGCCGATCCGGAGGTCCCGGGCCAGCAGGGGGTCCTTGGCCGCGAGCGCGCGGGCCTCGACGCGGTGGGCTCGGGCGGCCAGCACGATCGCCAGGGCCGGGTCCATCGGGGCAGCGACCCGAGGGTGGCGCAGCTCGCGGATCAGCGGCCACAGCTGGATGCAGGCGCCGACGGTCATCACGATCGCCAGGATGCCGACTATCGCGCTGACGATCTGGCCACCGGACCCGACCGGGTTTCCTTGGGCATCATCGGGCTGAACACTCGCCAGCACCCACATCACCGCCGCGCCGGTGCCGTAACCGGCTGCCAGCCGGCGCAGTCTCAGCCGCCGCAGTCGCCGGGACGCATGCAGGAAGGGCAGCCAGGCGAACGTGCCCGCGGTCGCGATCGTCACGACCAGGTACCAACCGCCCGCGGCCCACCAGTTCCGCTGGTGGCCGACCGCGGGCAATCTCGGATGAGAAGTGCTCACCGGAGCCTCCACCTTGATCGTGACGGGGGATCTGCGCTGTGAACCACCTCCACTTTAAGCTGGTCGCGGGCCTACCGACCGGAAAGAGCCGGGTTTGTCCGGGAACTCACGGTCTGGCGGTGGAGCAGTCTTCGCTCGACCACGGTCCACGTTGTTGTCGTGGCCAGGTAGATGCCGCCGGCCAGCGGCAGGATCGCGGCCACGGCAACTGTGTAGTACGGCAGGTATCGCAGCAGCCGGCCGCCCGGCTGCGGGGACGTGCCCACCGGGGTCCAGCGGATGGAGAGGGTCGCCACCGTTGCCAGTACCAAGAAGATCACCAGGTAGATCAGGTACGCCAGGCCGGTGTGCGCTGCCAGCAGGTGTTCGTTGTACGGGACGCCGAACAGTGCGTCGGTCTGCAGGGTGTTGGGCCGGCCGTTCACCGTGGACAGCGTGAACAGGCGGTACATGATCGACAGGAACGGCGCCTGCGCGAGCATCGGCAGGCAGCCGGCGAACATCGAGGTGTTCGCCTCCCGGTGCAGCGTGGCCAGTTCGGCCTGCAACCGTTGCGGGTTGCCTTTGTGGCGTTTCCGCAGCGCCTCGATCCGCGGGGCCAGGGTGGCTCGGGCACGTTCGCCGCGGACGGCGGCTCGGGACAGGGGCAACAGGAGCAGTCGGATCATGCCGGTGAACAGGACGATGGTGACGGCGATGCTCGCACCGCCGACCCATGGGTGCAGCGCGTGCACAACGGGATTGATGAGGTGGAACGCGCCGGCGACCGGCACGTCGAGCCACCCGAACAGGGAACTGAACACGGGAACGCTCCAGCGTGTCTGAGGGATTCAGGACAGGCGGAACGGCCGAGTGACCCGCCGACAGGGGCATCGGTGAACAGCACTGCAAACAGTGCCGGGTAAGGAAAAGGTCACGCGGCCGCGGAGTGTCCCGGGGCTCGGGAGCGGGTGCGGCCGGGAGCGTCGGGGTTGCGCAGTCGCAACGGCGCGGCGTGACGGGAGTGTTCGCGCAGGGCAACTGTGTGGCTTCGGGTGCGCGCGGAGGCCGAATCGGTCAGCTCGCCGTGTTCCTGGCCGACCAGCAGGACGACCAGCAGGAGGCCGGTCACCGCCACGCCCAGCAGGGCGGCGCCGGCGGGGGCGGGCAGCACGCCGGACAGGGTCCACTGGACGTGCAGGGCGATCATCTGAAATACCGCCGTCAGCATGATCTCGCCCCCTTTGCTGGTCCTGCCAAGACTATACGCACGAACCAGCCGGCCGGCCCCCAAGACGAGAGCCGGCCGGCTGTCCGTGAAGGGAAACGGTCAGCGGTGCGCCGGGAACTGCACCACCTGCTGGAACGTCGGGCGGTTCTGCCAGGTGATGTTCGGGTCGGTGATGCCCCCCAGCGGGTTCTGGATGATCGAGTCCGCGCACCACTGGTCACCGGCCGCGCAGGTCGCGTCGCCCGGGTACACCGTCGCGGCGCTCTCCGCGGCCGCCTGGCCGAGGCTGGTCAGCAGCGCCTGCCGGCACTGGGTCAGATTGCCGCCACCGCAGTACTCCTGGCCCAGCGCGCTGGACACCGGCTGACCGAGCACCGTCCGCAGATCTTTGTCCACATAGGACCACCAGCCGAACTGGAAGGACGAGCCCTTGTGCGCGATCGACTCGTTCGCGTCCGCCGGGCCGGTGCTCGGGCCGGTCTGGCCACCCGAGGGCGACTCGTTGATCTGCAACGCGCCGATCATCGCGGTGAACAGGTCGCTGCCCATTCCCGGCTGGAACTCCGCCTGCACCAGCAGCGGCCACCACGCGTCCAGCACCTGGATCGCGGCCGCGTTCTGGTACGTCTTGCTGCCCTGCGCGGTCTCCACCCGTTTCGAACCGGCCGCCTGCCACGACTGCAACTCGGCCACCACGGGTGCGAGGGTCGGGTCGGTGACCGGCTGGCTGTCGATCACCTTCAGCAAGGTCGGCAGTACGTCCTCGCCGCGCAGGTCGGTGACGGCGGCGTCCTCCATCGCCTTCACCACGTCCGCCCGGCTGATCTTCTTTCCGCTGGTCACCAGGGCTTTCACCCGCGCGTCCAGCAGGTTGGAGCGGTAGACGGGGCCGTCGCCGAAAGCGGCCGAGGTGTAGTCGAGCGCCTGTTTGTTGTTCCAGGACACGTAGTAGTCCTGGTCGATCGAGTTGGGGTGCGCCGACGCGGGGGTCAGCGTCTCGGTGTTGGTGGTCGGGTCCCAGTTCTGCCACTCGTACTGGGCGGCCGCCTGGATGGGCAGGTTCGGGTCGACGCCGGTCGGCCGGACCGGGTTCCAGCCCGAGTTGTAGTAGGCGGTGTCGGTGGAGTTCACGTAGAACCAGTTGAACGTGTAGTTGACGTTCGCGGCCGCCTGCTCGAACTGCTGCGCGTTGGCCATGTCATCGGGATCGTTGAACATCTGGAAGCCGATGATCGAGTCCGCCTCGTGCAGGTAGGTGGACCGCTGACTGGTGTACGCGACCGGCGCCCCGCCCACCGTGGCTCTGAACTGCACCAGGCCGTACTGCGTTCGGTACACGATCAGTTTGTACGAACCGGCCGCGGTGCTGTCGGCGACCGTCGGGCTCCACGAGTCGTCCACCTCCAGCGGCTGCATCGCGACGCACTGGCCGTTGCTCAGGTAGTAGTTGGAGTCCTTGGTCGCCGGCGAACCGTCCGGTTCGCACAGCGGCACCGCGAACGTGTCGGTGATGTCCTGGCCGGCTGAGGTCGCGCTCCACGAGTAGTCCTCGCCGCGACCCAGTTCGACGTAGAAGTTGGTGCCCGCGAAGGACACCCCGCGGGCGCTGATGCCCGGGCCCTGCAACTCCTCCAGCATCAGCAGCTGTGGCGCGAAGTAGCCGGTCTGTGGGCCGAACACGGCGATCGGGTGACCGTCGTCGGTGTACTGGCCGGAGACGACCAGCGCGTTGGACATGCCGTGCTTGTCCGAGAGCAGGTCACCGGGCAGCACGCCGTTGTCGAAGATGCCCTTGGCCGCGTTGACGTTCAGCGCGCCGTTGCTGTTGTGCGGCAGCGCACCGGTCTGGGCCGCGGCGCTGGCCGCCGGGTCGGGCACGGTCGTCGGGGCCGCGGTGCTGGTCGCCGAGCCGGTCGGGTCGTAGATCTCCTGTTGCGCGGTAACCGAGCCGGGGTCGGGCAGCGCGGTGCCCTGCGGGTTCGCCGGGCTGGCCGAGTACGGGAACGTCTGTCCGTTGTGGATCGTCGTCTCGGCCTCGGTGTCGTTCTCCTCGCGGAAGGACTGCCAGACCTGGTCGCCGACGGTCGTGCCGTACTTGGCGTCCGCGGCCTCCTTGACCAGCGCGGACTGCACCTCGCCGCCGCCACCCGCGCCGAACAGCGCGCCGACCACGCCGGCGATGGCGATCAGGTCGGTCGCGGTGAACGGCGCGATCGTGCCGGAGTTGGTGATCGCGTTGATGTGCCCGGTGAGCACGTACTCGCCGGGGAAGTACCGGCCGTTGTAGGACTGCTGGATGTAGTCGTTGAGGCCGAGCAGGTAGTTGTTGATGTCCTGCATGGCCTGCGCGCCGGCTGGTCCGCTGTCGGCGATCGTGTTGACCTGGTTCTGCAGGTCCTGCTCGGTGTAGGGGGCCGCGGCCCAGAACGTCTGCTCCAGTTGCCGGTTGGCCGCCGCGCCGCCGGCGAAGCCGCTCAGGTCGCCCCGCCCGACGTGCCGGAACACGTCCATCAGCCACAGCCGGTCCTGGGCGGCCGCGTAACCGGCGCCGAACTCGGTGCCCGCGCGGGTGGTGCCGGTGATGTGCGGGATGCCGGTCGCCTTGTCGCGCACGATGGTCACGTCGCTGCGCGGTTTGCTGGTGCTCTCGATCTGACCGGCCGCCACGCCGAAGGACGAGTTGTTGAAGTACTGGTCGATGGTGGCGTCGGTGATGTTCTGGTAGTTGTCGGCGAGGTTGCCGTAGGTGTTGAGCTGGTCGTCGGTGTGCTCCGGCCGGGTGCCCAGAACCTTGTTGCCCAGGATGTCGGCCAGGGTGGCGTTGCCGTTCTCGCCGGGCGGCAGGATGTCGCTGCACTGCCCCTGGCAGTAGTCATTGGCCTGGTAGGTCGCGGCCGCCGGCCGGCTGGACGCCGTCGCCGGGGCGGACACCCCCAGGGCGAGTCCGGTCGCGACGGCCACGAAGGCCGTCAGCACGACTCTGGATCGAGCGGATCGGGGCATGGCGTGCTCCTCTCGCCGACTGTGCACGGCACTGTGCGCCGGGTGACGTTACTCCCGGGTAGAGCTATTGCGAAAGTCCCTCACGTTTACTTCGGCCGAACGGGCGAAAAGTGGCCTACGGGTGGTCCGTGTCTCTGTCAGGAAACCTGATTTTGGCATCGTCCGAGGTCACACGGCTGGGCCTGGAACCAGATGAGATGATTCCCGGAAACGGGGAGGCGCCTGTGATCAAAGTACTGTTGGCCGACGACGAGGACCTGGTCAGGTCCGGACTACGGATGATCCTGGGCAGCGCGGACGACATCGAAGTGGTTGCCGAGTGCGATGACGGGCTGGCCGTCGCCGATCTCGCCCGCCGCCACCGACCGCACGTCGTGCTGCTGGACATCCGGATGCGTTCCACAGATGGCCTGACCGCGCTGCGCCGGCTGTCGGTACTGCCCGAACCGCCCGCGGTCTGCATGCTGACCACCTTCGACGTGGACGAGTACGTCAGCGAGGCGTTGCGGCTGGGCGCCAGCGGATTCCTGCTCAAGGACACCGAGCCCACCCAGCTGGTCAAGGCCGTGCGGGACCTGGCCAGGGGCGGCGCGGTGCTCGACCCCGGAGTCGCGGCGCGGGTGCTGGCCGCGGTGGCCAGCGGGGAGCGGGCCGCCGAGCCGGCGCGCAAGCTGCTCACCACGCTGTCCGACCGGGAGCGCGAGGTGCTCGGCCTGATCGGCAAGGGCATGTCCAACGCCGAGATCGGCACGACGCTGCACCTGTCCGAGGCGACCGTCAAGGGCTACGTGTCCGCGGTGCTGGGCAAGATCGGCGCGGCCAACCGGGTGCAGGCGGCGCTGGTGGCCTACCGCGGCGGCCTGATCGGCTGACCGTCGCCAGCCGGCTGGAGGTCAGTGCTCGGCGGCCAGTTCGCCGACATCCTCCAGCTGGCGGTAGACCGCGACCCGGTTGCGGCCCTGACGTTTTGCCTGGTAGAGCATGACGTCCGCGGACGCGAACAGCTCGTCGAAGCTGCCCGGTCCGGCGGCGACGCCGATGCTGACCGTCGGCGGCCGGGCCGAGCCGAGCACCATCGCCCAGTTGTGGTCGGCGACCGACGCGCGAATCCGCTCGGCGACCACCGGCCCGGCGTCCCGCTTGCCGCTGCTGTCCCGCAACAGCACCACGAACTCGTCACCGGCCCAACGGGCGACCAGGTCGTCGGACCGGCACTCGTGCCGCAGCAGTTGGGCGATCGAGCGCAGTGCCGCGTCCCCGGCCGCGTGGCCCGCGTCGTCGTTGACGCCCTTGAACCAGTCGACGTCCACCAGCACCAACCAGACGGTGTAGCCGCCGTCGGTGGTGCCGGTGATCAGCTCCGGCGCACTGCGTTCCAGGCCGAGCCGGTTGGCCAGGCCGGTCAGCGGATCGCGGGCGGCGGCCTGCTGCGCGGCCATCGCCAGGCGCTGCGCGGCGGCGGCCAGCCTGCGCTGCTCCATCGCCTGGCCGAGGCCCTCGCGCAGGGTGTCGGCGGCGTTGCGGGCGGCGGCGACGCTGCGCCGCAGAGCCTCCGCCTCGCCCACCGGGTCGTCGATCGCCGCGCACGTGTCGGCCAGGTCCTGGGAGAACCGCAACAGCAGCGAGGTGTCGTTGATCTGCTCGGCGTTGGCCACCGCGCGGGCACCCCGGGTGCGGGCCTCCACCAGGTTGCCGCGCTGGCGGCTGACCGAGGCGAGCACCCATTCGCCGACCGCGATCGACCAACGGTCCTTGGCCCGCTCGCCCAACTGGAGTACCTGCCGGCCCGCCTCGGCGGCACCGGACAGCTCGTCCAGGCCGGCCAGCGAGCGTCCGTAGGCGCCGAGCAGCCCGCGGTACAAACTGGGTTCGACACTCAGACCGAGACCTTCGGCCAGCAGCGAACGAGCCTCGGCGAATACTTCCTGACTTTCCGCCGGCGGCCCGTCGACGGCGCGGAAGTTGAGGATGCCGCCCAATCGCTGCAGGCATCCGCCCAGAACTTCCTCGTCATCCGCCTCGCGTGCAATTTGCACCGAGAGTCGAAGCGTTTCCAAAGCGGCCCGGCGGTTTCCGATACCCTCCAGTAGATAGCCGAGCAGGCTCAGTGTCCTGGCCGCGGCGGCACCCTCCGGGCGGCCCGATCCCAGATCGGTCCAACCCTCGGCGGCAAGTTCCAGGGCAAGCGGAATCCGGCCGAGCCGCCAGGCAAGAATCGCTCTGTGCACCGCGATCGCGGCATGACTCAACCGGTCGGCGGTGGGCGGGAAGTGGCCGACCAACTGGTCGAAACGACCATTGGCTTCGGCTAGGTGACCAGCATTGATCAGCCGGCGTACCTCCCGGTCGGAATCCGGCATCTCACCCGCGGTCAGCGGTTTGTCCTGCTCCACTACTGTCCCGACGCTCCCAGCCGGATCGTCGTGCCGACGCCCACATCTGCCGGCCCGATCAATGACAACCGACTTTCGGTTAACCGAATCCTCATCCGGTTCCCCTTGCCTGTTTGGTGGCAGGCTACCGGTATTGATCGTCGCTTGTGTTGTGTGCGGGGGACAATATCGCCGAATTGGACCAACGGAGTGGCCCGATCGGTGTGTCGACCACCCGTTCGGTGGCTGACCCGCTACCCGGCGGCAGGGGCCTGGTACCGGTCGTGGTGCAGCACGCTCTCCAGCGGGTCACGGCTGCGCCAGCCGTGTCGTTCCAGGTCGGGCACGGTCGGCAGGTCCCGCACCGGGCCGACGCACAGCCAGGCGACCGGCCGCAGCCCGGCCGGCAGGCCGACCAGGTCCCGCAGGAAGTCCTCCCGGTAGAAACTCACCCAGCCCACCCCGAGGCCCTCCGCGGTCGCGGCCAGCCACAGGTTCTGGATGGCCAGGCAGACCGAGTACAGCCCGGCGTCGGCGATCGCGTGCCGACCCAGCACGGCCGGGGCGCCCCGCTCGGCGTCGTAGCTGACCACGATGCCCAGCGTGGACTCAAGGATGCCCTCCACCTTGATCCGGGCGAACGTGCCGGCCCGCGCGGCGTCCAGCTCGGCGGCGAACACCTCCCGCTCGGCGAGCACGTGCTCGCGGAACGACGCCCGGATCGTCGGGTCGGACACGAGCACGAAGTCCCACGGCTGGGAGAGCCCGACACTCGGCGCGGCATGCGCGGCGGTCAGGATGCGGCGCAGCACCTCCGGCGGGATCGGCTCCCCGGTGAACTCGGCTCGGGTGTCCCGACGACGGAAGATCGTTTCGTAGAGGCTCTCCTGGAGGCTGCTGTCCGACACCCCCCGATCGTGCCTCACCCCGACGGGCTGCTCGGCGCCGACCTGCGGTGTGGCGGCCGACACAAGGGGCCGGGGTGTCAGGACGGCGTCAACGTTGGTCCGCGCGCCGTCAAGGTGTAGCCAACGAGGTGAGCTGTCCGGTGCGTTCGGGGATGCACTGGAGCGGTGGCAGCCCAAGCTCGGATCAACGCGCACCTGCCCCGGCTGGACGGGATGATCGGCACTTCCGCCGGCTTCGGGGTCACCGTGCTGACCACCGTCGTCGCGGTGGCCGCCGGCGCCGCCGCGCACCCGGTGGCCGGCCTGGTCGGCTTCGCCGTCGTCGCGGCGATCATGTCGGTACTCACCACGCTGCCCGGCGCGTTGGCCACCGCAGGCTGGTGCTGGGCGTGTGACGACGGCTTCCTGGTCGGCCGGCACGCCGACCTCGTGTTCACCCACGCGTCGCTGGTCGGCGCGATCGTCCTGGTCGGCGTGGCCGTGCTCGGCACCGCGCTGGGCGTGGCCGGCCGGCTGGTGATCGCACTGCACGACTCGCCGCTGTCGGCCGAACTGCCCAGGGCCCGGGAGTGGTCGCACATCTGAGCCCCCGGGCGTGGCTCTACGGTCTCGTCTTCTCGGTCTCGGCCGCACGGTCCGGTTTCCACAGCCGGGTGATGTTCGTGCGCGGATGACTGAACCTCCGCGCGCTCGACCCGTACCCTCGCTGTTCGTGCTGCTCAACGTGCTGAACCTGGTCGGCGTCGCGGTGTTCGCCGCGTCCGGCGCACTCGCCGCGGTCCGCGGCCGGCTGGACGTGTTCGGCGTCGTCGTGCTCGGCCTGACCACCGCGTTGGGCGGCGGGGTGATCCGGGACGTGCTGCTCGGCGTGCACCCGCCGACCGCGCTGCGCAACTGGCCCTACCTGCTGGTGGCGGCGGTGGTGTCGCTGGTGGTGTTCCGCTGGCATCCGCAGGTCGCCCGGCTGCGGCGGGCCATGCTGCTGGCCGACGCGGTCGGCCTCGGCCTGTTCGTGACGACCGCCACCAGCACCGCGCTGACGATGGGCGCGGCCGGCTACACCGCGTGCCTGGTCGGCATCACCACCGGCATCGGCGGTGGGGTGATCCGGGACGTGCTGCTGCGCGAGATCCCGGTGGTGCTGCGCAAGGAGATCTACGCGGTGGCCGCGCTGGCCGGGTCGATCCTGGTGGCAGCAGGTGTCGAACTGGGGCTGCCGTCCGGTCCGGTCACCGTGCTCGGCGCGGTGCTGGTGGTGCTGGTGCGGGTGGTGGCGCTGTGGCGGAGGTGGAACGCGCCGATCCCGCCCGGGCTCTCCTGACCTGCGCTCACCCGATGGCACCCGGCGAGGTGACATACAGCAACAACATTGCCAGCTGTTGGCGTGTTCTCAGGCACCTCTCAGGACAACCCGGAACACTGTCTACATGCGCATCCTTGTTGTCGACGACGACCGGGCCGTGCGGGAGTCGATCCGTCGCTCCCTGCAGTTCAACGGCTACCAGGTCGACCTGGCCGGGGACGGTCAGCAGGCACTGGATGCGGTTGGCCAGTCGCGGCCGGACGCCATGGTGCTGGACGTGATGATGCCCAGGCTGGACGGCCTCGAAGTGTGTCGCCGGCTCCGGGGAACCGGCGACGACCTGCCGATCCTCGTGCTCACCGCGCGGGACGCGGTGTCCGACCGGGTCGCCGGCCTGGACGCGGGGGCCGACGACTACCTGCCCAAGCCGTTCGCCCTTGAGGAACTGCTCGCCCGACTGCGCGCGCTGCTGCGCCGAGCCACCAACGAGTTGGACGCGCGCGGCTCGGACGCGCCGCCGGCGATGCACTTCGCCGACCTCGAACTGGACCCCGGCACCCGGGACGTGCGCCGGGGCGAGCGGCCGATCAGCCTCACCCGCACCGAGTTCGCGCTGCTGGAGCTGTTCCTGGCGCACCCCAAGCAGGTGCTCAACCGCAGCCGCATCCTTGAGGAGGTGTGGGGCTACGACTTTCCCACCTCGGGCAACGCCCTGGAGGTCTACGTCGGTTACCTGCGGCGCAAGACCGAAGCGGAGGGTGAGCCGCGGCTGATCCACACCGTGCGGGGGGTCGGTTACGTGCTGCGCGAGACCCCGCCGTGACCGCGACCGCAGCCAGAGCCGATTCGCGGACCGATTCTCCGACCGGGGCCCCGCCCATGACTCAGACCGAACACCCGCAGGACGGTGACGGCCGCCCACCGGGCATGACCCTGCGCGCGCGGGTCACCATGCTCACCGCGATCTGTGTCGCCGGCGCGGTCGCGCTGGTGTCGCTGGGCGCCTACCTGACCGTGCGGATGAATCTCTACAACCAGGTCGAGCAGGACCTGCTGACCAGGGCGACGGTGACCGCGGGCGAGCAGGCCCAGTCAGCCCCGGCATCGCCGAACAACCCGCTGACCATCCGCAGCGGCACCTACCAGATCTCCGACATCGCCATCGACGTGATCGACCCGACCGGCGCGTCCTTCATCGTGGACGAGCCCAGTTCGCTGCGGGTGCCGCGGGACGCGATCAGCGGCGCGGAGAAGGCGGTGGCGGACGGTGCGTCGGCGTCCTCGGCGCGGGTGGTCGGCGGCTACGAGGTCGTCGCGGTGCCGTATCCGTGTGTCGGCGGCAGCAACTGCGCGGCGCTGGTGATCGCCGAGCCGCTGACCGCGCAGCGGGACACGTTGGCCAATCTGAGTCTGGTGCTGATCGTGATCAGCGGCATCGGCATCGTGGTCGCGGCGGCGGCCGGCGCGTTCGTCGCGCGCGGTGGGCTGAGACCGGTTCAGCGGCTCACCGAGGCGACCGAGTGGGTCGCCCGCACCGGTGACCTGCGGTCGATTCCGGTCAGCGGCGACGACGAACTGGCCCGGCTCACCCAGAGCTTCAACGCGATGCTCGGCGCGCTGGCCGAGTCGCGCGAACAGCAGCGCAGGCTCGTCGCCGACGCCGGCCACGAGCTGCGCACCCCGCTGACGTCCTTGCGCACCAACCTGGAACTGCTGATCGCGTCCCGCCGGCCGGGCGCGCCCTCACTGTCCGAACAGGACACTGCTGAGCTGTACGCGGACGTGCGCGGGCAGTTGGACGAGCTGACCACCCTGATCGGCGACCTGGTCGAACTGGCCCGGCAGGACGCGCCCCAGGTGGTGCACGAGCCGGTCGAGCTGGTGGAGGTGGTCGAGCGGGCGCTGGACCGGGCGCGCCGGCGGGCGACGACGGTGCGGTTCGACGTGAGCCTGACCCCGTGGACGCTGCTGGGTGATTCGAACGCGCTGGAGCGCGCGGTGCTCAACCTGCTGGACAACGCGGTGAAGTTCAGCCCGGCGGACGGGGTGGTGCGGGTGGTGCTGCGCGCACTGGGCGACGGGACGGCGGTGATCGAGGTGTCGGATCAGGGGCCGGGCATTGAGGACGCGGACCTACCGCACGTGTTCGAGCGGTTCTACCGGTCGGAGGAGGCGCGCACGCTGCCGGGCTCCGGGCTCGGGCTGGCGATCGTGATGCAGGCGGCGCAGCGGCACGGGGGGATGGCGTATGCGAGCCATGCGGCTGAGGGCGGGGCGTTGTTGACGGTGCGGCTGCCTGGTCGGCCTGCCTGACGGTCGCGCCTTGTTCGTGCCTCGGTCGCGCGCCGGTCGTGCGCCGGTTGCGCATCGGCTGCGGGGAGTCCTCCGCGGACGGTCGCGGCAGTTGCCGGGTGATGGTCGCGAAGGGCGGTTGTGAAGGATCATCCGAGGCGCGCTGGAAGCCTAGCCGAGGAGCGGGAACCGCTCTCCAGCAGCGGAAACCCGACACCCGAACAAACGTGAAAGATCCTCGTCCCGGCAACTCGGCCCCCACCCACCACCGGGGGGACGGCCCTGCGCCAGTCTAACGACCCAATCGGGTGACGAGGGTTGGCCAAGATCGACATGTGGACAACCAGGGCCGATGTGGATAACTCTCGTCGCGCGGAGGTCTGCTCGGCCGTGCCCGGTGTACGCGAGGATTGGCTGTGTCCAGGGCCTGGCGTACTCAGGGCGTCCCAGGGGCGACCGGCGACGCCGGTCCCTCGGCGCAGGCGCGGGCGCCGGGACAGCACGGCGCCGAACCGGCACCGACCTCAATCACCCGATCGGATAGCTGACCCCGCGTCGTGACCCGATCCGACCGCGCCAAACGGTGGTACGGGTGGAGGTGTCAGCGAAAAGCTATCGGCGGATTCGCCCGGGGTCACACAGAGGGCAACACGCTTTTTGTTGGAGTGTGTAGACTTTTGGTGTATCCGCCGGTCGGCCGGGTATTGGTGAAACCCGGAGAGACGGGGTGTGCGGTGCTCGCGCGGCAGCGGCAGTCGGTAATTCTCGACGAGGTGCGCCGCACCGGCGCGGTTCGGGTCGGCGACCTGGTCGAACGGCTGGGTGTGTCGGACATGACGGTACGCCGTGACCTGGATGTCCTTGCCAGTCGCGGTCTGTTGGAAAAGGTCTACGGCGGCGCCACCTCGGTCATCGGCCGCAGCGTGGACGAACCCGGCTTCGAGGCCAAGTCCGTGCGCCAGCTCCCGGAGAAGGAAGCCATCGGGCAGCAGGCGGCCACCCTGGTCCGGCCGGGCACCGCGATCGGCCTGTCCGCCGGCACCACCACCTGGACGCTGGCCCGCTTCCTCGCCGACATCCCCGACATCACCGTCGTCACCAACTCCGTGCGTGCCGCCGACGTCCTCCGCCAGGGCCCGCACAGCGACCGCACCGTCGTACTCACCGGCGGCGTGCGCACCCCCTCCGACGCGCTGGTCGGACCGGTCGCCGTGCAGACGCTGCGCAGCCTGCACCTCGACCTCGTCTTCCTCGGCGTGCACGGGATGACCGAGCAGGCCGGCTTCACCACCCCGAACCTGGACGAGAGCGAGACCAACCGCGCCTTCGTCGAATCGGCCGCGCGGCTGGCCGTCGTCGCCGACCACGCCAAGTGGGGCGTCGTCGGAGTGTCGACCTTCGCCGGGCTGACCGAAGCGGACATCCTGATCACCGACGACGGCCTCACCGACCAGGCCCGGGACATATTGACCGAGCAGATCGACGATCTGCTGATCGCGCCGGTCCGCCGGCGGGAGGAGACCGCGTGAGGCGTACGGCGCGCCAGCTCGCCGACGGGCGGGAGATCATCTACTTCGACGACAGCGCGAACCCGCCGGAACGCACCGCGCGCGACACCCGCGACCTGCCCGCCCAGCAGCCGCACTCGGAGATCCGTCGGGACCCGCTGACCGGCGAGTGGGTCGCGATGGCCGCCCACCGCCAGACCCGCACCTACAAGCCGCCCGCCGACCTGTGCCCGCTGGACCCCAGCAGCCCCGGCCGGCCCACCGAGATCCCCGAGCCCGACTACGACGTGGTCGTGTTCGAGAACCGGTTCCCGTCCTTCGCCCAGTCCGTGCCCGCCGACGTCTCCGGCAGCGCCGCGCTGCTGGACACGAACCTGGTTCCGGTCGCGCCGGGCATCGGTCGCGCCGAGGTGGTCTGCTTCACCTCCGACCACCATCAGTCGTTCGGGCAACTGTCACCCACTCGGGTAAGGACTGTCGTCGACGTGTGGGCCGACCGGACCGCCGCGCTCGCCGAGCTGCCGGGCATCGAGCAGGTCTTCCCGTTCGAGAACCGGGGCGAGGAGATCGGGGTGACGCTCAGCCACCCGCACGGCCAGATCTACGGCTACCCGTTCGTGACCCCGAAAACCGAGCGCATGCTGGACATGGCCCGCGCGCACCAGGCCGAGCACGGCCGCCCGCTGATGGGTGACGTGCTGGCCGCCGAGGTCGCCGCCGGCACCCGGGTGCTGGACCGCGGCGAGCACTGGACGGCGTTCGTGCCCTCGGCCGCCCGCTGGCCGGTCGAGGTGCACCTGGTGCCGCATCGGCAGGTGGTCGACCTGCCCGCGCTCACCGCCGCCGAGCGCGACGACTTCGCCGCGGTCTACCTGCGGGTGCTGCACATGATGGACTCGCTCTACGGGCGGCCGCTGCCCTACATCGCAGCCTGGCACCAGGCGCCGGTGCGGGTCGACCGCGAGCTGGCCTGGCTGCACCTGGAGGTCTTCTCCGTGCTGCGGGCCGCGGACAAGCTGAAATACCTGGCCGGATCGGAGTCCGGGATGGCCGTGTGGATCAACGACGCGACCCCCGAACAGATCGCCGAACGGCTGCGCGCGCACGCACCCGTCAGTTAGCTGAGGAGCGGGCCAGGAACCTCACCGTGTGCCCAGCACCATCTCAGGTGCTTCTCAGTTGTATGCCGCACAGTAAGGGGCATGACGGACCACACCCCGGAAGCTCCTGGCGACCAGCCAGACCCTGCCGAGCACTCGGGTGACCCTGCCGAGGCTCCCGCCGCCGCGTCGGGAACGCCGGAGACCACGGGGGAACCGACTGACGCCGAGCCGAGTCCCTGGGCGCCGGCCGGCTACCAGCAGCGCGCGCCGGAAACCCAGTCCCCGCCCCAGGCTCCGCAGTCCGAGCAGCCGACGGTCAGCGGCCTGGGCACCCCGCCGGCCGGGCAGTCCGCGCCCTACACCGGGGGCCAGCCCGCCTACGGGCAGCCGGTGGGCGAGCAGCCCGGTGGCGGCTTCCAGACGCCCGGCTACCCGAACACCGGTTCCCAGCCGGCCGCCGGGTACCAGACGGGTTGGGAGCAGCCGACCGCCAGTTATCCGACCGGCGGTTACCCGGGCTACTACCCGCCCGCCGACCCGTCGCAGACCGGGCCGCAGCCGGGGCAGCCCGGTGGCCCGCAGACCCAGACCCTCGCGGCTGGTCAGCCGCGGCAGCGCGGTCGGGCCGGGCTGATCGTCGGCGTCGCGGCGCTCGCCCTGGTGGTCGGCGGTGCGGCCGGTGGGCTCGGCGGCTACCTGGCCTCCGGCAGCGGGTCGAACGGTTCGGTGGTCAACTCGCTCAACCAGCCGGTCCCGGCCCAGAACTCGTCGAACACGGCGCCGGCCGGCTCGGTGCAGGCCGCCGCGTCGAAGGTGCTGCCGGTGGTGGTGGAGATCGCCGCCACCTTCCAGTCCCAGCAGGGCGAGAGCGGGGACACCGGCTCCGGCGTGGTGATCAGCAGCTCCGGCGACATCCTCACCAACAACCACGTGGTGCAGGACGCCGCCACCAGCAACGGCACCATCCAGGTGATCTTCTCCAGCGGCAAGATCGCCAACGCGACGGTCGTCGGCCGCGACCCGACAACCGACATCGCGGTGATCAAGGCAGGGGGCGTGTCCGGCCTGCCCACCGCGACCCTCGGCGACTCCGGCGCGTTGCAGGTCGGCCAGAACGTCGTCGCCATCGGCGCGCCGTTCCAGCTGTCCGGCACGGTCACCTCGGGCATCGTCAGCTCGCTGCACCGGCCCACCGCGGCCGGTGAGAGCGGCACAGCGGCCAGCCAGGACACCGTGCTCGACGCGATCCAGACCGACGCCGCGATCAACCCGGGCAACTCCGGTGGACCGCTGATCAACCTGCAGGGCCAGGTCGTCGGGATCAACTCGGCGATCTACTCGCCGAGCTCCAGCGACCAGTCCCAGGGCGGCAACGTCGGCATCGGCTTCGCCATCCCGATCGACCAGGCCCGGCGCACCGCGCAGCAGATCGTCAGCACCGGCCAGGCCACCCAGACCGTGCTGGGCGTGTCGGTCGCCGACAGCGTCCCGGCGAGCGCTGGCCAGCAGCAGCAGCAGCCCGCCTGCGAGAGCGGCGCGATCATCACCAACGGCGCGCTGATCACCCAGGTCACCGCGGGTGGACCGGCCGACAAGGCCGGACTCAAGCCCAACGACGTGGTCGTACAGGCCGACGGCAAGCAGGTCAACAGCTGCGACGGTCTGGTCGCCGCGGTGCACGCGGACGCACCGGGCGACCAGATGAAGCTGACCCTGAGCACGGGGGCCACGGTCACCGCGACTCTGGCGGGCCAGCCGGTGAAGCTCAACAACTGAGCCGGGTTGAGCTTCGGTGGCCCAAGGGGGGCCAGCGAACGTCCCGGGTGGTTTCGCCGGCACTGCCCGCCGCCGGAGAAACCACCCGGGACGTCGCGCTTTACTTGTCCAGTAAGCGTTTTCTTGTAGTTTGGCCGGGTCCCGGCTATTCGCGGACGAGTTCGGCGAACCAGCGGCCGGCCAGTTCGGCCCGCCACCGCATGGTCAGCCCGGCGGCCTCCGCCAGGCTCGCGGTCGCGTCGGCCCCCAGCCGGGCCCAGGGGAACCAGGTGCCCGGCTCCCGGCCGCACGGGCTGCCCGGTGCGGTGAGCCGGGCCTGGTCCCGGCGCAGGCCGGTGCCCGGCGGGTCGAGCTCGACCAGGGCGGTGCCACCACGGCCGAGCAGTTCGGCCACCCGGCGCAGCAGCCGGCCCGGGTCGCCGCCGATGCCGACGTTGCCGTCGGCGAGCAGCACGTGTCGCCAGCGGCCCTCGCCGGGCAGCCGGTCGAACACGTCCCGGCGGACCGCCAGCGCGCCACGCCTGCGGGTCAACCGCACCGCCACCGGCGACACGTCCACGCCAAGGGCGGGCACACCCCGGGTGACCAGCGTGCCGATCAGCCGGCCGGGCCCGCAGCCGACGTCCAGCGTCGGCCCGGAACACCGGCTCAACAGCAACTCGTCGGCATGGTCCGGATCGGCCCGCCAGCGGCTCACCGGCAGCGTGATCCGGTCGCCACCGGCCAGTTCGAGCACGCAGTGCGCGCCGCCCAGCGCGTCGTCGAACACGGTGGCGGTCATCGGGAGACCCCGGGCGTCAGGTCGGCTTCGGCTCGCACCGCGCGCACCGCCGCGGCGAACCTGGTCGCACCGGGGTGTTTCGCGGCGACCGCGCGGGCGTCGGCCATTGTGTCCACATCGGACAGTGTGACGCCGAGGGTCACCTCGTTCCCGTCGGCCTCCAGGCATTCCATCGTCCGGCAGCCGGTGTCCGAACGGGACATCGGCACGTCGGAAAGTACCGCGGCGGCCCCCGGGTCACGCAGCCCCAGCGCCCACCAGCCACCGTCGGTGGCCGGCCCGAGGACCGCGTCCGACCCGATCAGCAGGTCGGCCGTCTCGGCCAGCAGCGCCGGGGTCACCTGCGGGGTGTCCATACCGATCTGCAGCACCGGGCAGTACGGCCGCAGCCGGGCCACGTCGGCGTGCGCGTTGGCCAGCCGATCGCTGAAGTTGTTGCCCCGCTGGACGATCACCGGAACCGAGCGCAGGGCCGCGGTCAGCTCGGCCGACCGGCTGGCCTTGGTCAGGTCGCCGGTCAGCGCGACCATCGGCTGCGCGCCGGGCGTCTGCGCGACGGCGTTCAGGGTGTCCAGCAGGGCGGCCGCGGCGATCTCGGCGGCCTGCTCGGGCGTCGCCGGCGGGCACAGCCGCGTCTTGGCCAGGCCGGGCACCGGCGCCTTGGCCACCACCAGCAGGCAGAACCGCCGCAGCCTGGTCCGTTCGATCCGGCCGGTCACTGCCACACCCGCGCCATGTCCCGGACCGCCCGGGCGGTGCCGCGGACCGAACCGGACACCTTGGACCTGGTGCCGGCGGTGCGCGGGCGGTAGGCCACGTCCAGCTCCACCACCGGCCAACTGGCCGCGGCCGCGCGCAGCAGCAGTTCCAGCGGGTAGCCGAAGCCGCGGTCGGCGACCCGCAGGTCCAGCAGGTCGGTGCGGCGGAACGCGCGCACCGGACCGATGTCGCGCACCGGAAGACCCCGGCGACGCAGCAGGGTCGCGACCGCCGCGTTGCCCAGCCGGCCGTGCCAGGGCCACGCACTCGCACAGGTCGGCACCCGCCGGCCGACGGCCAGCCGGGCGTGCCCGCCGGTCACCTGCGCGACCAGTCTTGGCAGCTCTCCGGGGTCGAGCGAACCGTCCGCGTCCAGCACGCACACCACGTCGGCGGTGGCCGCCTCGATTCCGGTGTGCACGGCGGCGCCGTAACCGCGACGCGGCTCGTGCAGCACCAGTGCGCCGTGCGCGGCGGCCACCTCCGGTGAACCGTCCCGAGAGCCGTTGTCCACCACGAGTGCCCGGTATCCTGACGGGAGCGCGGCGAGAACCGCCGGCAGTGCGGCGGCTTCGTCGAGGCACGGCAGCACGACGTCCACCGGACCGTCCACTGTGGTCGAATTGTTGGTCACGGCGCGACGTTATTGCCGTCGGTGGTCGGCTCGAAAGTATTATGGCGCTTACCGAATTCTCACGCCGTCAGGTTGCGTGGTGAAGTCTTACGGAGTGCTGACGGATCCGTTGGCCGACCGAACGCAGCTCGCTTCGACCGTTACCGTATTTCGGTGTCCGCAGAACCGGAAGAGTGCTGTGCCGGCGGCCCGTCGCCCAGCCGGCCGGCCGTGGCATTCTGGTTCGGGAGGCGGTGATCCGGTTGTCCGGCATGCGGGTGTTGGTCGTCGACGACGACATGAACGTCAGGGACGTGGTCCGTCGCTACCTCGAACACGGCGGCTACCAGGTGTCCTTGGCCGGTGACGGGGAGACCGCGCTCACCCTGGTCGAGGACATGCCACCCGACCTGGTCGTGCTCGACCTGATGCTGCCCGGCATCGACGGCCTCGAAGTCTGCCGGCAGCTGCGCGACCGCAGCTCGGTGCCGGTGGTGATGCTCACCGCGCTCGGTGAGGAGGAGGACCGGATCGCCGGGCTGAGCATCGGCGCCGACGACTACGTCACCAAGCCGTTCAGCCCCCGGGAACTCGTGCTGCGGGTCGGGTCCGTGCTGCGCCGCTCCGGCGGGCCCGCGGTCGGCCGGGGCGAACTGGACGACGACAACCTGCACATCGACGTGACCGCGCGCAAGGCCACCCTGGACGGCCGGCCGCTCGCGCTCACCGTGCGCGAGTTCGACCTGCTGGTGTTCCTGATGTCGCACCCCGGCACCGTGTTCACCCGGGCCGACCTGCTGGCCAAGGTGTGGGGCTGGGACTTCGGCGACCAGTCGACGGTCACGGTGCACGTGCGCCGGCTGCGGGAGAAGATCGAACCGGACCCCGCGCGCCCGCGCCGGATCACCACGGTCTGGGGCGTCGGCTACCGCTACGACCGGACGAACTGACCGCCGTGCTCACTGATGCCCTGCACATAGCGCCGGTGGCGATCGCGTTCTCGCTGCCCATCGCCTTGCTGGCCACCGTCGTGCTGCGCTGGCTGGGGGAGCGGTCGCTGGCCGTGTCCATGACCGTGCTCGTGCTGGTGCCGCTGCTCACCGAACTGGCCGGCGTGCTGGGGGTGAGCGGGTTCATGTTCAACCCGATCCTGACCACGACGCTGCTGGTCTGCCTGCTGACCGCGGTGGTCACCGTGCCCACCGCGGTGCTGCTCGGCCGGTCGATCGCCCGGCGCAGCGTGTGGGAACGGCAGGCCAGGGAGCGGGAACGGGCCGCCGAGGCGTCCCGGCGGGAGTTGATCGCCTGGATCAGCCACGATCTGCGCACCCCGGTGGCCGGAATCCGGGCGATGGCCGAGGCACTCGCCGACGAGGTGGTGGTGCGGCCGGACGAGGTGTCCAGTTACGCGCGCCGGATCAGCGGCGAGTCGGCGCGGCTCTCGGGCATGGTGGACGACCTGTTCGAGCTGTCCCGGATCACCGCGGGCGCGCTGCGGCTGACGCTGTCCGCGGTGCCGCTGCGCGAGGTGGTCAGCGACGCGGTCGCCGCGCAGATGCCGGTGGCCAGCCGCAAGGGCGTCCGGGTGCTGGCCGACGTGCGGGCCTGGCCGGTGGTCGCCGGCAGCGACCCGGAACTGGCCCGGATCATCCGAAACCTGCTGTCCAACGCGATCCGGCACACCCCGCCGGACGGGACCGTGCTGGTCGGCCTCGCGGTGGACGGCGAGAACGCCCTGCTGCATGTGGACGACTGCTGTGGCGGCATCCCCGAACAGGAGCTGGGCCGGGTGTTCGACGTGGCGTTCCGGGGCACCCCGGCCCGGACGCCCGCGGTGGACCAGCACGCGCCGGCCGGCGCCGGCCTCGGCCTGGCCATCGCGCGGGGACTGGTCGAGGCACACAAGGGCCAGATCGAGGCACGCAACCACGGCCCCGGCTGCCGGTTCGAGGTCCGCCTCCCGCTCGCGACGCACTGACGCCGCTCCCGGCGGGCCGCCCGGTTCAGGTCGGCCGGTCGGCACCCCGGTCGGCACCCTCGCGCAGCGGGTCGGTGGCGAACGCGGTGATCCCGTCGGCGAACCGGACGCTGGAGTGGAAGCCCAGCAGCGAGCGAGCCAGCGTCGGGTCCGCGACCACGTGCCGGGCGTCCTCGGCCCGCGTCCCGCCGACGATCCTGGGCGCCGGCCCGCCGCACGCGATGGCCAGCCGTTCGGCCAGGTCACCGACGGTGTGTGGTTCGCCGGAACAGATGTTCACCGCGGTCAGCGCGTCCACCTCGGCCGTCGCCGGGTCGGTGATGGCCTGGATGGCCAGCAGGTTCGCCCGTGCCACGTCGTTGACGTGCACGAAGTCCCGCAGCTGCCGGCCGTCCTCCAGCACCGTCGGCGCTTCACCCCGGTGCAGCGCCGAGCGGAACAACGAGGCCACCCCGGCGTACGGGGTGTCCCGCGGCATCCGTGGGCCGTAGACGTTGTGGTAGCGCAACGCCAGCACCGCACCGCATGCCTGGCGCGCCCACGCGGCCGCGAAGTGCTCCTGGGCCAGTTTGCTGGCCGCGTAGGCGCTCTGCGGCTCCAGCGGGGCGTCCTCGCCGACCAGTCGGGACACCAGTTCGGCCCCGCATCTGGGGCAACGCGGTTCGAACCGGCCCACTTCGAGGTCGGCCCGCCGTCGGCGCAGCGGCCGGACGTGGCCGTGCTCAGGGCACTCGTAGCCCCCCTCGCCGTAGACCACCATCGACGAGGCCAGCACGAGCCGCCGCACGCCGGTGGCGTGCATCGCGGCCAGCAACCGGGCGGTGCCCAGCACGTTGTGCCCCGCATACCGCGGACCGTCCGACGGATCGAGCCCGTGCCCGACCACCGCCGCCTGGTGACAGACGACGTCCACACCCCGCAGCAGCCCGGTCAGCGGCTCCGGGTCGCGCACGTCAGCGGTCACCATCCGGTGCCGGTCCGTCCATCGTGGAGCGACCGAACCATGATGTGCCTGCGGCAACAGGCAGTCCAGCCCGATCACCTCGTGTCCGGCGTCGGCCAGCGCATCGGCGATGTGCGATCCGATGAACCCGGCGATGCCGGTGAGCAGAACCCGCATGCCGATCACGGTAGGACCGTTTGTGAACGGTGATCCCGGCCAAGAATCGGATGTCAGCAAACCGTCAGATGCTGCCCGGGATAACGTGATCCGCATGGAACGCAGCACGCAGCGCCTCGGTCGCGCCCTTGTCGTGATCGTCGACGACCGCGTCACCCACGGGGAACACGACGACACGACCGGCCCGCTGGTCACCGAGCTGCTCGAAGAGACCGGCTTCATCGTCGACGGCACCGTTGCCGTCGGCGGCGAGATTGTCGAAATCCGCAACGCGCTGAACACCGCGGTGATCGGCGGCGTCGACCTGGTGGTCACCGTCGGCGGCACCGGGCTCTCACCCCGGGACGTCACCCCGGACGCCACGCACGGCGTGCTGGACCGGCCGATCCCGGGCATCGCGGAAGCGCTGCGCGCCTCCGGACTGGCCGCCGGCGCCGTGGACGCCGGAGTGTCCCGCGGGCTGGTCGGCG
Source organism: Pseudonocardiaceae bacterium (assembly GCA_036268615.1). GTDB lineage: Bacteria > Actinomycetota > Actinomycetes > Mycobacteriales > Pseudonocardiaceae > DATATV01. The sequence continues at coordinate 32,098 of DATATV010000123.1, forward strand.
TGTCCGGCAGCACCCTGGTGGTCAACCTGGCGGGTTCCCGGTCGGCCATCCGCGACGGCATGGCGACCCTGTCCGCCCTCGTCCCGCACGTCATCGAGGAGCTGTCCGGACTCGACGACGAGGAGGACTGAGCCACCGGCTGGGCGGACGACCACCTGGCCGAACCGGCCACCGGCTGAACGGCCCAGCCGAAACATCCGGTGGAACCGCCCAGCCGACCGAAACACAGAGATCGATGGGGGTGGCCCGGCCTGGACCCGGCATTCAGCCGGTCCGGCCTGGCCCAGCCCGTGCTTCCCGATCTCAGCTGGCGTCCGAGTCCTCAGGGTCGGCGCCTCGGACAACCGGCGCCTCGGACAACCGGCGGCCCGGACAACCGGCGCCCCGGATGGATCGGCGGGACGATCGGCGCCTCGGGCGGACGACTCCTCGGACGTGCGACGTTGCTGGTGGATCGCCCGCCCGTTCCGAGGTTGAGGCATCTGGTCGGACGTGCCGATGGCTGGCCCACCCTGCCGACCATCCGGCCCGCCCCAGTGCGAGCCGAGATGTCAGAGCGTGCTGGAACCCGGCTCCTCGCCGTCCGGAGTGTCGCGGTGCAGCGCGTTGCCGATCTTGCCGCTGACGTTGTCGATCTTGTCCTGGTACTTGCCTCCGGTCGCCTTGTTGACCTTCTCGGCGGCCGCGTTCAGGCCTTTTGCCGCCAGTGGCGCGGCTTTGTCGGCGAGCGGTTTGGCCTTTTCCACGAGCGGTTTGGCCTTTTCGGCGAGCGGCCCCGCCTTTTCGGCCAGCTCACCGGCGACCTCGGTGGCCCGGTCACCCATCTTTTCGGCGAGATCCTTTGCCTTGTCGAACAGTCCCATTCTTGTTCCGCCTCCCTCGTTGACGCATGTATCCCCGTGTTCATCGTCCCACCGCGGCGCACGGGCCGCAGTCGCGGAGATGATCATGTCTCCCGTTCGGTGAACTGCCTCGCGCCTGTTCAGTACCCCGGTCGGGGATACTGAACCGGTGACCGAGCCACGAGAACGCCGCACCGAACCGCAGCCACGGCCCCATCGCCGTGGCGACGATGTCTTCGGTGACGTACTCCCGGACGTCACCTCCGACGAGCGCGAACCGCAGTCCGGCGATGACCGGGACTCCTGGTACCTGGAGAACCGGCCACCGCACCACGGCGGCTGAGCTCAGCGTCCCGGGTACGGACCCGACGGTCCGGCCGGCCCGGACGGCCTCGTGGGACCCTGCGGCCGCCCCGAAGGCTGACGCTGCTCGCGCAGCAGATCCCGGATCTCGGTCAGCAGTTCGACATCGGTCGGCTCGGACGGGCCGGGCTCGATGCCGCGCTTGCGTCGCTCCTGGATCTTCTTCACCGGCAACACAACCACGAAGTACAGCAGCGCGGCGATGATCACGAAGTTGATCGCCGCAGTGAGAATCGCGTCGAACTGCATCGTGGTCTTCGGGTTCTTGCCGTTGATCGTGTAGGACAGCCCGTGGATGTTGCTGCCGCCGATGGACGCGATCAACGGGTTGAGCAGATTCGTCACCACGGCCGTGACCACCGCGGTGAACGCGGTGCCCATGACTACCGCGACCGCGAGATCAATGACATTCCCCCGCATGAGGAAGTCCTTGAAGCCCTTGAACATTGTGCGCTCCTCAGAATCGGAAACCGGGCGTGAGCCACTCAGGCAACCGGTTTGCTAGCGGAGGGTAACGGTTACCGGCTGGCGAAGGGAGATCGCCGCCACCCGTGTCGCGGACGCCGCCGGCAGCGCCAACAGCACGAGTCGGTCCTGCTGACCGGCCGTTCGGCCGGTGTCCCGGACGGCGATCACAGTGGCATCGGTGGCCAGCACCGGGTCGGTCGCGTGATCGGTGGCCGCGGTGATCACGTCCACCCGGAGACCGGGGCGCAGCAGGTCGGCCACGCTCGGATCGGCCAGCCGCACCGGCACCGCCTCAGCCCGCGGGTCGCCGGCGGTCAGCGTGGTGTCGGCCGGCCCGAGCAGTCGGACATCCGTCAGCGGTTCACCGGCGCGGACCGTGCTGGCGAGCACCCGACCGACCGCGGCGGCCACGGAGTTCAGCGCGGCCGACGGGCGTAACCCGACCGGCAGGGTGCGGACGGCCACGTCGGCCGAGGTGAGGGTGTGGCCGGCGGGCAGGTCGTGCGTGGTCACCACGACGTGCCCGGCCGGGCCGTCGTGCGCCGCGGCCGGCCGCAGCACCAGCGCGCAGGCCAGCATGACGAGCAGGACCGCGAACGCTCGGCGCAGCGCGAGTGCCCGGGGCCAACCTCTGGCGCCGAGCAGACCGCGCAGGCGGTCGGTCAGCAGCGGGGTGATCGCGGTCTTGCGGATGGCGGGCATGGCGCTTCCTCAACGTCGGGCGGCTGCGCCGGCCGGTGGGCCGGGTCGCAGTTGATCGCCGTCGACGTTAGGTCGGCGCGGACGAGCGCGGAGCGAAAAGCGGTGGGGCTGTGGACAACTACCCCGCCTGTGGACAACTCGGGGGTCAGGAGGCCTTGGCGGCCGGGCTCGAGCCGGACTTGCCCGATGATGAAGAGTTTGACCCGGTGGAACCGGACGAGCTGGTCGAGGAACTGCTGCTCGTTGACGAGCTGCTGCTGGAGTCGCCGGAACCGCTGGTCGAGCCGCTCTTCTCGGTGGTCTTCGCGGCCGGCGTCGCCGACTCGGACTTGGCCGACTCGGACTTGGCCTTGCCGTTCGACTCGGCCCGGCTGTCGTTGCGGTAGAACCCGCTGCCCTTGAACACCACGCCGACGGACCCGAACAGCTTGCGCAGCCGGCCCGAGCACTCCGGGCAGTCGGTGAGCGAGGCATCCGAGAAGGCCTGCACAGCCTCGAACCGGTGACCGCAAGAGGTACAGGCGTACTGATAGGTCGGCACAGTCACTCCTTTCGCGGGCGCGCCGCGAAACTCGTCCTGGCACTCTCAGATGTCGAGTGCCAATAACATGATATGTGTTCTGCCAACTGGACGGCTACGGTGCCGACCAGCGTCACTCCGTGCTGCGCAGAGTGACCAGCCCCCGGCCCGGAGTCAGGGCTGCGGTCATCCGAACGTCGTGCTGTTCGGCGGGCAGTTCGGTCACCAGTTCCTCGTCCCGGACCACGGCGATCAGCACCGCGTTCTCGCTGGCCAGCGGGAGAGAACGGTCGTAGTGCCCGGCTCCCCGGCCGAGCCGGACGCCGTTGAGGTCGACCGCGAGCGCGGGCACCAACAGCGTCCCGGCCGTGCCCAGCGCGTCCGGGCCGAGCCGGTCGCCGGCCGGTTCGCGCAGCCCGAACGGGCCGGCGACCAGCGCGTCGGCGCCCTCGTACTCGGCCCAGTCGAGGGCCGTCTGGCCGGTCACCACCGGCAGCAGCACCCGGTGCCCCGCCTCCACCAGCGTGTCCAGCAGCGACAGCGCGCCGGGCTCGGTGCCGATCGGGACGTAACCGCAGACCGCCCGGCCGTCCGCCGGGATCACGTTGCGCGCGGTCAGCGCGAGTGCGCTGGCCTCGGCCGTTCTGATCTCGGCAGGCACCGCGTCCCGCTCGGCGAGCAGCCGGGTGCGCCAGTTGTGCTTGCTGTCACGATCTTCACAGGGCTGTCCCACCGGATGAGGTTAGGCTCCCGCACCATGAGCCCCACCAGTGCCATCGAGCCCACTGAGCCGGAGGACTCGCCGCGGCAGCGGGAGACCAGCGCCACCTTCAGGACCGCCATCGTGCCGGCGGCCGGCCTGGGCACCAGATTCCTGCCCACCACCAAGGCGGTGCCCAAGGAGCTGCTGCCGGTCGTGGACACGCCGGGGATCGAGCTGGTCGCCACCGAGGCCGCCGCCGCCGGTGCCAGTCGACTGGTCATCGTGGTGTCGCCGGACAAGGACGCGGTTGCCCAGTACTTCCAGCCGCAGCCGGAGCTGGAGCAGACCCTTGAGGAGCGCGGCAAGACCGAGCTGGCCAAGAAGGTCCGCCGGTCGGCCGAACTGCTCTCGGTGGAGACCGCCATACAGGAGCAGGCGCTCGGCCTCGGTCACGCGGTCGGCTGCGCCGAACCGAATCTCACCGAATCGGATGACGCTGTCGCCGTGCTGCTGCCCGACGATCTGGTGCTCCCGGCCGGCGTGTTGACCCGAATGGCAGAGGTCCGGGCCCAGTTCGGCGGCAGCGTGCTGTGCGCGTTCGACATCCCCAAGGCGGAAATTTCCCCCTACGGTGTCTTCGACGTGTCGGACACCGATGCGTCCGACGTGAAGCGCGTCCATGGCATGGTGGAGAAGCCAGCTCCCGAGGACGCTCCGTCCACGTTCGCCGCAGCCGGCCGATACCTGCTTGACCGGGCAGTATTCGACGCGTTGCGGCGAATCGAGCCGGGTGCCGGCGGTGAGCTCCAACTGACCGACGCGATCGCACTATTGATCACCGAAGGACACCCGGTTCACGTCGTCGTGCATTCTGGTGGTCGACACGACCTCGGCAATCCCGGCGGATTCATCCGGGCCAATGTTGACTTCGCATTGGAGCACCCGGACTACGGTCCGCCGCTTCGTCAGTGGTTGCGGGAGCGGCTCGACAACGACTGATGGTGCGTCCGGCATGCTGGGTGCGTCGCCGAACAGCGAGGACCAAATGCCGATGAGATCAGTTGACGAGCAGCTCGCCCGGGTGCTCGCCGCCGCGGTGCGCCCTGCGCCCGTTCGGGTGGCGATCTCGGAGGCGCAGGGGTTGTTGTGTGCCGAGGAGGTCGTCGCCGAGCGCGCGCTGCCCGGCTTCGACCAGGCGGCCGTGGACGGTTACGCGGTGCGCAGCGTCGACGTGCTGCCCGCCGGTGAGGAGCCGGTGCAGCTGCCGGTGGTCGGTGAGATCCCGGCCGGCAGCCGCCAGCCCCGCCGGTTGCAGCCCGGCCAGGCCGTCCGGGTGGTCACCGGCGCGCCACTGCCGACGCTGGCCGACGCGGTCGTGCCGATCGGCTACACCGACGGGCACGAGGCCCGGGTGACCGTGCAGCGGCCGGTGCCCTCGGCGGCGTTCGTCCGCCGCGCCGGGGAGGATGTGCAGCCCGGTGATGTCGCGGTGCGCAAAGGCTCGGTGATCGGCTCCGCGCAGGTCGGGCTGCTGGCCGCGGTCGGCCGGGACAAGGTGCTGGTGCACCCCCGGCCGCGGGTGTCGGTGATCTCGGTGGGCGACGAGCTGGTCGACATCGAGCGCACACCCGGCGCCGGCCAGGTCTACGACGTGAACTCCTACGCACTGGCTGCGGCCGCACGGGACGCCGGCGCGGAAGTGACCAGGGTCGGCATCATCGGCGGCGATGCCAAACGCTTGCGGGACGTGGTCGAAGGGCGGTTGCTGCTCTCCGAGATCGTCGTCGTCGCAGGTGGGGTCGGTGGATCGAGCGGCGATGAGATTCACGCCACACTGTCCGAGCTGGGCGGCATCGACGTGCCGAGGGTGGCCATGCATCCCGGTTCCGTGCAGGGTTTCGGCCGGTTGGGGCCGGATCTGGTGCCGACGTTCCTGCTGCCGGGCAACCCGATGAGCGCGCTGGTCGTCTTCGAGGTGCTGGTCCGGCCGTTGATCCGGACCGCGCTGGGCAAGCGCACCGTGCACCGCCGGGTGGTCAACGCGCGGCTGCTCTCGCCGGTCAGCTCGACCAAGGGCCGGCGCGGCTTCCTGCGTGGCCAGCTGCTGCGGGACACGACCACCGGCGAGTACCTGGTGCAGCCGCTGGGCACCTCCGGCGCGCACCTGCTGGCGTCGCTGGCCGAGGCGAACTGCCTGATCCTGATCGAGGAGGACACCACCGATGTCGCGGTCGGCGAGGATGTCCAGGTGACATTCCTGGCCCAGCGCGGATAGCGTCGAGTGGTTCGGTCGAAGATCGGATACCTTCGAGGATCGGACAGTCTCGAAATCCAAACAGTGGGGCCGGACAGCGAGGAGTGCGGGGTGCCTGCCGAACTGGGCCTGTCAGCGGGGGCGTACGGGCCTGGTTGGGCGTCCGGGGAACCGGTCGGCCGACACCCCGGTTGGCCGACGCGGCTCGGCCCGCTCGTGGTCCCGGCCGGCACGCTGGAACTGCGCGCACCCAAGCTCTTCGATGCCTCCACCTGGAGTCGGATCCGGCTACGTGATCGTGCGCACCTGGAGAACTGGGAGCCGACGTCGCCGGGCCGCTGGGAGGAACGCAACAGTTCCTCGGCCTGGCCTGCGCAGTGGTGGGCGCTGCGCTCGCTGGCCCGGCGCGGTCAGACCCTGCCGTTCGTGATCACCGTGAACGGCGAGCTGGTGGGCCAGGTCACCGTCGGCAACGTGGTGCGCGGGTCGCTCTGTTCGGCGTGGATCGGCTACTGGGTCGCGTCGCACATGGTCCGGGGCGGGGTGGCCACCGCGGCGGTCGCGCTGTTGACCGATCACTGCTTCGCCTCGGCCGGTCTGCACCGGTTGGAGGCCACCGTGCGGCCGGAGAACGCGCCGAGCCTGCGGGTGCTCAGCAAGCTGGGCTACCGGCAGGAGGGCTTGTTCCGCCGGTACCTCGACGTGGCCGGCGGGTGGCGGGATCACTTCTGCTACGCCCTGCTGGCCGAGGAAGCGCAAAGTGGTCTGGTTCACCGGCTGGTGTCCGAAGGGCGCGCGTCCCGCCCCTGAGTTCGTGGAACATCCCGTGGTCAAGGCCATGTCACCAGCGACCCGTCCGGCGCTATAGACCGGATGGATGAATCGCACACCCGAATGACGCAACGCCGTTCGCGCGGCGCGCCTCCGACACACATGTGACTGTTGTGACTAGCGTGACGATGCAGTGAGGTCGCGTGCGGGCAGGGGGAGGTGACGCGGGACGTGCCCAGTTCGTTGATCATCGTTGCCCTGGTCGTTGCGTGGCTGCTCGTCCTCGTCCCGATCGTCGCGCGACGGCGGCAGGAGGTGGCCAAAACCGCCGACTCGACGCTGGCCGCGCGGGTGGTTCGCAGCGGTGGTGTGCGCGTCTCGGTGGGGGAGGAGTTCGCCATGTCCGATTCCGGAGACCCTGACACAGGGCGCGAGACCAACTTCATGTCCGACACCCTGGACGACGACCTGCGGGACGAACTCGACGAACTGGACGGTCTCGACGAGGACGACCTGGACGAGTTCGAGGACGAACTCGACGACGAGAACCGCGACGACTCCGACGAACTCGACGAGGTCGAGGGGTCGGACGAGGCCGAGTTCGACGACGCCGAGTACGACGACTCTGCTGACGAGTCAATCGAATCCCCTGACGGCTCTTACGACGACTCCTTCGACGACTCCGAGGAGTCGGACGACGAGGCCGAGTACGACGACGAATACGCGGACTACGCCGATGACAGCGGGCGTCCCTACCGGCCCGGCCGGGGCGGATTCGACCCGGAGGCAGCCGCTCTCACGGCGCGCGCCAGGTACGCGTTCCGCCAGCGGGTGGTCGTGTTCATGCTGGTCCTGGCGCTGGTCACCGCGCTGGTCGGCGGTTTCATCATGCCGATGGTGTGGTGGGCGCACGTCGTCGTGGACCTCACGCTGATCAGCTACCTGACGTACCTGCGTCGCCAGGTCCGGATCGAGCAGGAGATCCGCGACCGCCGCACGGCCCGCCTCGGCGGCACCCGACGCGTGCACGTCCAGCCCCAGGAGTACCGCGAGGAGCCCGCGTCGTTCGAGGAGGCCCCCAGGCCGCCGGTCCGCCGCCCGGCTCCGGTCCCGGCCTACCGCCTCCACCCGGGAACCGTCGTGGTCGAGGCCGACGACGAGGACCCGATGTTCGACGAACTGGACGAGCCTGATGTGCTCCCCTACCGGCGGGCCGTTGGCGAGTAGTGATCACCGGGGGCGCTGAAGAAGCCGACTCAACCCGGCTGCTATGCTTTCGGCGCACTCCACGGGGCTGTAGCGCAGTTGGTAGCGCGTCTCGTTCGC
>DATATV010000124.1:0-16880 GCA_036268615.1 Pseudonocardiaceae bacterium
CCCCCCCCCCCCCCACGACCCCTCAGCCCGACCGCGCTCACCCCGCCAGTGCTCAGACCGGAACGGCGACGTACTTGTATTCCAGGAACTCCTCGATGCCGACCCGACCGCCTTCCCGGCCGAGGCCGGACTGCTTGACCCCGCCGAAGGGCGCGGCCGGGTTGGACACCAGGCCCGTGTTCAGCCCGACCATGCCCACCTCCAGCCGCTCGCTGACCCGCAGCGCGCGGTCCAGCGCGGTGGTGAACACGTAGCCGACCAGCCCCCACGGGGTGTCGTTGGCGACCCGGATCACCTCGTCCTCGTCGTCGAAGGTGAGGATCGCGGCCACCGGCCCGAAGATCTCGGTGTCCATCAGGCTGCTCTCCGGGTCCACCCCGGTCAGCACGGTCGGCGGATAGAACCGGCCGGGCCCCTCCGGGGTCTGACCGCCGACCAGCACCCGCGCCCCACGGCCGATCGCGTCGGCGACGAGTTGCTCGACCTTCGTCCGGCCGGCCTCGTCGATCAGCGGCCCGACCTCAACGCCCGGCCGGGTGCCCGGCCCGACCACCAGTGCGCCCATCCGCTCGGCCAACCGGGCGGCGAACTCGTCGGCGACCGAGTTGTGCACGAAGAACCGGTTGGCCGCGGTGCACGCTTCGCCCATGTTGCGCATCTTCGCCGTCATCGCACCGTCCACGGCGGTGTCCAGGTCGGCGTCGGCGAACACGATGAACGGCGCGTTGCCGCCCAGCTCCATCGACGTGCGCACCACCGCGTCGGCGCTCTGCGCGAGCAGAATCCGGCCGACCTCGGTGGAACCGGTGAACGACAGCTTGCGAATCCGGCCGCCGCGCAGCAGCGGCTCGACCACCGCGCCGGCCCGGGACGTGGTGACAACGTTGAGCACCCCGGCCGGCAACCCGGCGTCCTGCAGGATCTCGGCGAGCGCCAGACTGGACAGCGGGGTCTGCGGGGCCGGCTTGAGCACCATCGTGCAGCCGGCCGCGATCGCCGGGGCGATCTTGCGCGCACCCATGGCCAGCGGGAAGTTCCACGGTGTGATCAGCAGGCAGGGCCCGACCGGTTGGCGCATCAGCAACATCCGGTTGCGCCCGTCGGGCAGCGTGCCGAAGCCGCCGTCGACCCGGACCGCCTCCTCGCCGAACCAGCGGAAGAACTCGGCCGCATAGGCGACCTCGCCGCGCGCCTCGGTGAGCGGCTTGCCCATCTCGGCGGTCATCAGCCGGGCGAGTTCCTCGGTGTGGGCCAGGATGTTCTCGTGCGCGCGGCGCAGGATGTCGGCGCGCACCCGGGGTGCGGTCCGGCCCCACTCCGCCTGCGCCTCGACCGCCGCTTCCTCGGCCAGCCTGCCGTCGGCGGGCCCGGCGTCGGCGATCGCGCAGAGCACCTCGCCGGTGGCCGGGTCGTCGACCGTCATGGTTGCCGAATCGGTGGCGTCCAGCCATTTTCCGCCGATGAACAGTCCTTTGGGGACGGTTCCGAGCACTGCTTCGAGCTCGCTCATCGGGCTCCTCCCGCAGTGGCCGTGCCGACCGCCGCCGACCAGGCGCGCAGGCCCTCGTCGACGGCCTCCTCGTCGACCACCAGCGCCGGAATCATCCGCACCACGTTGTTGAAGGCGCCACACAACAGGAGCAGCAACCCCTCGTCGACGGCCGCCTGTTGCGCCGCGGTCGCTGCCGCCGGGTCCGGGCTGCCCTCGACGGTGACGAACTCGCTGCCCAGCATGAGGCCCAGCCCACGCACGTCGCCGATGGCCGGATTGTCGGCGGCGATGTCCTCCAGGCCGGCCCGCAGCCGCTTGCCCATCGCCTCGGCGTTGTCCACCAGCTTCTCCTCGCGGACCACGTCGAGCGTGGCGACGGCCGCGGCGCAGGCCACCGCGTTGGCGCCGTAGGTGCCGCCCTGCGAGCCGGGCCACGCCTTGGCCATCAGTTCCTCGTTGGCCGCGATGCCCGACAGCGGGAAACCACTGGCCAGGCCCTTCGCCGTGACCAGGATGTCCGGGGTGACGCCGAAGTGGTCGTGACCCCAGAACCGGCCGGTGCGCCCGACGCCGGTCTGCACCTCGTCCATGATCAACAGGAAGCCGTGCCGGTCGGCGCGTTCACGCAATCCCTGCATGAACTCCCGGTTGGCCGGCACGTAGCCGCCCTCGCCGAGCACCGGTTCGACGATGATCGCGGCGGTGTCGGCGGGCGCGGACACGGTCTGCAGCAGGTAGTCCAGCTCGGTGAGCGCGAACCGGGTCGCGGTCTGCTCGTCCCAGCCGTACCGGTAGGCGGTGGGGAACGGGGTGACCACCACGCCGCCCATCAGCGGCGAGAAGCCCGACCGGAAGCGCGTGCCGGAGGTGGTCATCGACGCGGCGGCGACGGTCCGACCGTGAAAGCCGCCGTGGCAGACGATGATGTTGGGCCGGCCGGTGGCCTGCCGGGCCAGCCGCAGCGCGGACTCGACCGCCTCGCTGCCCGAGTTGACGAAGAACAGGCTGTCCAGTTCGGGCGGCAGCACCTCGCCGAGCTTGGCCACCAGCTGGCGCAGCGGCCGGTGCATGATCGTGGTGTACTGGCCGTGGATGAGGGTGCTGACCTGCTCCTGGGCCGCGGCCACCACCCGCGGGTGGCAGTGACCGGTGCTGGTCACCCCGATGCCGGCGGTGAAGTCCAGATAGCGCCGGCCGGCCTCATCATAGAGGTGGACGCCTTCTCCCCTGGCGGCCACCACGGGGGTGGCCTGGCGAAGCAGCGGCGACAGATTCGTCATGCTCGTCTCCCAGCCCATCGTCGTCGATCACATCGGTTCATCGAGCATCTCCGAGGTAGCTGGGAGGAACAACAAATGTTCTGTTCGCTCCCGGCCCCTCGTCTTGACGTTTTGTCAGGTGCGCCGCGATGACCGAGCCGATCACCGTCGCGGACGTGCTCGCGCTGCCGGTGCTGGCCGCCGGTCAGCCCAAGGTCGTCACCGGCCAGTCGCAGCTGGGCCGGGTGGTCGGCTGGGTACACATCACCGAGCTGACCGACCCGGCGACCTTCCTCAAGGGCGGCGAGCTCGTGCTGACGACCGGAATGCCGCTGCCCACCGAGCCGAGCCGAATCCGCCGCTACGTCGACGAACTGGCCGCGGTCGGCGCGGCCGGCCTGGTGATCGAACTGGTCCGCCGCTACCACCGGGCGCCCGACGAGCTCGTCCGCGCCTGCCGGGCCCGGGACCTGCCGCTGGTCACGCTGTCCAAGGACGTGAACTTCCTTGAGGTCACCCAGGTCGTGCACGCGCTGATCCTGGGCAACCAGACCGAGGCGATCCGCCGGACCCAGCAGATCCACGACCGGTTCACCGCGCTCACGCTGCGCGGCGCCGGCCCGGAGGAGGTGGTGCGCGCGGCCGCGCAACTGGTCGGCGCGCCGGTGGTGTTGGAGAACCTGGTGCACCAGGCGGTGATCTGCGCGCCGGCCGGCCTGTCCACCGAGGAGGTGCTGACCGGTTGGGAGCAGCGATCGCGACTGACGCCACCGCCCGACTGGCTGGTGGCGCCGGTGGAATATCGCGGCGAACGCTGGGGTCGAGTGGTGATGCTCCCGTTGTCCGAGCGGCCGTTCGGGCCGGAGGAAGTGACGGTGCTCGACCGCACCGCGATGGCGCTGACCATCACCCGGCTCACCCACCCGACGAGCTGGGAACGCGAGGCGCACCGCAGTCTGCTGCTCGACCTCGCCGAGCAGCGCTACCGGTCCCCCGCCGAGGCCCGCGCGCGGATCGAGGCGCTCGGCGTGCCGGCCACCCACACACGTTTTGTCGCGACGCTGGTCGACCTGGGCGAGAGCGCGAGCGCCCCGGTCGAGGACCGCCTCGCCCACGACCTGGCCAGCACCGGCACCCCCGCCCTGGTCGGCCAGTTGGCCGCCGGCCAGATCGGCATCCTGCTGGCCCTTGGCCACACCATGTCCTGGCAGCCAACGGTACAACGGCTGAGCACGGTGGTTCTCGACGTCGAGCCGGACGCCCTGGTCTGCGTCGGGTCCGAGGTCGACGACCTGGTCGACATCGCCCGCTCGTTCCGCGAGGCGTCCCGGGTGGCCGAGGCTGCGCTGCCCGGCAAGCCGTTCCACCAGCTGTCGGACATCGGCCTGCGCGAACTGCTGTACGCGCTGCGCGAGGACGTGCGCATCCAGGACTACGTCGAGCGCCGGCTCGGCCGACTGATCGACTACGACGCCCGGCACAACGCCGACCTGGTCGACACGCTGCACCACTATCTCGACGCCGCCGGCAACAAGACGGTCGCCGCCCGCCGGGGCGACCTCTCCCGGCAAACCCTCTACCAACGCCTGCGCACGATCGAACGGCTGCTCGACTGCGACCTGGAGTCCGGCGAACAACGCACCACGCTGCACGTCGCGCTGACCGCGTTGGACGTCATGCGCCGCGGCTGAGTCACCCGGCGGCCCGCTGGTGGCCGCGTAGGGTTCAGCACCGTGGCCAGCGCAGCTTCGTCCAACCTCGACCGCATCGGCATCGGGCTCGCCGCACTGGGCCGGCCCGCCTACATCAATCTCGGCCGGACCGGCGAGCTACCGGCCGGGCGCACGGTGGCCGAGTTGCGCGCGGCGAGTTGGGCGGTGCTCGACGCCGGTTACGCGGCCGGCGTGCGCTGGGTGGACGTGGCCCGGTCCTACGGGTTGGCCGAGGAGTTCCTCGCCGGCTGGCTGGCCGAGCGCGGGCACCGTCACCTCAGCGACATCACGGTGTCCAGCAAGTGGGGGTACGCCTACGTCGGCGAGTGGCGGCTGGACGCCCCGGTGCACGAGGTCAAGGAACACTCGCTCACCCGGTTTCGCAGCCAGCTCGCGCAGACCCGCGAACTGCTCGGCGACCAGCTCGCCTACTACCAGGTGCACTCGCTGACCACCGACAGCCCGCTGTTCGACGATCCGGAACTGCTCGCCGCGTTGGCCGACCTCGCGGCGACGGGTGTGCGGGTCGGCTTCTCGACCTCCGGTCCGGCCCAGGCCGACACGGTGACCCGCGCGCTCGCGCTGACCGTACGAGGCCGGCCCGTGTTCACCTCGGTCCAGTCCACCTGGAACCCGTTGGAGCCCTCAGTCGGCCCGGCGCTGGCCGAGGCCCACCGGTCCGGCGCGCACGTGCTGGTGAAGGAGCCGCTGGCCAACGGCAAGCTCGCGGTGCGGCCGCCGAAGGAGGTCGTCGAGCTGGCCGACCGGCACGGCGTCGGGCCCGACGCGGTCGCGCTGGCCGTCGTGCTCGCCCAGCCCTGGGCAGACACCGTGCTGTCCGGACCGGCCAGCGTCGCCCAGCTCAGGTCCAACCTCGCCGCCGTCGACCTCACCCTCACACCCGCCGACCTGGACTCACTGGCCGGCCTCGCCCAGGAGCCGGCCGACTACTGGACCGCCCGCTCCGCCCTCGCCTGGTCCTAGTTAGCTGACCACCAGTTCGTGGGACAGCGAGCCGACCTCGTCGATCTCGATCTCCACCAGATCACCGGGTCGCACGCCTTCGTCCAGCGGCGGCACGATGCCGGTACCGGTGGCGAGCACCGCGCCGGCCGGCAGGTCGATCTCCCGGTACAGCCAGGACACCAGGTCTTCGAAGGTGCGGTGCAGCCGCGCGGTGCTCGTCTCGCCGCTGAACACGACCTGGCCGGCCCGGCTGATCCGCATCCGGATGCCCAGCTCCGTCGGCGTCGGGATCTCCCACCACGGCCGGATTCGGGCGGCCAGCGCGCAACTGCCGGTGTAGATCTTGGCCTGCGGCAGGTAGAGCGGGTTGTGCGCCTCGATGCCGCGGGCGGTGAGGTCGTCGCAGACGGTCGCGCCGACGATCTCGCCGTGCGCGTTGAGCACCAGCGCCAGTTCCGGTTCGGGCACCGAGTTGTCCGCGTCCCGGCGCAGGCCGGCCGGCTGTCCGTCGGTGACCACCCGCCAGGCCACCGACTTGAGGAACAGCTCGGGCCGGTCGGCGGCGTAGACCGCGTCGTACACCAAGGTCTGCTGCGACTCCTCGACCCGCGCCGCGCGGGACCGCTCGTAGGTCACGCCGGCCGCCCACACCTCGGTCCGGCCGTCGACCGGGGCGAGCAACGAAACCGACTCCAGCCGGTCGGCCGAGGCGGCGCCGGTGACCAGCGCGCGGATGTCGGCCAGCGGCAGGGCGAGCAGGTCGGCGAGGGTGTCGACCGCGTCGATCGGCGCGACCCCGCGCTCGTCGAGCACACCCACCCTGGCCCGGCCCGCGTCGTCGAATCGAACGATGTGCGTTGCCACTCCCCCGGCGGTCACGCCATCACCCAGCCGCCGTCGACGTCGATCGTCTGGCCGGTGACGAATGCCGCGTCCGGACCGGCCAGAAAGGACACCACCGCGGCGAGTTCGGTGGGTGTGCCGCGCCGTTTGAGCGACTGCCAACCGAGCACCTTGGTGTTGTACGCCTCCAGGTCGCCGTGGATCTCCTCGGCCGCGGTGGGAAACGCGCCGGGCGCGACGGCATTGACCCGGATGCCCAGCGGTCCGAGTTCACGGGCCAGTGCCCTGGTCATCGACGCGGCCGCGCCCTTGGTCGTGACATAGGCGGCGAGCAACGGCAGGATTCCGTGCATGGTGATCGACGCGACGTTCACGATCGCGCCCGCACAGGCCGTCGCCATCTGCCGGGCGGCCAACTGCGCGCACAGCCAGTACCCGCGCTGGTTGACCGCGTGTACCTGGTCGTACTCGGCGAGCGGAACCTCCAGGAAGGGCCGGGACGGGTAGATCGCCGCGTTGTTCACCAACACGTCCAGCGGTCCGTACCGATCGTGGGTGGCCGCGAAGAACCTTTCCACCGACCCGCTGTCGGCCAGGTCCACCACTTCCGCGCTCGCGGTCCCGCCGGCCGCACGCACTTCTGCCAGCGTGGTCGCCAGGTTGTCGGCGTGGATGTCGGTCAGCGCCACGGCGTGGCCGTCGGCCACGAACCGCAGTGCGATCGCCCGGCCGAGCGCACCACCGGCGCCGGTGACCACCGCGGTTGTCATACTCTGCTCGCCTTCTGTCGGGAAACTCATCCGATGGTCCAGGTAGCCGAACCTCAGTGGACAGTACCCCGGCGAGCCGCTGATGATCGCTGCCGATGTGCGCACCGGACGAGCCACGCCGGGGTGGCGCTCGGCGATCATCAGCCCGAGCACCACCCCGACAACGTCGTCCGCCCGCTACGACCAGATGATCAGCCGATTGTCCGCGGTCACCCCCACGAAGAAGGCCAGCGTGAGCCGGCGGCCTTCCGTGCTGGGCGTGATGAAGTGGTAGTTCCGCGTGTCGAACAGGATGCCCTCGCCCAGTTCCGGCGTGATGCACAGGTGCGGCTCGTCCTTGACCACCGTCTGCGACCAACCGAAACCGACCCGGTTGTGTTCGTCGTCCGGACGCCAGCGGCGCCGGAACACGTTCAGCTCCCCACCGGAGGGCGGCAGACTGATGTAACAGTTGAAACCCAGCTGCGCGACCGGAGTCAGGTCGAACACCTCCGGGAACTCGCGCACCACCTCGTCGAAGTGCAGGCGCGGGTCGCCCTTCAGCTCCCGGATCATGCCGGCGAACAGTTCACGTCCGTTCACCGTGGCCCGGCTGACCGGGCCCGACCACGCGGCCACCAACTGGTCGACGATCGAGAACATCGGGTCGTTCGAACCGACGATCCCCGACCAGTTGCGTTCCGCCCGTTCCGCGTCGATCCAGTACTCCGGCCGGAGTTTTCCGTCCAGGTAGTAGTCGTAGACCGCGGGCCCGAACTTGGCGATCGGCGGATAGATGCGCCGTTCGTCATAGGTGTCGAACTCGGCGTTCGCCAGGTTCGCGGTGAGTTCGGCACAGACCTCCGGTGACAGCATGTTCGGCACCCGGATCGCGCCGAGGGTGCCGGCGGCCAGCCGCAGCAGCGTGTTCCTGGTCAGCGGCTGCTCGACCGCAGCGTCGAACAGCGGGTCGATCTGCTGGACCACCTTGGTGTTTCGCAGGAGTTCCGCGTCAGCGGAATTAGCAGTCATACCATTCACCTCACAAAGAGACGACTCATCAGCCTGCCGAGCCGCCGTCGACGACGGCGAGCACATCGACCTCGATCGACATGCCGGGCGGCAACCCGACAAACACCGCGGTGCGGCAGGGGAAGGACTCGGACAGGCACTTGGCGTAGACCTCGTTCATGGGAGCGAAGTCGGCGACGGCGGTCAGGTAGATGCGCACCGTCACAACGTCGGAGAAGCTCGCTGCGGGTCCGGGCCGACCGGGTTGGGTGCCGATTTGGTCTGGTAGACCACGGTTTCCACGGAAGCTCCTCCGCTGCTGGTGAACCTGGAACACCACCATGTCAGGGCGGGCTTGTCGGTCATTGGTCCTGGACCGGCCGGCCCGGACCAGCGATCGGCAAGGTTGTCCTGAAACGCCGCGCCTCGACGACCGGTTCGGCCGCGGGCCGGGCGTAACCGCCGCGCAGGAACAGCAACGGCGGCTCGGCCCGCTGCATGCACACACACCGGACAAGGCCGGTGACGAACGAGTGGTCACCGGCCTCGACCTCACCGGCGAGGTCGCAGTCGATCCATGCCAACGCGTCGGCGAGCACCGGTGCACCGGACGGCGCGTGGCGGACCACCCGGTCCCAGCGGTGGTCCGCCCGCGCCACGAAGTCCAGGCACACCTGGTGCTGGTCGGCGGCGAGCACGTTCACACAGAACCGGCCGGCAGCGCGGATGCGCGGCCAACTCGTCGACGTCCTGGCCGGCAGGAAGCCGACCAGGGGTGGGTCGAGGGAGACCGAGGTGAACGTGCCGACCACCATCGCCGGGGCCGGGGCCGGCCCCGGCGCGGTTACCAGCACCACGCCGGTCGGGTAGTGGCCGAGCACGGAACGCAGCAGCCTGGGTTCCGGTGCGCTGATCCGGTCGACTGCCGGATTGGTCATGTCACCGACCTCCGCACGGTCAGGAAGCGGTGACCGGTTCCAGCGCACCGGCGAACGCGACACCCGGGAACGCACCGGCCAGTTCGGCCACGTCGGCGGCGACCGAGTCGGTCGGTTCGCCGCGCAGCAGCGCCCGGGTCAGCAGGTCGGCCACCACCCCCATGTCGCTCTCCTTCATGCCCCAGCGGGTCAGTTCCTGGGTGCCCAGCCGCAGTCCCGGCCGGGCGTTGCTGGGCAGCACGACGGTGGTGCTGCGGATGTTGGCCGCGGTCAGCGTCCGCCCCCACTCGTGCGCCGTGTTGGTCTCCGGGAACTGCACCCACACCTGATGGGTGTCGGTGTAGCCGAGGGCCTGTCCGGCCACGTCGAATCCGCGGCCGTGCAGTTGGCGGGCGAGCTCGCGGGCGTTCGCGATCACCTGACTGGCGTAGGCCACCCGGTGCGGGAGCAGTTCCTCCAGTGTGATCGCCAGGGCCCCCACGTTCGCCGAGTGCGAGCTGGACGCGGTGAACGGGATGCGCGCGGCGACCTTCTCCGCGAGCGCGTCGCTGTTGGTCACCAGCAGGCCCTTCTGCGGGCCGGGCAGTGTCTTGTGCGTGCTGCCGGAGATGCTGTCGAACCCGCCGTCCAGCACGAGCGTCCGGTCGGCCACCGGCAGCAGCCCGAGCAGGTGCGAGGCGTCCAGGCAGATCAGCGCGTCCGGGGCGGCGGCACGCAGCTTGCGGGCGTCGGGGAAGCGCAGCGTCGTCGACGCGTCGAGGTAGATGACATCCACCGGTTCCTTGGCCACCTGCTCGGCCAGGGCCTGGTAGTCGATCTCCATCGCCTGCCGGTCGAAGGGCAGGAAGCCGTGCCGGTAGCCGTAACCCTCGCAGATCGTCGCGGTGGCGTAGTGGCCGCCGTCCTCGGGCGCCAGGATGAGGACCCGATCGCCGTGCTTGGTGACCGCGGTGAGCACGGTGTGCATCGTGTGCAGGCCGGACAGGAAGTTCACGAACCCGTGGCGCGCACCGTAGAACCGTTTGGTCAGCTCGACGCAGTGCTCGAAGACCGCGGCCAGGCCGGTGACATCGCCGTACACCGCGACCGGCGTCTCGGAGTAGGGGTAGCGGTTGTTGGCGTCACTGCCGAGCGCTTCGAGCGCGCGCGGCGACAGCCGGTTCTCGATCGGGAACAGGTTCAGGCTGGGCTGCTGACGTAAGATCTTCAGGACGTCCACGCGTGCTCCTCCGGTTGTGCTGGGCTGGGTTCAGTGCTCGCGGCCGGACAGCCACGGGTAGCGGTCGGTGTCCTTGTTGGCGTAGTCCGGGTCCAGATAGATGAAGGCCCGGTGGATCAGCCCGGCACGCACCTCGAACACGCCGCACCAGCGGCCGGCACCCCACTCCGGGACACCCACCCGCCAGGGGCCGTCGCGATGCTCACCGTGCGTGGTGCCCTCCAGGGCGAGCACGTCGGTGCCGGTCATGATCCAGTTGAAGGACCAGAAGTGGTGCGCGATGGACTTCATCGCGCCGCCGAGGTCGCCGAACAGCTCGGTGATGGCGGGCTTGCCCTTCGCCAGTCCCCACTTCGGGAAGAAGAACAACGCGTCCTCGGCAAAGTAGTCCAGCGCGGGCGTGCCGTCGGCGCCGACGCCACCGTTGTCGAACGCCTTGAAGTACGCGGTGACGACGGCCTTTCGCCGTTCGTCCGTATCGGTCGTAGTGCTGGGAGACACGTCACCTCCTGGTGCGACTGAGTTTCGGGTGGTTGATCAGAGCGTCGTTCACAGCCAGTTCGGGGCGATCTCGGTCGCCCAGAGTTCCAGGCTGCGCAGCTGCACGTCGTGCGGGATGAGGCCGGAGTACTGACACTGCAACAAGAACTCGGGTCCGTGCCGCTCGACGACCTTCTCGATCCGCCGGTTGATGTCGTCGGGCGTGCCCACCCACTCCAGGCCCCGCTCGACCAGGGTGTCGTAGTCCGACCCGATCGGGCCGGTCTCGCCGACGTGCCGCAGGCTCTCGGTGAAACCCATGGGGCCGAACCAGTTGTCGAAGATGAAACCACCGCCGCGCCGCGCCCAGTGGTGCGCCTCGTCGGCGTCCCTGGCGACCAGGACGTCCTTCATGATGCCGATGCTCTCGCCGCGGGCCAGGGTGCCCCGGCCGGCCAGCTCGGCCTCTTCGCGGTAGATGTCCAACAGCCGGGTGACCACCTGGTCGTCGGTGTTCATCACGATCGGCACGATGCCCTCACGAGCGCAGAACCGGAACGTCTCCTCGCTGAAGCTGAACGGCTGGAACACCGGCGGGTAGGGACGCTGGTAGGGCTTGGGCGCGATGCCGACCTCGGTGATGATGCCGTTGTCGTCCAGGCCCTGGCCCATCCGCCGCACGGCGTCGAAGGGGAACTCCAGCCCCTTGGGCGGAATCGTCCACTGGGGACCGTCGTGGGTGAACATCTCGTTCGTCCACGCCTTCTTGATGATCTCCCAGTGTTCCTCGAACAGGTTGCGGTTGCGGACATCGGTCTCACTGCGGTCGGACATGGTGCCGCCCACGTCGTAGACCTGCCCCATGATCTCGGCCCAGCGCTTCTGGAAGCCGCGGGCGACACCGACGAAGGTCCGACCACGGGTCATGTGGTCGAGCATCGCGAGGTCCTCGGCGAGCCGGATCGGGTTGTGGAACGGCAGGACGTTGGCCATCTGCCCGACCCGGATGTGCTTGGTCTGCATGGCCAGGTAGAGGCCGAGCATGATCGGGTTGTTGGAGACCTCGAAACCCTCCACATGGAAGTGGTGTTCGGTGAACGACAGGCCCCAGTAACCCATTTCGTCGGCCGCCTGCGCCTGGCGGGTCAGCTGCCAGAGCATGTTCTGGTAGTTGGCCGGATTGGTGCCGGACATGCCTTTGCTGATCTGGTCGTGGCTGCCGACGCTGGGCAGGTAGAACAGGATCGACTTCATCGCGGACCTCCTGTGGACTGGTGGCGCCACCGCGGGCCGCCGGGCGCGTCCCGACGGCCGGCGGCTGCGGACACGGCTCGACAGTGCCACCGAAACCTTGTGTCACGTTGGACCTGCCGGCCCTGCCGACACCTGCCCGGCCGCACCCGGTGACCAGCAAAAGGCAAGGCGGCCCGGCGACACTGGCGGTGGAGTGCCACAACACCGGAGTTGGCGTTTGCCTTTCAGCCACCCGAAGCGGTGTCGATCCTCGCTCGGCTCATCCGGTTCGGGCGTCCACCAGAGAACCGTGTCGATCAACCCGGAGGGTGTATTTCCGATGACTTCGCTGCGTCCGACATCCCGAGCGACCGCCGAACTGATTCGCACCGACCGCGCCACCATGGTGCATCCGCTGTTGCCCGCAGGCCGAGACGATCGGACGGTGCTCGTCGGCGCCGAGGGCGTGTGGGTGCGGGACATGGACGGACGGAACTACCTGGACGCCTCGGCAGTGCTTGGCCTGATGCAGGTCGGCCACGGCCGGCGCGAACTCGCCGAGGCCGCCGCCACCCAGATGACGACCCTGGAGTGCTTCCACACCTGGGGCACGATCACCAACGACAAGGCGGTGGAACTGGCCGCACGACTGGTCCAACTGTCGCCCGCCGGCCTCGACCGGGTCTTCTACACCAGCGGCGGCGCCGAGGGCAACGAGATCGCGCTGCGGATGGCGCGCTTCTTTCACCACCGGCGCGGTGAACACGATCGCAACTGGATTCTCTCCCGGCACAGCGCGTATCACGGCATCGGCTACGGCAGCGGCAGCGTGTCGGGCTCGCCGGTCTACCAGACCGGGTTCGGGCCGGTCGTGCCGAACGTCGCCCTGCTCACCCCGCCGCACCCCTACCAGCAGGAGCTCTACGGCGGCGTGGACCCGACCGACTTCTGCGTGCGGGAACTGGAGGCGACGATCGAACGGATCGGCGCGCACCGGATCGCCGCCATGATCGGCGAACCGGTGATGGGCGGCTACGGAGCCGTCGTGCCGCCGGCGGACTACTGGCCGCGGATCGCCGACGTGTTGCGGCGCAACAACATCCTGCTCATCTTCGACGAGGTGGTGACCGCGTTCGGCCGGACCGGCCGGTGGTTCGCGGCCGAGCACTTCGGCGTCGTGCCCGACCTCCTGGTGACCGCCAAGGGAATCACTTCCGGCTACGTCCCGCACGGCGCCGTGCTGGTCAGCGACGAGGTCGCCGGCGTGGTCGGTGCCGACGGCGGTTTTCCGGTCGGCTACACCTACTCCGGGCATCCGACCGCGTGTGCGGTGGCGCTGGCCAATCTGGACATCATCGAGCGGGAGGACCTGCTGGGCAACGCGGTCACGGTCGGCGCGCACCTGGCCGCCGGCCTGCGCACCCTGCTCGACCTGCCGACCGTGGGCGACGTCCGGCAGCTCGGGATGATGCTGGCGGTCCAGCTGGTGTCGGACAAGAACACCAGGGCGGACCTGCCCGGTGGCACCCTGCGGCTCGCCGATGCACTGCGCGAGGAGGCCGGCACGATCGTGCGTACCAACCCGCACGCCCTGATCATCTCGCCGCCACTCGTGCTCGACCGGCCCACCGCCGACGAGCTCGTGCGACGCCTGCGCTCGGTGCTGGAGCGCCTGGGCACCGATGGTGCCGTGCACTGACCGATCACCGGAAGATGAACCCGCCGTAGGCGAACGCGGACACGGTGGCCGGTTCGGCCATCGTGGCCCGCGCCGCAAGGTGCTGGTACAGCTGGCGAAGGTGGGCGTCGGCCTGTTCGGTCTGGCCGAGGGTGCGTTCGATGTCGAACAGCAGCTCCAGCTGCAACTGATGGCTCAGGCCGAGGCCGGCCCGCTCGGTCTGGGCCAGCGCGGTCCGCGCCGCCTCGACGACCTCGTCACCATGCTGACCGGTGTGTACACCCGCCCAGCTCAACGGGGCGGTGATCAGGTGACGCCACACCTCCAGTCCGCTCGCCTCGGCGAGCTGCGCCGCGGTGCGGGCCGCCACCAGCGCCCTTGGCGCGTCCTCGTCGGCGACCGCGAGCAGGGACGCCGTGAAGAGGACGGCGATCTGCTCGATCACGTCGAGACCGGCCGCGCTGGGCAGCGCGTCCGACGAGACGGCCAGCAGCCGCCACGCGGTCTCGCGGGCACCGTCCAGCCGGTGGATCACTGCCTGCCAGCAACGCATCACGACCGGCACCCGGCAACCGTGCAGCCGCATGGTGGGCACGTTCTCGGACAGGAGCACCGCCCGGCCGAACTCGGCCAGCGCCTCCTGTCGGTGGCCGAGGAAACACTGGTACACGGCCCGGCCGTAGTGGTCCACCACCGCGACCACCGGATCGTCCCGCATACCGCCGAGCTCGCTCGTCAGTGGCCGCCCGACCTCCGACCGCCGTAGTCGCCCCGCCAGCAGGTGTGCGAGAAATCGGCCGATCGGCACGATGTTCGAGTCCGCGCGGCGCGGACCGGTGATGCGTTCGATGCCGTCGTAGACGGCCAAGGTGGCCGGCGCGCCCGGTCCGAGCACGACCTCCGAGAGCGCCGCCTGGCGCCGGAGCAGACACAGCTCGAAGTCGGCCTGCTCGGGGCCGGACGTGCCGGTGCCGACCAGCTGCGCGGCGAGGGCGACCACCTGGAGTTCAACACCGTAGTCGAACCCGAGGCGCGCACGCTCGGCCGCCCGCAGCAGCGGCTCGGCCACCTGCGCGACCGGCACCCGGCGCAGGGCGGCCCGCCCGTGTCGGATGATCGCGGCGGCGACCCCGCCGAGGTCGTCGGTGCGCCGCACCAGCGAGGCGACGATCCGGCGGTGCAGTTCGGCGCGGGTTCCGGCGGTCAGCTCCTGGCGGACCACGTCCCGGATCAGCGGATGCTCGACGCCGATCCGGCTCGGTTCGCCCTCCTCCAGCCGGAGCAGGCCGCCGCGCACCGCGCCGCGGATCGCTTCCGCGGGCACGCCGTCCGCATCGAGCATGTCCTCCAGGACCGCCTCCGCCGTGCCGGGGTCGAGCACCGAGCACGCGTCGAGCGCCGCCCGGACCTCCGAGGGCAGGTCCGAGAGTCGCTCCAGGATGATCTCCCGCAGGCCGGCCGGCACCGTGGTGAGCACATCGCCGGCCGTCAACTCGTCGGGCAGTTGCTTGAGCAGTTCGAGCACGAAGTACGGGTTCCCCCTGGTGCGCTGGTGGAACGCGGCGCTCCAGCCGAAGTGGTCGGTCGCCGGTCGACCGGTGACCGCGGCGACCAGTTGGGCCGTGGCGTCACCGTCCAGGCCGGCCAGCCGGATCTCCTCGACCAGCGGCAGTTGGCGTAACGCGGCGAGCGTGCCGCGCAGTTCGGGCTCGTACCCGATTCGGAAGGTGCGGAAGGTCGGCACGAGCACGAGTCGCGAACCGACGAGCTGCCGGGCGACGAACCGCAAGGTGGCCAGCGAGGACGAGTCGGCCCACTGGAAGTCCTCCAGCACGAGCACCAACGGCCTGCGGGCGAGGTGCCGCAACGCTCCGCTGATGGCGTCGTGCAGTTCGAAGGTGGCCGGCGGGGCGTGCCGCGGACCCGTCGCCGCCTCCGCGCCGGCCAGTTCCGGCAGCAGGAAGCCCAGCACCGTCCGGATCTCCGTGGGCAACCCGGAGACCGCGTCGGCGCGAGCCACGGCGAGCTGCCGGAGCAGCCGGACCCAGGGCCAGTAGGCCGGCATGTCCAGCTCGGGTGGGCAGTGCACGACGATGACATCGTTCTCAGTGGCACGACAGGACTTCTCGAACTCCCGCAGCAGTCTGGTCTTGCCGACACCGGCCTCGCCGAGGACGAGCGCGGTTCGGCCCTGACCGTTGGCCGCCCCGCCCAACGCGGCGAGCAGCCGGTGCAACTCCTCCGCACGCCCGTAAAGCGGCACGTGGGCCGGCGTCGTGACGGTTTCGGGCGACCAACCAGAGGCCGGCACGGGGTCGCCCGCCGAGGGAGCGGGTCGGCGGGCGACGAAGATCTGACTGCTGGCCGGGACCAGCGCAGGATCATGGCGGAGGATCTCCGCGTGGATGCGCCGCAACTCCGGGCTGACCTCCGCGCCGAGTTCCTCGGCGAGCAGTTGGCGGGTCCGCTCGAACGTGTGCAGGGCGTCGGCCTGCCGGCCTGTTCGGTACTGCGCCCGCATCAGCAGGCCCACCAGTCGCTCCCGGGTGGGACTGCGGGTCACCTCCCGCTCCAGCATCGGCAGGCCCTCAAGGTCGCGGCCGAGGACAGCGGCGGTCTCCGCCATCTGTTCCACCGCGCTGAGCCGAACGTTCTCCAGCCGAAGCGCTTCCTGCACGGCGAAGTCGTAGTCCGACAGGTCCTCGAACGGCGGCGCCGTCCAGGTGGCCAGCGCACGGCTCAACTGGGCGAATGCCTCGTCATGCTTGGCGCCTCGGGCCGCGGCGATCCCGTCCTTGGCGAACCGCTCGAAGCGCGCCACGTCGATGCTCTCCCGAGCGGCGAGCAGCAGGTAACCGGGCGCGCGATAGTGCAGCGGCAGCCGCGAGCCGTCCGCCAGCGGCCACCGGGACACCAGCTTGCGCAGGCGGGAGACATAGGACTGGAGGGTGGCGGTCGCCCGGTTCGGCGGCCGCGTCCCCCAGACGCCCTCGACCAGTTTCGACACCGAGACGATCTTGCCCCGGTTGATCAACAGGATGGCCAGCACGGCCCGCCGCCGCGGTGGTCCGAGCTCGATGGCGCTGCCCTTGACGTTGACCGAAAGCGGACCGAAAGCCGAAATAGGAGCGGGGTCCAACCGCACACTCGGTTCGACGTCGCCGGACCGTGATCCGGCCGGAAGCTGCGGCGATTCACCGGGCACGAGGAACCTTCTTTCATGGAATCTTGCCGAGAAAGCCAATATGACGCCGACGTGTAGCGATCTCGGCGCCAGCACAGGATTAGCCGCGACCGGTA
>DATATV010000125.1:0-4827 GCA_036268615.1 Pseudonocardiaceae bacterium
TTGGCACCTCGATGTCGGCTCGTCGCATCCTGGGGCTGGAGTAGGTCCCAAGGGTTGGGCTGTTCGCCCATTAAAGCGGTACGCGAGCTGGGTTTAGAACGTCGTGAGACAGTTCGGTCCCTATCCGCCGTGCGCGTAGGAGATTTGTGGAAGGCTGTCCCTAGTACGAGAGGACCGGGACGGACGAACCTCTGGTGTGCCAGTTGTTCTGCCAAGGGCATGGCTGGTTGGCTACGTTCGGGAGGGATAACCGCTGAAGGCATCTAAGCGGGAAGCCTGTTTCGAGATGAGATCTCCCACCCTTTGTGGGTTAAGGCCTCCTGTAGACGACAGGGTTGATAGGCCAGGGATGGAAGCCTCGTGAGGGGTGGAGTTGACTGGTACTAATAGGCCGAGGACTTGACTACGAAAATGTTGCGCATCCACTGTGTGATTCTGAGCCAATCACTCGTATCCAGTGTCGGCCGGTTGTGGTCGGTGTTGGTCGGGGTTGTTGGTTGATAGGGTTACGGTGGTTATGGCGGGAGGGAAACGCCCGGTCCCTTTTCGAACCCGGAAGCTAAGCCTCCCTGCGCCGATGGTACTGCACTTGTGAGGGTGTGGGAGAGTAGGACGCCGCCGAACGTTATTTGAATAGTAAGAAGCCCCGGTTGAGACGGCAACGTCTCCCGGGGCTTCTTACTGTGCCCGGAAATCGACTCGACACGTCTGCGGCCATGCGCCACGCTCCCTGGGTGAGGGTCACCGCCTACGACAACGCCGACGACTTCTGGCTCGCCGCCGGCCCGCTGCTGTCCGCCGATCCGGTCGAGAACACTGTCCTTGTCACCGTGCTCTCCCGGCTGCTCCGCGGGCTCGTCTACGGCCCCGACCCGGCGATCATGCTTGCCATGCACGAGGGCACCCAGTTGACCGGCGTCGCGCTCGCGACCCCGCCCTACCCGCTGTCCGTCGGGGCCGTCCCCGAGTCGGCCGCGCCCGCCGTGGTGGAGCACCTGCTCGTCGAGGACCAGTCGGTGTCCGGTGCCTCCGGCCTGCGCCCCCGGGTCGAGGCGTTCGCCCGAGCGTGGGCCGAGGCCACCGGTGACACGGTGAAGGTCAACCGGGACGAGCGGCTCTACCGACTCGATCGACTGGTTCCCCCGGTCGGCGTGCCGGGTTGGGCCCGGCTGGCGACCGGAGCGGACATCCCGCTACTCGCCCGGTGGCGGCAGGAGTTCGCCGAGGAGGCCCTTGGCGACGAGTACGTGCCCGTTGACTTCGCCGATCAGTCCCGGAACTCGCTGTCCGCCGGTTCGGCCAACATGCTGTGGATCGTGGACGACACCGCCGTCGCGCTCGCGGTCGCCGGCCGACCGCAGCAGCACATGTCCCGGGTCGGTCCGGTTTACACCCCGGCACACCTGCGTGGCCGCGGCTACGGCTCGGCGGTCACCGCCGCGGTCAGCCGGTGGGCGCTGGACGAGCAGGCTCGGCACGTCGTGCTGTTCACCGACCTGGCCAACCCGACTTCGAACTCGATCTACCAACAAATCGGTTACCGGCCGGCATCCGACCACCTGAACGTAGCTTTTGTTCCGGCCAGGTAAACCGAAGGCGGCTACGCTCGCGAACGATGAGCGATCGATCCCGCACCGTGCCCGCAACGGGCCGTTTCGGGCTCACCGACCCGCGGGCCGAGGACGACCTGCGCGCCGCTGGCTGGTGGGCCGCTGACGGCCCGATCAGTGGTAGCGAACCGGCGCTGGTCGGGCTGTCCCGCAGCCCCGACCCGGATGTCGCGTTACGCGGCCTGAGCAGGCTGCGGATCGCCGCCGACGCCGGGTGGGCGGCCATCAACGACAACCTGCACCATGATGCCGGCTTCCGTGGCCGACTGATCTCCGTGCTCGGCACGTCCACTGCGCTGACCGACTACCTGTCGGCCAACCCGGACCAGTGGCGCCGCCTGGCCGAGCCGCAGAGCCAGCTCCCCGGGCGAGGCGCCCGGAGTCAGGCGCCCGCCGGAAGTAACGATCCGGCTGCGATCAGTGCTGTGCCGCCGAGCCGGTTCACCGAGCATCTGCTGAGCGTGGTCGGTGCCGACCCGACCGCCGGACCGCCGGGCACCCCGGACGGCGCCCGAGCCACCGTGGTCGGCCCGGATGCCGTGCGGGCGCTGCGGTTGGCCTACCGCGGGCTGCTGATGCAGATCGCCGCCACCGACCTCGGGCACGTGGTCGAGCCGATCCTCGACGAGGCGACCTACGAGCGGATCACCGCGGAACTGTCCGACCTGGCCGACGCCGGTCTGCGGGCGGCGCTCGCGGTGGCCGTCACCGAGACAGTCGGCCTGACCGAGCCGCTCACCGGCCAGCTCGCGGTGATCGCGATGGGAAAGTGCGGGGCCCGGGAACTCAACTATGTCAGCGATGTCGATGTGCTCTTCGCCGCGGAAGGGGATCTCGGCCAGGCCGCCCAGCTCGCCAGCAGCATGATGTGGGTCGCCGGCGCGGCCGCGTTCGAGGTCGACGCCGCGCTGCGGCCGGAGGGCAAGTCCGGCGCGTTGGTGCGGACCGTCGACGGGCATGCCGCCTACTACCAGCGGTGGGCACGAACCTGGGAGTTCCAGGCGTTGCTCAAGGCCCGGCCGGTGGCCGGCGACCCCGAACTCGGTCGGTCCTATCTGAACCTGGTTCGGCCGCTGGTGTGGACCGCGGCCGATCGGGACGGCTTCGTCACCGACGTCCAGGCGATGCGGCGGCGGATCGAGCAGCACATCCCGGTCAATCTGGTGGAACGCGAACTCAAGCTCGGCCGGGGTGGGCTGCGGGACGTCGAGTTCGCGGTGCAGCTGCTGCAACTCGTGCACGGCCGCTCGGCGGAGTCGCTCCGGTTGTCCGGCACGGTCGAGGCGCTGGCCGCGCTCGCCGACGGCGGCTTCGTCGGCCGGGTGGACGCGGCCGAACTCGGTGAGTCCTATCGGTTCCTGCGCGGCATCGAGCACCGGTTGCAACTGCGCAAACTGCGCCGCACGCACGTCTTCCCGGACTCGCGGGACGAGGCAGAGCTGCGCTGGCTGGCCCGTGCGTGCGGTATCCGACCGAGCCGGGGCCGGTCGGCCGGCGCGGTGCTGCTCTCGGAGTTCCACCGGCACGGCAACCGGGTGCGCCGGCTGCACGAGAAGCTGTTCTACCGGCCGCTGCTGGACGCGGTGGCCCGGGTGCCCACCCAGGCGTTGCGCCTCACCACCGACCAGGCCGTTGCCCGTCTCGCCGCGCTCGGCTACGCCGCCCCGGACGGCGCGCTGCGGCACATCGGCGCGCTCACCGGTGGGGTGACCCGGCGGGCGGCCATCCAGGGCACGCTGTTGCCGGTGCTGTTGGAGCTCCTTGCCGACACTCCCGACCCCGACGGTGGTCTGCTGGCGTACCGCAAGCTGTCCGAGTCGCTCGCGGCCACGCCGTGGTACCTGCGGCTGCTGCGCGACGAGGGTGCCGTGGTCGAGCGGCTGGCCACCGTGCTGGGCACGTCGAAACTCGTGCCGGACCTGATGGTCCGCGCCCCGGATGCGCTGCGGCTGTTCGCGCACACCGACGAGCTCGTCGGCCGGGACCCGGCCGAGGTGGCGAAGTCGTTGCAGGCGGCGGTGAGTCGGCACGCGGACGTGAACCAGGCGGTGACCGCGGCCCGGTCGCTGCGCCGGACCGAGCTGGCCAGGGTGGCCAGTGCCGATCTGCTCGGGCTGCTCGACGTGCCGACGGTGTGCACGGCGCTGTCGAGCGTGTGGGCGGCGGTGTTGCGGGCGGCGCTGTCGGCGGTGTTGCGTGTCGCGATCGTCCAGCACGGCCCGCCGCCGGCCCGGTTCGCGGTGATCGGCCTCGGCCGGTTGGGCGGCAGCGAACTGGGTTACGGGTCGGACGCGGACGTGATCTTCGTCTGCGAGCCGGAGCCGGGCGTCACTGACTCGGCCGCGGTGCACTGGGCGGGCTCGGTGGCCGAGCAGTTGCGCAAGGCGCTCGCCTCGCCGAACCAGGACCCGCCGTTGTTGGTGGACGCCGACCTCCGGCCGGAGGGTCGGCAGGGTCCGCTGGTGCGCACGTTGGATTCCTACCTCGCCTACTACCGCAACTGGAGCGACATCTGGGAGGCGCAGGCGCTGCTGCGGGCCCGGCCGCTGGCCGGCGACGCCGACCTGGGCGCCCGGTTCATCACGGCGATCGAGGGTGTCCGCTATCCGACCGGCGGCCTGAGTGCGACGCAGATCCGGGAGATCCGCCGGATCAAGGCCCGAGTGGACAGCGAGCGGCTGCCCGGCGGTGCGGACCCGACCACGCACACCAAGCTGGGCCGTGGCGGCCTGGCCGACATCGAGTGGACGATCCAACTGCTACAGCTGCGCAATGCGCACGAGATTCCCGAACTCCGCACGCCGTCCACAATGGAGGGAATCGCCGCCGCCGAAGCCGCGGGCCTGCTCACCGCTTCGGACGCGGCGGACCTCTCCGCTGCCTGGACCCTGGCCACCAAAGCCCGTAACGCCACCATGTTGGTCCGCGGCAAGGCGGCCGATCAGTTGCCGACCAGTCCGCGCGAACTCGCCGCGGTGGCCAGTGCCGTCAGCGGCCACACCGTCACCGACTCCGGCGCCTTCCTCGACGAGTACCGCCGCACCACCCGGCACGCCCGCGCCGTCGTCGAACGAGTCTTCTACGAGTACGAGTAGTACCCGGCCACTGCGGGTGCGTGAACGGAACCCCGGACAAAAAGGAACAGGGCGGCGGTCGGGGCTGTCCCTCGACCGCCGCCCTGTGTCCGTGACGACGTGTTAGCGCACTAACTCACACG
>DATATV010000126.1:0-51487 GCA_036268615.1 Pseudonocardiaceae bacterium
CGGTCCGGCCCTCGGCGAACCGAGGGCCGGACCGCGGCCTCAAGATGTCGTCAATCTCGGATCACGGATCGACCGGAGGCGATCAGGACACCAGGCCGCGCCGGAAACCGTGCGCGACGGCCTGGGCCCGGTCGCGCACACCCAGCTTGCGGAACAACCGCCGGGCGTGCGTCTTCACCGTGTCCTCGGACAGGTACAGCTCACGGCCGATCTGGCCGTTGCTCTTGCCCTGGCTCATTCCGCGCAGCACCTGCAGCTCCCGATCGGTGAGCTGTACACCGGGGTCGGAGGGCTGTCGTGGTGCTGGCACGGACGTGCTGGCCAGCGTGTGGGCGAGGGCGGCGACGAGCTCCGGCCGGGACGCGTCCCAACGCAGGTAGCCGCGCGCACCGCCGGCAATGGCGGCCGCGATGCTCCCGGCGTCGTCCGGCGCGCCGAACACGATCACGTTCGCCTGCGGGTTCGCCGAGACCAACCGGCGAGTCGCCTCGACACCAGTCGGGACGGCGCGCTGCGTTCCCACCAGTACGACGTCGACCGGCTGCCGGGTGAATCGAGCCAGCAGCTCGTCACCGTGTGCTACACAGTCGATGCGACTGACCCCAGGCACAGCCGACATCACGCGCGTCAAACCTTCGCGCACGCTGCGCCGGTCGTCGCAGATAAGGACCGTCGTCACAGTGGCTCCTTCCAACAACCGGGTGACGTTCCATCTCCCCTATCGGCCAGTCGGGCCCGGACCTTGACACGATCTGGTGCTTAATCCGTCAAGAAGCTAACTCCCCACTCCTTCGAGGGGTGTCCCCGGAACGGAGCAAAGCGGTGGGAATCCACGGTGAAGCGGTCGCCAGGCGTTGCATCTCGGCTTCTGACCCTAGAAAACAGCAGGTCAGCGCTTCGCTGACGATCTTGCTCTGTTTCCCCGACTCAGCCGGGACGAGATCGGCGAGCACCAGGGCGGCCGGCCAGGCCAACGAAAATATCCCCCTTCCGAGGGATAAAGCCTGAGCACCTCGGAGTAGCGCCTCGGCCCTCAGCCGCCCAACCGGGGTGTCGTCAGCCACCAGTGCGGCGGACAGCACGACCGCGGACTTAACCCTGTGTCGAATCGAGGGAGTGACGGAGGCCACATCGTGCGCCCGTTCGGCGTGTGGCACCGCCCGATCGGGACGGCCGGCGGCGAGCTCGATCTCGGCCGCCACCCATTCGGTACGGATGCGGGGTCGCCACCCCCACTGCGCCCCGCGATCGGTACCGCCACCCTCGGGATACCCGATCACCCGTTCGGCGGCGGCGTGCAGCCGGCGTGCCTCCGCAACGTGGCCGACCCCGACCGCGTCGGCGGCCAGTCCGAGTAGCGCGTCCGACCAGGCGCCGGA
The DNA here is from genome assembly GCA_036268615.1 of Pseudonocardiaceae bacterium. Lineage (GTDB taxonomy): Bacteria > Actinomycetota > Actinomycetes > Mycobacteriales > Pseudonocardiaceae > DATATV01. The sequence goes on from DATATV010000126.1 coordinate 1,380, forward strand.
CAGATCCACCCCGTCCGGGTCAGGTTTCTGGACACGCAGCGTTACGTCGGGTGGCGGTCCGAGCGCCGCCAGTCGACCCAACGCGGCCGCGTCGAACCGGCGGGCCGGCCCGTGCGCGCCCAGCTGGCGCCGGTGCGCGGCCAGGGTGGCGCCGGCCAGCGCGGCCAGCAGCGGGTCGGCACCGGCCACCAGCGGGCGCAGCAGGCCCGCGGCGGCCGCGTACCGGCCCCGGGCGCCCAGCGTGACCGCGGCCAGCCAGCGCTCCCGTGGGCCGCCGTCTCGGGCCGCGGCGGACACGTCCGCTTCCGGGCGGTCGCCGAACGCGGCCGCCCGCAGCTCCGCTTCGGTCATGCCGAGCGGCCGAGCGCGGCCTGTTCGATCTCGTCGGCGGCCGCGCCGAGGCTGTCCAGCGGGTCGACCTGGCCGTACTGCCGGCCGCCCCGACGGTCGGCCCGGTGCTCGACCCGATGCCGCCAGCCGGGACCGGCCAGCAGCAGCCGGGCCCGCTGCCGGGTGCGCGGCACCCGGTCGGCGAGGTCGGGGTCGGCATAGCGGGGCGAGGCGGCCCAGAGCACGACGACCGCGGGCGCGGTCCGGCGGATCGCGGCGGCCAGCGCCTCGGCCGGCAGCCCGGAGCCGAACATCCGGGTGGCCAGACTGCGCGCGGCCAGCTCGGCGACCAACGCCCGCAGCGGCAGACTGCTGCGCTCGCCGGGCGCGCAGGCCAGCAGCACCGGCCGGGGGTTGCGCGGCTGGTCCACCACCGGGGTGGCGCGCAGCAGCGCGGTCAGCACGCACTCGTGCAGCAGCAGTTCGAACTCCGCGCCCACCCCGGAGTGCTCGAAGCGCTGCACGGTCGCGCCGAGCACCGGCCGGATCACCTGGTCCCACGCGGCGGCCAGGCCGGCCGCGGCGATCGACTCGGCGAGCAGCCCCGCGGCGGCGTCGGAATCCATCGCGAGCACCGCCCGGCCCAGCCCACGGGCCTGCCGGCCGGCCCCGGGCAGCGGCAGCGCCCGGCCGCCGAACCGGGGCGCACGGCCCGGACCGGGTACGAAGCCGCCCTCGGCGGTCAGCGCCGGTCCCAGCGCCGTTTCCCCCGCCCTGGCCCCGTCCGACCCGATCGGCGATACCGGGCCCAGCTCGGCGGCCCGGGCGGCGGTCGGGGTGCCGGCGTCGGGCAGCACGCCCGCGCCGACCGCGTAGCGGGCCGCCTCGGCCGGCGACGCACCGCGCAGCAGGGCGCGCTGCATCAGCTCCAGCCGGGCGATGTCGAGTGGTCGGTAGCGGCGGTGGCGGCCGGTGGTGTGGCCGCTGGGGCCGACCCCGTACCGGCGGTCCCAGGTGCGCAGGGTGGCCGGGGCGACGCCGAGCCGGCGGGCGACCGCGCCGACCGAAAGCGCCGGCTCACCGTCCCCGGCGTCCTCGGCCTCGGGCCGGGCCGGGTTCGACCGGTCGACCTCGCTGCCCAGCGACCCCATCCCGGCTGCTGCGGCGGGTACGGGATGCGTGGTCACCCCTCCAATGTTCCGGTTGCCGTGGCCGCGTGGCAACCGGACTGCTCAGGCCCGGTGCCACCCGTTGGAGGGGGCGTTAGCCCAATCGGCCTCCCCCCTTCGGATGAATTGGCCGGCAAACGGGCACATCGCCTCTTGAACAAGCTTTGACTCGCTTCTACTGTCGATCACGCTGGGCCGAATGGAGTAGTGGCCAATGGTCCTGCTGATGAGGAGGCGGTCAAGTTGGCGGACACGAGGAGGCTTCCGGGCCCCAACGCCGATGTGTGGGACTGGCAGCTCGATGGGTCCTGCCGAGGGATGGACAGCGCGTTCTTCTTTCACCCGGACGGTGAACGCGGACCGGCCAGAGCACGAAGGGAAGCTCGTGCGAAGGCGGTCTGCCTGGCCTGTCCCGTGCTGGAGATGTGTCGCCAGCACGCACTGAGTGTGCAGGAGCCCTACGGGATCTGGGGCGGGCTGTCGGAGTCGGAACGAGAATCGATCATCAAGTCACGCAAGCGGAAGCTGAACCTGGATCGGGAGCCGGTCGGGATCGGCTAGGCAGCAGCACCAGCAACACAGGCTCGACCGAACAGCACTGAAGGGCGGCACCCGCGTGGGGGGTGCCGCCCTTCAGTTCACTGCGTGCTGCGTACTGCCCGACCGGATCAGAAGCCGGGGCCGCCCTGGTGGCCGTGACCGTGACCGTGGCCCTGACCGCCCGCGGCGGACTCGTCTTCCTTCTTCTCCACCACGGCGCTGTCAGTGGTGAGCACCATCCGGGCGATGGACGCGGCGTTGGCGATCGCGGACCGGGTGACCTTCACCGGGTCGACGACGCCCTCGCGGACCAGGTTGCCGTAGGTCAGGGTGGCGGCGTTGAAGCCGTTGTCCCACTCCAGCTCGGCGACCTTGATCGAGACGACCGCACCTTCCTGGCCGGCGTTGGTGGCGATCCAGAACAGCGGCGCGGACAGTGCCTTGCGCACCACCGCGACCCCGGTCGCCTCGTCGCCGGACAGGCCGAGCCCGCCATCGAGCACCTTGGCCGCGTGCACGAGCGCGGAACCGCCGCCGGCCACGATGCCTTCCTCGACCGCGGCCTTGGTCGCCGCGACCGCGTCCTCGATGCGGTGCTTGCGCTCCTTGAGCTCGGTCTCGGTGGCCGCGCCGACCTTGATCACCGCGATGCCACCGGAAAGCTTGGCCAGCCGCTCCTGCAGCTTCTCCCGGTCCCAGTCGGACTCGGTGGCCTCGATCTCCTTGCGCAGCTGCGCCGTCCGGTCGGCGATGGCCTCGCCGGTGCCGGCACCGTCCACGATCGTGGTGGTGTCCTTGCTCACCACGACCCGCCGAGCGCTGCCCAGTGCGTCGATCCCGGTCTCGGTCAGCTTCATGCCGATCTCCGGGGAGATGACCTGACCACCGGTGACGACGGCCAGGTCGTCCAGGAACGCCTTGCGGCGGTCACCGAAGTACGGAGCCTTGATCGCGACCGCGCGGAGCGTCTTGCGCACCGCGTTGACCACCAGGGTGGACAGGGCCTCGCCGTCGACGTCCTCGGCGATGATCACCAGCGGGCGACCGGCCTCGGCGACCTTCTCCAGAACCGGCAGCAGGTCGGCCAGCGCGGAGATCTTGTCCCGGTGCAGCAGCAGGTAGGCGTCCTCGAAGACGGTCTCCTGAGCTTCCGCGTCGGTGACGAAGTGCGCCGAGATCCAGCCCTTGTCGAACTGGACGCCCTCGGTGATCTCCAGCTCGGTGAGCATCGAGGAGGACTCCTCGACGGTGATCACGCCGTCCTCGCCGACCCGCTCGATGGCCTCACCGAGCAGTGAGCCGATCGAAGCGTCGCGGGAGGCGACGGTGCCGACCTGGGCGATGTTGTCCCGCCCCTTGACCGGGGTGGCGTGTTCCTTGAGCGCGTCGATCACGGCGTCGCTCGCGGCCTGGATACCCCGGCCGAGAGCGGTCGGGTTGGCGCCTGCGGCCACGTTGCGCAGGCCTTCCTTGACCAGCGCCTGGGCCAGCACGGTGGCCGTGGTGGTGCCGTCACCGGCGACATCGTTGGTCTTGGTGGCGACGTTCTTGGCCAGCTGGGCGCCGAGGTTCTCGAAGGAGTTCTCGAGCTCGATCTCCCGGGCGATGGTCACCCCGTCGTTGGTCACGGTGGGGCCGCCGAACTTCTTGTCGAGTACGACGTGCCGACCGCGGGGGCCAAGCGTCACCTTGACCGCGTCGGCCAACTGGTTGACGCCGCGCTCCAAGGCCCGACGAGCGTCCTCGTCGAAACTGATCTGCTTGGGCATCGCTTGCCTTTCTCATGCGAGACGCCCCGGTGCCCCGGAAAGGGGCGCCGGGGCGTCTGGCGAGGGTGAAGTGCGGAACGTCAGTTGACGACGGCCAGCACGTCGCGGGCGGAGAGGATCAAGTACTCCTCACCGTTGTACTTGACCTCGGTGCCGCCGTACTTGGAGTAGATGACGACATCGCCCTCGGCGATGTCCAACGGAACGCGATTGCCCTTGTCGTCAATGCGACCAGGACCAACGGCCAGGACCTTGCCCTCCTGGGGCTTCTCCTTGGCCGTGTCCGGGATGACGAGGCCGGATGCCGTGGTGGCTTCGGCCTCGCTCGCCTGGACAACAATCTTGTCCTCGAGCGGCTTAATGTTCACGCTCACCGGTGTGACCTCCACGGGTCGTCGAAAGCGTTGGCAGGTACCTACGGCGCCTGCCACCCCGCCGTCGCGGGTGCCGGGGCGGTGTCTGGTGCCGTGCAACTAGCACTCTACCCATTCGAGTGCCAGCTCTTCAACGGGGTACACCCACCGGGGGGCGAATGCCCTGAGCTGGCCGGATCGGCCGGGTCCGTACCACCCGGATTTCGGCCGTGTTGCGGGCGCGTTCCCCGAGTATGGGGCAGCGCGGCTCAGATGGGCAGTGCCGGATCTGCGGAAATGTCCATCGGCGAAGGCGCGACCCCGGCGGCCACCACGTGCGCACCGAGCGCGGCGACCATCGCGCCGTTGTCCGTGCACAGCTTGGGCCGGGGCACCCGCAGCCGGATGCCGGCCGCTGTGCAGCGGTCCTCGGCGAGCGCGCGCAGCCGCGAGTTGGCCGCGACGCCACCGCCGATCAACAGGTGGTCGATGCCGGCCTCGGTGGCCGCCCGAACCGCCTTGGCGGTGAGCACGTCGACCACGGCCTCCTGGAACGACGCGGCCACGTCGGCGACCGGGATGTCGTGCCCGGCCGCGCGCTGCGCCTCGACCCAGCGGGCCACCGCGGTCTTCAGACCGGAGAAGGAGAAGTCGAAAGCCGCGTCCCGGGGCCCGGTCAGCCCGCGCGGAAAGGCGATCGCCGCCGGGTCGCCGTCCCGGGCCACCCGGTCGATGTGCGGACCGCCCGGGAAGGGCAGCCCGAGCAGCCGGGCGACCTTGTCGAAGGCTTCCCCGGCGGCGTCGTCGATGGTCGCGCCGAGGGTGCGCATCGACCCGGCCAGCGAGGACACCTCCAGCAGACTGGAGTGCCCGCCGGAGACGAGCAGCGCCAGGGCCGGGCCGGGCAGCGGGCCGTGCTCGACGGTGTCGACGGCGACGTGCGCGGAGAGGTGGTTGACGCCGTAGAGCGGCACGTCCCAGGCGGCCGCGTAGGCCTTGGCCGCGGCGAGCCCGACCAGTAGCGCGCCGGCCAGACCGGGCCCCGCCGTGACCGCGATCGCGTCGACGTCGGCGGGTTTCACACCGGCCCGCTCCAGGGCGCGGTGCACGGTGGGCACCATCGCCTCCAGGTGGGCACGGCTGGCCACCTCGGGCACCACACCACCGAACCGGGCGTGCTCCTCGACGCTGGAGGCGACCTCGTCGGCGAGCAGTTCCACGGTGGCGCTGGCCGGGCCGCTGTTGTTGTGCAGCCGGACGACACCGACGCCGGTCTCGTCGCAGGAGGTCTCGATGCCGAGAACGATCGGATCACCCAACACCGAGGTCATCGCGACCCACCGTCCTCACCGATCAGCATGTCGTCCACAGTGGACCCCTTGGCCGGCCGGCCCACCGTGTAGGCGTCCGCGCCGGAGGGTTCGTAGTAGTGGCGGCGCAGCCCGAGCCGGACGAATCCGTGCTGCTGGTAGAGCCGGATGGCCACGTCGTTGTCCGTGCGAACCTCCAGGAACACCGCCGCCGCAACCTTGTCCGCGATGTCGAGCAGCGTGCGCAGCAGCTCCCGGCCGAGGCCACGCCCCTGCCATTCCTGAGCGACCCCGATGGTGTGCACGCTGGCTTCGAGGTCCGGTGCGCGGCCGGCGACGGCCAGCCCGGCGTACCCGATGAGCAGCCCGTTCTCGTCGTAGGCACCGAAGTAGTGGTGCCCCTGGTCCAGTTCGGTACGGAAAACCGAGGCGCGCCAAGGATCTTCACCCGGGAACAGGATCTGCTCAAGCTCCGCGCACCGGACCGCGTCCGACCGGCGCAGCGGTCCGATCCGCACCCCGTCCGGCAGGCTCACCGAGCCACCTTCTTCGACGCGCCCGGCACGACGGCGTCCGGCCGGCGCAGGTAGAGCGGGGTCAGCGGGTCGGGCGTCGCCTTCGCCAGCAGCGCGGCCGCGGCCACCGCGACCAGCCCACGCGGGGAGGGAAACTCGGGCGCCACGACCGGCAGCCCGAGCACGTCGGCGTAGAGCACCCCGCCCTGCCCGGCGACCCGGCCCGGCCCGGCGACCAGCGACCCGGGTCGCTGCACATTCGGCCCGTCGACCCGATGACCGGACCCGTCGTAGGCGGCCCAGTAGACCTCGCGACGGCGGGCGTCGGTGACGACCAGGAGTGGCTGCGCGGTGGTGTCGGCCTCGATCACCTCGGCGGCGATGGCGTCCAGCGAGCACACCGGATAGACCGGCAGGTCCAGCGCGTCGCCGATGGCTGCGGCGGTCACCATGCCGACCCGGAGCCCGGTGAACGGACCGGGCCCCGCGCCGCAGACGACCGCGTCCAGGTCGGTCATGGCCAGGTCGGCGGAGCGAAGGGCGTCCTGGATGTGCGGGGTGAGCAGCTCACCGTGCGCGCGGGCGTCCACGGTGACCCGCTGGGCCAGCGTGCGCGGACCAGGGCCGTCGGGTCCGTCGAGAACGACAACCCCGGCTGTCACCGCGGGCGTCGCGGTGTCGATGGCGAGCACGATCACGGATAACAGCCTACGAGCCCTGGGCGCGGGGCCGGCGAGCCGTGGCGGTTGCCGCGCTTTCCGGCCGATCCAGGCATGGCTCCAGCCTGGCTCCAGCATGGCCCCGGCCTGTTTCCGGCCGGCTTGCTCGGTCCGGTTGCTCGGCCCGATTTGCCGGCCGGGCTGATGCAACGTTTGTGGTGCCGTGCACGTCTTGAGAGGTGAGCGTCGGATCTGACCAATCCGCCTCACACTGCGGTTACCAGCCAGACCGGCGACCCCGGTGTGCCCTCAGCCGAGGGGCCGTGACCCTCCTTCCGGTGACGGCCTCTCGGCGCACACAGCTTCTCGATGCACACCGCCGCTCGGCGCAGGCCGCGTCCACCTCGGTTGGGCGGCCGGTTATCCACAGCGCCGAAGTTATCCACAAGTCGATCTTCGCAAGCCCCGCAGAACGATCTTGCGCAGTAGACTGGCCACAGGGGTGCCCCCAGGGAGGGTGGGGGCTGTTCTATGGCAGGCGGGCAGTGAATTTTCGCAGGTCAGAGGTATTTCGGGGAGAGATTTCCGCAGCCTGCGACTCCTCGCCGAAGTCAGCCAGGATCGGCGTCGGTCAGCCGGCAGCCCAACGGTCCACCAACGGCAGCAGATCGGTCAGCCGATTGATCACCGCGTCGGGCGTCACGGTCACCGGGACCTGTTCGTGCAGCGGAATGTCGCTGTGCGGCACCAGAACCGCCCGCATCCCGACAGCCTTCGCGCCACTGATGTCGTCGAACGGGCGATCGCCGACAAAAACGCAGTCGGCCGGATCGTCCACACCCACCGCGCTCATCGCGGCACGGAACGCCTCCGGGTGCGGCTTCGTCCACTCCAGGTCGCTGCTCCACACGCACGCGTCGAACAACTCGAACGCGCCGTCCCGCCGAAGCACGTCCTCGTGCCAGTCGCGCGGCCACGCCGTCGACGACAGCAGCCCGATGCGCAACCCCCGCTCCCGCAACGCACCCAGCACCGGCACCACGTCCGGATGTGTGAGGGTGGCCGGCTCCCAGAACGTGCGATACGCCAACAGGGCCGCCTCGTCGCTGGCCACCCCGGCCGCCGCGAGCACCTGCGCCACGGTGAACGCTCGATGGTCGTCCCGGACCCGCAGCCACGCCGCGTCCTCCGCCGCCAGCAGGCCGGCGACCAACTCCTCGACCCGCTCCGCCTGGTCCTCGGAGTACAGCTCCGCCAGATACGCCCGCCATGCGGCGGCCTGATCCATGGACAACCACGGCGTCAACGTGCCGCCCCAGTCGAAGATCACCGCTCGCACAAGACCCCAGCGTAGGGCAGAAATCACACCGCGGACAGGGTGTCCAGCCGCTCCACCCACGAGCCGTGCGGCTCCATCGTCGCCACTCGCACGTCGTCGTCGCGGCGCTCCAACCGGATCAGCAGATGATCGGCGGACAGCCGTTCGGCGACCCCCTCGCCCCACTCCACCACCACGGCCGCGTCCATCAGATCCGTGTCCAGGTCGAGGTCATCGAGCTGGGCGAGGTCGTCACCGAGCCGGTAGGCGTCCACATGCACCAGCGGCACGCCCGCACCGGCCGGCCCCGGGCGGTGCACCCGCGCGATCACGAACGTCGGCGAGCTGACCGTGCCGACCACACCGAGACCGGCGCCGATTCCGCGCACCAGCACAGTTTTCCCGGCACCGAGCGGACCGGCGAGCAGCACCAGGTCACCGGCCCGCAGCCGGGCACCGAGCCGGCGGCCGAACTCGACCGTGTCCTCCACGGTTGGCAGCGTGACCGCACCGGTCGCGGCAGTCATCAGCCAGCTCCTCTCCGCCAGCGTCGCCGCAGGCCGCGGGTCCGGGTCGCGCACCGACGCACAAACCGGACCAGTTCATCGGTGACCAGTTCCTGCTGCTCCAGCATGACCATGTGACCGGCGCCGAACACCCGCAGCAGCGCGGCGTCCGGCAGCTCGGCGGCGATCCGTCGGGAGTGCGAGAACGGGGTGATCCGGTCCCGGTCACCACTGATCACCAGTGTCTCGCAGTGCCGGAGCCCGGCGAGCGCGGCGTACCGGTTGTGGGTGCCGAGCGTGGGCACGAAGTCGGTGAGCACCGGAACCGGCGTGACGCTGAGCATCCGCACCATGAAGTCGACAAGGCTGGCCGGCACCGAGTACTGGCCGAACGCCAGCCGACGCACCGCCTGCCGGGTCACGCCGCCGCCGGCCGTGCGAATCCAGTCCACCAGCTCGGGTTGCCAGCTGGCCATCTCGCCGACCGTCCTGGTCAGCGGGTTGTACCGGGACAGCAGCGGCCGGGGCAGCCCGTTGGAGCCGACCTCGCCGGCCGAGGTGGCGATCAGCGCGACACCGCGGACCCGATCGGCGAACAGGTCCGGTCGCTGCTCGGCCAGCGCCATGATCGCCATGCCGCCCATGGAGTGGCCGACGAGCACCAGCGGACCGTCCGGCGCGACCGAGCGGAGCACCACGTCGAGGTCCCGGCCCAGTTGCTCGATGGTGCACGACTGGGCTGGCGGGAGGCCGGACCGGCCGTGTCCGCGCTGGTCGTAGAGCACCTGCCGGACCCGCGGCCGGGCAAGGCCGGCAATGTCGCGCCGCTGGAAGTGGAAGCACCGCCGACTCAACGCCAGCCCGTGCACGAGCACCACGGTCAACTCGGATTTGCCGCCGTCCGCCGGGTCGATCTCCTCGACCGACAGCGGAACCCCGTCGTCGGCGGCGACCGTCCGGGTGCGGTCCGGCTCCAGTAAACCCAACGGCTCGTCCTGGTAGGGGTCGTTCTCCCGGGCGGTGGTCGCCTTGCGCCGGGACTGGAGCACCCCGGCCACGGTCAGCCCGGCGGTGGTCACACCGACGACCGCACCGGCGATACCGATGATCTGGGACGTTTTCATGCCTGGCGCTGCCCACCGGGTTCGGCTGCCGGAGCTGCGGTTTCGGCCAGGTAGCGGCGCCGCACGCGCGGGCGGTACATGCTGGTGAAGATCTCGTAGTCGATGGTGCCGAGGGTGTCGGCCCATTCCCGGGCGGTCGGTCCGCCGTGCTCGCCGGACCCGAACAGCACCACTTCGTCGCCGATCTCGACCGGATCGTCGCCGCAGTCGACCACGAGCTGGTCCATGCACACCCGACCGGCGACCGGCCGGCGCGCGCCGGCGAGCCAGACGCTCATCCGCCCGGACAGCGCGCGCGGGACGCCGTCGGCGTAGCCGACCGGGACGAGCGCGAGGGTGGTGTCGGCAGGCGCGGTCCAGGTGTGACCGTAGGAGACGGACTCGCCGGCAGCGACCCGCTTCAGGCTGACCACCGACGACCGGAAGGTCATTGCCGGGCGCAGGCCGTTGGGCTCAGCCACCGGATTGCCGCCGTAGATGGCAATGCCGACGCGGACCAGGTCGAAGTGCAGGTCGGGGCGGGTGAGGGTGGCCGCCGAATTGGCCAGGTGCCGGATCGGGGTGAGGCCGGCGGCGGTGGCCTGCTGATAGGCCACGCCGAACCGCTCGGCCTGCCGATCGATGGACGGGTGGCCGGGCTCGTCCGCACAGGCGAGGTGCGACCAGACGGCCGGGACCGAGATGTGGCCGTCGCGCTGCTCCTTCGCTGCGCGGGTGACCAGGTCGGGCCAGTCGGCGGGCGGGCAGCCGTTGCGGGACAGCCCGGTGTCGATCTTGAGATGCACCGCGGCCGGCCGACCCGCGCGAGCGGCGGCGTCGACGATCGCGTCCAGCTCACCGACCGAGGAGGCGGTCAGGTCGATGTCGGCGGCGATCGCGTCGGCCCGATCGGCGTCCGGCAGGTCGAGCCAGGCGAGGATCGGGGCGGTGATACCGGCGGCGCGCAGGATGAGGGCCTCGGCCAGCGAGCACGAACCGAGCCAGGTCGCGCCGGCCTCAAGGGCGGCTCTGGCCACCGGAACGGCGCCGTGGCCGTAGCCGTCGGCCTTGACCACGGCGAGGGTGGCCGCGCCGGAACCGGCTGCTCGCCCGGCGAGCAGCCGCACGTTGTGCCGGATGGCGTCGAGGTCCACAACCGCTTCGGCCCGAACAGGGGTTAGCACGGCCCGATGCTCGCACACGGCCCGCACGCCAAACCCGACCGACCGGTAACCACCGGGTCAAACATCAACTCACCCGCCATCTTGATCACTGTTTCGACCACCCGTGCCGACCGCTTGTCCCGGCAACTCGTCCCGGCAACGCCGCGCTCCGGATCCCCACCGAAATCTGCCCTTGACGCCCTCATGCCCTGCCCGAAGCCGCACCAAACGCCCGCCAGATGTGAGTGAGAACGCGTCTTCAAAGCCACCCGGACACACCCCGCCCTCCCAGGGGGGAACTGCCCTTGGCCAGTCTATCGGTGCTGGTCAGCGCCGAGGGGCTCAATCTTGGCCCTGTGGATAACTTGGCGAGGCTGTGCACAAGGGGGTTGGCGGGGAGCGTTTTCGGGGTTGAGTGGGCGGCGCGGTTGGTGGTGGTGCGGACCGGAGTCGACGGAAGGGAGGGTGCGATGGAGTGAGGTGCGGACGGTTCGCGGAGCGAGTGGTTTTCGAGCTGGGTTTCCGCGGGTTGCGTCGGCGGCACGGCCTCGTGGCGAGCGGCTGGGTGCGGCGCGGGCCGGCGCGGCCGGGCCTGGCGTGGACTCAGACGGCGCCGACCGGATTCGGAATCCCGGGTTCGACTTGTCAGGCGGCCAAACCGCGGCCCGGCAACGACGCCGCCGCGCAGCGACCTGTCAGACCGGCAAGCGGATTCGGGACGCCGGATTCGCCAGTGGTCGCCTGCCGAACAAGTCGGCCTCAGTGTGGAGGTTTCCGGCTCAATCGAGGCCGGCGGCTGCCCGGACGGTGCGGATGGCTCGGGGGATGGCGGATTCCAGCACAGACGCTGGGGCCGGCGCTCCTTCGGCGGCCAACTCGGCGGCCAGGCCGTGCACGAAGGCGGCCGAACCTGCCGCCAACCACGGGCCGATGCCGGCGGCCAGCAGGGCGCCGATCAGGCCGGACAGCACGTCGCCCGAACCGGCCGTCGCGGGCCAGGACGAACGGGACTCGTTGACCAGGACCCGACCGTCGGGAGCTGCCACCACGGTCGTGTTTCCCTTGAGCAGCACCACGATCTGGAAGCGGCGAGCGGCGGACAGGGCGGCTGCGACGCGATCCTCACCCACCGGGCCGGCCAGGCGTTCGAACTCGCCGTCGTGCGGGGTCAGCACCAGCTGCGCGTCCGGGTCGCGGGCATCCCAGAGTTCCGGGTTCTGGGCGAGCATCGTGATCGCGTCAGCGTCGACGCAGGTGGGCACCTCCGCGGCCAGCACGTGCCGGAGGGTCTCCTGGCCGGCGGAACCGGTGCCCAGGCCGGGACCGACCACCCAGGCCTGGACTCGGCCGGCGTCGGTCACCGAACCCGTCGTGACCACCTCGGGCCACCTGGCCAGGACCGAGGAGGCGCCGGTGCCGGCGTAGCGGACCATGCCGGACGTCGCCAGCACCGCCGACCCGGTGGCCAGTACGGCCGCGCCCGGATAACGGGCCGAACCGGCGGCGACGCCGGTCACGCCCTGGCTGTACTTGTTGTCCGACGGGCCGGGGACCGGCCACAGCGCGCCAACGTCGGCGGGTTGGAGGCAGACGATGTCCGGGTCGCCCAGCTCCGCGCCAAGGCCGATGTCGACCAGGACCAGGCGGCCGGCGCGGGTGGCACCGGGCGTGAGCAGTTGGCCGGGCTTGCGCGCGCCGAACGTCACCGTGAGGTCCGCCCGGACCGCGTCGCCGGGCACCGCGCCGGTGTCGGGTTCGACACCGCTGGGGAGATCGACGGCGATGACCGGCGCCTCGATCGACCTGACGAGTTCGGCGGCGGCCGGCCGCAGGGGGCCGTGTGCCGAGAGACCGACGATGCCGTCGATCACCAGGTGGGCGGCCTTCAGGACGGGGATCGCCCGGTCGTGGTCGGCCGGGATGGCTCGACCACCGGCCTTGCGCAGGGCGGCCAGGCCGGGCTGATGGGCGCGGTCGGGCGCCAGCAGCAGGGCCGTGACCGCGACGCCTCGGCGGCGGAGAAAGGCGCCGGCCCACAGGGCGTCGCCGCCGTTGTTGCCGGCACCGACCAGCAGCACGACCCGGCGGGCGGACACCGCACCGGTGCGGTCGGCGAGCATCGCGGCGGCGTACCCGGCCAGGCCGTACGCGGCCTTGCGCATCAGGCTGCCTTCCGGCGTCCTGGCCAGCAGCCGGTTCTCCGCGGTGCGAATGTGCTCGGTCGTCCAGATGCCCTGCATCGCCGTATTCTGCCGTCCGCGATCACCAGCCGGCCACGCGACCGGGGTACGCGACCGGGCCTACTCGACCGGCTACTCCACCGTGACGGACTTGGCCAGGTTGCGCGGCTTGTCCACGTCGTAACCCCGGCTGCGGGCGATCTCCGCCGCCAACACCTGCAACGGCACCGTCGACACCAGCGGCTGCAACAGGGTCGGCACCGCCGGCACCTCGATCAGGTGGTCGGCGAACGGCCGCGCGGTCTCGTCGCCCTCCTCGGCGATCACGATCGTGCGGGCGCCCCGAGCCTGGATCTCGCTGATGTTGGACAGCAGTTTCGCGTGCAGGGTGGCGCGGCCCTTGGGTGAGGGCATCACCACGACCACCGGCAGGCCCTCCTCGATCAGCGCGATCGGGCCGTGCTTGAGCTCGCCGGCGGCGAAGCCCTCGGCGTGCATGTAGGCGAGTTCCTTGAGTTTGAGCGCGCCTTCCAGCGCCACCGGGTAGCCGACGTGCCGGCCGAGGAACAACACGGCCTTGGCGTCGGACAGCGACCGGCCGAGCGCGCGCACCTGGTCCACTGTGGACAGAACCTGGCGGACGGCTTCCGGCATCGCCTCCAGTTCGGCGAACTCGCGGGCCACCTCGTCGGGGTACTTGGTGCCGCGCGCCTGCGCCAGGGCAAGGCCGACCAGGTAGTTCGCCGCGATCTGGGCCAGGAACGCCTTGGTCGAGGCAACCCCGATCTCCGGACCGGCGTGTGTGTAGAGCACCGCGTCGGACTCGCGCGGGATCTGCGCGCCGTTGGTGTTGCAGACCGCGAGCACCCTGGCCTTCTGCTCGCGGGCGTGCCGCACCGCCTCCAGGGTGTCCATCGTCTCCCCGGACTGGGACACCGCGACCACCAGCGTGTCCCGGTCGAGCACCGGGTCGCGGTAGCGGAACTCGCTGGCCAGTTCGACCTCGACGGGCAGCCGGCACCAGTGCTCGATGGCGTACTTGGCCAGCAGCCCGGAGTGGTAGGCCGAGCCGCACGCGACCACAAAAACCTTGTCCACGTCGCGCAGGTCCTGGTCGGCCAGGCGCTGCTCGTCCAGCACGATCCGACCGGACTCGAAGTGCCCGCGCAGCGTGTTGGCCAGCGCCTCGGGCTGCTCCTCGATCTCCTTGAGCATGAAGTACTCGTGGCCGCCCTTCTCGGCGGCGGACAGGTCCCAGCTGACCCGGAACGGCTTCGCCTCGGCGGGCTCGCCGTGGAAGTCGGTGACCTCGTAACCGTCCCGGGTGATCACCACGAGCTGGTCCTGGCCGAGTTCGACGGCGTCCTTGGTGTGCTCGATGAACGCGGCCACGTCCGAGGCGAGGAAGTGCTCGCCGACACCGACCCCGACAACGAGCGGCGAGGACCGGCGCGCGGCGACCACCATGTCCGGCTGGTCGGCGTGCGTCACGACCAGGGTGAACGCGCCCTCCAGCCGCAGGCAGACCGCGCGCACGCTGGCCGGCAGGTCACCGGCGGCGGGTCCGGCGGCGTAGGCGCGGGCGATCAGGTGAGCGGCGGTCTCGGTGTCGGTGTCGCTGACCAGCTCGACGCCGGCGTCCTCCAGTTCGTGCCGGAGTACCGCGAAGTTCTCGATGATCCCGTTGTGCACCACGGCGACCCGGCCCGCGGTGTCCCGGTGCGGGTGCGAGTTGCGGTCGACCGGGGCGCCGTGCGTGGCCCACCGGGTGTGGCCCATGCCGGCGGTGCCGGCGAAGCCGTCGCGGCCCACCTCGTCGAGCCGGGCCTCCAGGTTGGCCAGTCGACCGGCTTTGCGCTCCACCGCCAGCCCGCCGTCGGTCAGCACGGCGACGCCGGCCGAGTCGTAGCCCCGGTACTCGAGCCGCCGCAGACCGGCGAGAACGACGTCCAGGGCCGGGCGATGGCCGACATAACCCACGATTCCGCACACGCAGCACAGCGTAGCTACCTGACAGCCGTCACCCGTTAGTGTCCCTGGGCCTGATTCGCGCAGGTCAGTGGCCAGATCGGCACGGAATTGGTGTACACCAATTATGGGCGGACGGCAGCCTGCCGGTCCGGTGGGCGCCGATGCACTAGCGTTTGCACCCATGTCCAGGAAGGCCAAACCGGGCAAGCCCAAAGAGCTGTTCGGCGAACTGAGCCGGCCGGGTCCGCACCGCGTGCTGCGCGGAGACCTCGCGCTGGTCGGGCTGCCGGGTTCGGTGTTCACCCCGGAGTCCGGGCTCAGCCTGCCCGCGGTGGCCTTCGGGCACGGCTGGCTACAGTCCGTCGACCGGTACCACGGCCTGCTGCGGCACCTCGCGTCCTGGGGAATCGTGGTCGCCGCACCGTCGACGCAGCGCGGGCCGCTCGCCTCCCACCGGCTGTTCGCCTCCGACCTGCGCACCGCACTGGACGTGTGCACCGGGGTACGGCTCGGCGAGGGCAAGATCAGCGTGGACCCCGGTCGACTCGGGCTCGCCGGGCATTCGACCGGCGGCGGCAGCGCGGTGCTGGCCGGCGCCGCGGACGAGCGAATTCGGGGCATCGCGACGGTGTCGGTGGCCGAGGTGCGGCCGTCGGCCGTCGAGGCCGCCGCCCGGTGCGCCATGCCTGGCCTGCACCTGGCCGCCGGCCGCGACCTGATCGCCCCCGCCGCCGCGCACGCCGAGGCGATCGCGACCAACTGGGCCGGGCCGGTGCAGTTGCGGACCCTGCCCAAGGCCAGTCACCTCGGCATCACCGAAGGATGGCACTGGAGCCAGCTGCTGCTGGACGGCAAGGGTGAGCGGGCCACGCAGCGGGCGACCAAGGTGCTGCTGGCGGCGTTCTTCCTGGTTCACCTGGTGGGGGCGGACCGGTATCGGCCGCTGTTGGACGAGGACGTCAAGGGCGCGGTTGTCGACTACGCGCACGAGCCGACGATCGCGAAGGCTGGCTGAGCGCTTTCCTTTGGGCGCCGGGCATTGAGGCTTGATTCGGCCGGGAGCCTGCGTCGGCGGGCTGCGCTGGCGGGTGTGCTGAGCCGGCGGGCTGGGTCAGTGTGCTGGCAATCCGCCTGGGATGACATACCGGCCCGGCCTGGCGGTGTACGCCAGGCCGGGAGTGAATCAGCGTTGCATCCAGGTTTGCTGTGAGTAGTCGTCGTCCTCGTCGTCCCGGGCCGAGCGCCGAGGGCGGGCCGGGCGCGGGGCCGCCGGCGGCGTTGGCGGCTGGGGTGCCGGCGGGGGCGGGGGCGGCTGCCTGACCTGGGCCGCTTCGATGTCGTCCTCGGTGTCGAAGCGGATGTCGTTGGTGAACTCGGCGGGGCGGTGTTGGGCGGCCGGGTTGTACTGCGCGCCTTGGTTCTGCTGCGCGCCCTGGTTGGGCTGAGAACCCTGGTTGTACGGGGGCGCCTGGTTGTACGGGGGCGCCTGGTTGTACGGCGGGGCCTGGTTGTACGGCGGGGCCTGGTTGTACTGGGGCGCCGAGTTGTACTGCTGGGACGAGTTGTACTGGGGCGCCGACTGGGGTTGCGACGGCGGTGGGGTCCGGGGTGCCGGTGCGGGTGGCTGGCGTCTGACCTGGGCCGCCTCCACGTCGTCCTCGGTGTCGAAGCGGATGTCCGTGTTGCGCTGCGGAGCGGCCGCCGGCCGGGACTGTTCCTGTTGTTCGGCGGCGCGTCTCTGCTCCGCCCGGGAGGCCTGGGTCTGGGCCAACTCTGTTTGTTGCCGCTCCAAAGTCTCGGCCATCTGCTGCTCGCGCACCGCCTGCTTCTCGGCGAACTCGGCGGTGATGTCAGCGGCTTTGTTCTTCAGGTGCCCGATGGTGTCCTCGTACGGCGCCATCAGGCGCACGATCTCCGGATCGGTCTCACTGAGCATTCTGCTGGTCCTCTCCGATCGCGCCGCCTCCGTTGGCGTTCGTCGGGTTGGGCTCATCGAACAACTGACCCTGGACCCGCCACTGGCTCGCGCCACGCTCGGCGTCACCACCACCCTGGCCACCGCCCTGGCCACCGCCCATGCCGCCGCCCATCATCATGCCGCCGGAGCCCGACTGGCCGGGCTGACCGGCGTCGGACGGGGCGGCGAGACCGGCGTGGTCGACCGTGCCGGGGTGCGACACATCCGTGCCGGCCAGGCCCGCGTGCCCGGCCGTGGACACGTCGGTGTGGCCGCCGCCCCAGGCGGCGTCGCTGCTGTGGTCCACCGGGCCGCCGAGTGCGTCACGGACCGAGGACATGTCGCCGGACGGAGCCGCCAGACCGACGCCACCGAAACCGCCCACCGGACCACCGAGATCGCCACCCGCCGAGGCAGGCGCGGTGGACTGGCCGGGGTCGAAGGCGGCCGGCTGGGTGCTGATCGACGACGGGTCGGAGTACGCACCCAGACCCTGATAGGAACTCTGGTTCGCCTGGTAGGCACCGGGGTCCTGGTAGCTTCCAGCGTCCTGATAGGACTGTGTGGCGGCCACCGGCTGGTACTGCTGGGGCGATGCCACCGCACCCGGTTGTACGGGTCCGGGTTGAGCGGGACCACTTTGGACACCTGCGGGGGCGCCTGCCTGACTGCTCGGGTCGGTCGCGTAGGCAGGGTTGCCGCCGGTCGGGCTGCCGCCGGTCGGGTCGACCGTGCCCTGGGCGGCGCTCGGGTCGGTGCCGGCCGCGGCGTTGTTGGCGTCCAACGTGTACGTGGTGGGCTGGCCGTTGCCGGTGTCGACGGTGACCTGGGTTTCGCCGGTCGAACCCTGCGGTTCGGAGACGGTGATGGTCGTGTTGCCGTCGTGGATCACCGCGTTGCCGTCGGCGCCGGGGGTGACCTGCTGGGCCGAGCCGTCGGTGGTGCCGGGGGCACCGGGAGTGCCCGGAGTACCGGGGGTCACGCCGGTGCCGGACGCGGTGGTGCCGACGGGAGCCGCTGTGCCGCCGGGAACCGGGGAACCGCCGGGGGTCGCCGGGGTGCCGGGGGCGGCGGCGGTGCCGCCGGTGGTCGGGTCGGTTCCGGTGCCCGCGCCGAAGCCGACGTTGTAGGTCTTGGGGGTGCCGGAGCCGTCGTTCACGGTCAGCTGGACATTGCCCTGACCGTCAGGGCTGCTGAAGCTGATGGTGCCGTTGCCGTTCTGCACGGTCACCGTCTCCGGCGCGGACTGCGGCGCGGTGCTGCCGACGGGGGTCGGCGTACCCGTCGTGGTGCCCGGAGCGGTGGTTCCCGGGATGGTCGTGCCGGGGACCGTCCCGGGGTCCGTGCTGCTGGGCGCGGTGCTGCCGCCGGTTGCCGTGGACGGGTCGGGCGTGCTGACCGGCGGGGGCGTGTAGCTGCTGGGCGCGGTCGAGCCGCCGCCACCGCCGCCACCCGAGTAACCGCCGCCACCGCCACCGGTCGAGCCGGTGCCACCGGTGGAACCCGTGCCGCCGGTCGTGCCGGGGGTGCCGGGGGTGCTCGCCTGGCCGGCCTGCTGGAGCTTGCCGAACGGGTCCTGGTCACCGGCCGCGCCGCTGACCTGCTGCTGGAACGTCTGCAGGCCGGACTCGACAGCCGTCTGGGTCTGCGTGATCAGCGTGCGCAGGTCACCGATGACCGAGTTGTACGTGTCCCCGAAGTTGTCGAACCAGGTGCACGCCTGGTCGCTCCACCAGTCGCCGTGACCGCCGTTCAGCTTGCACTTGCCGGCCCCCTGGATGTCGCTGGTGCTCAGCGAGCCGTAGTCCCAGGCGTTGCTGGAGTACCAGTGCTGCGTGTCCGACGCCGGCTCCGGATCGCTCCACGGCGCCATCTCGACATAGCCGTACTGCAGGCCGAGGTTGATCTGGTCGATGTAGCTGTCGCAGGCGTCCATGGTCATGTCGTGACCGAGGTCCTGGCCCTTGCCGGTGTTGTCGGCGAGCGCCTTGGTGATCGCAGTGCCGTGCGCGCCCTTGGCGAAGTCGGCGAGCTGCTGCACGCTCGTCGTCATCGTCTTCCACAGGCCCATCGAGTTGCCGGCGAGCGTCTGCAGGGTGTCCTGGTAGTCCTGGGCGGCGTACTGCAGCGAGGAGACCTTCGCGACCGCCTCGTCGCCGGCCTTGCCGCTCCAGTACTGCGGCAGCGAGCTGGAAGTCTGCTGCGAGATGGTCTCCAGCGCACCGCCCGCCGAGTGCAGCTGGCTGATCCGCTCGGATGCGCCGAAGATGTAGCCGTAGTTGGCGGTGCGCAGCTGGCCGAGGGTGGTGTTCTCCTCGGTGCCCTGCCCGTACGCCGGCTGGGTCCAGCCGCCCTTGGCGGCCTTGCACGTCTTCCACTTCGTGTACAGCGGGCCGAGCGTCTGCAACGCCTTGATGACCGGGTCGAGTTCCTTCAGCCGCTTGTCACCGGTGTCGGTGGTGTCCACGCCTTTCGGGGTGGTGAGCTGATCGACGATTGTCTGACCGAGCGATCCGTCCGCCATGGCTAGGCCCCCTGCCCGGACGTGATGATGTTCAGTGAGTTCTCCGCCTCGGTCTCACTGGCGGCTTTCGCGGACGCGGCGAACGCCTTGGACACGGAGTCGGCGAAGTCCTTCGCCTTGGCGACCGAGTTGTCGAGGTTCTGCATCAGGGTGATGAACGCCTGACCGGCCCCGGCTGCCGTCGGCGTCGTGCCGAAATGGGCCACCTGCAGGGCATCACCCGGCGAGCCGCCATTGAATGCGGCATAGTCCTTGAGCTGTCCGATCGCGTTGGGCATGTTGGCCCATTCAGTACCAAGATTGGCCACGTAGTCCTGGTCGATCTTGAACCCGCCCGCAGATGATGCCATCGTTTCCCCTCGTTCCGCGCGTCATGGCTCGGACGCGGTGAACCACTCGCTGGTTCCCCAGCTCCCCGCATTGATGATGGCATACCGGGGATAACTCGCGAGTGCGGAAGACGAGACCGATCCAGCGGTCGGCGGCTCAGCCGAGCGGCTGCTGCGGATTCCCCGGAGCCTGCGGATAGCCCGGCTGCGGCTGCTGCGGATAACCGGCGGCCGGCGGATAGCCGGGCGGCGCCTGCGGCGGGGCCGGCTGGGCGAAGCCGGTGTTCGGCGCGAAGCCGGGCTGCTGCTGCGGGTAGCCGTAGGGCTGTTGTTGCGGGGCGGCGTAGCCCGGCGGCGGCCCGACGGGCTGGCCGGACTTGGTCAGGAACAGGATCAGGGCGACGACACCGAGCAGGACCGCGACCACACCGGGAAACAGCGAGAGCAGGCCGATGCCGCCGCCGTGGGCGAACACCGGGATCAGGCCGAGGATCTCCAGAATCAGGAACACGCCGGCAACGATGGCGAGCACCAGCGGCGCCTTGCTCCGGGACGCCGAGGGCATACCTTGCGGCATACCGGGTTGCGGCATCCCCGGCTGGGGCATCCCCGGCTGGGGCATACCGGGCTGCGGCTGCATACCGCCGGTCATGGGCTGCTGCGGGTAACCCGGCGGTGGGGGCTGTTGACCCGGCTGCTGCGGTCCCCAGCCCTGCGGCGCACCGTATGTCATAGGGCGCACACTACCCGCGACCATGACTCGGCCAACCGCCGCTCAGGGGACTGCGGACTCGGCTGTCGGCTCGTGGAGCCCGTGGAGACGGTCGGCAGGAAACTGCGATCGCTTCGCTCCTGGTCCTCCCGCGCCGCTGGCGCGGCAGCACCTGGCCTGGCAGGACCTCAGGGGCCGACGGCCGCGACGACTTCGGCGAGGCGGGAAGCCGCCGCCTGCGCCGCGTCGTGTGTGGGGGCCTCGACCATCACCCGGACGAGTTGCTCGGTGCCCGACGGACGCAGCAGCACCCGTCCGGTCTCCCCCAGCTCGCCCTCCACCGCGGCGACGGCGTCGCTGACCGCGGCCGCCCCGGCCACCGCGGCCTTGTCGGCGACCCGGACGTTGAGCAGCACCTGCGGCAGTCGGCGCATCACGCCGGCGAGCTTGGCCAACGGCATCCCGGTGTCGGTCATCCGGGCCATCAGCCGCAGGGCGGTCAGCGCGCCGTCACCGGTGGTCGCGTGCGAGGGCAGGACGACGTGTCCGGACTGCTCGCCACCGAGGCTGTAGCCGCCGGCCCGCAGCTCCTCCAGCACGTACCGGTCGCCGACCGCCGTGGTGCGCAGCTTGATGCCCTGCTCGCGCATGGCCAGGTGCAGGCCGAGATTGCTCATCACCGTGGCGACCAGGGTGTCCTCGACCAGCTCACCGGCGTGCTTCATCGCGATGGCCAGCACGGCCATGATCTGGTCGCCGTCCACCTCGTTGCCCTCGGCGTCCACCGCGTGGCAGCGGTCGGCGTCCCCGTCGTGCGCGATGCCCAGGTCGGCGCCGTGTTCGAGGACGGCCGCACGGACCACCTCGATGTGGTTGGAACCACAGCCCTCGTTGATGTTGATGCCGTCGGGCTCGGCGTGGATGGCGATCACCTCGGCGCCGGCCCGCCGGTAGACCTCGGGGGCGATCACCGAGGCGGCGCCGTTGGCGCAGTCGACGACGACCTTGAGACCGTCCAGTTCCTGGGGCGTGGCCACCAGCAGGTGATCGCGATAGCGGCCCAGCGGGTCGGGGGCGTCGGAGATCCGGCCGACCGCGGCGCCGGTCGGCCGGGGGGCCTCCTCGGTCAGCCGGGCGGTGATCTCGTCCTCGACCGCGTCGGGCAGCTTGTGCCCGCCGGCCGCGAAGAGCTTGACGCCGTTGTCGGGCATCGGGTTGTGCGAGGCGGAGATCATCACGCCGAGGTCGGCACCGAGCGCGCCGACCAGGAAGGCCACCGCCGGAGTGGGCAGCACGCCCAGCCGCAGCACGTCCGCGCCGGCCGAGGCGAGACCGGCGACGACGGCCGCTTCCAGCATCTCGCCGCTGGCCCTCGGGTCGCGGCCGACCACGGCGACCTGGCGGTGCGAGCGGTCGTGTTCGGCGAACACCCGGGCCGCCGACGCGGCCACCGACATCGCCAACTCCGGCGTCAGATCGGCGTTGGCGAGACCACGTACTCCATCGGTACCGAACAAGCGTGACATCAGTGCGCCGACCTCCTCGTGCCAGGTGACAAACGACAGGGCGTCCCTGGAAGACGTATCGGAAAAGCGGGCAAAAACAGCACGGGAGCAGCCACCGTCTGGACGGATGGCTGCTCCCGTTGGTGCCTGCGGCGGTCCGCCGGCGTCAGCGCTTGCTGTACTGCGGCGCCTTGCGGGCCTTCTTCAGACCGTACTTCTTGCGCTCCTTGGCCCGCGGGTCACGAGTCAGGAAGCCGGCCTTCTTCAGCGCGGGGCGGTCGTCGATGTCGACCTCGATCAGGGCCCGGGCGATGGCCAGGCGCAGCGCACCGGCCTGACCGGTGATGCCGCCGCCCTGCAGCCGGGCGAAGATGTCGAACGACTCGGGCCGCTCGACGGTCACCAGCGGCTCGCGGATGAGCTGCTGGTGGACCTTGTTCGGGAAGTACTCCTCCAGCGAACGGCCGTTCAGCAGGAACTTGCCGGTGCCCGGCATCAGCCGGACGCGGACGATGGCCTGCTTGCGGCGGCCGACGGTCTGGGTCGGCTTGCCACCGACGACCGGGCGGGCCGGCGCGGCCTCTTCGGTGTCATCGGAAGCGGTGTCGTCGGAAGCGGCGTCCTCAACGACGGTGTCGTCAGCAGCCACGTCGTCAGCGGGCGCGTCCTCGGTGGCGGCGTCCTCGACGGCCTCGTCGACCGCGTCAAGGGCCTCGGGGGCGTCCACGGCATCCGTGGGCTCGGCCACGGTGTCCGTGGTGTCGGTGTCATCCGGGGTGGTCACGGCGTCTTCCTCAATGCTCTGGTCGCTGCTCACCGGTTCGCCTTGCTCCTGGGCTCGAGTTCGAACGGCTGCGGCTGCTGGGCCGCGTGCGGGTGCGCGGGACCGGCGTAGACCTTGAGCTTGCTGCCCATCGCGCGCCCGAGCCGGGTGTGCGGCAGCATGCCCTTGATGGTCTTCTCAAGCAGCTTCGCGGGGTAGTTGTCGATCATCTCGCCGAACGAGCGCTTGCGCAGACCACCGGGGTAGCCGCTGTGCCGGTAGGCGAACGCCTGGTCGCGCTTGTTGCCGGTCAGCGCGATCTTCTCGGCGTTGACGATGACGACGAAATCACCGCCGTCGACATGCGGGGCATAGGTCGGCTTGTGCTTGCCGCGCAGCAGTGTGGCGACCTGCGTGGCGAGCCGGCCGAGCACCACGTCCTCGGCGTCGATCACATGCCAGGCGCGGGTCACCTCGCCAGGCTTGGGGCTGTACGTGCGCACGGATCTACCTCGTCGTCACTAGCGTCTGGGGTGTCGTCACGAAGGCCCGGACCATCGGTCGTGTCAGGTTGAGGCACTCGCGACAGCGTGTTTCAAACCACATGCTCAACACACGCGCCGCGTCAGGCTTCGCACAACAACTTAGGAAGATACCCGGCGTCCTACCGGAGGGTCAAAACGCCCCCCTCGAACGACCGTCGAGGCACAGTCTACGCGTAACACTCCGATGACACTAAGCTCGACCGTCACAGCGCTGCGTCATCGCGGTCGGTGACGCGGCCCGCCGTTCCGGCCCACCCGCAGTCCACCCCGTCATCACCTGAGAACGGACGAGTATGGCCACCTGGGACGATCTTGTTGAATTCGTCAAGTCCGGCTACCGGGTCGTCGCCGAGACCCGTGACGAGCTGCGGGTGATCGTCCAGTTCGAGGACGAGCGCTCGCAGGTCATGATCATCGCCCGGGAGGTGCTGGACGGCACCCGGGAGTGGGTGCAGATCGCCTCGCCGATCGGCCGGGCTGCCCAGATCAACGTCTACGACCTGCTGATCCAGCTCGGCGGCATGGCCGTGGTCGGCGGCGCGGTGATCATGGGCGACCACGTCGTACTGCGCCACTCGCTGCCGCTGGCCGACCTGGACGCGCCGGAGTTCACCGACCCGCTCGAACTGCTCGCCGGCACCGCGGACCAACTGGAGGAGCAGTTCATCCGCGGCGACGACTACTGAGCCGACCCGGGTCCGGACACGAAAAGGTCCCGGAGGGCGAAAACCCTGCCGGGACCTCGACGTGTCCTGGTGGAACGAATGTCCGAGCGGACTAGCTCCAGGCGGACGCGTTCTTGTTCTCGGTCTGCTGGTACGAGTCGTTCGCCGCGTGCACGGCGGTGGCGATGCGGTTCAGCACGCCGTTCAGGTCGGTCGCGGAGCTGATCCAGTTGTTCTTGACGTTCTGGAAGTCGCCACCGGCCGAACCGGTCCAGATGCTCTCCAGATTCGCGATCTGGGACTTGAGGTCGTCCAGCTGACCCTCGATCTGCTTGACCTGGGAGTCGATCTGCGAAGCGACGTTGCCGATAGCGGCAAAGTCGACCTTGATGTCAGTCATGCTCTTCTCTTTCCCCTAGTACAAAGTCTGCTGCTACCCGAAACCGAAAGCAATCGCGAGCGGCGGAGTACTCAGCCGCTGAGGCCGCTGATGATCGAGGACAGCGACTGCTGCGACTCGTCTTCCTGCTGCTGGTAGGCCTTGGCGTTGCCGGTGACGGCCTGGGAGATCTGGTCGAGGTCGGTGTTCAGCTTCTTCGCGTCGTCCGAGAAGTGCTGCATCAGGGTCTGGAACGCGGAGGCGGCGGAACCACTCCACGCGCCGGCCACACCCTCAACTTCCTGCTCCAGCGAGTTGAGCGCTGCCATCAGCTGCTGGTTGGTGTCCTCCAGCTGCTTGCCGGCCTGCAGAAGCTCGGGAGATCCAGTAGTAAAACCAGCCACGGTAATGGCCCCCTTCAAAGTGAGATCTGGGTCGCACGGTGTCGCGCGTCGTTCGTCCGTACACCCCTTACGACGGACACAGTGCCATGTTCGGTTCCACGCTGTCGCGTTTTCTTCACAAGCCGTTGCTGGTGTAAACGTTCGCAGCCGGAAATCGTGACTACCGCATGATTCGCTCTTGCGAAAAGTCCTCGTCATCGTCACCCGGAGGGGGCATTCGCCGCCCCGCAGGGGTGACTCGAACCGCACTTGGCGTAGCCGGTTGCGGCGGATGGGGGGCCAGCAGTTCGCGGCCCTCGGGCAGCCGCTCGACCGCCAGCCCATGATCGGTCCGGAAGCCGGCCGCGGCACCGCGCAGCCGGGGATCGGTCAGGTCACCCGGTTGCGGGCGGACCGCGGCGGCGCGCACCTTGTCGGCCAACTGTCGGGTCTCGGCGCGGAACTTCGCGCTGGTCGCGCGGGCCTCAGCGGCCACCCGACGGGCCCGGACGACCGCGCCGTCCAGGTCCGCGCCGAACCGCGACATCGTCTCGGCGAACCCCGGTTCGGTCATCTCCCGATCTTCCCCTCGCTCAGCTGGTGATCGTCAGCCCGCCGACAACCTGTTGGCAGGCCGCCTCGACGGTGGCCTGTCCACCGGTCGGGTACTGACAGCCGACGCTCACCTGGACCTTGCCCTGGAACACGACATACCAGTCGACCGGGTTGGCACTGGTGGTGTCCCGATAGTAGGTGACCGACCGGCCGGCAAACTGGAGTTTGGAATTGAAATCGACATAATGCGCGGCCTGCACTTCCTGTTGCAGCGCACTGATCGCGCCCTGCGGATCAGTTGTGCTGTCATAGGCGAGTCGGAACTCGGCGACGAATATCGCCGCCGGTCCGGTCTGCGCGTCGGTGGGCGCGATCTCGACTTCCTGCTTCTGCGCGTTGCCACCGTTCTGGGTCCAACCGGTCGGCAACGGGAACTGATATTCGTACTGGGCGATAAACCGTTGACTGCCCGAATTGGTCGGACCGCTGTCGGACCGGGTGAACAGCACGATCCCCACCGTCGCGGCCGCGACCACCACGACCACCGCCGCACTCAGCCACAGCAAACGTTTGCGACCACGCCTGACGGGAGCCGCCGGTTCGGCCGGGGCGGGACCGGCGTAACTCGCCGGGCCGGCACCGAATCGCGGCGGCGGCCCACCAGGGCCGTTGGGGCCACCAGGACCCGACGGGCCGCCGGGCGGGCCGCTCGGTCGGTTGGGACCGACCGGACCGGGCGGGCGGGGTGGTGCGCTGAGCCGGCCACCACCGGCTGGCGTCGGAAAGCCGCCGGCCGGTCGGGACGCGCCGCCGGACGGCCGGCCGCCACCGACGCCGGGCAGGCCGCCGGTGCGCAGCGGGTCGAGGGTGACCGCGCGCAGCGCGCCCCTGGCCACCACGGTTTCCGGCTGGTCCAGGGTGGTCGGCATGATCCCGGTGCGCTCCCGGACCAGCCGCGCCACCAACGGAATCCGGCTGGACCCGCCGACCAGGAAGACCGCGGCCAACCGCTCGGGCCGCAGGCCGGCGTCGGTGATCGAGTCCATCGTCAGCGTCGCCGCCCGGCCCAGCGGCTCGGCGATCAGCCGCTCCAGGTCGTCCCGGGTCACGTGCGCGTCCTGGAACGGCGGCGGCAGCGGTACGTCGGTGTAGGTGTGCCGGGACAGCGTCTCCTTGGCCCCGCGCACGTCCTGGCGGAGCACCCGCCGGCGCCGCCGATCGACCATCTCCCGGCCCTCGACCAGCTCCCGCCAGGCGTCCGGATCGACCTCGGCGGCGGCCCGGCCGACGTGTTCGAGCAGCAGTTGGTCGATGTCGGCGCCGCCGAAGTTCGGGTCGCCGTGCGTGGCCAGCACGCGGAACCCGGCGATCAGCTGGCCGCGGTCGGGTTCGGCCCTGGGCACCCGGCGGACCACGCTCACGTCCACGGTGCCGCCACCCAGGTCGAGCACGGCCAGCGCGGCGCCGTCGGGCAGCGCGTGGCTGGCGGTGTGGAAGACCGCGGCGGCCACCGGCTCGGGCACCAGCGCGACCTCACCGGCCAGCCCGGCGGCGGCCTGGCGCAGCACCCGGGTGCGCACCGCGCCCCAGTCCGCCGGGTGGGTGAGCACGAGGAGTTCGACCGGGGCGCCACCGGCGAGCCGACGGGCCTCACTGACCGCCCTGGTCAGCACCGCCCGCACGACGTCCAGCACGGCGATCACAGTGTTGCCCAGCAGCAGTTCGCCCTCGTCGATGCGGCGCTTGGGGTGCGGTTCGTAGCGGGCCGGGTCGATCGCGGCCTGCCGTTCGGCCTCCTGGCCGACGAACAGGGTGCCGTCGGCGGCGGCGAACACCGCGGAGGACACCAGTGGCTGGCCGTCCACGACGACCACCTGCGGTTCGCGCCCGTCGACCGACACCGCGACACACGTGCTCGACGTGCCGAAGTCCACGGCGACCCGCAGGCTCATCAGCATCCCCCTCGACGAAACCGGCCCGGGGCAATCATCATGCCCCGGGCCGTTCGGTGCTCAACTTCTGGTGACGATCAGCTAGTCCGGCTGAATCCAGGCGACCTGCATCCGCTGCTGGCCGAGCTTCCTGGTGATGATCGTCCCCCGGCCGGGCGGCTGCGCGCTGGGCTTGACCGTGCCCCAGAGCACGCCCTCGTCCTTGCTGCCGCTCATGATCAGCGCCGGGCTGGAGATCTCCTTCATCTTGCCGATCACCGGGTCGTAGGTGGACCGCGACGCGCCACCGGTCCGCCGCATCACGATCATGTGCAGGCCGACGTCCTTCGCCTGGGCCAGGAACTCCGACAGCGGTTGCAACGGGTTGCCGGCCTGGGTGGCGACCAGGTCGTAGTCGTCCACGATCACGAACAGCTCCGGGCCAGACCACCAGGACCGGTTGCGCAGCTGTTCCTGGGTCACGTCCGGACCGGGCAGCCGGCCCTCCATCGACGTGCGGACGTCCTTGACCATGCCGCCCAGCTGGTTGGACGACACCGCATAACCGAGCAGGTGGTTGCTGGTGATGTAACCGAGCATGGTGCGCCGGTAGTCGACCAGCAGGATGACCGCCTGCTTGGGCGTGTACTGGTTGACGATGCCGCGCACGATGTTGCGCAACAGGTTGGTCTTGCCCGACTCACCGTCGGCGAACGCGACGAAGTGCGGTTCGGCATCGAAGTCGAGGAACACCGTGGCCAGCGCGTCCTCGTTGACGCCGATCGGCACCAGGTCCTTCTTGACCGGCTGGCGGGGCAGTTGCAGCTGATCGTAGGGCAGCAGGTCGGGCAGCAGGCGGACCTGCGGGGCCGGCCGGCCGCGCCAGGATGACCGGATCTTCGCGGCCGCGTCCTGCACACCGGCCGAGACGCTCTCCGCGTCGCTGGACGCGTCGATGCGCGGCAGGCCGCCCAGGAAGTGCAGCTTCTCCCGGGTGATGCCGCGGCCCGGCCGGCCGGCCGGCACGTTCACCGCGACCTTGCGGTCCACATCGGACTCCGAGGTGTCACCCAGGCGCAGCTCGAACCGGCTGACCAGCAGGTCCTTGAGGGCCGGCCGGATCTCCGCCCACCGGTTCGCGGTGACCACGACGTGGATGCCGTAGGACAGGCCCTGCGCGGCCAGCGCGAGCACCTGCTGCTCCAGCGTCTCGAACTCCTGGCGGAAGCTCAGCCAACCGTCGACCAGCAGGAACACGTCCCCGTACGGGTCGTCCTGCAACTCACCGCGGCGCTTGCGGTTGCGGAACTCCACCATCGAGTCGACACCGGCGTCCCGGAACCGCAGCTCGCGATCGGTGACCAAGGTCACCATCTCGGCGACCATGCGGCGGGCCAGGTCGGGGTCGAGCCGGCTGGCCACCCCGCCGACGTGCGGCAGGCCGTTGAGGGTGGCCAGCGTGCCACCACCGAAGTCGAGGCAGTAGAACTGCGCCTCCTCCGGAGTGTGTGTGACCGCCATCGACATGACCAGGGTGCGCAGCATCATCGACTTGCCCGACTGCGGGCCGCCGACGATCGCACCGTGGCCGGCCGCACCGGAGAAGTCCGCCCAGAGCAGGTCGCGGCGCTGCTCGTAGGGCTTGTCCACCATGCCGAGCGGGACCTGCAACCGACCGTTGCCGAAGAAGCCCTCCGCGGACAGGCCACGGTTCTCGGTGGGTTGCAGCGGCGGCAGGAACTGGTCGATCGAGGGCGGCTCGCTCAGCGGGGGCAGCCACACCTCGTGCGCGGGCGGGCCCTGGCCGTTGAGCCGCCGGACGATGATCTCCAGCTGGCTCGGCTCGTTCTTCTCTTCTTCCTTGGGCTTCGCGACGACCTCGTCCTTCGGCTTCTCCGGCTCCTTGGGGATCTCCACGAAGTCGGGCACGAAGAGCTTGGGGCGGCGGTCGCTGGTGATCGGCGCGGACGGGCCGGCGATCTGCATGCCGGAGGGCCGGTAGGGGCCCGACACGTAGGCCGCCTTGAACCGGGTCATCGGCTCACCCTGGATGGCCAGGTAGCCCGAACCCGGGATGGGCGGCAGTTCGAACGCGTCCGGCACGCCGATGGCCGCGCGGGACTCGGCCGCGGAGAAGGTCTTCAGGCCGATCCGGTAGGACAGGTAGGTGTCCAGGCCGCGCAGCTTGCCTTCCTCAAGACGCTGGGAGGCCAGCAGCATGTGCATCTGCAGCGACCGGCCGACGCGGCCGATCTGCAGGAAGATGTCGATGAAGTCCGGCTTGGCGGTCAGCATCTCGGAGAACTCGTCGATGCAGATGAACAGTGCCGGCAGCGGGTCGAGGTCAGCGCCGTTCTCGCGCATCTTCTCGTAGTCCCAGACGTTCTTGGCGTTCGCCTTGGACAGCAGCTCCTGCCGCCGGTTGACCTCACCGGAGATGGCGTCCTTCATCCGGTCGACCAGGGTGAGGTCGCCGGCGAGGTTGGTGATGCTCGCCGCGACGTGCGGCGCCTCGTCGAAGCCCTGGAACGTCGCGCCACCCTTGAAGTCGACCAGGATCATGTTCAGCGACGAGCTGGAGTGTGTTGCCAGCATGGCAAGTACGAGCGTGCGGAGGAACTCCGACTTGCCCGAACCGGTCGCGCCGACGCACAGGCCGTGCGGGCCCATGCCCTCCATCGCCGCTTCCTTGATGTCCAACTCGACCTGCTGGCCCTGCTCACCGATGCCGAAGGGCACCCGGTAGCGGTCCCGCACCGGGCGCGGGCGCCAGGCGCCCTGCACGTCGAAGGTCATCGGGTCGCCGGGGATGCCCAGCATGTCCAGCAGACCGGGGTTGGACAGCAGCGGCTCCTCGTCGCTGGCCTCCTGGATCGCGCCCATCCGGTAGGGCGAGATCCGCCGGGCGAGCGCCTCGGCCTCGGCCAGGCTCAGCGAGTCGGGCCGGCCGAACCACTCCACCCCGCCGGCGCTGCGCGCGCCCAGCCGGTCCTCCTCGACGACCAGCCGCAGACCACGGCGGGCGGCCAGGCTGCCCAGCGAGTCGGACAGGTCGAGCAGGGTGACGCCGACCAGGCCCTCCTCCAGGACGATCTGCTCCTCAAGGGTGACTTCGCCCTCGTCGATCACGATCACCACGTGCGGCTGGTCGGAGCTGGGCTGCGCGTTGCGGGTGAACCGCTGGCGGTCCCGCAGCTCCTCGTCCATCCACTGTTCCATCTGGCCGAGCGAGCGGTGCATCAGCCGGAGCTGGCCGATGCCGTCGACCAGGGTCGGGCTCTGCGTGTGCGGCAGCCACTTCGCCCATTCCCACTCCTGCTTGGCCCGGCCGCCGGTGACCACCGCGATGATCAGGTCGTCGGGGCTGTGGAAGGTGGCCATCTGGGCGATCATCGCGCGGGCCAAGGCGCGGGTGCGGTGCTGCTCACCGGTCACGCTGATCGCGGCGAAACTGCGCACGGCGATCGAAACGGGCAGTTCGGGCACGATCGAGTGCGCCCGGACGAACCGGCGCAGCGCGAGCGTGGCGATCGGCTCCAGTTCCTCGACCGGACCGGTCTGCGGCGGCACCAGCCGGGTGTCCAGCCGCTGCGAGCCGCGACCGACCCGCAGGTGCATGAAGTCCGGGTCGGCCGAGCGCCGCTCCCACATCCGCCGGCTGGTCGCGATCGACCAGAGCGACTCGGGGTCGGGGTGCGCCCACTCGCGCTCGGAGCGCTGTTCGAGGGTGGCGTCGCGGGCGCGGTCGCGCATCTGGCCGAGGTAGCGCAGGTAGTCCTTGCGGTCCTCGTTCATCTCGGCCTTCTTGGCGCCACCGCCGCGGCCACCACCACCGCCGGCCATCATGCCGACGGTGCCGATCAGCATCATCCCGCCCATCATCAGGGTGGTCGGGTTGTTGCTGACCTTCACCATGAAGACCATCATTCCGACGGACGCGACCATCATCACCGCTGGCAGCGCCTTCATCAGCACGTTGCCCGGGATGGTGCGCGGGATCTCGGGCGGCGGCTCCAGGTGGACCTCGCCACCGGGGCGACGCGGCGGGGCCAGCCTCGCCATCCGCTTGAACTGCAGCGTGCTCACCGAACCGGTGCCTCTCGACTAGGTGATACCTCGCGACTGGGGCCGTGCGCAGGCCACGCGGGTGCGTCATCGGACCGCAAAGCCAACCCCCGACCCTCCTATCGAACCCGACACAACGCAAGTCAAGCCCGATTCCAGCCGGCGACCACGTCGAATTCGACCCGACCGGGGTAAGTCGATTCGACATGTTCACCGGAACCGGTCTCGGGCCGTGTCCGGTACCGCCATACTAGGGGCGCTCGGCGATGTCGCGGGCCGGTTCGGGTAAACCCGTACCGCGAGAAGACCTCAATGTTGTGACGAGAAACCCTAGGGGGCGTGCGGTGGCAACCGGAACGACGGTGTTCAGCCGAGTGACGGTGGTGGCGCCGAAGACGCGCATCGACATGGCCCTACCGGCCGATGTCGCGGTCGCCGACCTGTTGCCGATGCTGCTGGACATGGCCAAGGAGACCACGCCGGACGGGGGTGCCCGGCACGGCGGCTGGTGCCTGGCCAAGCTCGGCGAGGCTCCGCTGGACCCGGGTCGCACGCTGGCCTCGCTCGGCGTCGTCGACGGTGACCTGCTGCAGCTGCGCAAGCGCTCGGACAACCCGCCACCACCGCTCTACGACGACGTGGTGGACGCGATCGCCGAGTCCACTCCGGACAGCTACCGGCCGTGGACCAAGGAGACCGCGCACAAGTTCGGCCACGCCGCGGCCGGCCTCGCGCTGATCGCGGCCGCGGTGGCCGCGCTGCTCGGCGGCCCGATCGGCGGCGCGTCCAGCGGGCTGATCGCGGCCATCGCTGCCGGCGCCGCGGCGATCATCTCGGTCGCCGTCGGAGCCACCGTGGTGCACTCCTACCAGGCCACCCGGACCGGCGTACTGATTGCCGCGGCCGGTGGCCTGCCGATGGGCTTCGTCGCCGGCCTGTACGCGGTGCCCGGTCCGGTGGGCAGCGCGAACTACCTGCTGGGCTCGGTGTTCGTGCTGATCATCGCGTCGGTGTCGATCCTGGTCATCGGCGCCGGGGTGACCGCGTTCATCGCCGCGGCCACCGCCGGGACGCTGGGCGCGCTGGCCTTCCTGGTCGGCACGCTGATCACCGAGCCGACCGTCGGCATCGCTGCCGGCACCGCGGCGGTCGCGTTGGCCGCGTTGTCCGTGCTGCCGAGGGTGACCATCCAACTGGCCAAGCTGCCGCTGCCCAACGTGCCCCGGGACGCGGAGGACCTGCGCGACGACACCGGTTTCCCGGACTACCGGGTGATCGAGCAGCGCACCGCGCGGGCCCACGAGTACATGACCGGCATGATCATCGGCTGTGGTCTGGTGGCCGCGATCTCCTCGGTCCTCGCGGCCAGCGCGCCGAGCATCTCCGGGCCGATCCTGGCCGGGGTGGTCGCGATGGTGCTGCTGCTGCGCGGGCGGACCTACGCCAACGGCAGCCAGGCAGCGGCGCTGATGATGACCGGCATGCTCACCGCCGCCGGCCTGCTGGTCGGCTGGCTGGTCGAGTCCAGTCCGACGGTGCGGCTGGTCTGGGTGTTCGGCGTGCTGGTCGTGGTCGCCGCCGGCACCCTGGTGGTGGGCATCGTGTTCCCCGACCGCCGGTTCTCGCCGGTGCTGCGCCGCAGCGTGGATGTGTTGGAAGCACTGCTGATCGCCGGCGTGCTGCCGGTGGCGTTGTGGGTGATGAACCTCTACAGCATCATCCGGCACGTGCACCTGAACCTCTGACCTGACGTTAGGACTATCGCGGATGTCCCGCAGCACACGCGCGATCGTGGTCAGGGTCGCGGCCACGATGGCGGCGATGGCACTGGTGTTCGGCACCGGCGGCTGGCCGGCGGCGGCCGACCCGAGCACGAGCACCACCCCGCAGCCCGGCCCGGACTTCTGGGAGCCACCGGCGCCCAACGACGGACTGGTCAGCGGGCTCAATCCGCAC
The DNA here is from genome assembly GCA_036268615.1 of Pseudonocardiaceae bacterium. Classification (GTDB taxonomy): domain Bacteria; phylum Actinomycetota; class Actinomycetes; order Mycobacteriales; family Pseudonocardiaceae; genus DATATV01. The sequence goes on from DATATV010000126.1 coordinate 34,535, forward strand.
GCGGGCCCGGACCACCCGTTCGTCCAGGACGTCGGGTGCATCCAGTCGGGCACGCTCAACCAGTCGCTGGACGAGATCCCGCCGGCCCAGTCCATGTTGGACATCAAGTCGGCGCAACAGTTCTCCACCGGACAGGGCATCACGGTCGCGGTGATCGACACCGGGGTCAACCCGCATCCGTTCTTCCAGCAGCGGTTGTCCGGCGGCGGTGACTTCGTCGACACGAAGGACGACGGCACCACCGACTGCGACGGCCACGGCACGCTGACCGCGGGCATCATCGCGGCCGACCCGCAGGACCCCAACGTCGGCTTCATCGGGGTGGCGCCGGACGCGCACATCCTGGCGATCCGGCAGACCAGCCAGGCGTACCACTTCACCGACCCGACCAGCAACGACAAGATCACCGCGGGCGACCCGCTGACGCTGGCCGAGGCGATCATCAGCGCGGTGAACCAGCATGTGCAGGTGATCACGACGTCGGTGGACGTGTGCGAGCCTGCCGACATCGCGATCGCGGACATGAACTCGCCCGGGTCGGACGACCAGAAGCTACAGGCGGCCATTCATTACGCTTTCGAGAACAATGTGGTGGTCGTCAACTCGGCCGGCAACGTCGCCACGACGCCGGACAGCAACCAGAGCCAGCAGCAGGCGTCGAGTTCGCCGTGCGCGAGCGTGCCGCAGAACGACAACTCCAATCCCAATGACGTGAAGCAGATCGAGATTCCGGCGGTGTACTCGGACAATCTGCTGTCGGTGGCGTCGGTCGACCCGACCATCGGCACGGTGTCCCCGTTCTCCGAGTTCGGGCCGTGGGTGAACATCGCCGCGCCCGGCCAGGACATCGTCTCGGTCGACCCGGGCCGCGACGGCAAGACCCTGGCCAACGAGTTCGCCGAGCCCGGCCAGCAGCAGGTCGGCCCGATCCAGGGCACCAGCTTCGCCGCGCCGTACGTGGCCGGCGTGGTCGCGTTGGTGCGGGCGAAGTTCCCGAACCTGTCGGCCGCGCAGGTGATCCAGCGCATCGAGGCGACCGCGCAACACCCGTCGGGGCCCAGCGGCCGCAACAACCAGGTCGGCTTCGGCATCGTCGACCCGGTGGCGGCGCTGACCGCGGACGTGCCCGGCCAGAACGGCGTACCGGTGGCCGGGGCGACCCAGATCCGCGCCCAGGTACCGGCCGCGCCGGCCAAGGACCCACTGCCGATGCGGGTCGCGCTGCTGGGCACGGTCGGTGGTCTGATCGCGCTGCTGGTGGTGCTGTTCGTGGTCCGGACCCGGCGGCGCAACGCGGAGCGGGCGGCGGCGCGGTCCTGACCGGTTGTGTCGGTGGATTGCCCTAGTTTGCCGACATGGCTTCCGTACTGCTGCTGATCGACGTGCAACGCAACATGCTCGAACCGCCGGAGGCGATCCCGGCCGCGGTCGAGGTGTCGGCCGCGATCACGGCCGTGCTCGACCGCGCCAGGGCGGCCGGGGTGTCGGTGATACACATCAGGAACAACGGCCTCGACGGTGAGCCGGACGGCCCCGGGTCACCCGGCTGGGAACTGGTGCACGAGGTCCACCCCGGCGAGCAGGTGGTCGACAAGTACGAGCCGAACTCCTTCGACGCCACCGCCCTGTCGGACCTGGTGACCCCGACCGAGTCGGTGGTGCTCGTCGGTATGCAGAGCGACTTCTGCATTCGGGCGACCAGCTTGGCCGCACTGGCCCGAGGCAACCGGGTGACCGTGGTCCGCGGCGCCCACGCGACCTATGACGACGAGGTTCCGGCGGCGGAGATCTCGGCGCGGGTGGAGAAGGAGTTGGAGGCCGCCGGGGCGATGGTGGTCGAGCCGACCGAACTCGACTTCGGCTGAGGTTCGCTGCCCTGTTGGCACAACCTCCCGGTCGGATGCCGTTGGGGTGGTTTCCCGCGCTCCCCACCTGTTCTGCCTGGTGACGGCCGTATGTTGGCCGAACCCAAGCGACTACGGAGGAAACCGTGGACTCTCAGTACTCCACCGCGCGGAGCCGGGACCTGGGTAGGCAGTTGACCGAACTCCGGCAGGGCGTTGGCTTCACCACGACGGCACTGGCCGAACACATCGGCACCGGCGCGCCGACGGTCGCCAAGGTGGAGAACGGCCTGCGCAGCATGTCCGAGGTCAAGCTGATCCAGTACCTGACCATCCGCGGGCTGAAGTCCGACGAGATCGCGCCCTACCTACAGATAGCCCGCACCCCGGACACCGGTTTCCACGTGGCCCCGTTCAACGATCGGATGCTGGACGAGCTGATCGCCCTGGTCGTGCATGAGACGACAGCCCGCATGATCACGGACTACGAGTGCATGTACGTACCCGGTCTGCTTCAGGCCGAGGATTACGTGCGTTCGCTGCTCATCGAGAGCGGCATCGAGGCACCGGACATGATCAACCGGGGTGCGGGGCGCCGGCTCGACCGGCAGTCCGTGCTCCGCAAGGGGAATCCGCCGCAAGCGACGTTCTTTATCAGCGAACATGTGCTGCGATCGACGGTCGGCGGTGCCGGTGTGATGAACGACCAGATGATGCGTCTGCAGTTCGCCGCCGACTGGGACAACTGCTCCGTCCGAGTGGTTCCGGCCGCAAGACACGGCCGTGTCGGTACACCTGGATCGTTCCGGTTGATGACCTTGCGTGGAAGTGGCCGTCGGCCAAGCCAAGGTCGGGGTCCGGGACCCAAAGAACACCGCCGGCCCCACCCTCACCTTCCCAGCAGCACGCTGGCGGGCGTTCTCGCCCGGGACGCCTGAGAACGGCTGGTCAGCGCACCTCGACCGCGCTACCCCCTGCACCCCGATACAGAGCGCACGTCAGACAATCGCGAGATCGGGGCGAAGGGACCGCTTGCAAACCGGAACCGAACCGGGCCGTGCGCCATCTCCGGCGACGAAATCCCCATCTGACAAACGAAAAGCTGGTCGCTTCGCTCCCTGGCCCTCTCTCGTCGCTGGCGCGACAGGGCCCAACAGGGCCGGGCCGGCTTATTCCTCCCCGATGACCGGCGGAGCGGTCTTCCCGGGTCGCCCAAAGATCTCCCGAACATCCCCAGCAGTGCGGATCTTCGTCTTGTGCTCCTGATCCCCACCCCCCTGGCCACCCCGGGACATGCCACCCATCCCCATCATCCCGCCGCCCATCCCGCCACCGCCGCTGCTCGCATCCTGCTGCGCCCCGGCAGCAGCCGGCGTCCCCGCCGCAGCCGGCTCCGGCGCCTGCTGCAAGTCAGCGGACGCGCCGGACGAACCCCCCTGTCCCATCTGCTGCGGCGCAGGCGGCGCCGGCGCAGCAGCAGCACCAGGATCGCCGGCTCCACCGGCATGGGGTGCGGCAACCTGATGACCCGCCGCCGTCCCTGAGGCAGCCGTCTCAGTCCCACCGGCATGCCCGGCTCCCACCGGAGCAGGCTGGGCCGAAGCGACCGCAGGAGCAGGCTGAGCGGGCGCACCAACCGGAGCGGCAGCAGCCGGAGCAGCAGCGGCCGCGGGCTGCAACGGCTGAGCAGCAGGCTGGGCCACCGGCTGCGAAACAGGTTGTGAAACCGGCTGGCCCGGAACGGCCCCGGAACCGGACCCCGGGACTCCAGCAGGCTGCCCCGGCAACGGCAACTGCCCGGACAACACCGGGTCCGCCGGCTGCCCACCAGCAGCAGGAGAACCAGCGGCAGAACTGGGTTTCCAGGCACCGGCCGGCATCGTGTGCGCCATCGCCACCTGACCAGCCGAAGCCCCGGACGACCCGGCGGCAGCCGTCCCCTCGCACATCCGGACAAACGCGTCCAGCACGTCCCGCACCGACTCGTAGAGCTGACTCGTCGGCTGGTGCAGCTCGTCGAGCAGCTGCCGGACCCGGGTTTCCCCGTTGACCGGCACGCTCATCGCGTCGGAGGTCTGTTCCGCGGTGTCGGTGAGCAGGTCGACCATCTCGGAGACGATCTGCTGCAACCCGTCCGCGGTCTTGTCCAGGGCGTCGGCCATCGCGGTCATCGCGTCGGACAGGTCGGTCCCGGCGGCGCCGATCTTCTGCATGTAGGCCAGGAACGAGGTCGCGTCGGCGCCCTGCCAGGCCGCGTCGAGGCCACCCAACGGTCCGGTGAGCGAGGTGTTGACCTGCTCGGCGGTCGCCGCCGCGGCGCGCCACCGGCCGGCCTCGTCGCGCAGGTCGTTCCAGGTGCCGATGGTCGGGGTCAGGAACGACTCCACCGGATCGGTCATGCCGAGCTGGCCGGCCAACTGGGACACGTAGTCCAGGTGGCCGTTGACGTTCTTGGTCAGCTCGGGGCCGTTCACCTGTTCCTCCTTCGACTTCCTGGGCGGCGACTTCCGGGGCGGGGATTTCCAGGGCCCGCGGTTTCCAGAACCGGAGTCAGCTCGGTCCGGCGCGGCGGATCTGCGCGGCCTGGTCCTCGTCGAGGTCGGAGTGCGTGCCGGCGACCGTGCGCAGGCTGTCGGCGGCCGACCGGAGGTCCGCGCCGGCCTTCGTCAGCTGGGTGAGCAGGGTGTCCGCCGCCCGGGAGTACGCGGTGGCCGCGCCGAGCGACCGGCCGAGGTCACCGAACGCGGCCGAGCCGAGCGGGGCGCCCTGCAACGTCCGGGCAGCCGAGGTCAGCCCGTCGGCGGCCTGCTCGACGGTGTCGGCATAGCCGTTGATCCAGCTCGGGTTGACCGAGATCCCAGCCACGCGCGCCCCCTTCACATCCCCGGTACCCCCGCATTCGTCGGCGGGCACCGTCTTGGACGATGCCCGCCGGCGTCAGGTTCCGCTACCCCACAGATCAGCGCAGATCAGCGGAGAAGTCGGTCAGCCGCCCTGCTGGGTGGCCACCGAGGTGTACTGACCGGCCGTCTCGGGCACCGGGACGCTGTCGAAGGTGCGCTGCACGTTCTGGATGTTCAACTCCTCCGACCCGGTCGGCAGCAGGCCCACAATGGACTCCGGCGCCGGGAACATGCCGTTGAACGCGGACGTGTTGCCGATCCCGAGCGCCTGCGCGGTGGTCACGCTGTCCACGCTGTACACCACCCCGCGCGGGGTGATCAGCCGGATCGGGCCGCTGGCGAACTCGCCGGCACCGTTGGCCGCGCGCACCGCGAGGCCGTCGGCGAGGCCGGCCTGGTCACCGTTGGCGTCCGGGTTCATGAAGAACGAGTCGATCCGCACACCGTTCGGGCCGGGGGTGCCGACCGCCACCGGCGTCATCGCCGCACCGGTCACCGGGTCGGTCGGCGTCTCGATCCTGGTGTCGACGGTGACCCGCGTGTCGACCTGGAAGTTCTTCGGGTCGCTGAGGTTGGCGCTCCAGCCGAGGCAGACCACCGGCTCGGTGTCGGCGTTGAGCACCTGCGGGATGTCGGCCGGGTAGGTGTCGACGTTCGGCAGCACGCCGGTGACCTGCCGCACCGCGGCGGCCGAGGCCGGCGAGACCTGGACGAAGCTGGTCTGCTGGGTGCCGCCGCTCTCGGTGCGGATGATGTCGGCGGTGGTCTTGTTCACCGACTCGATGGTGTTGCCCGAGACCACCGCGAAGAACTTGGACGAGTTGTCCGAGTTGACCACCTGGAAGACCTGACCGATGGTGAGGTTGTTCGCCGCGAGCGCCTGCGGACCGGCCGAACCGACGTTGTCGAAGTTCTTGAACGGGTTCACGATCGGCCCAACCGTGGGGATCGCATCCAGCAGCGCCGCGCTGATCGGTCGCACCGGGGTGTTCTCAAGTTGCAGCGCGAACTGGATGTCCTGGTCGTTCAGGTCGACCTGGGCCTTGACCGCACTGTCGTTGGCGTCGTTGGCCGTGGCGTGCTCGCGGTAGACGAGGTAGTCGGTGCCGTCCGGGCCGACCACCAGCAGCGCCTGAGCGGCGGGCAACTCCTTGCCGATGTTGGGCTGGCCGACCAGGACCGTCGACTGCGCGGTCTCGTTCGCGGTGGCGCTGGGGGTGTTGTTGCGCGGGATGTTGTCGCACACCGCCCAGTTCTCCGCCGACGAGCCCGGAGTGGGCAGGGCCTGCGGGCCGTCCGGGATACCGGTCAGCCGGCCCATCGGCACGCCGGCCAACTGGGTGTCGTCCACGACGGTGGGCGGCACGACGCTCGGCACGCTCGTCGCCTGCTGGGCGGTGGAACCACTCGAACCGGACTGCTGGGAACTCTGCGCGAGCAGCAACAGCCGGGCCGATGTGAGGTTGAACACCGGGATCAGCTCATGCGGATTCTGGTTGACCACATAGACCTGCCCGGAGGGCTGCGCGATGACGATTCCGCTGCCCGGCAGGGACTGTGCTGGGTTGAGGATGCCGACAATCAGGAACCCGAGCAGGCCGGCCACCCCGATGATCACCCCGACGAGGGTCGCCCGCTTGTGCGTGCGCATGGGGTCGTGGAGCATCACCGCGTCCTTGCGGACCAGGGCGGACTCCATCCGGCGTAGCACGAAGCGGTACGCCTGAACCTGTGACTTGCTGGTAGGTGTTGACGCCATTCTGGACCTGCTGCCCCTCCAGTCGCGGTACGGTTCGGCAGGATAGTCCGCCTGGGCGTGGCCCGGGGCGCGTTCGGAAATACCCGACCCGCTCGTGCCCCCAACCAACACGTTTTTGGCGGATCACGCCACCGCACGGGGCACCATGCGCCACGATCAACGTAGCCGTCGGCACAACACCGCCCCGGCCGCACCGGAGCACGACCGAGGGGAAATCGAGCGGATGTCCGTTACCACTCCACGACCGGTTCCGCCCAACCCGGGCGTGGCGGCCGCGGTCCCGGCGCATGATGCCCCGCCGCCGGCGCGAGCGGTGGTCACCGCGAGACGGCGCCGCAGCGGCGCGAGCCTCGGTTCGCTGCCGGTGGCCAACCTGGTGGTGATCGAGGTCGGTCTGGCCGTCGGGCTGATCCTGCTCGGCGTCAACCACTCCTGGCTCTACGAGGCCGCCGCGGTGCTGCTGGTCGCGCTGATCATCGCCTTCCTGCGGTGGCACAAGCGCTGGTTCACCCAGTGGGTCGGGCTGACCATGCGCTACATGTTCCGCTCGCACACCAGGGTCGCCGAGCCGGTCGACTCCACAGTGGACACCGCGGACGACGTGGGCACGGACGCCAGCGAGGTGATCGGGCCGGACGACGCGCGGGTCAACCTGCTGCGCCTGGTCGTGCCGGACCTGGTGGTGGCGCAGGGCATGGACCACGAGCGCAGGCCGGTCGGCTTCGCCTGGCACCAGGGCGCGTGGACCGCGGTGCTGCTGGTCGACCCGGCGCCCGCTCTGGTCACGCCGCTCGGCACCACCCCGGCGCTGCCGCTGGGCGCGCTCGCGCCCTGCCTTGAGGACCGCGGTGTGGTGCTGGACGCGATCCAGGTCATCTGGCACTGCTACCCAGGCAGCGCGGCGCTGCCGACGAGTTCCCCCGCCCTCGCCTCCTACCTGGAAGTGCTCGGCCCGCTGCCGGCGGCGGCCCGGCGGACCACCTGGGTGGCCGTCCGGCTGGACCCCCGGCGCTGCCTGGCCGCGGTCAGCGAGCGCGGCGGCGGCGTGGTCGGTGCGCACCGCGCGCTGATCGGTGCGCTGTCCCGGGTGCACAGCGCGCTGGAGGCACGTGGCGTGCCGACCCGGCCGCTGGACCCCGACGAGCTGCTGCGCTCAGGCATCTCGGCGGCCGAGCTGATCGGTGCCGCCGGGTCGAACTCCCGGGTCGCGCTGACCGAGCGGTGGACCGGCGTGACGGCGGCCAACATCGGCCACGCCAGCTACGCCATCACCGGCTGGCCCAAGGGACGCAACATGAACAGCATCAACGCGCTGACCGGTGTGCGGGCGCTGTCGGCGACGGTCACCATGTCGATCTCGCCGAGTGACGAGGTCGACCAGGTCGGCCTGCGCGGGCTGGTCCGGGTGAGCGCCCGGACGCCCAGCGAGCTGGCCGACGCGAACCACCGGCTCAGCGCCATCTCCAACCGGCTGGGCGTGTCCCTGACCCCGCTGCGCGGGCTCCAGGTGACCGGTCTGGCCGCGACGCTGCCGCTGGGAGGTGCCGCGTGAGCCGCAACCGTCTGCTCGACGTGCAGGGCCAGTCCAGCCTGTCGCCGGAGTACCTGGTCTCGCCGGGCATGTTGGACACGGTCAGCCCGTCGGGCGACCGGGGCGGCATGGTGCTGGGCTCCGGTCTCAACGGGGAGCCGCTGACCGCGTCGGTGCTGCGGCCTGCGCCGACCAGGATCGTCTGCGTCGGCGGCCTGTATCTGGCCCGGCAGTTGGCCTTGCGGGCGATGGCGACCGGGGCGTGGATCGTCGTGGCCACCGCCCGGCCGGCCGCCTGGCAGGTGCTCGCGCGCGCCGCCGGTGAGGGCCCGAACGGCCAGCCGGCGCCGATGGTGCAGATCCGCCGACTCAACCCGGTGGAGCTGCCACGGCCCACCGAGGACGGCCCGCTGCTGGTGATGCACGACGGCGGGTCCACCCCGACCGAGCTGTTCCCGCCGAGATCTCCTTGGCAAACAACGGTTTACGTGTTGCCCTACCTGCACCCGCAGGTCACCGCGACGGCGAACACCGCTGATCTGGTGCTGTTGCAGCGCCAGCCGGTCGGGCAGGCACAGCTGGCCGCGCGGATCTGGCGGCTGCCGCCGAGGTTGGTGCAGCAGCTGACCACGTTGCAGGACGATCAGGCGGTCGCACTGGGCCGCAACCTGTGGCGGCCGGTCCGGTTGATCACCACGCCGCTGGAGAAGCAGATCCTCGGCCCGGTCCGACGCGGCGACTGACCGGACTGACCGGACTCAGCGGACGCGTCGGCGGGCCAGCCGGCGCAGCCCGGCGAGGGTGAGCAGGGCCAGGCCGAACGCGCCGATGGCCAGCCCGGACCAGTGCGGCGCGTGCGCGGCGTGCAGCAGCCCGGCGAAGCCGAAGCCCGAACCCCAGAAGACCTGGGTGAGGGCCGACCCGAAGCCCTGCACCGCACACAGGCCGCCGACCACCGCGAGCACATCCTGACTGGTCATCCGGCCCGGACGACGCATCGCGTCGCCGGGCCGGCTGCTATGGCCAGACCGTGCCGATCGCTGCGTACGCAGCACCGTTCATCCCCCCAGCGTCCCCTTGTCCAGCACTGCTGGTCCGGAAGGTAGCAGAGGGACGAAGCGGTTACTGCTGTTCGGCAGGGGGGTCGGTCGGTTCACCGGATTCGTTCTTTTCGGCCTGTTCTGCGGCTTTCGCCTGCGCGGCCGCGGCGAGGTAGCCGGCCAGTTGGGCCTTGATCTCCTCCTCCACCTGTTCGGCGGTGATGCCCAGCCCGGCGATCGTCTGGGCGGCCTTGCCTTCCGGCACGGCGAGCACGCCGAGCAGGATGTGCTCGGTGCCGATGTAGTTGTGGCCGAGCTTCAGTGCCGCCTGAAGGGCGAACTGGAGTGCCAGCTTGGCCTCCGCCGAGAACGGGATGTGTCCCTTGAGGGCCTTCTTCCCGGGCGGCCCGAAGCTGCCCTCGACCGCCTCGCGCACCGTGCTCGACGAACCGGCCAGCTTCTCCAGCGCCTTGGCGGCCAGCCCGTCGGTCTCGTTGAGCAGACCCATCAGGATGTGCTCGGTGAGGATGTGGTCGTGGCTGTGGGCACGCGCCTGCTCCTGGGAGAGCACCACGACGTGCCGGGCGCGGACGGTGAACCGTTCGAAGGTCGGGGCCACCCACTTCTGCTGGGCGGCCTGTTTGGAGACACCGATCGCGTCGCCGATCTGCGACCAGGAGGCGCCGGCCGTGCGGGCCTGCTCGACGAAGTGGCCGACGAGCTGGTCACCGAGGTCGGACAGGCTGTGCGAGCGCCGCTGGGCCTCGCTGATCCGGGCCAGCGCGTCCGTCTCGGGGACATCCTGCACGAGTTGGTTGATCAAATCCGACAAGTTCACGTTGACTGGGCTCATGCGTCAATTACAGCTTGACGTCGAGCCTGCGTCAATCACAAATTGACGTCAATCGTGGATTGACCGATCAGCAGGCGAGGGTGCGGACGCTCCGGGTCACCGCGGCGCGCGCGGCGAGCTGGTCGGCGGCCGGGTAGTCCACGCCGACCAGGGTGAGGCCGTGCGCCGGGGCGACGGTGACCGTGCTCGGTCGGGTGGTCGCGGCCAGCAGGGAGGCCGGCCAGCCGGCGGCCAGCCGGCCCTCGCCGACGGCGAGCAGGGCGCCCACCAGGCTGCGCACCATCGAGTGGCAGAACGCGTCCGCGCTGACCGCCGCGGCGAGCACGCCGTCGGGTTCGCGGGTCCACTCCAGGCGCTGCAACTCGCGGATGGTGGTCGCACCCTGCCTGCGCTTGCAGAAGGCGACGAAGTCGTGCTCGCCCAGCAGCAGCGCGCTCGCGGCGTTCAGCGCGTCCAGGTCGAGCGGGCGGGGCCAGGCGACCGTATCCAGCCGGCGCAGCGGATCGGCGCCCCACGGCGCAGCCGAGACCCGGTAACGGTAGTGCCGGCGCAGCGCGGTGAACCGGGCGTCGAACTCCGCCGGCACCACCCGCGCATGGAACACCCGTACGTCGGCCGGCAGGAACCGGCCCAGCCTGCGGGGCAGACCGTCCACATCGGACTCAGCGGGCAGGTCGACGTGGGCGACCTGGCCGGTGGCGTGCACGCCGGCATCGGTGCGGCCGGCGACGGTCAGCCGCACGTCGTGGCGCAGCACCATGCTCAGGCCGTCCTCCAGCACCCCGCAGACCGTGCGCCGCTGCGGCTGCCGGGCCCAGCCGGAGAAGTCCGTGCCGTCGTAACCGAGGTCGAGCCGAACACGGACGAGCCCGTCGTCCCCGGTGGGAACGACGGGCTCGTCACGGTTGTCCTTCGCCGTCAGGACTCGTCCTTGGCGTCCTCGGCCGGGGCCTCGGTCACCTCGGCGGTGTCCTCCGGCGTGGTGTCGGTCGCCGCGCCCTCGACAACGGCGTCCTCAACCACGGTGTCCTCGACCTTGGCGTCCTCGACGGGCGCCACGGCCGCGGGGGTGGACCGCTTGTCCGAAGCCCGCCGCACCGAGTCGGCCTCGGTGCTCACCAGACGCTCGGCCACCAGGGAGATGACCGCCATCTTGGCGTTGTCACCCTTGCGCGGCATCGTCTTGGTGATCCGGGTGTAGCCACCGTTGCGGTCGGCGAACGACGGACCGATCTCGGCGAAGAGCTTGTGCAGCACATCCTTGTTGCGGATGGTCTTGAGCACCTCGCGGCGGTTGTGCAGGTCACCCCGCTTCGCCTTGGTGATCAGCCGCTCGGCCAGCGGACGCAGCCGCTTGGCCTTGGCCTCGGTGGTAGTGATCCGGCCGTGCTCGAACAGCGAGGTGGCCAGGTTGGCCAGGATCAGCCGCTCATGGGACGGCGAACCGCCGAACCGAGCACCCTTTGTGGGGGAAGGCATCTGTAGCTCCTTGTAGCGCGCAACCCGTGTCCATCACGTCCTCAGTGGACGATCAGGGTCAGAGCTGCTCCGTCTCTGCATAATCCTGGCCGTCGTCGTGGCCGTGCTCGTCAAGGGACGAGGAGTCGCCCCAGCCGTCCGACGGGTAGTCGGCGGCAGCGGCGGACGGGTCGAATCCGGGCGGGCTGTCCTTCAGCGCGAGGCCGAGCCCGACCAGCTTCATCTTGACCTCGTCGATGGACTTGGCCCCGAAGTTCCGGATGTCCAGCAGGTCGGCCTCGCTGCGCGAAACCAGCTCGCCGACCGTGTGGATGCCTTCGCGCTTGAGGCAGTTGTACGACCGAACCGTGAGGTCGAGGTCCTCGATCGGCATGGCGAACGCCGCGATGGTGTCCGCCTCCGCCGGCGACGGCCCGATCTCGATGCCCTCGGCGTCGACGTTCAGCTCGCGGGCGAGACCGAACAGCTCGACCAGCGTCTTGCCCGAGGACGCGACGGCGTCACGCGGGGTGATCGACGGCTTGGTCTCCACGTCGAGGATGAGCTTGTCGAAGTCGGTGCGCTGCTCGACACGGGTGGCCTCGACCTTGTAGGTCACCTTCAGCACCGGGGAGTAGATCGAGTCGACCGGAATCCGGCCGATCTCGGCGCCCGCCTGCTTGTTCTGCACCGCCGGCACGTAACCGCGACCGCGCTCGACCACGAGCTCGATCTCCAGCTTGCCCTTGGCGTTGAGCGTGGCGATGTGCAGGTCGGGGTTGTGCACGGTGACCCCGGCCGGCGGCACGATGTCGCCCGCGGTGACCGTCCCCGGGCCCTGCTTGCGCAGGTACATGGTGACCGGCTCGTCCTCCTCGGAGCTGATCACCAGCTCCTTGAGGTTCAGGATGATGTCGGTGACATCCTCCTTCACCCCCGGAACGGTGGTGAACTCGTGCAGCACGCCGTCGATGCGGATGCTGGTCACCGCGGCCCCCGGGATCGAGGACAGCAGCGTGCGCCGCAGCGAGTTGCCGAGCGTGTAGCCGAAGCCGGGCTCCAGCGGCTCGATCATGAAGCGGGAGCGGGTTTCGCCGACCGGTTCCTCGGTCAGCGTCGGTCGCTGAGAGATGAGCACTTCTGTGTTCCTTTCCTACGGCGCCCGCTATTTGACGCCAGAAGGGATGCGGTGCGCCGCCGCGGTTGGGCGACGGCGCACCGCCTGCTGTTACTTCGAGTAGTACTCGACGATCAGCTGTTCCTGAACCGGGGTGTCGATCTGTGCCCGCTCCGGGTTCTGGTGGACCAGAATGCGGAGGTTGGAGGGCACGACCTGCAGCCAGGCCGGGATCGGCCGGTCACCGACGGACTCCTTGGCGGCCACGAAGGGCAGCGTCTGGAAGGACTTCGGCTTGACATCGATGATGTCCCACTTGCTGACCTGGTAGCTGGGGATGTTCACCCGCTTGCCGTTGACCGTGAAGTGGCCGTGGCTGACCAGCTGGCGGGACTGCCGACGGGTACGCGCCAGACCGGCGCGGTACACGACGTTGTCCAGCCGGGACTCAAGCAGACCGAGCAGGTTGTCGCCGGTCTTGCCCTCGCGCCGGGCAGCCTCTTCGTAGTAGTTGCGGAACTGGCGCTCCAGCACCCCGTAGGTGAAACGAGCCTTCTGCTTCTCCTGGAGCTGAAGCAGGTACTCGCTCTCCTTGACCCGGCCGCGGCCGTGTTGGCCGGGCGGGTAGGGGCGACGCTCGAATGCCTGGTCGCCGCCGACCAGGTCGACCTTGAGCCGACGGGACTTCCGGGTGACGGGTCCGGTGTAACGAGCCATGGTGTTCTACTCCTCCCCGCCCTAGACCCGGCGCCGCTTCGGCGGCCGGCAGCCGTTGTGCGGCTGAGGGGTCACGTCCTGGATGTTGCCGACCTCAAGACCGGCTGCCGACAGGGACCGGATGGCGGTCTCCCGGCCGGAACCCGGACCCTTGACGAACACGTCGACCTTCTTCATGCCGTGCTCGGCCGCCTTGCGGGCGGCGTTCTCGGCAGCCATCTGCGCGGCGAAGGGAGTGGACTTACGCGAGCCCTTGAACCCCACGTGGCCGGCCGACGCCCAGGCGATCACGTTGCCCAGCGGGTCCGTGATGGACACGATGGTGTTGTTGAACGTGCTCTTGATGTGGGCGTGCCCGTGCGAGATGTTCTTCTTTTCCTTGCGCCGGACCTTCTTGACTCCGGCGCCGGAACGCGACTTCGGTGGCATGTCTCTGGTGCTCTCCTAGAACAAAGTGAAGTGGCGGGCCTTACTTCTTGCCGGCCTTCTTCTTGCCGGCGACCGTCTTCTTCGGGCCCTTACGGGTACGGGCGTTGGTCTTCGTCCGCTGGCCCCGGACGGGCAGGTTGCGACGGTGTCGCAGGCCCGCGTAACAACCGATCTCCACCTTGCGGCGAATGTCGGCAGCCACCTCACGGCGGAGGTCACCCTCGACCTTGAAGTGTTCCTCGATGTAGTCCCTGAGCTTGACCAGGTCGTCATCGGTCAGGTCCTTGGTCCGCAGGTCCGGGCTGACGCCCGTCGCGGACAGGATTTCCCTGGACCTGGTCTTACCGATGCCAAAGATGTAAGTGAGCGCGATCTCCATCCGCTTGTCGCGGGGAAGATCGACACCGGTGAGTCGTGCCATTCGGCAGCTTCTCCTTGTCGGTTCGACTCCAGGTTTGCTCCCCAGTCGCCTCACCGGTGGACTCAGCACCGGCAAGCCCTGGCCTGGAGACCAGGGGTACGCCGGGTCCCCGTGACCCGGCAGAGCTGGGAAGTTCCTCTTATCGGATGTGTGGTGGTCGCGTCAGACCGCTGGTGCCGGTGATCCGCTCAGCCCTGGCGCTGCTTGTGGCGCAGGTTTTCGCAGATCACCATGACCCGCCCGTGACGGCGGATCACCTTGCACTTGTCGCAGATCTTCTTGACGCTCGGCTGGACCTTCACGCCTGTAGTTCTCCTGCTCGGCCGCTCTCCGGCGCGTTCGCCCCGGGAGCCTGGAACGTCGGAGCCGTCACTACTTGTAGCGGTAGACGATGCGGCCTCGGGTCAGGTCGTAGGGCGAGAGCTCCACGACAACCCTGTCCTCCGGCAGGATGCGGATGTAGTGCTGCCGCATCTTGCCGCTGATGTGTGCCAGGACCCGGTGACCGTTCTCCAACTCGACGCGGAACATCGCGTTGGGAAGCGGCTCGACTACGCGGCCCTCGACCTCAATGGCCCCGTCCTTCTTGCCCATGTCCTCCGCGTTTCGTGACGGCGATTGTGGTTCCCGCAGCCCGCTGGTTTGCGGGGCACGGCAGTACACCCGCCAACCCGAATCCGCGCGACCGTGGGCGTGGAGCACGGCAGGAACCTCACAAGGAGAGACCAGACCATCGCCAGTACCATGGGCACGACAGAAGGGGTGCGACAGATGCACCGTTAACAAAGTGTACGCGCCATGCTTCCGCCTCCCAAATCGCCCTGGTCAGGCGCTGGAGCAGGCGATTGGGGTCAGCGGCGAGCGACCGGGCTCAGTCTTCCGGCGCGGTGAGAATCCACGGGCCGTCATCGGTCACCGCGATCGAGTGCTCCCAGTGCGCGGCCTTGCCGCCGTCGGCGGTGACCACGGTCCAGCCGTCGTCGAGCTCCTCGGTCTGCGGGTCGCCGAGGGTGAGCATCGGCTCCACCGCCAACGCCATGCCGGTGCGCAGCTTGGGCCCCCGGCCGGCCTTGCCGTAGTTGGGCAGGAACGGCTCCATGTGCATGGCCGTGCCGATGCCGTGGCCGCCGTAGTCGAGCACGATGCCGTACTCGCGGCCGTCCTTGTCGCCGGCGAGCACGGCGGCGACCTCGACGGCGTGCGAGATGTCGGTCAGCTTGGCGCCCGGCCGGATCTGCTCGATGCCGGCGAACATGGCCGCCCTGGTCGCCGCGGAGAGTTGCAGTTCGGCCTCGGTGACCGTGCCCACCGGCAGGGTGACCGCCGAGTCGCCGTGCCAGCCGTCCAGGATCGCGCCGCAGTCCACCGAGATCAGGTCGCCCTCGGCGAGCACCTGGGTCTTGGCCGGGATGCCATGCACGACCTGCTGGTTGACCGAGGAGCAGATGCTCGCCGGGAAGCCGTGGTAACCCTTGAAGGAGGGCACCGCGCCGGCGTCCCGAATGCTCTGCTCGGCCACCTCGTCCAGCTCGGCGGTGCTGACCCCGGGCCGCACATGCTCGGCGACCAGTGCCAGCGTGCGGGCGACCACCAGACCGGCAGCCCGCATCGCCTGCAACTGGCCGGTGCTCTTGATCTCGATCACGCGTCCACGTTTCAACACCACGTCACCCGCAGTCTCGTCCTCGGTCGGGCGCTTACTTGGCCGACAGCGCGGCCAGCGCCCGCCGGCTCACCTCGTCGACCGCACCGACCGCATCCACCGGGATCAACAGGTCCCGGTAGTGGTCGAGCACCGGCGCGGTCTCCGACCGGTAGATACCCAGCCTGCGGCGGATGACGTCCTCGGTGTCGTCGGAACGACCCCGGGCCAGCAACCGCTTGACCAGTTCGTCCTCGGGCACCTGGAACTCCAGCACCGCTTCCAGCGTGTGCCCGTTCTCGGCGAGGATCTTGCCGAGCACGTTGGCCTGGCCGACGTTGCGCGGAAAGCCGTCGAGCAGGAAGCCCGGCTCCGCGTCCGGCTCGGCCAGCCGCTCGCGCACCATCTCATTGGTCACCTCGTCGGGCACCAGCGAGCCCGAGTCGAGGTAACGTTTGACCTCTTTGCCCAGTTCCGACTGCTCACTGATGTGCGCGCGGAACAGGTCGCCGGTCGAGATGTGCGGAACGCCGAGCTGTTCGCTCAGCACCGTGGCCTGAGTACCTTTGCCCGCTCCGGGAGGGCCGACAAGAACGAGTCTCACTACCGCAGGAACCCTTCGTAGTTGCGCTGCATCAGCTGGCTCTCGATCTGCTTCACCGTGTCGAGGCCGACGCCCACCATGATCAGGACGGCGGTGCCACCGAACGGGAAGTTCTGGTTCTGCCCCGTGCCGGTCAGGCCGAGGAAGAAGTTCGGCAGCACTGCGACGATGCCGAGGTACAGGGAGCCGGGGAGAGTGATGCGGTTGAGTACGAAGCGCAGGTATTCGGCGGTCGGCCGGCCTGGGCGGATACCCGGGATGAAGCCACCGAACTTCTTCATCTCGTCAGCACGCTCGTCCACGTTGAACGTGATGGTGATGTAGAAGTACGTGAAGAAGATGATCAGTGCGAAGTAGACCAGGATGTAGACCCAGTTCGACTGATCGGTCAGGTAGGTGGAGATGAACTGCTGCCACCCGGACGCCGACGTGGAGCTGCCGACGAGGTTCGCGACCAGGTTCGGCAGGTAGAGCAGCGACGACGCGAAGATGACCGGGATGACGCCCGCCTGGTTCACCTTCAGTGGCAGGTACGTCGACGTACCGCCGTACATTCGTCGGCCGATCATCCGCTTGGCGTACTGCACCGGGATGCGGCGCTGGCCCTGCTCCATGAACACGACGCTGGCGATGAT
>DATATV010000127.1:0-10881 GCA_036268615.1 Pseudonocardiaceae bacterium
CGCTTAGCCAACGGCCACCGCTTAGCCAACGGCCACCGCTTAGCCAACGGCCACCGCTTAGCCAACGGCCACCGCTTAGCCAACGGCCACCGCTTAGCCAACGGCCACCGCTTAGCCAACGGCCACCGCTTAGCCATCCAGCCGGTCGCCTGGCCGGCGATCCAACCGGTTGCCTGGTCGGGCATCCGGCCGAGCGCTCAGCCGAGCCCGTGGTCGAGCGCCCAGCTGGGCACTTCGCCAGCCATCCAGCCCGTCGCCTGGCCGGCCATCCAGCTGAGCGCATCGTCGGGCAGCCAGCCGAGCGCCTGGCTGGTCGCCGGACCAGGCGCCCAGCCCGGACGGCTACGACGTGCGGTTCTGGGCATAGGCGGCCAACTCCGCGAGTTGGGCGGGGTCGAGGGACGGTCGGACCGCTTGTCGGGCGGCGGCCAGATGCGCCGCGGTGACCTCGGCCGCATCCAGTGACTCGCGCATCGCGGTGAGCGCGGCTTCCCGGACCAGGGCGGCGCAGTCAGCTGCCGAGTAGCCGTCCAGTTCGGCGGCCAGTGCGGGCAGCTCCACGTCCTGGGCCAGCGGGGTGTTCCGCGCGGCCAGGGCGAGGATCGCGGCGCGGGCGTCGGCGTCCGGTGGCGGCACGTAGACCACTCGTTCCAGCCGGCCGGGCCGGAGCAGCGCCGGGTCGATCAGCTCGGGGCGGTTGGTCGCGCCGAGCACCACCACGTCGCGCATCGGCTCGACCCCGTCCAGCTCGGTGAGCAGCGCGGCGACCACCCGGTCGGCCACGCCGGTGTCGCCGGACTGGCCGCGCCTCGGCGCCAGCGCGTCCACCTCGTCCAGGAAGATCAGCGTCGGCGCGGCCTGCCGGGCGCGGGTGAACAACTCCCGGACCGCGCGTTCGGACTCGCCGACCCACTTGTCCAGCAACTCGGCGCCCTTGACCGACAACACGTTGAGCCGGCCGGTGCCGGCCAGCGCGCGGACCAGGAAGGTCTTGCCGCAGCCAGGCGGTCCGTAGAGCAGCACGCCGCGCGGTGGGGCGATGCCCAGCCGGTCGAACGAGTCCGGGTACTGCAACGGCCACAGCACGGTCTCGGTGAGCGACTGTTTCACCGAGCTCATGTCCCCGACGTCGTCCAGGGTCAGGCCGCCGGTGACCAGAGTGTCCGAAGTGGACATCGATACCGGTCGGACGGTCTCCAGGGCGGCCAGCAGATCCTGCTGGCCGATGCGTGGTTCGTCCGCGTCCCGTTGCCGGATCGCCGCCCGCACGGCCGCCTCCCGGCAGAGGGCGCGCAGGTCGGCGACGACGAAGCCGGGCGTGCGGTCGGACACCGCGCCCAGTTCGATGTCCGGGTGCAGCGGCACATCCCGGAGCAGAACGTGCAGCAGGCCGGTGCGGGTCTTGCCGTCGGGCAGCGGCAGGGTCAGCTCGCGGTCGACGAGTTCGGGGTCGCGCAGGCGGGGGTCGACCGAACCGGAGTGCGAGCTGGTGAACAGCAGCGCCAGCCTCGGGGTGAGGGCGGCTTCGCGGAGGGTGTCCAGCACGATGCTGGCCACCGGCGGGGGATTGGTGCCCGGCAGCAGCACATCCGTGTCGGTGACCAGCAGCACGCACGGCTGCGCACCGCCCGCGGTGGCGACCGCACTGCGCACCGTCTCGCGGACTCGCGCGGCAGCCGCGTTCGCCTCAAGGGCGGCGACGCTCGGCGCGGCCAGTTCGATGAGTTCGGCGCCGACGGCGGCGGCGACCGCGCGCACCAGGGTCGCCTTGCCGACCCCTTCCGGGCCGCTGACCAGCGCGGCGAGCCGGGCGGTGGAACCAAGGCGGCGCAACAGTTCCGGCCGTTGGAAGGCCAGGTCGAACCACTCGGTGAGCCGCTGTACAGCGGTATGCGCGCCGATCAGGTCGGCGACCGGGCGGGGTGGCATCGGTGGCATCGGTGGCGGGGTGACCGGTGCGGTGACCGGTGTTTCCGGCTGCTGCTGTCGGGTTTGCGCCGGCGGGGGTGCGGCGGCCGGCTGGTCGCCGGTGCGTGCGCCGTCCCGCCAGCCGACCACTGTGGACGGACGCATGGCGACCGGGCCGGCCGGATCGGTGGTCGCGATGGTGATCAGCTCGCTGGTCCAGCTCACCCCGAAGGCGTTGGACAGCATCCGGCGGACCGCGTGCACGTCGGCGCCGGGGGCGGGCGCGATGTCCTGGGGCAGCAGGGATACCGCGTCGCCAACGGTGAGTACCTTGCCGATCAGCGCGAGGCGGACCGTCTCCGGGCTGAGCAGCGCGATCGCCATCCGTGAACCGGACACGGTGACCGAGCCGGCCGGTGCGACCGACACCGGGCCGACCACGATCTCCGCGCCCTCGGTGATGCCGAGGTTGGACAGGGTGATGTCGTCGACCAGCGCGACTCCCGGCGGGCCGGACCGGTCGGCCGCGGCGGCGAGCGCGGCGCTGACCCGTGCGCCGGTGAGCTGCACGGTGTCCCAGGCCCGCAGCCCGAGTGCGTCGAGCACCTCGGGGTGCAGGCGCACGACACCGCGCCTGGTGTCCAGAGCGGACGGGGACAGGCGGGCGGTCAGGGTGATCTGTGCGGACACGAAATCGAGCCTATCCTCGCCCGGCCGAGGCGCTCGGTGATCCGAGCTGTCGGGGCCGGGTTGTCCACAGGTGGCAGGTTGTCCACAGGTTGTCGGATCGCGCGAGTCAGCTGCTCGCTTTTGTGCTGCGTGCTGCCGTGGATCTGTAGTTCCCGTCCGGGCTGCTCCTTCAGCTTCGCGACCCACGCCGGAACGTCGCCGGACAGGATGGTGCTCGGCGCCCAGTCGGTGCTGGTCGGGGTGCGGGAGGCGACGTACTTCGGCATGGTGTTGAGCGCGGCGGTGACCGGGTCGTGCGGGTCGGTGACGGTCGGCCAGCCGGCCGCGAAGATCTTGTAGGTGCGCCGCCCGAGCAGCAGCGCGTCCGCCTCGCCGACCCAGCCGGTGATCAGCCGCAGGAACTCCTCGTCCAGGCTAGGTCGAGACCGGCGGGTCCGTGGTTCGGGACGCTGCCCGGGTCGGCGTCAGACCAGCTGTTCCGTGGTGGTGTGCAGGCGGGTCCGCAGCTGTTGGTCATACGCGTCCCGGTGCGCGTGGGCCGGCTTGTCCTCGTTGTAGAAGACGCCGGTCCCGGTGGGGTCCAGGATCACCCGCATCGTCGCCGCGCCGCCGTGTTCAACGGTGTTCAGTGGCGTGATCCCCGCCTCGCGGACCATGGTCGTGTCCATGTAGGTCGCCGGGTGCAGGCAGACAGCGGTCACCGACGAGTCGCTGAGCTCGTCCGCCAGATCGAAGGTGAACATGGCCAGGGCCAGTTTGCTTCGGGCGTAGGCGGTTGAGCCCTCGTAGCGGTTGGCCATGTCCAGGTCGGTGAAGTCCAGGGACGCCTGGCCGAGCGAGCCCACGTTGACGATCCTGGCCGGTTCGTTCGCGCGCAGCGTCGGCAGCAGCGCCCTGGTCAGGACGTAGGGAGCCAGGTAGTTCACCGCGAAGTGGAGTTCGTGGCCCTCGGCGGTCAGCTGGTGCGCCATTCCTGAGCCGACGCCGGCATTGTTGACCAGCGTGTTCAGGGCGGGCTCCTGTTCGGCGACCGCAGCGGCCAGCCGGCGCACCTCCGACAGACTGGTCAGGTCGGCGACGAAGCCCCTTGCGGACGCTCCACCGGAGTTCAGCTCGGCGGCCAGGGCGTCGACTTTGACCTGGTCACGGCCGTGGACGAGGACCCGGGCACCGGTGGCGGCGAGTTCGGTCGCCAGGTAGCGGCCGAGGCCGGAGGTCGCGCCGGTCAGCAGGACGGTTCGTTGCATGGCCCCATTGTCCGGCAGTCAGCGGGACCGGCGGTCACCCTGCTGGTCGTTGAACCGGGGCTGCGGCTCGCCCGGCCGGCTCTGGCCACGGCGCAGGCCGCCGACCGCCCGCAGGCCCACTCGCCGCCAACCCCGGCGCGGAACAACCGTGGTCGGCAGGTGACCGTCGCCGGCCGCCAGTTGGATCTCCTCGCGGCGCGGCCGGCCCACGGCGCGCCTCGCCACACCGGCGACCCGGCGACCCGCGGGGCGCAGACCGAGGCGGCGCACCGAGGCGGCGCGGCGGATCGCGCGGCGTTCGTTGGGTGGGATGCCCCACGCCTCGGGGTGTTTGGCCAGCCAGCGGTGCCGGCGCACGGAATAGGGGATGTGCAGCAGGTAGACGACCATCGCGGCGACGACAGTGCCCAGTGGGAAGGTGATGATCGCCGCCGCCAACAGGCCGACCAGCACCAGCAGCGGCGCCACCGCCTTCGCCGGCACCCGGAACGTCTTCACCGACAGTGTCGGGATGCGGCTGATCAGCAGGGCCGCGATGGCCACCGTCCAGATCGACACTACCGGCAGCGACGACCACCAGCCGCTGCCGATCTGCCGGGCCAGCGCGAGCGGCAGCATGGCCAGCAGACCGCCTGCCGGTGCCGGTACGCCGACGAAGAACTCCTTGGTGTACGGGGGTTGTTCGGTGTCGTCGAGCAGCGTGTTGAAGCGGGCCAACCGGAGGATCATGCACACCGCGAACACCAGGGTGACCACCCAGCCGGCCCGGTACTCGTGCAGCCGCCAGATGAACAGCACCAGCGCCGGGGACACCCCGAACGCGATCGCGTCGGACAGCGAGTCCAGTTCGGCGCCCATCCGGCTGGTCGCGTCGAGCAGTCGGGCGATCCGGCCGTCCAGGCCGTCCAGGACGGCGGCCAGGCCGATCGCGGCGATGGCCAGCTCGAAGTAGCCGGTCATCGCGAACTGCACGGCCGACAACCCGGCGCACAGCGCCAGCACGGTCACCGCGTTGGGCAGGACCCGAACCCCGGGGGGCGGGTTACGCACCACGGTTGGCACCCTCGTTCAGGCCCGCACCGGCGAACCCGGCCCATTCGGGCAGCTCGGCCAACACCGTCTCGGCACCGATCGTGCGCTGCCCGGACTCGACCAGCACCCGGGAACCCAGCGGCAGGTAGGTGTCCACCCGGGAACCGAAGCGGATCAGGCCGTAGGTCCCACCGGCCTGGGCCTTCTCGCCCTCGGCCACCGAACACACGATCCGCCGCGCGATCAGGCCGGCGATCTGCACCACCACGATGTCCTGGCCGCCGTCGGTCTCGGCCATTCTGATCAGCACGGTGTTGCGCTCGTTGTCCTCGCTCGCCTTGTCCAGGTCCGCGGACAGGAACTTGCCCGGCCGGTAGACGATCCGCCGGATCTCACCGGAGACCGGCAGCCGCTGGACGTGCACGTCGAAGATCGACAGGAAGACGCTGACCCGCAGCATCGTCGTGTTGCCGAGGCCCAGTTCGGCCGGTGGCGCGACCTCGACGACCTGGGAGACCAGGCCGTCGGCGGGGGCGACCACCACGCCGGGGCGGCTGGGTGTCACTCGCTTCGGCTCCCGGAAGAACCAGGCGCACCAGCCGGTGAGCAATGCCAGCGGCACTCCCAGCGGGCGCCACAGCCGGCGCAGTACCAGGGTGGCCAGTACACCGCCGAGCACGAACGGCCGACCGGCCGGGTGCATCGGGGGCACGGTGTCCCGTACGAGTTCGACGATGTGCGCGAGGGCGCCGGTGGAGGGGCGCTCGGCCTCGGGGGCGCTGCTGACGCGGATTCCCTTGGCGGTCATTCGTTGCGGCCCGTCCATGATCCGTTTGGTCCGACTGGTGGATGCTGCTGACCGGCGGGTTGTGTTGTGCCGGTGCGTGTTGTCGCGGTAGCGAACGGCGCCACGCTACGCCATGCCGTAACCGTGCCGTAGCAAGGTCGGCGGCGGATTCACCCCGGACCGGTCGGCCGAACCCGAGCGCGAACGCGGGGGCCGGCAGATCCGTGCACCCCCCGACGGCACACCCATCCGCCGGCACCCCGGCCGCTGTCCAGTGTAATTCGAATCACAGCAGCTCAGCAACGGCGACCGATGCGCCGCTCATCACATTTGGTTATCGAATGGTTACTTTCCGCAAGTTCATCCGATCAGGGTTTCCAGGCTGATGACCTGCACGTCGGTGCCCTCGGCCAGCTCGGTGACCTCCTCGGGCACCACGAACAGGCAGTCCGCGGCGGCCAGTGCGGCCAGCAGGTGCGAGCCGGGACCACCCACCGGCGCGACCAGACCGGTGACCGGGTCGTGGTGGCCACGCCGGTACTGCCGGCGGCCGGCCGGAGCGGTGACCGAGGTGGCCAGTTTCGCGGTGCTCATCGGCCGGTCGATCACGGTGTGGCCGATCGCCCGGCGCAGCGCGGGCCGGACGAAGATCTCGAACGAGATGGCCGCGCTCACCGGGTTGCCGGGCAGCGTCACCACCGGTACGCCCTGGTAGCGGCCCGCGCCCTGTGGGCCGCCCGGCTGCATGGCCACCTTGGTGAACTCGACGCCCTGACCGGCCAGCGCGTCCTTGACCACTTCATAGGCGCCCGCGCTCACCCCGCCCGAGGTGACCACGAGGTCGGCCGAGCCGATCCGGTCGGCCAGCGCGGCGTGGAACGCGGCCACGTCGTCGGGCACGAACCGCAGCTGCTCGGCGACCCCGCCGATGGCCCGCACCGCGCTGGCCAGCAGCACGCCGTTGGACTCGTAGATCTGCCCGGCCAGCAGCGGGGTACCCGGCTCGACCAGCTCGGACCCGGTGGACACGACGAGCACCCTGGGCCTGCGGCGGACCGGCAGGGTGGCCGCGCCCACCGCCGAGGCGACACCCAGCTGCATCGGGCCCAGTTCGGTGCCGGCGGCCAGCACGGTGTCGCCGACCCGGACGTCCTCGCCGGCATGCCGCAGGTGGCTGCCCGGCCGGACCGAGGCGTACACCCGGACCCGCTGCACGCCCGCGTCGGTCAGCTCGACCTGCACGATGCTGTCGGCGCCGGGCGGCATCGCCGCGCCGGTCATGATCCGGTGCGCGGTGCCCGGCTCCAGCGCCACCACGTCGGTGCGGCCGGCCGGGATGTCCTCGGGCACCGGCAGCTCGACCGGCTGCTGCTCGGTCGCGGCGGCCACGTCCCGCGCGCGCACCGCGTATCCGTCCATCGCCGAGTTGTCGAACGGGGGCAACGGAATCGTGGACACCAGGTCGGCGGCGAGCACCAGGCCGAGACAGTCGGCCACCGGCAGTTCCACCACCGGCAGGTCGCCGACGAGCTCGAACACCCTGGCCCGGTGCGATTCGATCGACACCGGGGCAGCTGTGGCGGGACCATTTCGCGGCATGTCCTTGATCCTGCCGTGCCACACTGCGTGCGGGTAACCGAGGCAGCTGACCGCCGTCGCGGTCAACGACGGATACATCGACCAAGGGGGCGACGGTGCAGGTCCGGACCAGGCACACGCCGACGTTCGGGGTGGCCCGGCTGCTGCTCGCGCCGGGTGAGGGTGTGCAGGCCGCCCCCGGCGCGATGGTCGCCACCAGCTACGGCGTCGGCGTCGACCGGGCCGGTGCCACCGCCTTCCGGGCGCTGGCCAAGTCGTGGAAGGACGCTGAGGTGTTCACCGCGCCGGCCGAGGGCGGCTGGGTGGACCTGACCGCGCACCTGCCCGGCGACCTGTACGTGATCGAGCTGGACGGCAGTTCCGGCTGGTGCCTGGCCAGGGACGGCTGGCTGGCCGCGGCGAGCACGGTGGCGCTGGAGTCGGCGTGGCCGGGCTTCCGGACCATGTTCGGCGGGGACGTCGGCTTCCTCGCGCACGGCAACGGCCTCGGCCCGCTCGTGTTGCGCTGCTACGGCGCGGTCGACCTGGTCACTCTCGGTGCAGGTGAGCTCATCTCGGTCGACCCCGGCCACCTGGTCGCCTTCCCGGACACGATGCAGTGCCGGCTGCGCGCGGTGAACCAGGACGTGAGCCAGTCGGTGCGCACCGGCGAGGGCCTGGTGCTCGACTTCGCCGGACCGGGCCAGCTGGTCACCCAGACCCGCAGCCCGCGGATGCTCGCCGGCTGGCTGGCCAGCCAGCTGCGGGACGCCCGAACCTGATCCGGTGCGGTTCGCCACACACAGCTGGCTCTATGCTGCGGTCCGTGTCGGAGGACCTCACCGGGCGTCGCATCGGTCACTACCGTATTGACGGGGTGCTCGGTCGCGGCGGCATGAGCGTGCTGTACCGGGCCACCGACGTGCGGCTCGGGCGCAAGGTCGCGCTGAAGGTGATGGGGGAGAACCTCACCGGGGACGCCGAGTTCCGCGAGCGGTTTGTCGACGAGGCCCGCAACACCTCCGCCATCGACCACGCGAACGTGGTGCCGCTGTATGACTTCGGCGAGGTCGACGGCCTGCTCTACATCGCCATGCGGCTGGTGGACGGGTCCGACCTGGCCAGTGTGATCAAGGACGGCCCGCTGCACCCCGACCGGGCGCTCGCGCTGCTCGGCCAGGTCGCCGAGGCACTGGACATGCTGCACGACCGCGGCCTGGTGCACCTGGACGTGAAGCCGGCCAACGTGCTGGTCACCTCCCGGGAGTCGGCCACCGAGCACGTCTACCTTGCTGACTTCGGGCTGACCCGGCGCGGCGCGACCGGGCACCGCACCCGCACCGGCGACTTCCTCGGTTCGCCCACCTACGCCGCGCCCGAGCATCTGCGCGGCCAGCCGGTGGACGGCCGCACCGACGAGTACGCGCTGGCCTGCGTGCTGTTCGCCTGCCTGACCGGCCGGCCGCCGTTCCAGGGCCAGGTGCAGGACGTGATCGCCGGCCACCTCAACCAGGACATCCCGGCCGTGTCCAGCCTGGTGAACGTGCCCACCGCGATCGACGCGGTGGTGCGCAAGGGGATGGCCAAGGAGCCGGACAACCGCTACCCGGACTGCCGCACGCTGATGGCCGCCGCCCGGGTGGCGCTGGCCCGCCCGACCGGGCCCAACAGCGGCTCGGTGCCGGTTCAGCAGCAGCCGTTCCAGCAGCAGAACCTCCAGCAGCGGCCGATGCAGCCCAACCCGATGAACACCGGCCCCAACCAGCAGCTGTGGGGGCCGCAGTCCGGGCCGATGCCGGTCCAACAGCAGCAGCCGGGTTATCCGCAGCAGCAGCCGTTGCCCTACCTGCCCCAGCAGCACCCCTACCAGCGCGGCCAGCAGTTGCCGCCGCCCTCCGGTGACCCGATCCGGCTGCGGCCGCCGGCCCCGGCCGGGGCCAGCGCGTTCAACCCCGAGCGCGGCACGCTGTCCCGGTGGGGACTGCCGCTGCTGGTCGGCGGGATCGCGGTGGTGGTGATCATCGTGCTGGTGATCATCTTCAGCAACAACAGCGGCAGCTCCGGTGGCGACTCCGGCTCCGGCGGGGGTGGCACGACGACCGGCCAGACCACGCTGCCCGGCGTGCAGGTGGGTCCGCAGACGGGTAGCCAGCAGCAGCTGCCGACCAACTTCCCCGGCGTGACCTCCTGACCCGTGCGGTGTCCCACGGGCCGTCCATGGGTGACCCCACTGCCACGCGCAGCGTGCTGACCTGTGGTTCTTGCACTCGACCCGGTGGAGTGCTAAACACGTCTTAGCACTCGGAGTTGGTGAGTGCCAGAAACCTCAAGGTCGGGACGGTGAGGCCGCGGTCCGGGTGTGCCCGGAGCCGGTCGTCCGTCGCGGGCACCGAGCCTGGCCTGGCAGTGTCATCCACAAACGGAGGACCACACCGCAATGGCCAAACTGATCGCGTTTGACGAGGACGCCCGCCGCGGTCTCGAGCGCGGCCTCAACATCCTCGCCGACGCCGTCAAGGTGACGCTCGGCCCGAGGGGTCGCAACGTCGTACTGGAGAAGAAGTGGGGCGCGCCCACCATCACCAACGATGGTGTGTCGATCGCCAAGGAGATCGAGCTTGAGGACCCGTGGGAGAAGATCGGGGCCGAGCTGGTCAAGGAAGTTGCCAAGAAGACCGATGACGTGGCCGGCGACGGCACCACGACGGCGACCGTGCTGGCCCTGGCACTGGTCCGCGAAGGTCTGCGCAACGTCGCGGCCGGCGCCGACCCGATCAGCCTGAAGCGCGGCATCGAAGCGGCCGTCGAGGCCGTCGTCGAGCAGCTGCACAAGGCTGCCAAGGAGGTCGAGACCAAGGAGCAGATCGCGGCCACCGCGTCCATCTCCGCGGCCGACACCACCATCGGCGAGCTGATCGCCGAGGCGATGGACAAGGTCGGCAAGGAAGGTGTCATCACCGTCGAGGAGAGCAACACCCTCGGGCTCGAACTGGAGCTCACCGAGGGCATGCGCTTCGACAAGGGTTACATCTCCGGTTACTTCGTGACCGACGCCGACCGCCAGGAAGCCGTCCTGGAGGACCCGTTCATCCTGCTGTACGGCTCGAAGGTCGCCTCGGTCAAGGACCTGCTGCCGCTGCTGGAGAAGGTCATGCAGGCCGGCAAGCCGCTGCTGATCATCTCCGAGGACGTCGAGGGCGAGGCCCTGGCCACCCTCGTGGTCAACAAGATCCGTGGCACCTTCAAGTCGGTTGCCGTCAAGGCCCCCGGCTTCGGCGACCGCCGCAAGGCGATGCTGCAGGACATGGCCATCCTCACCGGTGGTCAGGTCATCAGCGAGGACGTCGGGCTCAAGCTGGAGAACGCCGACCTGTCCCTGCTGGGCAAGGCCCGCAAGGTGGTCGTCACCAAGGACGAGACGACCATCGTCGACGGTGCCGGTGACGCCGAGCAGCTGCAGGGCCGGGTCAGCCAGATCCGCGCCGAGATCGAGAAGAGCGACTCGGACTACGACCGCGAGAAGCTGCAGGAGCGGCTGGCCAAGCTGGCCGGCGGCGTGGCCGTCATCAAGGCCGGCGCGGCGACCGAGGTCGAGCTCAAGGAGCGCAAGCACCGCATCGAGGACGCGGTGCGCAACGC
>DATATV010000128.1:0-47021 GCA_036268615.1 Pseudonocardiaceae bacterium
ACCACGGTCCGGTCGGCAATGTCAGCAGACATTTTACCGAACGGACCGTGGCTCAACCTTCCGCACGAGCTGCGTGCGGACCAGTCGTGTTAGCTAGCGGTGGGCGACCGCCACTTGACGGTCGGCCGCAGCGCCTCTTCCCGGACCCGGTGCGCGTACCGCTTGGTCACGTCGAACAGCGACTCGATCAGCGTGTCCGAGAGCAGGTGCGGCTCCAGGCCGAGCTCGATCAGCGCCGTGTGCTTGACGTTGTAGTAGTGCTCCGGCGCCTCGACCCGCGGGTTGTCCACGTTCTCGATGGTCACGTCGCCCGGGTAGGCGCGGGCCACGGTCTCGGCGATGTCCTTGACCGACATCCACTCGGTGATCTGGTTGAACACCCGGAACTCACCGCGGTTGGCCGGGTTCTCGCAGGCCAGCTGGATGCAGCGGACCGTGTCCCGGATGTCGATCATGCCGCGGGTCTGGCCGCCGGCGCCGTAGACGGTCAGCGGGTGGCCGATGACCGCCTGGATGGCGAACCGGTTCAGCACCGTGCCGAACACCGCGTCGTAGTCGAACCGGGTGGCCAGCCGCTCGTCCCGGGCCGTCTCCTTGGTCTGCTGACCGTAGACCACGCCCTGGTTCAGGTCGGTGGCCCGCAGGTTCCAGATCCGGCAGGCGAACTCGATGTTGTGGCTGTCGTGCACCTTGGACAGGTGGTAGAAGGAGCCCGGCCGCTTCGGGAACAGCACCCGGTCGGTCCGGCCGTTGTGCTCCAGGTCCAGCCAGCCCTCTTCGATGTCGATGTTCGGCGTGCCGTACTCGCCCATCGTGCCCAGCTTGACCAGGTGGATGTCCGGGTTGATCTCGGCGATCGCGAACAGCAGGTTCAGCGTGCCGACCACGTTGTTCTGCTGCGTGTAGACCGCGTGCTTGCGGTCGATCATCGAGTACGGCGCGGAGCGCTGCTCGGCGAAGTGCACCACCGAGTCCGGCTGGAACTCACGCAGCGTTTCAAGCACGAACTCACCGTCGGTCAGGTCGCCGACGTAGGAGGTGATCTCCTTGCCGGAGACCTGCTTCCAGGCATCCAACCGAACCTGGAGCGGCTCGATCGGCACCAGGCTCTGTACGCCCATCTCGTGGTCGTACTGGCGCCGGACGAAATTGTCCAGGACGGCGACGTCATGGCCAACCTCGGACAGGTGCAGCGCAGTGGGCCACCCGAGGTAACCATCCCCACCAAGAACCAGGACCCGCACGGTCAACCCTCCCATAATTGTGTGTAAACGGAACGCTACCGTGGCCACTCCGGTCATATCGGACGCAGAGCCTGTGACTTTGTTAAAGACCTGGTCCGAGCACCCTGGGAGGCCGCATAGCGTGGTTATGAATGGGCAAGGATGGGGTGTGCCCCCTTCCAACACTCTCGCGGCCCCGGGTTCGCCGGCCACCGCCACCACCGGTCGATCGTGGTGGCCGAGCTGGCTGCCCAACCGCAGGACCAGCCTCCGGTTCAGCGTGTTCGCCGCCAGTTCGGTCGGCTCGACGCTGATCAGCCAGCTCGTGCTGACCGGTGTGTACTGGCTCGGCGGCAGCAGCGCCGCGCTGGCCAGTGTGCTGGCCTTCGTCGCGGGTGCGATCCCGAACTTCGTGATCAACTGGAAGGTCACCTGGCGCCGGAACGGCCGGCCGGCCTTCGTCCGCGAACTGCTGCCCTACCTGGCGATCATCATCGGCGGCGGCTTGGCCGCGACCGCGCTGACCAGCCTCGCCGACCACCTGCTCAGCCCGATGCTCACCGGCCGGGGCGACCGCACCATCGCTCTTGATGCGGTCTACCTGGCCAGCTACGCGGTGTTCTTCGTGGTCAAGTTCGCGCTGCTGAATCGGGTACTTGCCGCTCGCTCGGCTGCTCGGTCCGCGACCCCGGCCGTACCAGCCGGACCAGCCTGAACACGACGAACTCCCGCAGCCAGGTCCCGGTCATCGCCTTGGCGTAGTTGTAGCCGTAGGCGAAGTTGTTGCCCTTCTTGGTGCTGCCCGCGGTGCGCACCCGCATGGTCATCGGCATCTCCAGCAGCCGCGCCCCGCCGGCCAGTGCGCCCAGCAGCAGCTCAGAAGCCTGGTACTGGGGCTGGCGCAGCCGGATCGACCCGGCCAGCTCGGTGCGCATCGCCCGGAAGCCGAACGACGTGTCGGTGATCTTCCGCAAGGTCAGCAGGCTGGCCAGGGTGGCGAAGAAGCGCACCCCCACCGATCGGACCCGGTCGTCGGTGTCCTCGACGCCCAGCCGCCGCGACCCGGTGACGAAGTCCGCCGTGTCCTCCAGCAGTGGCCGCAGCAGCAGCGGCATCTCGTCGTTCTCGTACTGGCCGTCGGCGTCGGTGGTGATCACGTACTGGGCCCCGCCGTAGGCGGCCAGCTGGTAACCCAGCCGCAGCGCGGCACCCTGACCCCGGTTCTTCGGCGCGACGCAGACGTAGGCGCCGTGCTCCATCGCGGCCGCGGCCGTGCCGTCGGTGCACCCGTCCACCACGACGAGCACGTCGACGCCCAGTTCGCAGCACGTCGTGGGCAGCCGGTCCAGCACGCCGCCGATGCCGTCCTCCTCGTTGTAGGCGGCGATCACCACGAGTACCGGCGCGAAGGTCGGCTGGCCGTAGCGGGCGGTGAACTCGGTGACCGCCTCCCAGTCGACCTGGTCCGGAAATCCGCCGAGCCGGCGCCGACGCGCCGGGGCCGGCGCGGGCCGGCTAGTTGGACCGATGAGCGCGGTCAACCCGAGCACCCCTCCCAAGGGCAGTAACACAAGGCCTGGCAGCTGGTACCGCCAGGAGAACTCGAACATGGCCGACCCGAACAGCAGGGTCAGGCCGAGCGTGGTGGTCACCAGGGTGGCTGCCCTGATGCCTGACCGCCGCCGACCGATGCCGAACCCGCCGATCAGGCCGAGCACGGCGAACAGGGCCAGCACCGGTCCCTGGGTGTAGCCGCCGTGCAACTGGTAACTACGCAGCAGGCTCGCCAACGAAACGTTCACCGTCGGCGGTAGGCCACCATAGGTCATCGTGTACTGCCACGTGGTCGCACTGGGCTCGTACAGCCAGTAGGTGGTCTGGAACTGCCAGCGGGTCACCGGAACCTGAGCGGTGGCCGCGGTGTCCTGCTTGCCGGGCGCGAAGCCCTTGCCGAAGTCGACCAGCACCGAGTTGATCACCCGCAGCGGCTGCTGGGTCAGCACCGCCTTGGCGAACTCGTTCTGCATGGTGACCACGGACATCCCGGGCGGCACCACCTGCGGCCAGTGCCCGGAGCCGTCCAGGTGGGCGTACCAGTCCACGCCCATCCGCGCGTCCAGCGGCTCGGTCGGGCACAGCTCCGCAAGCTCCGCGGGCAGCTTCAGCGTCGAGCAGTCGGCCACCTCGGCGGTCCGGCCGTAGGTGACGCTGCCCGAGGACCCGGTCAGCCCCCACCCGCCGGTGTACACGTGGAAGTAGCAGGCGTAGCCGAACACCACCAGGACCAGCCCGGCGAAGAACGCGCCCAGCCGCCGACCGGCCCGCCGCCAGCCCGCCCTGTTGCGCCACGAACCGCCCGCGACCAGCAGGAACAGCATGATCGGCAGCGCCATCGGCAGCGCGATCGTGCGGACGATGGTCGCGAAGCCCACCGCCACCCCGGCCCACGCGGCTCGCCGCGGGGTCGGGCCGGCGCGCGCGACCAGCAGCCAGAGCGCCGCCAGGGCGAGCACCTCCAGCCACACGTCGGACATGATGTTCTGCTCGATCTGCACCTGGTAGGCGTCCAGCAGCACCGGCGCGGCGCCCACCGCGGCCAGCCACCGCCGGGCGCCGTGCCGCAGCAGCAGGGTGTAGATCGCCACGCCCATGCCCAGCCCGGCGAGGTGCTGCACGGCGGCGACCGTGGTCAGCCCGCCGAAGGGCAGCAGCACGTGCAGCAGCAGGTCGTAGCCGATCGGGTCGAGCTGGTCGGGGTCCATCGAGGACAGGTTGTCCAGGTACCGGAACGAGTCGATGTAGAGCAGCCCCGGCTGGTAGGCGAGCCACGCGGCCAGCCGGAGCAGCCCGCCGACCAGCAGCAACAGCGCGATCAGCCAGTTGCGGCGCAGCCGGGCGGCGGCGCCGATCGGCTGGAGCCGCAGACGGTAGAGCCGCCGGCGGGGTGGCGGTACCACCCCGTCGGCGCCCGGACCCTCCCCGTGCGCCGACGGGGCCTGGACGGTGCTGGTCATGGCCTGCTCAGGCGGACGCGGGCACGGCGCCCGTTGCGGCCTCGGCGGCCTGCTGGAAGTCCTCCCAGACCGTGCGGAAGCCTTCGACCAGCGAGAACTTCGGCGTGTAGCCGAGTTCGGCGGTGGCCTTGGCGATGTCGACGATGACCGCGGGCATCTCGCCGCGCTTGGCCGGCACGTGCTCGGCCGGGATCTCCGCGCCGGTGACCTCGCGGGCCGCGGCGATCAGGTCCAGCACGCTCACCGAGCGGCCGGCGCCGATGATCACCGTGCCGGTGTACTCGTGCTGCCAGGCCAGCAGCACGCCGTTCACCACGTCGGACACGTGCACCAGGTCGCGGACCTGCTGGCCGTCGCCGTAGACGAGCACGCCCTCGCCGGCCTGCGCGGCGCGCATCAGCCGCGGCACGAAGCTGTCCTTGGCCTCCATGCCGGGCCCGTAGATGTTAGTGAACCGCAACGCCGCCGTGGCCAACCCGTAAGCGCCCGCGTACCCCGACAGCAGCATCTCGCAGGACGCCTTCGTCGCGCCGTAGGGCGTCAGTGGGCGCAGCGGAATGCCCTCGGTGATCGTGTCGGTGCCGACGTCACCGACGACCGCGTTGGTGGAGGCGAGCACGAACTGGTGCACGCCCTGGAGCCGGCAGCGCTCCAGCAAGCCCTGGGTGACCGCCACGTTCACGTCGAACGTCTGCTGCGGCGCCTCGGCCGAGCGCAGCACCGAGGTGATCGCGGCGAGGTGCACGACCCCACTGAGGTCAGCGGTCACCGCCGCGTCCAGCACGGCCTCGTCGGTCAGCTCGCCGACCACACTGTGCACGCCCTCGGTCGCCGGAAACGACACCCGGTCGACCACGGTCACCGACGCGCCCCGGCGGAGGAACTCACGCACCACGGAGCGGCCGACAAAACCGCAGCCACCGGTGACCAACACGCGCTGGCCGGAACAGGAATCACGCTCTGGTCGGCTGCCAGGGGCGCTGGAAGTAGCTGTCACAGTCACTCTGTATCAGACCCGTCTGGCAATCTCCTAAGAGGACCGGGTCGCCCGTTGATCACCCGATGGAGCTGCTATGGGCCAGCGATTCGGCCAGCGCGGTGAGGGTGCGCGTGGCGAACCCGGTACCCCCGGCACTGACCTCGGCGTAGGGCTCGTCGGCCCGTGCGGGCCCGGCGATGTCCAGATGCGCCCAGGGCAGGCCGCCGGTGAACTCGCGCAGGAACAGTGCGGCGAAGATCGCACCCGGATCGCCGCCGCGCTGGCGCACGTCCGCGATCCGGCTCCGCACGTCTTCGGCGTGCGCTGCCAGCAGCGGCATCCGCCACCACGACTCGCCGGTCGCCGCGCCGGCCGCGCTGATCCGCTCGGCCAGTTCGTCGGTGCTGGCGAAGAAGCCCGCGGTGCGCCGGCCGAGGGACACCTTCATCGCCCCGGTCAGGGTGGCGACGTCGACCAGCAGGTCGGGCTTGTGCCGGTGCACCGCGTAGGCCAGCGCGTCGGCGAGCACCATCCGGCCCTCGGCGTCGGTGTTGAGCACCTCGGTGGTGGTGCCGCCGTAGTGGCGGACCACGTCGCCGGGCCGGTAGGCCGAACCGGACAGGTGGTTCTCGGCCATCGGCACCAGCCCGGTGACCCGGATCGGCAGCCCCAGTTCGGCGATCGCGCGCAGCGCGGCGACCACGGCCGCGCCGCCGGACATGTCGGTACGCATCTGGTGCATGTTCTCCACCGGCTTGAGCGAGATGCCGCCGGTGTCGAAGGTGATGCCCTTGCCGACCAGCACCAGGTGTGGCGCGCGGGCGGCCGCGGCCCGCTGCGCGGCGGTGCGCGGACGCCAGGCCAGTTCGAGCAGGCGCGGCGGCGAGGCGGAGCCGCCGCCGACCGCGAGCACCCCACCGAAGCCGCGCTCGGCCAGCCAGCGCTCGTCCCGCACGGTCGCGGCCAGGCCGGGCAGCGCGCCGGCCACCGCCGCCGAGGTCTCCGCCAGCCAGGCCGGGTTCTTCACGTTCGCGGGCATGTTGGCCAGATCCCGGGCCAGCCCGGTGGCCGCGGCCAGCGCGCTCGCCCGGCGCACGGCGGCGGCGAGTTCGTCGCTCGGCTGCGCCACCCGCAGCCGGACGGTGCGCACCGCGGCCGGGATCTGGGTGCCGCTGACGGTGAACCGGTAGCCGCCCAGCCGCAGGCCGAGCACGAGCGCGCCGAGTTCGACGGCGGTGATGTCGGCGGGCAGGTCGAACTCGACGGTGGCCGGCAGCTCGGCCCCGGCGTCGGTGAGCACGCCGAACTCCCGGGCCAGCGCTCCCCCGCCGGTCCGCCAGTCCACCTCGCGCCGGGCCCCGACACCGACCAGCCAGCACGGGCCGGTCGCGGTGCCGGTGGCCCGCAGCTCACCGGCTGCCCCGGTCGGCGCGGGCACCGGCCGCCAACTGCCGGCGGTCAGCGCGTCGGTCCCCGGACCGAACCACGTTCGGCCATCCGGAGCAGCGACCACCGCGGCTCGGCCGGTACCGGCCGAGGCGGCGCGTTCCGCCGCCACGAGTTCGACGCCGACCAGGAAACTCGGCACGGCCGGCACGACCGAAGGACGGGTGGGCATGGTGGGACGACCTTTCCGGGGGGACGCTGGACGCGATCTGGACGCGACACGGCCCCGGTCCCACACGGCGAACGTGGATCGGACCGGGGCCGGACGCCGAGAACCGTTGGCGCGGCGGGCCGGATCGGCCCGCACGGGCAGCATGGTCAGCCTGCGGCGGCCTTCAGGGCATCACCCAGATTGCTTGCCTCCTCCGAGGACATCTCCACGACCAGCCGACCCCCACCCTCAAGTGGAACGCGCATGACAATGCCGCGTCCCTCCTTAGTCACCTCAAGGGGACCGTCGCCGGTCCGGGGCTTCATGGCCGCCATAGCGTGCTCCCTCCGTACGATCTTCCCCGCCGCCACGCCCGACGGAGCGCCGGTTGTGGAGGTCATTGTCCCCTATCCGGTCCTCGGAGGGAAAACGAGCCGATCTTTTCGTGTCGCGTGACGTGCGCCGACGCCCGCGGCCGAGGTCCGATCTCGACACTGCCCGACAACCGACCACCAACTGATTGTCCTTGGCGGAAAAGGATGTTCACTGCCAGACTCAGGCTTTGGCCAACGTTGCCGGCAAGGGCCCGAGTCGGAGGTAGTGATCGTGTCGGAGGAAGCCGTTCTGTTGATCGAGGACGAGTCGGGCGTGCGCACGCTGACCCTTAACCGGCCGGCTGCCTTCAACTCACTGACGATTCGGTTGAAAGACGAACTACTTGCCGCCCTGCGCGCGGCCGGTGCGGACGAAAGCGTGCGCGCGGTCGTGCTGACCGGGGCCGGCAAGGCGTTCTGCGCCGGGCAGGACCTCAAGGAGCACATCGAACTACTCAACTCCGGCGACCCGAGCCCACTCAAGACGGTCGACGAGCATTACAACCCGATCACAATAGCGATCACCCAGCTGCGCAAGCCGGTTGTCGCCGCGGTGAACGGGACCGCGGCCGGCGCGGGCGCGTCCTTCGCCTACGCCGCCGACCTCCGGGTGGCCGGCGAGTCGACGAAGTTCCTGATGGCCTTCGCCAACGTCGGGCTGACCGCGGACTCCGGCGCGTCCTGGACGCTGCCCAGGCTGATCGGCTACGGGCGGGCGATGGAAATGATGCTGCTGGCCAAACCGGTCGACGCGGCGAAGGCGCTGGCCATCGGCATGGTCAGCGAGGTCGTGCCGGACGCCGAGGTGCTGTCCACCGCACAGGCGTTGGCCGCGCGCCTGGCAGCCGGCCCGACCAGCGCGTACGCCACAATCAAGGCCGCGCTGCTGACCGCGGCCGCCGCGACCCTGCCCGAGGCGCTGGCCAACGAGTCGGCCGGCCAGACCGCCGCCGGCGCGACCGCGGATCACCGGGAGGCCGTCGCCGCGTTCGTGGCGAAACGGCCGGCCCAGTTCACCGGCAAGTAGGTCGGACCGAACCTGATCGCCGACCGGTCCGGACCACGGACCGGTCGCGGTCAGCTCAGGCCGGCCCGCCAGCAGCCCGCGAGGTGGTCGTCGACCATGCCGGTGGCCTGCATCAGGGCGTAACACGTTGTCGGGCCGACAAAAGAGAACCCGCGCCGCTTGAGTTCCCTGGCCATCGCGGTCGACTCCGGTGTCACCGCGGGCACGTCGTCCCAGCCGTGCCGGACGGTCTTCCGGTCGGGCGCGAACGACCAGAGCAGTTCGTCCAGCGGCACGTCCAGCGCGCGCACCGCGTTGGCGTTGCGCACCGCCGCGGCTATCTTCGCCCGATTGCGCACAATCGCGGGGTTGGTGAGCAGTTCGTCCATCCGGGCCTGATCGAATCCGGCGACCACCTTCGGGTCGAACCGGGCGAAGGCGGCGCGGAAACCCTCGCGCTTGCGCAGGATGATCAGCCAGGACAGCCCGGACTGGAACGCCTCCAGACACAGCCGCTCGAACAGCGGCTGCTCGCCGTGCAGCGGAACACCCCACTCCTCGTCGTGGTAACGCTGGTACTCCGAATCGGCGGGGCCGGGCCACGGGCAGCGCGCCCGGCCGTCCGCGCCGACGATCAGCTCACTCACGGTGCTCACTCAAGTCCACTGTGCGACGAGTCGTCCGGCTGACCGCTGCCGGCCGAGCCGACACCGGCGGTCACGTCCTCGTCGCCGTCCGGCCGCTCGGCCTCCAGTTCGGCGATCCGGACGTGCAGGGCCCGGATCTCGCCGCCCAGCCGGTCGAGCACCCAGTCCACTTCGGACATCTTGTAGCCGCGCATCACCTGCTGGAACCGCAGCCTGCGGACGTCGTCGAACACGACCTCGCCGGCCGGCAGCCGGGTCGGCGACGCCCCGGGCGGCAGCGGCGCCAACTCCTCCCCGCGCCCGAACACGGCGGACGCGAGCAGGAAGACCACAGCGGCCACGAGGACCATCACGACGAGGTAGATCAGCGCGGTGCCCACACGTCGATGGTGGCACGGTCCCCCGACGACCCGGTGAACTGGTGCCGGTTGACCGGGCGCGTCGACCGGCGGGTAGGACGCCCGGTGCCCGGTACGTCCGACTCGACCGACCAGTTGACCCAGCTGTTCCACAGTGGACACACAGGCCGCTCCGCCAACCGGGTGTTATCGGTCCCAAGGGGTCTCGAAAGCGGTCAGCGGCTCGGCACGGGTGGGTGAACCGGGTAGGGTCGGTGACCAGGTGGAGGGAGAGTCCGGGTGCTGTACGAGGTGATTCGCCGGATTGTGGCACCGGCGGCCAAGCTGATCTACCGACCGACCGTCGAGGGTCTGGACAACGTGCCCAAACACGGCAAGGTGATCCTGGCCAGCAACCACCTGTCGGTGATCGACAGCATGGTGATCCCGCTGCTGGCCGGCCGCCCGGTCGCGTTCCTGGCGAAGGCGGAGTACTTCGAGGGACGCAAGCCGCACCAGCGCATGGTCGGCGCGTTTCTCGGCGCCCTCGGCCACGTCCCGGTGCAGCGCGGTTACGGCCGGGCTGCCCTGGTCGCCCTGGACACGGCCACCGAGGTGCTCGCCGCGGGCGGCGCGTTCGGCATCTACCCCGAGGGCACCCGCTCCCTCAACGGCCAACTGCACCGTGGCCACACCGGCGTCGCCCAGCTCGCGCTGACCACCGGCGCCCCGGTCGTGCCGATGGGCCTGATCGGCACGGACAAGGTCCAGCCGGTCGGCGCGCGGCTGCCCAGGATCAGCCCGATCACCATCCGGTTCGGTGCCCCGCTGGACTTCTCCCGCTATGAGGGCCTGGCCGAGTCACCGGTGATCCGCCGGTCGGTCACCGACGAGATCATGTACGCGATCATGGAGCTGTCCGGCCAGGAGTACGTGGACAACTACCACCAGCGCCCCGAAGCCGCCTGACCCAGCCGTTCTGCCCGGTCAGTCGATCAGTTTCTGGTTGGCGAGGCCGCGCAGCACCTGCCGGGCCGCCGGCGCGCACCGCTCGGCGTCCACCGAGGTCAGCCACGCCAGCTCGGCGATCTCCGCGCCGACCACCGGTTCGGCCGCACGGTCCACCTGGTCGGCCAGGTAGCAGGTCATCCGCACCCGGCGGCCGTTGGCGAAGCCGTGCGCCATGTCGGTGACCACGTCGAACAGCCGCAGGCTGGTCGGCTCAAGGCGCACCCCCAGTTCCTCGCCCACCTCCCGGGCCAGCGCGATCGGATCGCTCTCGCCCGGCTCGCGCTTGCCGCCCGGCAGGTAGAACAGGTCCTTGCCGGTGGTCCGCACGGTCAGCAGCCGCCGCTCGCCCACCCGCACCCAGGCCAGCACGTCCACCGCCGGGCTCGGCGGCGGGCCGCGCCACTTGTCCGGCGGCGGCCGGTAGCCGGCGAACCGGTCCAGCAGCGCCAGCGGGTCGTCGTCGTGCACGAGCATGCCGACGTAGGCCGGGGACAGGAAGCCCGCGTCGACCAGGTGGTCGACCAGCCGCAGCAACGGCTGGTGGTAGCCGTCCACGTCCAGCAGGCCGATCGGCTTGGCGTGCAGGCCCAGCTGCGCCCACGTCCACACCTCGAAGAACTCCTCAAGGGTGCCCGCGCCGCCGGGCAGCACGACGAACGCGTCGGCCAGGTCGGCCATGGTCGCCTTGCGCTCGTGCATGTCGGCCACCACCCGCAGTTCGGTCAGGCCGCGGTGGCCGATCTCGCGCCGCATCAGGTGTTCCGGAATGACCCCGATGACCTCGCCGCCGGCCGCGAGGGCCGCGTCGGCGACCGCGCCCATCGTGCCCACCCGGCCACCGCCGTAGACCACCCCGACGCCCCGCCCGGCCAGCGCGCGCCCCAACTCGCTCGCGGCCCTGAGGTAACCGTCCCCATTACCGGGCGAGGAACCGCAGAAGACACAGATCCGCACCTGTCGACCCTATCAGCCAATAGTCCACTTCGGCACCAACGCCCAATTCATCGCATTTCAGTAATTGTCAACTGTGAATATTAATTGACACCCGCGAGCTGTTAACTTTTCCAACCCGCTATTCACCACGCATTCGTTGATGGGCCACAAATCGGTGGGTATAAAAGTTTATACCCTGCCATCGACGGAAAGTGGCCCCCACATGAAGACTGCCCGTTTACTGGCCGTTCCCGCAGTGCTCGCGGTCGTCGTCGCCGGCGGTGTCGTGGCCGCCGCGAACGCCACCCCGGCCGCGGGCCCGAGCGCCGCGGCACCCCAGGCCACCTCGAACTACACCCTGTTGACCGAGCCGGACCAGGGCTTCACCCCGGTGTACAACTTCATCAACTCGGCCAAGTCGACGATCGACATGACGATGTACGAACTCACCGACACGACCGCGGAGGACGATCTCGCCGCCGCCGCGGCCCGCGGGGTCACCGTGCGGGTCATCCTCGATCAGAACCTGGAGAAGTCGAGCAACACCACGGCCTTCAACTATCTTTCCAAAAACGGTGTCGACGTGGTGTGGGCGAACACCAAGTACGCGGCGACCCACCAGAAGACGATCACCGTCGACGGTACCGATTCGCTGATCCTGACCGCGAACCTCACCAGTCAGTACTACGCGACCACCCGCGACTTCGGCGTGTTCGACACGAATTCCATCGACGTGAAGGCGATCGAGAAGGTCTTCACCGCCGACCTGACCGGCGCCACGATCACCCCCACCGACGGCGACAACCTGGTGTGGAGCCCGACCGACTCACAGACCCAGCTCCTCGCGCTGATCAACAGCGCGACCACGTCGCTGAGCGTGGAGAACGAAGAGATGGGGCTGGCCTCGGTCACCACGGCGCTGGAGAACGCGGCCAAGCGCGGCGTCACCGTGCACGTGATCATGACCAACAGCGACAACGACTACGCCACCGAGTTCACCGCGCTGACCAAGGCCGGCGTCAAGGTCGCCACCTACACCGGCGAGACGCCCATCTACGTCCACGCCAAGGCGATCGTGGTCGACTACGGCTCCGCCGCGCAGCAGGTGTTCCTCGGCTCGGAGAACTTCTCCAGCGCGTCGCTGACCAAGAACCGCGAACTGGGCCTGACCCTGCCGACCGCGGCGATCATCACCTCGGTCAACTCCACCCTCAGCTCCGACTTCAGCGGCGGCACGATCTGGACCTCGTGACCAGCAGGCAGTGAGCACGAGAGCGGGGGCCGGCGCACTGCCGGCCCCCGCTCTCGTGGCGCTGGTTCAGTGCGTGTCCTCCCACGCCTTGTAGGACTCCTCGACCACCCGCACCGCGTCGTCGATGTCGTCGGTCAGGTGCAGCAGGTCCAGGTCCTTGGCCGAGAGCTTGCCGCCGGCGTGCACGCTGTCGCGCAGCCAGCTGTACAGCCCGCCCCAGTACTCGGTGCCGAACAGCACCACCGGGAACTTGGTCACCTTCTTCGTCTGCACCAGGGTAAGTGCCTCGAACAGCTCGTCCAGCGTGCCGAAGCCGCCGGGCAGGCAGATGAAAGCCTGCGCGTACTTCATGAACATCGTCTTGCGCACGAAGAAGTAGCGGAAGTTCACGCCGAGGTCGACCCACGGGTTGAGGCCCTGCTCGAAGGGCAGCTCGATACCGAGGCCGACCGACAGCCCGCCGGCCTCCGAGCAGCCCCGGTTGACCGCCTCCATCGCGCCGGGGCCACCGCCGGTGATCACCGCGAAGCCGGCGTTGGCCAGCGCCGCACCCACCGCGCGCCCGAGTTCGTACTCGGGGTGCTCGCGCTGGGTGCGGGCCGAGCCGAACACGGTCACCGCCTTGGGCACCTCGGCCAGCGCGCCGAAGCCCTCCACGAACTCCGCCTGGATGCGCAGCACCCGCCACGGGTCGGTGTGCACCCAGTCGACCGGGCCCCGCGAGTCCAGCAGCCGCTGGTCGGTCGTGGTCGCCTCGATCGACCGGGAGCCACGCAGCGTGACCGGGCCGCGCTGCTTCTCCAACTGGGGCCGCGCACGGG
Organism: Pseudonocardiaceae bacterium; assembly: GCA_036268615.1. Lineage (GTDB taxonomy): Bacteria > Actinomycetota > Actinomycetes > Mycobacteriales > Pseudonocardiaceae > DATATV01. The sequence goes on from DATATV010000128.1 coordinate 13,196, forward strand.
TCGAGTCATCCGTGCCGCCGCCGACACCGTGGTCGTCGTTCACCGAGCGTTCCGCCATCATCCGCGCGAGTCTAGGACACCGGGAGTAATCATCCGCTGATGCTGGCCGCGCCGTATTCGACGTGACCGGCGAACCGGCGGGCGAAGGCCGGGTCGCCCGCCACCGTCGCGGTCACCTCGTACCAGCCCGCGCCGTCGGCGACGACGTTCCAGTCGGTGCTCACCGTGCCCCGGGCGCCGACCCGGTAGGTGTGCGCGCGGCCGGCGCCGGGCCGGCTGCCGGTGAGGATCACCGACGCGGCCGACGAGCCGTGGTTGGTGATCGTCGCCCGCAGCTGTGGCTGACCGTGGCCCTCGGCCACCACGGTCAGCGCCACCTCCACCTGGCTGCCGGTCCGCGACCCGGTGAACCGGCGGAGGAAGCCGTTGGGCCCGTGCACCGCGATGTCGTAGCCGAGCAGGCCGGCCACCGCCGGCACCGCGACCGTGGCGTGGCCGCCGGCCGGCACGTCCTGCTGGATCGGGCCCGCGCCGGCCGAATAGACCTGCAACTGGAGCTGGGCCGAGCCGGCGTTGGCCAGCGCCACACTGACCGCGCCGGTGCCGTGGTCGACCGAGACGTTGGCGCTCGGCTGGTAGGGCAGCGGCCGGGCCGGCCGGACCCCGGGCTCCTGACTCGGCGCGACCTGGGCACCCAGCGCGGGCGGGGTGGGCGCCGGCAGCGAGGACTGGGTCTTGTCCGCCACCGCCTGCAAGGCGCTCGTGTCCGGCAGCACCGGGATGCCCGGGTTCGTCTTCGAGAAGTCGAAACAGCTGGTCAGGTCGCCACAGGTGGCCCGCCGCCAGGCGGAGATGTTGGGCTCGTGCACGCCGGTCCACTGTTCCAGGAAGCGGATCACCGAGGTGTGGTCGAACACCTGCGAGTTCACCCAGCCGCCCCGGCTCCACGGCGAGACCACCGTCATCGGCACCCGCGGGCCCAGGCCGATCGGCAGGCCCTGCACGTACTCGTCGGCCGTGCCGGTCGGCGCGGTGGGCGGCACGATGTGGTCGAAGAAGCCGTCGTTCTCGTCGAAGTTGAGGAACACCGCGGTGGAGTTCCACAGCTTCTCGTTACCCCACAACGCCTTGAGCATCGTGTTGACGTAGACCGCGCCGTCCACCGGGCGCGCCGCCGGGTGCTCGCACCAGCGGTAGGGCGCCACCACCCAGGACACCCGGGGCAGGTTGCCGGTCTTGCAGGCGGCGATGAAGTCGGCCAGCACGTGGCCGGGGTTCATCCCCAGGCCCGACCCGGGCAGCCACTGCTTGATCACGTTGGCCCGCGCGGCCAACTCCTGCTGCTTCGGGTCGGAGCTGTTCAGCGCGTCGTGGTAGGCCTGGAACAGCCACAGCGGGTTGTCGCCGTAGTCGCCGACCCAGCCGTCGATGCCGCCGCCGTCACCGACCTCCTTGTTGGCGAAGATCTGCCAGGACACGCCGGCGGCCTGCAGCCGCTCCGGGTACGTCGTCCAGTTGTAGACCGGGTTGTAGTCGTCCGGGTTGGAGATGGCCGGCCCGCCGTGCTGCCCGCCCGGGTCGATCGTGCCGGTCCAGTGGAACAGCCGGTTGGGCGTGGTCGGCCCCTGGATCGAGCAGAAGTAGCTGTCGCAGACGGTGAACGCGTCGGCGACCGCGCGCTGGAAGGGGATGTCGGCCGAGGTGAAGTAGCCCATGCTCAGCTCGGTCTTGTTGGGCACCCAGGCATCCCAGTTGCCGCCGTCCCAGGCCGCGTGGGTGGGGCCCCAGCTGTGGTCGAGATCGGCGAGGTCCTGGCCGTCGACCTTCTTGGTGTCGACGTGGAAGGGCAGCAGCGCGCCGCCGTCGGTGCGCAGCACATCGGGCTGGTGGAACACGTCCTGGCCGGTGCGCAGCGTCAGCGCGGTCCGGTCGCCGTAGCCGCGGACCCCGCGCATCGTCCCGTAGTAGTGGTCGAAACTGCGGTTCTCCTGCATCAGGATGACCACGTGCTCGACCTCGTCGAGGCTGCCGCGCCTGCGTGGTTCACCCAGCGCCTCGGCCATGCCGGCGGGCAGGCCGGCGGCCAGCACGCCACCCGTGGCGGCCGCACCGGCGACGCCACCGAGGAAACGACGGCGGTTGAAACCCGAATTCTCGTCGGCCATCTCTGCCCGTACCCCTTCTCCATGACCCAGTTGCCCGGTCGAGGGAATCAGCACCAGGCAAAACCCAGCACCCCCTGGCCGTGAACACCGGATGACCATTGGTCGGCAGCACGTCTCAAGGCCGAGACGGCCCTCCCGGCGCAGAGTAGTGACGGGCGCGGCGAAATAACATCAATCGTCAATACTGTGAATGTCGGCTCCGCGACCGGATACCGAATTCAGCGAACCCTCATTCGGCGACCAGCGCGCGCAACACCCGCGCGCATTCGGTGATCTGCGCGGCCGGCACATGCTCGGCCTGGGTGTGCGCCAGGGTCGGGTCGCCGGGGCCGTAGTTGACCGCGGGCATGCCCAGCGCGGCGAACCGGGCCACGTCCGTCCAGCCCAGCTTCGCCACCGGCGGCACCCCGGTCGCCGCGACCAGCCGCCCGGCGACCGGCGAGCCGAGGCCGGGCAGCGCGCCCGGCGACCGGTCGGTCACGGTCACCGCGTAGCCGGCGAACACCTCGCGCAGGTGTACCTCGGCCTGCTCGGGCGAGCGGTCCGGGGCGAACCGGTGGTTCACCGTGAGCACGCACTCGTCGGGCACCACGTTGCCGGCGACGCCACCGGTGATCCGCACCGCCTGTAGGCCTTCCCGGTACTCGCAGCCGTCGATGGGCACCTGCCGCGGCCGGTAGTCGGCCAGCCTGCGCAGCGGCTCGGCCATCCCGTGGATGGCGTTGCTGCCCATCCAGGCGCGGGCGGTGTGCGCGCGTTCGCCGACGACCCGCACCTCGACCCGCATGGTGCCCTGGCAGCCCGCCTCGACCGCCCCGTTGGACGGCTCACCGACCACGGCGAGGTCGCCGCGCAGCCAGTCGGGCAGCTCCCGCTCGATCCGGCCGAGGCCGTTGCGGGCCGCCGCGATCTCCTCGCAGTCGTAGAACAGGAAGGTGAGGTCGTGGGTGGGCGCGGGGACCGCGGCGGCGAGGTGCAGCAGCACCGCGACACCGCTCTTCATGTCGGCCGTGCCGCAGCCGTGCAGCACCAGGTCCGCGCCGGTGCCGGTGCGGCGCGACGGCAGGTTGTCGTTGATCGGCACGGTGTCCAGATGGCCGGCGAGCACCACCCGGGACGGCCGGCCGAGCCGGGTCCGGGCGAGCACCGTGTTGCCCGAGCGGGTGAGTTCGAGGTGAGGTGCCTGCGCGGCCAGCGCGGCGTGCACCGCGTCGGCGATGACCGCTTCGTCCCCGGACACACTGGGCAGGTCAACCAGGGTGGCGGTGAGTTCGACCGGATCGGCGGTCAGGTCCAGAGCGGGCGGCGCGACGGTCACGAACGCCGACGTTAGCCGGGTTCGGCGACGTGCGTAGCGTGGGGTCGAGCACCCCATCCCTTGATGTGTCCGGGAGGCAACCGATGCCGCGCAAGATCACCGGCCTGGCCGCGCTGGTCCTGATCGGCGTGTGCGCGTTGGCGGGCTGCGCCGACGACCAGCCCGGTGACGTGAACAACGGCCCGGGCTACACCGACAACGCCTCCGACCTGCTGGTCAAGCTGCCCGCGTTGCAGGGCGACCCGTGCCGGACCAACCAGGCCGACTCGCTGTTCCCCAACTGCGGCCGGTACGTCACCGAGGTCGCCAACACCGTGGCCGCGCTGCGCGACGACCTGCCGCAGCAGGGCAGCGCGGTGAACGCGTTGCAGAACGCGGTGAACGAGTTCCAACAGCTGGCCTGCGACTCGGTCAACGGCTCCGCGACGAAACAGCAGCTGGCCACCTGCCCGGCGCAGCTGCGCGCGATCGGCACCGAACTGGACATCCTGAGCCGGGGCCTGGCCGCCGCGGTGTCCAGCAGCCCGACCACCGGCGACTGACCGGCGCAGGCGACCGGTTACCGTTTCCGGGTGACCTCACCCGCGACCGAACAACCCACCGGCGCCGGCGCACACGGCGTCGGCCTGGCCACGGTGACCACGGACGGCACCGTGCTGGACACCTGGTACCCGACGCCGAAGCTGGGCACCGCCGGGGTCGGCGGCGAGCCGGCCGGCAGCCGCAGGCTGACCAGCGAACAGGCGGTGGACGCGCTCGGCGCGGCCGTGGCCGACCTGCTGGGCGTGGACGACGACCGCGGCGTCGAGGTGGTCGCGGTCCGCAGCACGATCGAGTCGCTGGCCGACGCGCCGATCGACGGGCACGACGTGTACCTGCGGCTGCACCTGCTGTCGCACCGCTTGGTCCGGCCGCACGGCCTGAACCTGGACGGCATCTTCGGCCTGCTGGCGAATGTGGTGTGGACCAACCACGGCCCGTGCCCGGTGGAGGGCTTCGAGGCCACCCGGCTGCGGCTGCGTCGGCGGGGACCGGTGACCGTGCACGGCGTGGACAAGTTCCCCCGCCTGGTGGACTACGTGCTGCCCGCGGGCGTGCGGATCGCCGACGCCGACCGGGTCCGGCTGGGCGCGCACCTGGCCGGCGGCACCACCGTGATGCACGAGGGCTTTGTGAACTTCAACGCCGGCACGATCGGCGCCTCGATGGTCGAGGGCCGGATCAGCGCGGGCGTCGTCGTCGGCGACGGTTCGGACATCGGTGGCGGTGCGTCGATCATGGGCACGCTGTCCGGTGGTGGCAAGGAGGTCATCGCCGTCGGCGAACGCTGCCTGATCGGCGCGAACGCCGGGGTCGGCATCTCGCTGGGCGACGACTGCGTGGTCGAGGCGGGCCTGTACGTCACGGCCGGCACGAAGATCACCCTGCCGGACGGCCGGATCGTCAAGGCCCGGGACCTGTCCGGGACCTCGGGCCTGCTGTTCATCCGCAACTCCTCCACCGGCACCGTCGAGGTCCGCGAGCGCGCCACCGGCACGGTGGAACTGAACTCGGTCCTTCACTCGAACGACTGAAGAACGTCGGGCCGCGCCGGGTCGCCTCCACCTGCAGGAGAGCCACGACGACGGCGAGACCGCGACGCGTCGCCGGTTCGCGCTGGAGCGGGTGCCGGAGTTCGCGGACATGGAGATCGTCGTCCTGTCCGCGGACTCCGTCGAGACCCTGCACGAGACGCACGGCCGCTACTTCTACACCACCACCGAACTGCTGCAGAAGCTCGACGAAGCGGTGGAAGCAGCGGCCTGACCAGCGCCGGTCAGCCCTCCGGCGAGGACACCACGTCCGGCGACGGCCCAGTCACCGCGTCCTGCGGCTGTCCCGGCGGCGTGGTGCGGTTGCCACCGAGCAGCGGGTACAGCGCCGCGTAGATCAGCGCGGCGAGCAGGAAGCCGACCAGGAACGTGATGTCCCCGATGCCGGGCACCTGCTTCACGATGTAGCCGGCGAAGTCGGTCTGGTTGGAGAACAGCAGGATCGAGGCGACGATCGCCACCAGCATCGCCACCGGACCGGCCCAGTTCTGGTACCACTTGGCGTAGAGCAGGCTGTCCACCCGCTTGCCCCGGCGGATGAACTGGTCGGCGAAGAACACGCCCAGCCACGGCCCGATCCAGTACGCGATCACCAGCAGGAAGTTCTCGTACTTCGTGCCCGCGTCGGACAGCCCCGACCACGCCAGGAAGAAGCCGATCACGCCGAACGCCAGCGCGACCACCGCCCGCCGCAGGGCGAGCGGCAGCTTGAAGCCGAGCGTGAGGAACGACATCGCGCCCGAGTAGATGTTCAGCACGTTCGCCGACACCGCGCCCAACGCGATCGCCAGCAGGGTCAGGTCGGCCAGCACGGTGGGCAGTTGGCCGGTGAACGAGCTGGTCGGGTTGTCCAGGTCGAACGACTTGGCGCCGACCGCGGTGACCGCCGCCGCGCCGACGACCTCCAGCACCACGCACGAGACGAAGATGCCCAGCCCCGCCCACAGGCCGACCAGCCTGCGGTTCACCGTCGGCGCCAGGTAGCGGGTGTAGTCCGAGGCGTAGGGGTTCCAGCCGGCCGCATAACCGAACGCGGCGCCCGCGGTGAGCAGGAAACCGCCGGGCAGCGGCGTCTCGGCCGCCCCGGGGTGCGCCTTGGTGAACATCACCACCGTGGTGATCGCGAACACGATGCCCAGGAACACCAGCGCGTACTTCTCGAACACCTGCACCAGGTTGTGGCCGAAGAAGGCCACGCCGATCTGCACCACGACGATGATCACCAGGCCCAGCAGGGTGGGCATCCCGGTCAGCGCGGCCAGCGCGAACGCGCCGCTGACACTGTTGACCGCGAACCAGCCGATGCCCGCGGTCAGTGACATCAGCCCGGCCGGCAGCACGTTGCCCCAGTGGCCGAACGCGACCCGGCTGAGCACCATCTGCGGCACGCCGTAGGACGGCCCGCGCGCGGACAGCACCCCCTGCGCGACCGAGCCGAGCACATTGCCCAGGACCAGCGCCAGCGCCGCCTGCCAGAACGGCAGTCCGAACACCGCGACGGCAAGCACGCCGACGAAAATGGTGGCGAACTCCAGGTTCGGTGAGGTCCACGTCCAGAGCAGCTGCAACGGGCTGCCGTGCCGCTCGGTCAGTTGGATGAACTCGATGCCGCCAGGTTCGACGGTGCCGACCCGGGTGCCGTAGTCGCCCGGCCGGATCGGCTCGGACGCGACCGCTCCGGTGGCCTCGGAAGTTGTCTCAGCCAATGGAAATCGCCGCCAATTTCGCTCGCAGGTAGTCGCCCCACACCACCGGCGGGTAGCTGGTGGTGCCGACGGGCGGGGGAAACGACTCGATCACCGCGTCGTGATCGGCCTCGTAGAAGAAGATCAGTGACAGCAGATCCTCGTCCGGGGCATCCGGTGACGGCGGCAGCACCCGGTGCCGGGTGGACCGCCAACGGTCCCCGGTCCACCGGGCCATGACATCGCCGAGGTTGATGGTGAAGGCGTCCGGGTCGAACGGCGCATCCACCCACTCACCGTCCACTGTGTACACCGGGAGCCCGCCGAGGCCGGGTTCCCGGTCCAGCACGGTGATCGTGCCGAAGTCGGTGTGCGGCCCGATCCGGAACTGGCCCGGCTCCGGCTCGCCGACGGTGTGCAGCGGCGGGTACCAGTTGAGGTTGAACCCGTAGGTCGGATGCCGCAGGTAGGCGGTGAAGTGGTCGGCGGGCAGGCCCAGCGCGACCGCGCAGATCGACAGCAGTTCGTCCGACAGCGCGTGCATCCGGCGCAGGTACTCACCGACCACCGTGCGCAGCTGCGGCACCTCGACCGGCCAGACGTTGGGCCGGAACCAGTCCGCGTCCACCGCCGGGTCGCCGGTCGGGTCCTCCCGCGCCAGCGAGTAGGACTCCTTCAGGTCGGCCGGCGTCGCCAGCCCTTCGGCGTAGCCGTTGGCCTCGGCGCCGGGCGGAATCCAGCCCCGGCCACCGACCGATGCCGCATAGCGGGCCTTCGTCTCCGCCGGCAGCGCGAAGAACCGCCGGGCGACCGCACGCACCTCGGCCCGCAATTCGGTGGGTACGCCGTGCCCGGTGACCAGCAGGAAGCCCGCGGTGCGCAGGGCGGCGTCCACCTGCTCGGCGACCGCACGCCGGCCGGCCGGGTCACCGGCGAACCACGGCGTGAGGTCGACGACGGGGACGTGGTCGCCGGTCACGCCGGCCCCTCGGTGGTGGCCACGCCGATGTCCTCGTTCCACAGGTCGGGACGGTCGCTGATGAACGTGGTCATCAGGTCGACGCAGCCCTGGTCGTGCAGCACGGTCACCGCCACCCCGTGCTCGGCGAGCCAGTCGTGGCCGCCGTAGAACGTGGTGGCCTCACCGATCACCACCGCGCCGATGCCGAACTGGCGGACCAGGCCGCTGCAGTACCAGCACGGCGACAGCGTGGTGACCATGACGGTGTCCGCGTAGCCCGCACGCCGGCCGGCGGCCCGGAACGCGGCGGTCTCGGCGTGCATGGACGGGTCGTCGTCCTGGACCCGCCGGTTGTGGCCGCTGCCCAGCAGCGTGCCGTGCCGGTCGAACAGCGCGGCGCCGATCGGGATGCCGCCCTCCGCCAGACCCGCTCTGGCTTCGGCGACGGCAGCGGCGAGAAGTTCCGACGGTGGCACGACCATGGGCACACCATGCGTGACCGGCGCGATCACTGCAACGGTTGGTCTGCTGCAATCTCGTTACGACTGTTTTACCGGCGGCCAGGGCCTTGGCTACCTGCGACGACACTCGGTGTACATGCGGAGTTCACCTATCATCAACAGATGCCGCCCGGTGTCGCCCAGGTCAAGTCGCCCCCGTCCGCCACCCGCTCCGCCACCGAGACCCGTCGCACCCGGCCGCTGACCCCGGCTCAGCTCGGGCTCGACCCGGAGCCAAGAGCGGTGCGCCGGCGCGACGACCTGAGCACCCACGTACGCGCGGTGCTCGACGGTCAGCTGCGGGAACTGTTGGCCCACCAGCGGGATGCCGGCAACGCCGAGGAACCCGAGGCGGTGCACCAGATGCGGGTGGCCGGCCGGCGGATGCGGGTCGCCCTGCGGATCGCCGGACCGGTGCTCGGCGAGGCAGGGGAGCAACTGCGCGCCGAACTGGGCTGGCTGGGCGCGATGCTCGGCCCGGTGCGCGACCTGGACGTGCTGCACGAGCGGCTGGTGGCCGAGGACAGCGACCTCGCCGACACCGACCCGGCCGGCTTCGCCGAGGTGCTGACCACGCTGCGGGCGGCCCGCGCGAGCGGTGGCGCCGAACTGGTGACGGCGCTGGCCGGCCGGCGGTACCGCACGCTGCTGCGCGGGCTGGCCGGGCAGGCCCGAATCGAGAGTTCGACCGGTCCGGAGATGCTGGCCGGACCCGCCGGATTGGTCCGTGGACCGGTCCGCAAGCTGCGCCGCCAGGTCACCGACGCCGGTCGGCACCCGTCCGAGGGCGAGCTGCACGAGCTGCGGATTCGGGGCAAGCGGGTGCGCTACGCGGCCGAGTTCGCCGCCGCGCTGGCCGGCCGGCGGGACCGCGCCCGGCTGCGCGAGCTGGGTCGGGCGGCCAGGGCGTTCCAGGAGGTGCTCGGCGAGCACCAGGACACCGTCGCCGCTGAGCAGCGGCTGCGCGAACTCGCCCGGGACACCCGGGCGGGCCTGTCCGCGGACGCCCAACTGGTGGTCGGGCGGCTGATCGAACGGGAGTCGGCGCGGCGCGACCAGCACCGGGCCCGCTGGCTGCCGGCGTGGCGGGCGATGGACCGCACCACCCGCGTCCTCGGCCACTGACGCAACTGAAATAGCCGAGGTAGCCGGCGGCGCTGACCCCGCCCGGCGGACGTGCGGTCACGCCCGCCGGGCAGGGAGCAGGATTTCAGCTGGTCAGGCGGGCGGCGGCGGCGTTGATCCGCTCGTCGGTGGCGGTCAGCGCCATCCGCACGTGCCGGCCGCCGGTCGGGCCGTAGAAGGTGCCCGGCGCGACCAGGACGCCCCGGTCGGCCAGCCAGGACAGCGTGGCCCAGGCGTCCTCGTCCCGGGTCGCCCACAGGTACAGGCCGGCCTCGGAGTGGTCGACGGTGAAGCCAGCCGCCAGCAGCGCGTCGCGCAGCACCGTGCGCCGCCGCGCGTACCGGTCCCGCTGCTCGCCGATGTGCACGTCGTCGGACAGTGCGGCGATCATCGCCGCCTGCACCGGCCGGGGCACGATCATGCCGGCGTGCTTGCGGATCTCCAGCAGCCTGGACACCAGGGCCGGATCGCCGATCACCAGGCCGGCCCGGTAGCCGGCCAGGTTGGACGACTTGGACAGCGAGTGCACCGCCAGCAGCCCGTCCAGCCGGCCGCCCGAGACCTCCGGGTGCAGCACCGACATCGGCTCGGTCTCCCAGCCCAGCGAGAGATAACACTCGTCGGCCGCGACCACCGAGCCGCGCTCGCGGGCCCAGTCGATCACCTTGCGCAGGTGCTCGGGTGGCAGCACCTGGCCGGTCGGGTTGGACGGCGAGTTCACCCACACCAGACCGGGTCGGCGTGGTCCCAGCGCGGTCAGCCCGGTGGCCCGGACCGGTTCGGCCCCGGCCAGCAGCGCGCCCACCTCGTAGGTGGGATAACCGAGTTCCGGGATGACCACGAGGTCGCCGCTGCCCAGCCCGAGCAGCGTGGGCAGCCAGGCGACCAGTTCCTTGGACCCGATCGTGGGTAGCACGCCGTCGGGGTCGAGGCTGCCGACGCCGTAACGCCGGTCCAGCGCGCCGACCGCGGCCTCGCGCAGCTCCGGAGTGCCGTAGGTGGCCGGATAGCCGGGTACCTCGGCGACCGAGCCGAGCGCCCGCTGAATCGGCTCGGGCACCGGGTCGACCGGGGTGCCGACCGAGAGGTCGACCAGCCCGTCCGGGTGCGCCCTGGCCCGCGCCGTCGGCTCAGCCAGCGAGTCCCACGGAAAGTCGGGGAGGCTGCGCGGACTCACTCGTCGTGTTCCTGCGGGGGCAGGGCCTTGATGAAGCTCGGGTCCGCACTGACCTTGCCGACCTTGGACGCGCCGCCGGGCGAGCCGAGCTCGTCGAAGAAGTCGGCGTTGGCCTTGGTGTAGTCCTTCCACTGGTCGGGGACGTCGTCCTCGTAGTAGATGGCTTCCACCGGACACACCGGCTCGCAGGCACCGCAGTCAACGCACTCGTCCGGGTGGATATAGAGCATCCGGTCGCCTTCGTAGATGCAGTCGACGGGGCACTCCTCGATGCACGCCTTGTCGAGAAGGTCGACGCAGGGCTCGGCGATCACGTAGGTCACTGCGTTCTCCTGTTTCCTCATGCCGGTTGCGCCCACGCCCGTGTGACGTGACGTGGCAGCAGACAGTATCTCTCGGCCACCGGCCGGGCAGCGCACCGGTGCCCGACTTCACAGCCGGAGACCGCTTCGGAGGCCGCACAATGTGATCTGTGCAGCAGGCGCGGACAACCCTTACCCAGACCGAGCAACTTGAGGCCGACTGCGCTGACGCGTGGGGCTCCCTGGTGGAGTCGCGGCTGGGCCAGTGGCGGCTGCGCGCGGCCGACGGATTCACCGGCCGCGCCAACAGCGCCCTGGTCATCGGCACCCCCGACCGCCCGATCCGGGACGCGCTCGACACGGCCACCGAGTTCGCCGGCCGGCATGGCGTGCCGCCCACGCTCCAGGTCCCGGCCGGCGCGCCGGTCGAGCCCGCGCTGGCCGAGGCCGGATGGCGGCGGCACACCGAACACTCCGGACCGGACGGTGTGCTGGTGATGACCGGTCCGCTGACCGCGCTGACCGGGGCGGCCGCTCCGGGCGAGACGGAGGTCACCGACGAGCCGCCGGCCGACTGGTGGCCGGTGGTCGGCGACGAGGGCAAGCCGGGTTCGGCCGAGTGGCACGTGCTGACCAACGGCGGCAAGGTCGGCTTCGCCATCCTCCGGCGCACCGGCCGCGCTGCCGGCGCGGTACGCGGCTCGGTGGTCGGCGACCTGCTGCACATCGCCCGACTCGCGGTGTCGCCCGAGTTCCGCCGCCAGGGCATCGCCGGCCAGGTGCTCGCCGGCCTGGCGGACTGGGCGGCCGACCTGGGCGCGACCCGCTACGCCCTCCAGGTGATGGCGACCAACCACGCCGCCATCGCCCTCTACGAGCGTCTCGGCGCAGTCGAACACCACCGCTACCACTACTGGATCCCCGACACCCCGGCCCAATGACCCAACGGCGGCAACGGGAATCCCGCTATCGGCGGTCCGCGCCCGCCCGGGCGGCCACCCGCCCGAGCACCACCGCCGCCGGCAACACCCCGGCCGCCAACAGCAGCACCGACCGCCAGTCGGCCAGCAGCACCGCGTCGCCGCCCGGACCGGCCACGCCGATCACCGCGACCGCGAGCAGCCACACCCACAGCGGCGCGCCGGCCACCATCGCCCGCCGGGACACGTCCGCGGCCCGCGCCACCAGCCACGGCATGGTCACCGCGGCGAGCAGCGCGGTGACCGGGAACTCGATCACGCCCAGCCGCAGCGGCAGGAAGAACAGCTCAAGAATGGCCAGCACGACCGCGTCCACCAGCAGCACCACGAACAGCAGCCAGTCCCGGGCGGGCTGCGCCTGGCCCGCCATCATCGCTCCGCGCCCGGTACGGGCAGCTCCGGAGCAGGGTCGTCGCCCTCGTCGTCCTCGATGCCGACCAGCCCGAGCCCGCCGAACAGGTCGGTCGCCGCGCCCTCGGCCGGCCCGAACGCCAACGTGTAGTACTCGGCGGCCACCACCGGCTGGGCGATCAGGTTGGACAGCGCGTAGGCCCACGACGCCGGCTGCTCGGCGCTCTCCCACACGCTGACCTGGGTGGCGTGCGCGCGCAGCGCCCGCAGTTTCGCCGGCAGCTGCGCGCGGATGTTCACCACGGTGGTGATCAGCTCGTCGTCGGTGACCGCGAGCTCGCCCGGCTCGGGCAGCCGGAACGGCAGGTCGGGCAGCTCGGCCAGCCCGCGCACCCCGGCGTCCACCGCGGCCTTCGACTGCACCGCGTGGAACACCCGGCTGACCCGGAACGCCGCCGAGCCCGCCGAGTCGGCGGCGGCCATGGTGATCTGGTGCGCGCGGATGTGGTCGGGATGCCCGTAGCCGCCGTTGGCGTCGTAGCTGACCAGCACCTGCGGCCGGACCTCGGCGATCACCTCGGCCAACGCGGCCACCTGCTGGTCCACCTCGCCCCGGATGAACGCGCGCGGGTGCTGGTTGGGCGGCTCGCCGACCATCCCGGAGTCCCGCCAGCGGCCCATCGCACCGAGGAACCGGTGGTCGGTCACGCCCAGCGCGGCGCACGCCGAGCGCAGCTCGCCCACCCGGTAACCACCGAGCTGGTCGCCGGCCTCGGCGGCCAGCTCGGCGAGGCTGGCCGGAATGATCTCGCCCTGCTCGCCCAGCGTGCAGGTGACCACCGTCACCTGCACGCCCCTGGCCGCGTAGCGGGCGATGGTCCCGCCGGTCCACAGGCTCTCGTCGTCCGGGTGTGCATGGACCAGCAGCAACCGTGGCGGGGCCGTCAACGTCACGTCAACACCCTAGGAGGTCCCGGTTCCCGGCAGCCATCCGGCGCTGCGACCCGGCCCGTCGGGCAACGCGTCAGATGACCGACTGCACGTCAGCGAAATGACACGCCGACAGCGTCCGCCCACCGGCCCGCAGTTCCAGCTTCGGTTCCTCGACGGCACAGATGTCCTGCGCCTTCCAGCACCGGGTGCGGAACCGGCAGCCCGAGGGCGGGTCGACCGGGCTGGGCACGTCGCCGGTGAGCACGATCCGCTGCCGCTGGCGTTCGATCACCGGGTCGGGCACCGGCACCGCGGACAGCAGCGCCTGCGTGTAGGGATGCGCGGGCGCCGCGTAGATGTCCTCCCGGGCACCGGTCTCCACGATCTTGCCCAGGTACATCACGGCCACCCGGTCGGAGATGTGCCGCACCACGGACAGGTCGTGCGCGACGAACACGTACGCCATGCCCAGCCGGTCCTGCAACTCCTCCAGCAGGTTCACCACGCCGGCCTGCACCGAGACGTCCAGTGCGGACACCGGCTCGTCCAGCACGACCAGCTTCGGGTTGAGCGCGAGCGCCCTGGCGATGCCGATCCGCTGCCGCTGCCCGCCGGAGAACTCGTGCGCGTAGCGGTTGCGGTGCTCGGGGTTGAGCCCGACGAGTTCGAGCAGTTCGTTGACCCGGTGCTGCACCTCGGCGTTGCTGCCGCCGGTCCGGTGGATCTTGAACGGCTCGGTGACGATGTCGTTGACCGGCCATCGCGGGTTCAGCGACGCGTACGGGTCCTGGAACACGATCTGCATGTCCCGGCGGATCGGCCGCAGCGCGCTGGTGGTCATGCCGGTCAGCTCGCGGCCCTCGAACTTGACCGAGCCGGAGGTCGGCCGGTGCAGCTGCAACAGCGCCCGGCCGGTGGTCGACTTGCCACAGCCGGACTCGCCGACCAGGCCGAGCGTCTCCCCCGCGTTCAGGTCGAAGCTGACCCCCGACACCGCGTGCACCTTGCCGACCGTGCGCCGGATGATCCCGCCGCCGCGCACCGGGAACTCCTTGACCAGGTCGCGCACCTCCAGCAGCGGCGGAGTGCCCGGCTGCCCCGAGGGCTGACCGGCGGTCGTCGTCTGTACGGAAGTCGTCATCAGGAGGTCCGCTCCTCGGTGCTGGTGGCCGGCCTGGTGTCCGAAGTGGACTCGGCGGCCGCGATGCGCCGCTCGACGTCGAGAAGGTCCTCGGCAACGGGCAGGTCCGGGTTGGCCACGGTCAACGCGGCCGGGTTCTCCACCACACCGATCTCGTCGTGCGCGAACAGCAGGGTCGGCTGGTCGATCATGGCCAGGTCCGACCACCGGTGACAGCGCACCAGGTGGTCGCGCCGGTCGGTGTCGGTCAGCGGCGGCTCGCTCTCGTGGCACACGTCCACCACGAGCGGGCAGCGCGGCGCGAACGGGCAGCCCGAGGGCAGGTTCATCAGCGACGGCGGCGCACCCTGGATCGGGGTCAGCCGCTTGCCGATCAGCGCCGGGTTGGGCATCGAACCCAGCAGCCCCACCGTGTAGGGCATCCGCGGCGCGGCGAACACCTCGTGCACGTCGCCGGTCTCCACCACGGTGCCGCCGTACATCACCTGCACCCGGTCGACCATGCCGGCGACGACGCCGAGGTCGTGGGTGATCATGATGACCGCCGCGTTCGTCTCGTCCCGGATGCGCAGCAGCGTCTCCAGGATCTGCGCCTGCACCGTCACGTCCAGCGCGGTCGTCGGCTCGTCGGCGATGATCAGCTCAGGGTCGTTGATGATCGCCATCGCGATCATCACCCGCTGCCGCATACCGCCGGAGAACTCGTGCGGGTACTGCGCGGCACGCCGGTCGGGCTGCGGGATGCCGACGAGTTCCAGCGACTCGATCGCCTTGGCCCAGGCGGCCTTCTTGCTCACCGAGTGGTGCGCCCGGTATGCCTCGGCCAGCTGCCAGCCCACGGTGAACACCGGGTTCAGCGAGGTCATCGGGTCCTGGAAGATCATCGCGATGCCGTTGCCGCGGACCTTGCGCATCTCGTTGTAGCTGCGCCCGACGAGTTCCTCGCCGCGGAACCGGATCGACCCGGTCACCCGCGCGGTCTTGGGCAGCAGCCCGAGGATGGCCATCGAGGACACCGACTTGCCCGAGCCGGACTCGCCGACGATGCCCAGCACCTGTCGCGGCTTCAGCGCGAAGGAGACGTTGCGCACCGCGCGGACGATGCCGTCCTCGGTACCGAAGCCGACCGAGAGGTCGTCCACCACCAGCAGGTCGCCGCCCTCGGTGGCATAGGCACTGCCGCCGAGCGCGCCGCTGTCGGGATCGATGGTGCCGACGATCGTGTCGGCAGAGTCGTTCGGCCTGTGTCGTGCGTTCACGCGCGCACCCTCTTCTGCCTCGGGTCAAAGGCATCCCGCAGGCCGTCGCCGATGAAGTTGACCGACAGCGAGATCAGCACGATGAACACGAACGGGAACCAGAACAACCACGGATGCAGGCTGATCTCGTTCTGGTTCTTCTCGATCAGCAGCCCCAGCGACGTGTCCGGCGGGTGCACACCCAGGCCGATGAACGACAGCGCCGCCTCGGCGAGCACCGCCTGGGACACCGCGATGGTCGCGTTGACGATGATCACGTCCAGCGTGTTGGGCAGGATGTGCCGGAAGATCAACCGCGGCGCCGAACCGCCCAGCGCCCGGGCCGCCTCGACGAACTCCTTCTCCCGCAACGACAGCACCATGCCGCGGATGACGCGGCAGACACTCATCCAACTGGTGATGCCCAGATAGATGGCGATCAGGTACCAGTTGCTGCCGCCGCCACCGATGGCGTTGCGGGACAGCACCCCGGCCAGCACCACCGGCGGGATGACCAGCACCAGGTCGGTGAACCGGCTGACCAGGCTGTCCACCCAGCCCCGGTAGAACCCGGCGATCGCGCCGAGCACCACGCCCAGCGTGGTGGCCAGGAACGCCACCACCAGCGCGATCAGCAGCGAGAACTGCGTCCCGCGCAGCACCTGGGCCATGTTGTCGGCGGCCAGCGCGTCGGTGCCGAACGGGTGTTGCCCGCTGGGCGGCAGGTAGCGTCCGCCACCGGTGGTGTCCTCGTAGGTGTAGCTGTACTTCCACAGCGCGCCGCCGACGAAGGCGATCAGGAACAGCAGCACGAAGATGGCCAGGCTGACCATGGCCGCCCGGTGCCGCATGAACCGCTTGAGAATGACCAGGCTCTGCCGCCTGGCCTGGGTGGAGTCGAACCCCGACGAGGTCAGGTCCACACTGGACAGCGCGGCTTCCGAGGCTTCCGCCGAGTCCGCGACGATGGGATTAGTCAAGGCGAATCCTCGGGTCAAGGAACGCGTAGATGATGTCCGCGATCAGGTTGAACACGATGATGAACACCGCGGTGACCATGAGCCAGCCCAACACCATCCACGGTTCGACATTCTCGACCGCTTTGACGATCACCACACCCATGCCCTGCCAGTCGAACACGGTCTCGGTGATCACGGCGCCGGAGAACAGCGCGCCGACATTCAGCGACGCGACGGTGACCACCGGGATCAGCGCGTTGCGGAAGGCGTGCCGCAGTGTCACCCGCGCCTGCGAAAGGCCCTTGGCCTGGGCTGTGCGCACGTAGTCGGCGTTGAGGACGTCCAGCATCGAACCGCGCTGGAACCGCGCGTAGAGCGCGAACTCGATCGCCAGCAGACACAGCACCGGCAGGAGGTAGGCACCGGTGTACTGGAATATCAGATGGCCGATTCCGCCGGAGAAGCCACCTGGCGGTGGACCGGCGGTGGTGATCCATCTGTCCGCGCCGATCGAGCTCAGCCAGTTGTTGAACTGGATACCGCCCGCTTTCAGCATGATGGCGATACAGAACAACGGCATCGAGAACAATGTGAAGGCTATGCCGGTAATCGAATAATCGAATACCGAATACTGTCTGACCGCGCCGATGACGCCGATGATGACGCCGATGATGATGGCGATCAGCTCGGCGATCAGTACCAGCTTGACCGTCACCCACAGGGCCGAGCCGAGCGTCTTCTTCACCGGCGCGAGGTCCGAGCCCGGCGTGACGTCACGGTTCCAGTTGCCCTCGACGAAGTTGACCGCCCAGTTGCCGTACCGGGGGAAGAAGGGCTTGTCGTAGCCGATGACGTGTTCTTCGGCCGCGACCGCGTCGGGCGTCCTCGGCTTGGTCGTCTTCCACTCGCCCAGCGGGTCGCCCATCGCGGTGACCAGGCAGAAGCACAGGAACGAGGCAAGCACGAGTACCGGGATCGAGATCAGCACCCGGCGGACTATGTAGCGGAACATCAGATCCCTCCAGGCGGTCGACCAGCCGTACGTGTCGGCTGACCGGTTCCGCCACACACACGGGGGCCGGCGCTTGTGGCGCCGGCTCCCGTGCGGTCACGACCATCCCTCAACCGGAGTGGCTGGCCTTCGGACTCACTCGCGGAACTCCTGCGAGTTCCGTATTTCGGTCAGGAAGTCGGCTGCCAGGCGAAAGCGTCCCACAGGACCGCGCTGGATGCCTCATTGTCCTGGATGGAGATCTTCTTGCCGCTCTGGTCGGTCGAGCTCCAGGTGCCGTCGGTCACCGCGTACTCCGGCAACGCGAACAGCGGCAGCGTGAAGCCGTCCTTCGCGATCAGCGCGTCCGCGTTCTGCAGATCGGTCACGCGGGTCGCGTAGTTGAGCTGGCCGTCGGCGTCATCCAGATCCTTGTCGACCTGCGGGTCGGTGTAGTTCTGGAAGTTCTGGCTGCCCTTGCTGTGGTAGATCGAGCTCAGGCCGGACTTGAACGGGCTGCCGGTCCAGGCGAACAACGCCACCTGGTAGTTGCCGGCCGGCAGGTCCTTGCCGTTGAACCCGTCACTGGAGAAGTCGTTGACCTGGATACCGGCCTGCTTGCACTCGGCCTGGATCGCCTGCACCGTGGCCTCGCGACGGTCGTTCGTCTTGTGGCCGATGGTGATCGTGGCGGTCTGGCCGTTCTTGGTCAGGTAGCCGTTGGGCCCCATCGTCCAGCCCGCGTCGGTCAGCGTCTTCTTCGCCCCGGCCTCGTCACCGTTGCCGGTGTTGCCGAAGTCGTTCTTGTACGCGGCCTCGGTCGGCAGGAACAGCACCGCACCCAGCGGCTTGACGGCCGGGTTCACGTCCGCGACGACCTTGTTGATGACGTCCTGGCGGTTGACGCACATCGAGAAGGCGGTACGCAGCTCCGGGAACGACTTGAACTCGGCGTTGGACGCCTGGTAGTCGAGGTGCTCGTAGGTGACCCCCAGACCGGTGATCAGCTTGAGCTGACCGCCACTGGCGTTGGCCTCCTGCGCGACCTGCGCGTCGGGCTGACCGGCAGCGATGTTGATTTCCTTGTTCTGCAGCTGCTGGTACGCCGACTGGTCGTCGGTGTTGGTCCGGATGTCGATCTCGGCCGGGCCGGCCGGGTTGCCCCACCACTTGGGGTTGCGGACCAGCACGGTCTCGGTCTTGCCGTCGGCCGACTTGAACATGTACGGGCCTGCGGACAGGTCGTTGGCCAGGTTGATGCCGATGAAGCCGGGCTTGTCGCCGTTGGGGCCACCGGAGTAGAAGTCGGCCACCTTGAGCAGCGTCTGGGTGGTGGCGGCGTCCGGGTTGACCGGGCTGAGCGAGGTCAGGTTGCTGACGCCGGTCGCCTTCTCCAGCACGTGCGCGGGCACCAGGTCGGTGAACAAACCCTGCCAGTCCGCCCAGTTCTTGTTGAAGTGCATGGTGACGGTCTTGTTGTTGTTCGTGCAGTCGATCTTGCTGATGTGATCGAAGCCGGGCAGCAACTGGGAGAACTCAGCCTCAAGGGGACCGGACTGGTTGTAGTTGGCCAGCCACTGGAGGTAGAAGTCGTCGCAGGTGACCGGGGAACCGTCCGACCAGACCGCCTTCGGGTTGATGTCCATCTCGTCCACCTGCGGACTCGTGGACACAACCTTGGCGCCGCTCATCAGGTCGCCGTCGAGCTGGACCTTCGTCACGTTGTTCACGTCGTTGGTGAAGAACGGCTGCGGCAGGACCAGGTTGTCGACATAGACGTTCGCGATGTCGTTGTCCGAGCTCAGCTCGGTGTTGTAGTTGGTGTACGCCTCGTCCACCGAGACCGTCGCCGTTCCCGACTGCGGCACCTTGGGTCGCACGTAGGGCTGGCTGATGGCCAGCGCAGTGGGGTCGGCGTTGGTGGGTCCGTTGTTGGCAGCCCCGCCCGAGCTGTCACTGCTGGAGGTACCGCCGCAGCCACTCAGGGCCACAACCGCACCGGCGATCAGCGCGAAGGCGCCGAATGCCCTTGTTCTCCTCATAGAAACGTGCCCTCCTAGCACGGGTGGGGCCGACCGGAAATGGTCGACATGCGCCCGAGACGTACGACGCCGCGCGAGCCTACGCGGCGTGTTGTGGCTGCACGTTATGAACCCTTTGAGGCGTGGTCACCGTTAGCGCGCCGATCGTGACCAAAGGGAGACGTGTTGACAGCGCGTTGCGATCGGTCGGTCACCGGGCGGTAGCGTCCGCCCTCCGAACGGGCCGAATAGTCCCGAAATGGTCGGATCATCCCGTTGAGATCTTCCACTCGGTCCAAATGGTGGAACAGAGTTCGTTACAGACAGTGGCCGATGAATTGTTGACAGTCCCGGCAAGAGTGTGAACGACAGGGATTGGACCGTCCGGAGCAGACAACTCAGCAACAATGCGCAAGGGATTTACCCGAATGGCTGAAGAATGAAACCAGACTTATTTTCCTCGAATTAACATCTTTTCCGACAGAAGTTGATTCAGCCGGCCAGTCGATTCCAGGTCGCCGCGCCGGCGAACGGGCCGACCAACGGCGCGCCCGCGGTCACCCCGGTGACCTGCTTGCCCACCGCGAGCACGTCGGCCAACTGGAACAGCGGGATCTCCACCGCCGCCGACCACACCGCGGGCTCCACTTTGGCCAGTGCGTCGGACAGCGACATCTCCCCGGTGAGCGCCGCGTCGATGTCCGGCTGCACGGTGTGGTCGCAGAACCCCAGCGGGTTGGCCGGCGCGAGCGTGGTGCCGCCGGGCAACTGCTGCGGGCAGCCGAACCAGGAGGCCAGCGCACTGGCCGAGTCGGTGTCCACCGGCTGCGGCCCGACCACGATGTCCGGATCGGCCGCCGCCGACCCCCCGTTCGCGGTACTGGTCGTGCTGGTGGCGCTCAGGTCGGTGCCGTAGAGCTGGCCGGCCTGCGGGGTGATCAGGGTGGCCTGGATGCCCGCCGTGACAAGTTGCTGCTGCACCAGCTTGGCGATGCTCAGGTAGGGCTCCACCCCGGCGGTCGCGGCGACCACCACCTTCAGTGGCTGCCCGTCGCGCAGCCACTGGCCGCCGGTCTGGCGGTACCCGGCCGTGGTCAACTGGGCCTGGGTGACCGCCGGGTCGGGCACCGCCGGCACCGCGTTGGCCGCGAGCGTCGGCTGGTAGCCGGGCTGCGTCGGCGCGACGACCAACGCGTTGGCGCGCAACGCGTCCGAAGGTCCGCCGCCGGTGCCGGCGGTGATCAGCGCGTCCCGGTTGATCGCCGCGGCCACCGCCGTGCGCACCGACTGGTCGGCCAGGTCCGGCCCGGCCGGCCGGAGCAGCACCGCGGCCAGTTCACCCCGGGGCACCGAACTCAGGTTGACCGTGCCGGCCGTGGCCAGCGTCTGCAACAGGGTCAGGCCGGCCTGGTCGGTCCGGGTGTAGGCGAGTTGGTCGGCGCCGCTGCGCAGGCCCGCAGCCATGTCCTGGTGGTCGGCCTTGCGCAGCACCACCTGGTCCAACACGCTGGGCGTGCCCCAGAACCGGTCGCTGCGCTCCAGCACGATCTCGCCGCCGGCCGAGTCCAGCGACTTGATGTCGAACGGGCCCGCGGTGGCCGGGAAGCTGTCGGTCAACGCGCTGTCCCAGCCGCCCGGGGCGTCCTTGAGCAGATGTGCGGGCAGCAGGTCGGTGAACAGCGACCGCCAACCCGGATAGGCCTTGGCGAAGGTGACCTGGATGGTCTTGCCGTTGTCCCGCGCGGTGATGTCGGAGATCAGCCGGTAGCCTGCCGCGTCCAGCGCGCCGGGCTCGGTGCTCAGCTGGTTGCGCAGGTAGACGAAGTCGGCCGCGTCGATCGGCGTGCCGTCCGACCAGGACGCGTCCGTGCGCAGTTGATAGGTGACGGTGAACGGCGAGGCCGAGGTGACCGCGGCCGAGACCATCAGGTTGGTGTCCAGCTGCGGGGTGCCGTCCGGCGCGGTCCGGAACACCGAGGGCAGCAGCAGCTCACCCAGCGCGGTGGTCACCGAGGACTGGTCGGCCAGGGCGTGCGGGTTGTAGCCGCCGCCGATGCCGTCCACACCGACCACCACCTGGCTGGTGTCGGTGGCCACCGGGGTCGAGGTGACCGCCGAGGCGGGCACCAGCGGGACCGCCGGCATATCCGTACAGCCGGCGAGCAGCACCAGCCCGACGAACACGATCCCGAACGACCGGACCGCACGCCATCGGGCCAGACAGGCCACCCCCGGACACCCCCTCACAAACCGTCATGCTGCCATCGGTGCTGGCGCCGCGCACCGGCATTTCGCCGGACGCGGAGCCAACACAACGATCCCCCCGGACCCCCCATAGGGATGACGCGGGGTGGCGCGGCCAGGTTGCGCGGGGACAGCTGTTTCGTTCGGTGACCTTTCGGCGACGGCTTCCCGGCGCCGTCCCGACGGCCTCGCGGCAGCCGGTCGGCCGCCGGCTCAGGCCTTCTTGGCCCGCGACCGGTCCTTGGCCCGCTGGGAGATGTCCAGCACCAGCTTGCGCACCCGGATCACCGTCGGGGTGACCTCGACGCACTCGTCGGAGGCACAGAACTCCAGCGCCTCCTCCAGCGACAGCTTGCGCGGCCGGGCCAGCGTCTCCATCACGTCGGCGGAGGACTGCCGCATGTTGGTCAGCTTCTTCTCCCGGCAGACGTTGATGTCCAGATCCTCCGAACGCGGGTTCTCGCCGACGACCATGCCCTCGTAGGCGTCCGCGCCCGGCTCGACGAAGAAGGTGCCGCGGTCGGCCAGCTGGGTCATCGCGTAGGCGGTGATCGCGCCGGACCGGTCGGACACCAGCGAGCCGCTGTGCCGGGTGCGGATCTCCCCCGCCCACGGGAAGTAGCCCTCGAACACGTGGTTGGAGATGCCGGTGCCGCGCGTCTCGGTGAGGAACTCGGTGCGGAACCCGATCAGGCCACGAGCCGGCACGACGTACTCGATCCGGATCCGGCCGCTGCCGTGGCCGCCCATCTGCTCCAACCGGCCCTTGCGCGCGGCCAGCAGCTGGGTGATCACCCCGAGGTGCTCCTCGGGCGCGTCGATGGTGACGTGTTCGAACGGCTCGCACAGCACGCCGTCGATCCGCCTGGTGACCACCTGCGGCTTGCCGACGGTCAACTCGAAGCCCTCGCGGCGCATCTGTTCGACCAGGATGGCCAGCGCCAGCTCACCACGGCCCTGCACCTCCCAGGTGTCCGGCCGCTCGGTGGGCAGCACCTTCACGCTCACGTTGCCGATCAGCTCGCTGTCCAGCCGCGCCTTGACCAGCCGGGCGGTCAGCTTGGTGCCGCCGTTGCGGCCGGCCAGCGGAGAGGTGCTCACACCCATCGTCATCGAGATGGCCGGCTCGTCCACGGTGATCCGCGGCAGCGGCTGCGGGTCGTCCGGGTCGGCCAGGGTGTCGCCGATGGTGATCTCCGGGATACCGGCGATGGCCACCAGGTCACCGGCGGCGGCGCTGGCCGCGGGCACCCGGTCCAGCGCCTCGGTGATCAGCAGTTCGGTCACCTTGACCCGGTTGACCGAGCCGTCCTCACGGCACCAGCCGACGATCTGGCCCTTGCTCAACGTGCCGGCGTGGATGCGGCACAGCGCGATCCGGCCGAGGAAGCTGGAGGCGTCGAGGTTGGTGACCAGCGCGCGCAGCGGCGCGTCCGGGTCGCCGACCGGCGCGGGCACGTGCGAGAGCAGCGTGTCGAACAGCGGGTCGAGATTGTCGCTGTCGGGCATCCCGCCATCGGCCGGCTGGGTCAGGCTGGCCCGCCCGGCGCGCGCCGAGGCGTACACCACCGGCAGGTCCAGCACGGACTCGTCAACCGAGTCCAGCTCGGCGGCGAGCTCCAGCAGCAGGTCGTGGGTCTCCTCGACGACCTCGCTGATCCGGGCGTCGGGCCGGTCGACCTTGTTGACGACGAGCACCACCGGCAGGCCGGCGGCGAGCGTCTTGCGCAGCACGAAGCGGGTCTGCGGCAGCGGGCCCTCACTCGCGTCGACCAGCAGCAGCACGCCGTCGACCATGGCCAGGCCGCGCTCGACCTCGCCACCGAAGTCGGCGTGGCCGGGGGTGTCCACGACGTTGATGGTGACCGCGTCCACCGGGCCGCCGGGGGTCGCCCGGTGCACCGCGGTGTTCTTGGCCAGGATGGTGATGCCCTTCTCCCGCTCAAGCTCGCCGGAGTCCATCACCCGGTCGACCAGTTCGGCCCGGGCGGAGAACGCGCCGGACTGTCGGAGCATGGCATCGACCAGGGTGGTCTTACCGTGGTCGACATGTGCCACGATGGCCACGTTCCGCAGGTCGGCGCGGATGGGTACGGCCGCAGTGGTGTCGGAGGCAGAGGTGGACGCTGTGGCCGTGGGCACGCGAAACTCCTTGAACCTTGAAAGCTGAGCCTGGAATGGGTGGCCGCCGGCGACGCTGACACGACAGTTGAACACGAGTTGAACACAGTTCACCCAGATGCGGCACTCTCCAGGATACCGGTCCGCGAGCGATCGCGAGTGTGAGCCGTGACTAACGGCCGGCAACGGTTGAGTAGAGTCGGTCCGTGCGCGTGTTGAACGGACCTCGATGGCGGGCGACGACCGCCCGGCCGTCAGCCTGACCACTCCGTTTCAACCAAGGCAGGAGCCCATGTCCACGCCCACGCCCAAGGTGTCCCTGACGGGTATCCAGGCCACCGGAATCCCGCACCTCGGCAACTACATCGGCGCCATCCGACCGGCGCTGGAGCTGGCCGAGCAGTACGACGCGCTGTACTTCATCGCCAACTACCACTCGGTCAACTCGGTGCGCGACCCGGCGCTGCTGCGCGACTACACCCGCTCGGTCGCGGCCACCTGGCTGGCCGCCGGCCTGGACCCCGAGCGGATCACCCTCTACCGGCAGTCCGACATCCCGGAGACGTTCGAGCTGGCCTGGGTGCTGTCCTGCGTGACCGGCAAGGGCCTGATGAACCGGGCGCACTCCTACAAGGCGGCCCGCGACCGCAACGCCGAGGCCGGCCGGGAGGACCTGGACGCCGGTATCAACATGGGCCTCTACAACTACCCGGTGCTGATGGCCGCGGACATCCTGATCATGGCCGCGGACGTGGTGCCGGTCGGCAAGGACCAGGCCCAGCACGTCGAGTACGCGGCCGACATCGCCGGCTCGTTCAACCACCTCTACGGCGAGCACTACACGTTCCCGGTGCCCAAGGCGATCCTGCCGGCGGCGGCCACCGGCTCGGTGCTGCCCGGCCTGGACGGCCGCAAGATGAGCAAGAGCTACAACAACACCATCCAGCTGTTCCTGCCCGAGGCGCAGCTGAAGAAGCTGGTCCGGCGCATCCCGACGGACAGCACCCCGGTGGAGGCCCCCAAGGACCCGGACAGCTCCGCCGTCTTCCAGATCCTGGAGCAGTTCGCGTCGCCGGATGTGATCAGTGACACGCGCAAGCGGCTGGCAGCCGGCGGCATGGGCTGGGGTGACCTGAAGAACACCCTGTTCGAGGTGCTCAACGAGCGGCTGGGCCCGCTGCGGGCGCGCTACGACGACCTGATGGGCGAGGGCCGCGAGCTGGAGGACATCCTGCAGGCCGGCGCCGCCAAGGCCCGGGTCCGGGCGAAGGCCGTGCTGGCCGGCGTCCGCTCCGCCGTGGGCATCGACGACTGACCGTCAGCCGCGGGCGCCGGTCGAGTCCGCGTCGAGCCGGTCGCGCATCACCGGCAGCAGCACCCGGTCGGCGTCCAGCCAGTCCAGCTCGGCGAGCTGCCGGGCGCCGACCCAGCGCACCGCCCGGTGCTCCCGTTCCTGCGGTCGCGGCTGGGCGTCGCCGGTCAGCCCGGCCGCGTAGATCCGCAGCAGCCACCCGTTGAGCAGGATCAGGTCCGGCCCGATCCGCTCCGCCACCCGGATGTCCACCCCGAGTTCCTCCCGGCACTCCCGGGCCAGGGCGGTCGGCTCGTCCTCACCGGGCTCGACCCGCCCGCCGGGGAACTCCCACCGCCCGGCGTCGGCGGGCGGCCGGTCGCGCTGCTGGGCGAGCACCCGGCCACGCCCGTCGCCGATCGCCGCGCCCACCACCACCGGTGCCCCGACCAGTCCCTGCGCCCGCTCCCGCACCGCGTCGACCAGCGCGGTCAGCAGAATGTCGAGCCGGCGGCCGACTGGCACCGGCAACCGCAGCCGGAACTCGACCGACGCGTCCGCCACCACGGCGGCGAAGCTGAGCCCACCCGGCCCGGTCACCGTCAGACCGCGCTCGTCGGCCCGGTCCACCCGCAACCCGAGCCGTGGCCCGAACGGCCGCACCGACAGCCGTGGCCGCTGACCAACCAGCCACTGCCCGCCGGGTGGGCCGTCCAGCGCGAGGCCGACCTGGTCGAGGCACTGCCGCAGCAGCCACGGCTCGGCGACCACCGCGGCCACCAGCCGTGCCGGCGCCGCGACCGACACCCGCCGCCGCGCGGCCAGGCGGCTCATCCGCGCCCGCCGGGGCACCCGCAGAGACACTGTTCGCAAGGCGTCATCGGCTGATCATGTCGGCCGGGCGGCCGGTCACCCGGGCGGCACGCCGGGCCAGCGCACGTCGAACCGCGCCCCGCCGTCGGGCGACTCGCCCACCGACACACTGCCCCGGCGGCGCCGCACCACCTCGGCCACCAGCGCGAGCCCGAGCCCGGACCCGCCGGTACGCCGCGCCCGGTCGTCGTCCACCCGGTAGAACCGGTCGAACACCTTGCTCCGGTGCTCGGCCGGCACCCCCGGACCGTCGTCGTCGACCGCGAGCCGCGCCCCGCTGCCGGCCACCGACAACACGAACACGGTGATCTGCGCCCGCGCGTACCGGGCCGCGTTGCGCAACAGGTTGTCCAGCACCAGATCGACCTCGGCCGGCGTCGCCCACACCGCGCACGCCAGCGTCGGCACCTGCAACCGCACCCGGGGCGCGCCGGCCGGCAGCCGGTTGATCGCGGCCTGCGCGGCGAGCGCCACGTCCACCGGTCCGGCCGGCGGCAGGTTGTCACCATCCAGTTTGGACAGTGCGAGCAGGTCGTCGATCAGCTTGGACAGCCGCTCCGCCTCGGCCACCACATCGGCGAGCACTTCCTGGGAGAACTCGGGTTCCGGGTGCAGCACGGCGACCTCGGACTGGGCCCGGATCGACGCGACCGGGGAACGCAACTCGTGCGCGGCGTCCCCGGTGAACAGCTGCAACCGCTGCCGGGCCTCGTCCCGCCGGGCCAGCAGCGCGTTCAGCGCCTCGGCCAGATCCCGCAACTCGTCGTGCGCGGTCGGCACCGGCAGCCGGCGACCCGGCGGCAACGCGGCCGCCGCCCGCCGCATCCGCTGCACCGGTCGCAGCGAACTGCGCACCGCCAGCCAGGTGGCCACCCCGGCGGTGGCCCCGCCGAGCGCGGCCCCACCGAGCATCCACCGGAACGCCAGCTCGCTGATCTCGTCGTAGCCGACCAGCGCGGCCCCGGCCACCACCAGCCGCTGCGCGCCATCCGGCGTGGTCACCATCGTGCCCAGCCACCGCCGGGGCGGCACGTCCCCCGTGCGCAACACCCCGTCGCCGGCTTCCAGGGCCTGGATCTGGGCCGGCGTCAGCTCCGGTCGGGGCCCGCCGTCCAGCGCGCCGCCACCCCGGTCCAGCACCCGGATCTGCACCTCACCGAACGAGGTCGCCGGCGCACCACCGGCCCCGACCGTGCTCGCCGCGGCAGCCACGTCCGAGCGCAGCTGGGTGTCGGCCGCGTCCACCAGCAGCGTGCCCAGCAGCGCACTGGCCAGCCGGGACAGCGCGACCAGGCACAACACGGTGACCGTCGTGGCGACCAGGGTGATCCGGAACCGCAGGGTGCGCCGGCGCCACCAGCTCCGCACCGCACGCAGCGGTCCGGTCAGCATGTCGATCACCGCGGTCCGGGCTCCGCCGGCTGGCCCAGCGCCGCGTCCAGTTCGGCCGTGCTCACCAGATAACCGTGCCCACGCACGGTCCGCAGCAGATCACCGGCCCCCACCGCGTCGAGCTTACGGCGCAGGTAGCCGACGTAGACCTCGACCGCGTTGCGGGTCGCGGCCTGCTCGTCGCCCCACACCGCGCGCAGCAGCTCGTCCTTGGTGACCACCGCGCCGGCCCGCCCGGCGAGCACGTCGAGCACCGCGAACTCCCGCGGGCTCAGGTTGAGCTCCGCCCCCGCCCAGCGCACCTGCCGGCGGGCCCGCTCCACCTCCAGCTCACCGACCCGCAGCGACTGCCGGGCCAGCTCCGGGCCCGACCGCCGCAGGGTCGCCTTGACCTGCGCGACCAGCACCCGGAACGAGAACGGCTTGACCAGGTAGCCGTCCGCGCCGAGATCAAGGCCGTCGGCCTGGTCGACCTCGCCGTCCTTGGCCGACACGAGCAGCACCGGGGTGCGCACCCCCTCGGCGCGCACCCGCTCCAACACCCGATAGCCGGACAATCCGGGCAGCATGATGTCCAGCAGCACGATGTCGAACGCCCCGGTGAGCGCGGCGCGCAGCGCGCTCGGCCCGTCCGCGGCCCCGGCCACCTCCATGCCCTCCGCGGTCAGGCCGCGCATCAGCGCCTTGCGCACGCCGAACTCGTCATCAGCGACAAGCACCCGCGGCCTCGGTTCCATCCCCATGCGCACAGGATGCCCCGCCGGAGCGGCCACCCGGCGCACACTCTCAGCGATCTCTCAGTTCCCCCGCCGCTCTCAGCGCCATCTCAGTTACCAGGGTGCACGCTCGACACCACGACAACAGATGCGGCCGCCACCGCGCTCCACCGGCGGCAGCACAAGGCAAGGAGGAGGAATGAACCGCAGGAGGGCAACTTTGGGGGCGGCGGTGATCGGCGTGGTGGCCGGCGCGGTCGGGCTGGGCGTGCTCGCCGCGCCGGCCGGTGCCGGTCAGGCGCCGAGCCTGCCCGCGATCTCCCCGCAGGCACTCGTCCAGTCGGTGCTGACCGCCAAGCCGGTCGCCCTGGGTGGCACGGTCGCGGTGACCAACAACCTCGGCCTGCCCGCCATCCCCGGCCTGCCCACGCAGCTGACCAGCGGTAGCAG
Organism: Pseudonocardiaceae bacterium; assembly: GCA_036268615.1. Classification (GTDB taxonomy): domain Bacteria; phylum Actinomycetota; class Actinomycetes; order Mycobacteriales; family Pseudonocardiaceae; genus DATATV01. The sequence goes on from DATATV010000128.1 coordinate 41,722, forward strand.
CCAGCTGCGGGTGTGGACCGACGGATCGGGCCACAGCCGGCTGTCGCTGCCCAGCAGCGGAGCCGAACAGACCTATGTGGACGATGGCAAGACGTTGTACGAGTGGGATTCCAGCAACAAGACGGTGACCGAGCACGCGCTGGGCGCCGGCAAGGCCGGCGCCCACGCCGGGATGCCCGACAACCAGACGCTCACCCCGGCCGGCGCCGCCCAGGAACTGGTGTCCACGATCCAGGACACCAGCACGGTCTCGGTCAACGGCACCGACACGGTTGCCGGGCGCCCCGCCTACGACCTGGTCCTCACCCCGAAGCCGCAGGAGAAGACGCTGCTTCGCGAGGTGACCATCTCCATCGACTCGCAGACGCGGGTACCGCTGCAGGTGTCCGTACTGGCCAATGGTTCGGCCACGCCCGCGGTCCAGGTCGGCTTCAGCAGCATCGACTTCGGCAAGCAGGACCCGAGCCTGTTCACGTTCACGCCGCCGGCCGGCTCCACCGTGGTCCACGGCGACAGCGCGAACAAGCGGGTCAACGACGGCACCGCGCAGGTACAGCCGAAGTTCGTCGGCACCGGCTGGGACACCGTGGTGCTCGCCACGCTGCCCGCGGAGATGACCAACGGCTCGACCAACGGCTCGGGCGATCCCGACCCGATGCGCCTGCTCAACGAGTTCGCCACGCCGATCAGCGGTTCGTGGGGTTCGGGCTGGGCGATCGGCACCAGCGTGGGTGGCGCCGTGATCACCTCGGACGGCCGGGTCGCCGCAGGCTTCGTCCCGCAGCAGGTCCTCATCCAGGCCCTGGCCGGTTCGAAGTGAGCACCTCGACCGACACCACGTCGGCCGCCGCTGCCAGCGAGGGGGTGGGCGCCGCCGACGCGGCGCCCACCCCGGGCAGCCGATCGCTGGCGGTGCGCACCCGCGGCCTGCGCAAGACCTTCCGCGGCACGGTCGCCGTCGATCGCCTTGACCTGGACGTGCCGGAGGGCGCGGTGCTGGGCATGCTCGGCCCGAACGGTTCGGGCAAGACCACCACTATCCGGATGCTGCTCGGCCTGGTCAGCCCCACCGAGGGCGAGGTCGAACTGCTCGGCGAACGCCTCCCCGACGGCGCGGCCCAGGCCCTGCCACACATCGGCGCGCTGGTCGAAGGCCCGGGCTTCCACCCGTTCCTGTCCGGACTGGACAACCTGAACCGCGCGGCCGCCGCCGAACCACTGCTGGCGACAAAAGCCATTCCCGCGGCGGTGTCCGACGCGTTGGAACGAGTCGGCCTCGCCGACGCCCGCAACCGCAAATACCGCGCCTACTCCCTGGGCATGAAGCAACGCCTCGGCCTGGCCGCGGCCCTGCTCGTCCCGCGCCGCCTGGTCGTCCTCGACGAGCCGACCAACGGGCTCGACCCGGCCGGCACCCGCGAGATCCGCCGGGTGGTCGCCGAACTGCACGAGGCCGGCACCACCGTGCTGGTCTCCTCGCATCTGCTGTCCGAAGTAGAAGCCACCTGCACCCATGTGGCGGTCCTGCACCGCGGCACCGTAGTGGCCCAGGGCGAACTGGCTCCCCTGCTGGAAGCCGGGAACCCGACCCTGCTGGTCAACACCCCAGAAGTACACGCGGCGGTGAACGCCTTGCGCGACAACAGAATCGCCGCCCGAGCGGTGACCGAAGGACTCCTGGTCGACCTGACCGGCACCTCACCCCCGGCAGTGGTGGAGACCTTGGTCCGCGCCGGAGTGCCGGTGCACGAGGCCCGCCGCCAACGTGCGGATCTGGAGGAGCTGTTCGCCCGCCTGACCGAAGCCGAAACCACCGAGCCGGACCCGGCGGACCAGAGCTCCACCCCGACGGGCGACGCCTCGTGACCCCCGCCGACCTGCCACACCCGGCCGACCGCTCCTGCCCGACACCACCCACCCGAGCCACCCAACCAGCACCCGAGGGGGACCTCCGATGACGGCCAGCACCCTGACCGCCGGCCCGAGCGGCGGCGCCATCGCCACCAGGGCCCGGACCCCGAAGGCTCCCTTGGTCCGACTGTTGCGGTCAGAGCTGACCTGGGTCTTCCGGCGCCCCCGGACGATCATCGCGCTGTGCCTGCTCGCCGTCGTGCCGATCGTGATCGCCATCGGCGTCCGGCTGTCCAACGGCCCGAAGGACGCCCGCGGTGGCCTGCTGCTGGCCAACCTCGTCGGCAACGGCCTGGTGCTCCCGGTGTCCGCGCTGACGGTGACCCTCACCCTGCTGCTGCCCCTGGTCGGCGCGATGTGGGCGGCCGACGCACTGGCCGGCGAGTCGTCCTACGGCACCCTGCGCGGGCTGCTGATCGCCCCGGTCGGCCGCGTCCGGCTGTTGCTGGTCAAGACGTTCGGCCTGTTCACCGCGATCCTCACCGCCTGTGTGCTGATCGCCGTGGTCGGCCTGATCACCGGGCTCGTGCTGGTCGGGTCCAGCGGCATGGTCACCCTGTCGGGGACGACACTCGGCTTCGGCGCCGCACTCGGCCGGGTGGCCATCGCGGTCATCTGGGTCGCGTTCCAGGTCTGTGCGGTGGCCGCCATCGCACTGGCCGTGTCCGCCTGCACCGAACACCCGATCGTGGTGATGGCCGCGACGCTGGCCGGCGCGATCGTGTTCGGCGTACTCAGCGCGATCCCGGCGCTGGACTGGTTGCAGCCCTACCTGCTGACCAACCAGTGGGCCTCGATCGCCGACGTGCTGCGCGACCCGATGCCCACCGCGCAACTGTGGCACGGCGTGGCCGAAGCGGCCTGCTACCTGGTGATCGGCCTGTCGCTGGCGCTCGCCCGGGTGGTCAGCAAGGACGGCTGACGGGTTGCCGCCCGGTGCAGAATAAACGCATGGCGGACGTACTGAACACCGAGCAGATCACGACCGCGCTGACCGGACTGCCCGGCTGGCAGGAGGAAGGCGGCGAGTTGGTGCGGGTCGCCGAACTCGCCGACTTCCCCACCGCGATCACGGTTGTCGACCGGGTGGCCGAACTGGCGGAGCAGGCCGATCACCACCCGGACATCGACATTCGCTGGCGCACGCTGACCTTCCACCTGAGCACCCATTCGGCCGGCGGCATCACCAGCAAGGACATCGCCCTCGCCGGTGAGATCAACACGGTGATCAGCAAAGCCTGACCGGAACCGGCTACGCGGCGGCGGTCACCGAGTCGACACCCGCGGAGTCGATCGGCTTCTCCGGCCGGCGGGCGTGCAGCGCGACCGCGATCGTCACCAGGGTGAGCAGGCCGCAGGCGGGGTACACCCAGCCCAGCAGCGACTCGTACCAGGGCCGGGGAATCGACCAGATCGAGCCCTGCATCTTGAGCAGGAACGAGATCAGGAAGCTGCCGACCGCGACCAGCCAGATCACCGCGGTCGTCATCACCAGGCGCCCGCCGGCCGCGCGGCCGTAGAGCAGCCACAGCAGCGCCGGCACCATCCACACCCAGTGGTGGCTCCACGAGATCGGCGACACGAGCAGGGTGAAGAACTGCACCGAGACGATGCCCGCCAAGGTGTCCCTGGCGCGCACCGAGGCCCGCAACGCGAAGAACAACAGCACCGCCGCGACCGCGGCCCCGGCCAGCCACACCGGCCCGCTGCCCACGTCGTAGCCGACGGTCCGGGACAGCGCCCCGCGCAGCGACTGGTTGATCGCCGAACCCACCGGGCCGATCCGGCTGGTGTCACTCAACAGATGGAACCAGTACAGAGTGGACTGCGCCGGCGACACGGCATAGGCCACCCCGACGGTGACCGCGAACGCCACCGCCGACCACGCTGCCGCCGCCCACCGTTTGGTGGCAAGGAAGTAGATGCCCGACAACGCGGGAGTGAGCTTGACGCCGGTGGTCAGGCCGACACTGAGCCCGGACAGCAGCGGCCGCGTGCTCACCATGCCGGCCAGCACCACCGCGGCCAGCAGCAGGTTGATCTGCCCGTAGTTGAGCGTGGTGCGCACCGGCTCGGTCCAGATCAGCAGCGCGGTCCACAACATGGCGCGCTGCCGCCAGGCATCCTCGGTCACCGGGTCGAGCCGGATCGCGTCCGCCACACTGATCCGGTCCTTGCCGATCAGCCGGAGTGACAACCGAACCAGCCACCACAGGCAGATCACCGAGATGACCTGCCAGACGATCCGGACGACGCCCCAGGGCACCCAGGACAGCGGCAGGAAGACGATCGCCGCGAACGGCGGATAGGTGAAGGGCAGCGCGAACTGCTGCGAGTACTGCGCCAGCCGCCAGTCGTAGAGCGTGCCGTGCAGGATGCTCGGCGGGCCGTCCCGATAGACCAACAGGTCGATCATCGTCATTTTGGCCTGGGTGATCACCAGGACAAAATGGATCAGTACGGACGCGGCGAGCAGCCACTTGGCCAGGGGCAGTACCCGAGCCTCAATGGCACGCACGTTCACGGATTCGTTCTCCCTGCGGTCTGTTCCGCTCATCCCCGGTCGGATACGGTACCCGGTCGGATCGGCCGCCCCGTGAACTGGCCGACCAAACCGCGCCTCATTCACGGGTCGCCCGGCTGTCCGGCGGATGAACCAATTCCACCCGCCGCCCCACAATGATCATGAAAAACGTCAGGAACGGGCGGTACGCGGCACATCCCGCGCTCGCCGGGCCCACCGCGCCGGCAGCAGCCGAGTGGACCAGCCGGCACCGGCGGTCCGGCCACTCACCGAACTCGACGCCTCGGGTCCGTTTGCCGCCCGACCCGACCGCCGGACGGCAGGACCGGCAAGTCCGCATGAGCACGTTGGCAATATGCAGATTCCGGCGGGACCGCCCGAGAGGCAGCGACTCTGCTCGACATCAGTAGCCGCAACATCAGTAGTGGTAGCGCGCAGCAAGGATGATGATCTCGTCGTTTCCAACGATATAGCCAAGACGATGCTCGTCATCGATCCGCCGAGACCACGCTCCAGGCAAGTGGTACTTCAGGGGCTCAGGCTTGCCGATCCCGTCAACCGGATCACGAAGGACGTCCTCGATGAGCTTGTTGATCCGAAGTAGCATCTTGCGGTCGTTGTTCACCCAGGAGGTGTAGTCCTCCCATCCATGTTCCTCGAAAACCAACCTCACGCGGTGTCCTACTCTGCGTCTGGTCCATCGGGATCGATCAACCCACGCTCAGCAAGACGCATACTGTTCAGTGCGTTCTCGTACGCCTTGAGCAGGCGGCGGGCGTTGGCAGGCGAGCGCAGAAGGTATGCCCCTTCACGCAGGGCTGCGTAGTCGTCAGCGGAGACGAGCACAGCATTGCCGTGCTTGGAA
>DATATV010000129.1:0-44680 GCA_036268615.1 Pseudonocardiaceae bacterium
CACCGACGGTGAGGCCCGCTGTTCCGAATTGTTCGGAACAGCGGGCCTCTGTCGCTTTTACCCCGATGTGGGGCGGGCCGCCCATCTTTCAGGCGTGCTGGGCCTGACGGAACTGGTTGACAATGTCGGCCGGAATCCGACCGCGCTCGGACACCTGGTGGCCGGCGTTGCGAGCCCATTCCCGAATGGCCTGGTTCTCGGCCCGGTCGGAGGCCGCGCCGGACTTGGCTGCCTTGGCCGGTGCCGACTTGCCACCGGTGCGCCGCGCCGCCTCGACGAACTCGCCGAGGGAGCTGCGGAGTTCGTTGGCATTCCCGGACGACAGGTCGATCGTGTACTCGATGCCGTCCAGCGAGAAGGTGACGGTCTCGTCCGCCTCGCCGCCGTCGACATCGTCGATGAGATGAACGATGGTCTTCTGAGCCACTGATACTCCGTTTCCAAATAATCGCCAAGATGTGCGCTGACAAGGCCCGGAAACAGCACTGGCAAGGCCACTGATCCGGCGGGCACCGCACTGATACGGCCCCCGGTCCGCGTCACATACCGAAATCGTATCGCTGTCCCAATTCTTCGTTGTGTGATCCTGGGCCGCGCGTGTCGGGTGATCTGGACCCCACTGGGCGTATAATTTGGGAGAAATGTCCGATTCGGTGGGACTTCTTAGTATCACGGAGTCGGCCAAACCGCGGGCTGGACACATGCGCGTTCGGCGGACATGCGACCATGGCTTGGTTATGGCCGAAACCCAGGTAACCCAGGCGGCCCCCGGCCTCAGTGTGGTCCTTGACCAGCCAGGCCCGGTGCAGCAGCAGCCCACCGCACAGCGCGGTACGGGGCTGTCCCGGCGCATTCTCGCGCTGGGTTTCATCGGTTCGGTCGTCACCGTCATCGGCATCCTCGGGGCCGGCGGAGACCTGATCCAGGACCCGATCCTGGGCAACGGTCCGCTGTCCTGGATCCGATACGGACACGGCCGATACATCGCTGACGTGCTGGTCTACCTCGGCATCGCGCTGCTCGTCTGGGCGTGGGTGCAACTGGGCCGGGACGTGATCGCCTTCCGGGTCAGGGCGCGCGGGGTACTGCTCGCCGCGACCGCCTGGATCGCCCCGATGGTCATCTCGCCGCCGGCGTTCACCCGCGACGTCTTCTCCTACCTCGGCCAGGGTGAGGAGGCACTGCGCGGTATCGACCCGTACTCCTACGGGCCCTCGGTGCTCAACGACGCCATCGCGCTCAACGTGCACCCGTTCTGGCAGAACACGCCGGCGCCCTACGGCCCGCTGTTCATCCTGCTGGCCAAGATCGTCGCCTGGATCGCCGGTGAACACCTGATCGTCGGTGTCATCCTGATGCGACTGGTGCTGATGATCGGTCTCGGCCTGCTGATCTGGTCACTGCCCGGGCTCGTCCGGCACCTCGGTGGCCGGCTCTCGGTGGCGCTGTGGCTGATGGTGGCCAACCCGATGGTCGTCATCCACCTGGTCGGCGGTCCACACAACGACTTGCTGATGATCGGTCTGTTGGCGATGGGCACGTTGCTCGTGCTGGATCGCAAACATGTCGCCGGTATCACACTTGTCACGCTCGCGATGGCGGTCAAGGCGACCGCCGGAGTCGCGCTGCCGTTCCTGGTGTGGGTGTGGGCCGGCCGGATCGAGGGCACGCTGAGACGGCGGTTCATCAGAGCCACCGCGGCCAGTCTCGGCGTGTTCATCGTGGTGTTCGGGCTCGTCATGCTGGTGTCCTGGCAGAACTTCGGCTGGATCAGCGCGTTGCAGGCGCCCACGCTGATCGTGAACTGGGTGAACCTGCCGACCGGCATCGGTCAGCTGCTGCACAACGTCGTCGGCATCTTCGGCGACCTGCCGGTGCAGCCGTTCACCAACCTGACTCGCGGCATCGGCATCGCGATCCTTGCGGTGGTCTCCATCCGGCAGTGGTGGAAGGCGCGCGAGGGCGGTGCCGAAGCGGTGCGTCGGATGGGCATCGTGCTGCTCGCGGTGGCGATCATCGCGCCGCCGACGCTGCCCTGGTATCTCACCTGGGGCATGGCGATCCTGTGCGCGGTCAAGTGGACCGACCGCTGGCTGGCGTTCGCCGCCGGGCTGTCCGTGCTGATCCTGCTGGTGTACTACCCAGACGGTGAAAGTGCGATGGAGAGCTTCAGCCACATGGTGTGGGTGATCGTGCTCGCCATAGTGGCCGGGGTGTCGATGCGCCGGGTGGACCCGCTGGGACTGCGGGGTTTACTGCGCCGGACCCGGCCCACCGACGGCGCGGACGCGTCGGCCGGCGGAGTGTCGGACTCGGCCGCGCTGACCGGCCACGTGGGCTCGGTCCAGGACGCGGCGTCGGTCTCCGACGCGGCCACGGCCACGGTCGACCAAGGCACCAACGCATCGTCGAACGGCTCCGGCAAGGGGTCGCCCGCGACGAACGGCGCCTCGGTGGTGCTGCCGGTGGCGACACCGCTGCCGACCGAGACTCCGCTGGAGCCCGCCGAGCAGGCGGACACGGCCAGCAACAACGGGACCGCGGCAGTCTGACCGCGGCTGATCGGGGCAGGGGCGCTCAGGCGAGAAAGCCGCGGAGCAGCGCCGCCGTGCCGGCCAGATGCTCCGTCATCGCCCGCCGCGCCGAATCCTGGTCACCGCCCAGAATCCCGGCCACGATCGCCTCGTGCTGCGCGTTCGAGTGCTCGATGTTCCTCGGCAGCAGCGGGATCTCGTCCAGCAGCGAGTTCACCCGCATCCGCGCGTCGGCCACCGCGGTGGTCAGCGACGGCGAGCCGGTGACCTCGGCGATGGCCAGGTGCAGACGGGAATCCTTGCGGCGGTACTCGCCCAGTTCCGCGGCCGAGGTCTCGGCCAACTGATCACGAAGGTGCCGGCGCTGCTCGGGGTCCAGTGCCCGACCGGCCGCCGCCACGGCCGCACCCGTCTCCAGCACCTCCCGCATGACCAGCACGTCGGCCACCTCCTCGGCCGACCGGGAGGTCGCCACGGAGGTGGCCGAGCCCTCGGTCAGTTGGGGCTCGCTGACGAACGTGCCGCCGTATCGTCCGCGCCGCGAGCGCACATAGCCCGCGTCGGCCAGCGCGTGGATCGCCTCGCGCAGGGTCGCCCTGGCGACCCCGAGCCGGACCGACAGTTCCCGCTCCGTCGGCAGCCGCTGGCCGACGCCGATCACGCCGAGCTTGATCATCCGCAGCAGCCGCTCGACGGTCTCCTCGAACGCGTTGCCGGCGCGGACCGGCCGCAGCAGGGCCTCGTCGACGCTGGCGACCGAGGCCGAGCCGGTGCTGGATGGTCCCGCGGATGACATGACCGGGCCTACATCGGTGTGACGTACGCGCCCGAGATGCCGCCGTCCACCAGGAAGGTGGACGCGGTGATGAACGAGGCGTCGTCACTGGCCAGGAACGCCACCGCGGCGGCGATCTCCGCGGGCTCGGCGAACCGGCCGACCGGCACGTGTACCAGTCTGCGTGCGGCGCGCTCCGGGTCCTTGGCGAACAGTTCCTGCAACAGCGGCGTGTTCACCGGGCCGGGGCACAGCGCGTTCACCCGGATTCCGGATCGCGCGAACTGCACGCCCAGTTCGCGGCTCATCGCCAGCACCCCGCCTTTGGACGCGGTGTAGGAGATCTGCGAGGTGGCCGCGCCGAGCACCGCGACGAACGACGCGGTGTTGATCACCGAACCGCGTCCCTTGGTGAGCATGTGCTCGATGGCGTACTTGCTGCACAGGTAGACCGAGGTCAGGTTGACCCGCTGGACCGTCTCCCACGCCTCGATGCCGGTGGTCAGGATCGAGTCGTCCTCGGGCGGGGAGATGCCGGCGTTGTTGAACGCGATGTCCAGCGCGCCGAACTCGTCGACGGTGGTCTGGAAGAGCGTGCGCACCTCGTCCTCGTCGGTCACGTCGGTGCGGATGAACCGGCCGTCGACCTCCTTGGCGGCCGCCGCGCCCGCGGCGGTGTCCACGTCGGCGACGACGATCCGGGCGCCCTCGGCGGCCATCCGGCGTACCGATGCCAGGCCGATGCCGCTGCCGCCGCCGGTGACCACCGCGACCCGACCGGCAAGACGTTCCGGCATGCTCATTCCTCCGTACTGATGAAGACGTTCTTGGTCTCGGTGAACGCGTCCAGTGCGTCCGGGCCGAGTTCCCGGCCGAGGCCGGACTGCTTGAACCCACCGAACGGGGTCGAGTACCGGACCGAGGAGTGCGAGTTGACCGACAGGTTGCCGGCCTGCACCCCACGGGACACCCGCAGCGCGCGCCCGACGTCCCTGGTCCAGATCGAACCGGACAGGCCGTAGTCGGTGGCGTTGGCCATCCGCACCGCGTCGGCCTCGTCCTCGAACGGCTGCACGGTCACCACCGGGCCGAAGATCTCCTCGGTGACCACCCGGTCGGTCGCGCCGACCGGGGCGAGCACCGTCGGCGGGAACCAGTAGCCGGGCCCCTCGGGCACCGAACCCCGGAACGCGACCGACACCTCCGAGTCTACATAGGACGATACGCGGTCACGATGGGCGGCGGACACCAGCGGGCCCATCTGACTGGCCGGATCGGCCGGGTCGCCGACCGTGACCGCCCGCACCGCCGGTTCCAGCAGCGCCATGAACCGGTCGAACACGCTGCGCTGCACCAGGATTCGGGAGCGGGCGCAGCAGTCCTGGCCGGCGTTGTCGAACACCCCGGCCGGCGCGGTGGCCGCGGCCTTCTCGATGTCCGCGTCGGCGAACACGATGTTCGCGCTCTTGCCACCCAGCTCCAGGGTGACCCGTTTGACCTGCTCGGCGCAGCCGGCCATCAGTCGCCGACCGACCGCGGACGAGCCGGTGAAGACGATCTTGCGCACCGCCGGGTGGGTGACGAACCGTTGGCCGACAACGGGTCCGGCGCCGGGCAGCACCTGGAACACGTCCTCGGGCAGACCCGCTTGGCGGCCCAGTTCGGCCAGCCGCAGCGCGGTCAGCGGGGTGAGTTCGGCCGGCTTGAGCACCACCGTGTTGCCGGCGGCCAGCGCGGGCGCGAAACCCCATGCGGCGATCGGCATCGGGAAGTTCCACGGCACGATCACGCCGACCACGCCCAGCGGCTCGGCGAAGGTGATGTTCACCCCGCCGGCCACCGGGATCTGCCGGCCGAACAGCCGTTCCGGCGCGGCCGAGTAGTAGTTGAGCAGATCGGCGACGTTGCCGGCCTCCCAGCGGGCGCTGCCGATCGGGTGGCCGGAGTTGACCACCTCCAGTTCGGCCAGGTGCTCGATGTCGGCGGTGACCGCGTCGGCGAACCGGCGCAGCAGCCGGGCCCGGTCGGCGGGGGAGACCGCCTGCCAGCCGGGCGCGGCCCGCTCGGCCCGCGCGATCGCCTCGTCGGTCTGTTCCACCGTGGCCAGCGACACCGTGCGGACCAGTGCCTCGGTGGCCGGGTTGATCACGTCGAAGGTGGCGGGCGCGCTCATCGGGCCAGCACCGCCTGGCCCTGCCGGGCCGACGCCGCCCGGGTCAGCGCGGAGAACAGCCGGTCGTCCTGGGGGCTCTCCTCCGGGTGCCACTGCACGCCGAGCACGAAGTCGGCGCCGGGTACCTCGATCGCCTCGATCGTGCCGTCCTCGGCGTGGCCGACCGCGACCAGGCCGTCGGCCAGCCGGTCGATCGCCTGGTGGTGATGGCAGTGCACGCTCGCCCGCTCGCCGAGCAGGCCGGCCAGCCGGCTGCCCGCGTGGATGGTGATCTCGCTGCTGCCGTAGGTGCCCAGCGCGGGCCGGTGGCCTTCGTGGTTCACCCGCTCGGGCAGGTGTTGGATCAGGCTGCCGTGCAGCAGCACGTTGAGCACCTGCATGCCCCGGCAGACGCCCAGCACCGGCAGGCCGACCGCGAGCGCGGCGCGGGCCAGTCGGAACTCGAAGGAGTCCCGGTCGGGCCGGGTGCCGGTGGTCTGCGGGTGGTTCGGCTGGCCGTACCGGAAGGGCACCACGTCCGCGCCGCCGGACAGGATCAGCCCGTCCAGCCGTTCGATCAGGTGGGACAGGCCACTACTGGTCGGCGGCAGCAGTACCGGCACCCCTCCCGACCGAACCACCGAGTCCACATAGGACTTCGGTAGCACCGCGGCGTCGGTGTTCCACACGCCGAAGCTGGTTCGCTCGGTGTAGGTGGTGATCCCGATCAGTGGTTGCATCCCCTGTTTCCCCCGGTCACATTCGCTCGAAGCCGCGGACCCGCTCCCAGTCGGTGACCGCCGCGTCGAACGCGTCGAGTTCCACCCTGGCGGCGTTGAGATAGTGTTCCACCACCTCGTCGCCGAACGCGCGCCTGGCCACGTCGCTGCCGGCCAGCACGTCGGCCGCCGCGTGCAGGGTGCGCGGCACGGTCGGCTTGTCCGAGTCGTAGGCGTTGCCGACGAACTCCGGCTCCAGCGGCAGTTCCTGCTCGACGCCGTGCAGCCCGGCCGCGATCAGCGCGGCGACCGCGAGGTAGGGGTTCACGTCGCCGCCGGGCACCCGGTTCTCCATCCGCAGCGAGTCGCCGTGACCGACCACCCGCAGTGCGCAGGTGCGGTTGTCCACACCCCAGGCGATCGCCGTCGGTGCGAAGCTGCCCGGCGCGAACCGCTTGTAGGAGTTGATGTTCGGCGCCAGGAAGTAGGTGAACTCACGCAGGCAGGCCAGTTGGCCGGCGAGGAAGTGCTGCATCAGCGGGGACATCCCGGCCGGACCGTCGCCGGCGAACACCGCCTCGCCGCCGGTGGAGCGCAGGCTCAGGTGGATGTGGCAGGAGTTGCCCTCGCGCTCGTTGTACTTGGCCATGAAGGTCAGGCTCTGCCCGGCCTGCGCGGCGATCTCCTTCGCGCCGGTCTTGTAGACCGTGTGGTTGTCGCAGGTGGCCATCGCGTCGGTGTAGCGGAAGGCGATCTCGTGCTGGCCGGGGTTGCACTCGCCCTTGGCCGACTCGACGTACATGCCGGCGCCGGCCATGTGGTTGCGGATCCGGCGCAGCAGCGGCTCGATCCGTCCGGTGCCCAGCAGCGAGTAGTCCACGTTGTACTGGTTGGATGGCTGGAGGTCGCGGTAGCCCTGCCGCCAGGACTGCTCGAAGGAGTCGTCGAAGACCATGAACTCCAGTTCGGTGCCGACGTAGGCGGCCAGCCCGCGCTCGGTGAGCCGGTCCAGTTGGGCGCGCAGCACCTGCCGGGGCGACACCGCGACCGGGCCGCTGCGGTCCCCGCCGGGCACCCATTCGACATCGGCCTGCACCAGTACCGTGCCCTCGTGCCACGGGATGTGCCGCAGGGTGTCGAAGTCCGGGCGCAGCACGAAGTCGCCGTAGCCGCGTTCCCAGGAGGAGATCTCGTAGCCGGACACGGTGTTCATCTCGACGTCCACGGCGAGCAGGTAGTTGCACGCCTCGGTGCCGTGTGGCACCACCTCGTCCAGGAAGAACCGGGCCGAGCAGCGCTTGCCCTGCAACCGGCCCTGCATGTCGGTGATCGCCACCAGGACGGTGTCCACTCGGCCCTCGTCGACGAGCGTGCGCAGCCGCTCGACGGTCAGGGCATTCTCGTTCTGCCGCATGGCGTCCTCTCCCGGCGCACGCCCAATGGACCGGTTCCGATCCATTGAGTTCGTACCGGACTGGTTGACCGGCTGTCAACGATGACCGCTCGAACGGTCGCAGTCTGTTGACGTCTCGTTAACGGCTTTAACAACTCGGGGGAAATCTGCCTCCACTCTTGACACTACCGGGTGATCGGCCCACCCTCGGTGCAGCTTCAAAGGACTGCTGCTGGTCCATTGTCCGACCGGCGCGCATCGAGGGAGGCCCCCGTGTCCGAGCCGTCCGTCGCAGCCAACCTCCCCCCGGATGACAGTTCACCCCCGCCGGCACCCGAACTCAGCGCCGACGACGCCCGGCTGCATCAACTCGGCTACGCCCAGGAACTGCGCCGATCGCTGTCGGGGTTCAACAACTTCGCCGTCTCGTTCACGATCATCTCCATCCTGTCGGGCTGCCTCACCCTCTACGGCTACGGCCTGAACACCGGTGGGCCGGCCACGATGATCTGGGGCTGGCTGGTGGTCGGCGTGTTCGTCGTGCTGGTCGGCCTCGGCATGGCCGAGGTGTGCTCCAGCTTCCCGACCGCGGGCGGCCTCTACTACTGGGCGGCCAAGCTCGCGCCCTCCAGCGGCGCCGCCTGGTCCTGGTTCACCGGCTGGTTCAACCTGATCGGCCAGGTCGCGGTGACCGCCGGTATCGACTTCGGCGCCGCGCTGTTCCTCAACGCGTTCCTCGACCTGGTCGCCGGCTTCACCGCGACGCCGCTGCACACGATTCTGTTGCTGGCGGCCATTCTGATCGTGCACGGGCTGCTCAACACGTTCGGCGTGCGGGTGGTCGCGCTGCTCAACAACGTCAGCGTCTGGTGGCACCTGCTCGGGGTGCTGATCATCGTGGCGGTGCTGGTGTTCGTGCCGACCAAGCACGAGTCCGCCGGCTTCGTGTTCGGCCACTTCGTGAACAACACCGGCTGGGGCTTCGCGCCCTACGTCTTCCTGCTCGGGCTGCTCAACGCGCAGTACACGCTGACCGGCTACGACGCCTCGGCGCACATGACCGAGGAGACCCACGACGCCGCCCGGTCCGGGCCGCGCGGCATCGTCAACTCGATCCTGGTCTCGCTCGTTGCCGGGTGGGTGCTGCTGATCGGCCTGACCTTCGCCATCCAGGACTACGCGGGCACGCTGAGCACGTCGACCGGGGTGCCGCCGGCACAGATCTTCATCGACGCGGCCGGCACCAAGACCGGCGAGTTCCTGTTGCTGATCGCGATCGTCGCGCAGCTGTTCTGCGGCATGGCCTCGGTCACCGCGAACTCGCGAATGATCTACGCGTTCGCCCGGGACGGCGCGGTGCCCGGTTCCCGGTTCTGGCACCAGATCAACAAGCGCACCCGGACGCCGACGAACTCGGTGTGGCTGGCCGTGGTCGGCGCGTTCATCCTGGCGCTGCCCTACTTGTGGAGCACCACCGCGTACGCCGCGGTCACCTCGATCGCCACCGTCGGCCTCTACGTCGCCTACGTGATCCCGGTGTTCCTGCGGGTGCTCAAGGGTGATCGGTTCGAACGCGGGCCCTGGCATCTGGGCCGCTGGGGCAAACCGATCGGCGTCGTGGCCACCATCTGGGTGGTGTTCATCTTCGTGTTGTTCATGCTGCCGCAGGTGTCCCCGGTGTCGGCGACCAACTTCAACTACACGCCGGTGGCGTTCCTGGTCGTGCTCGGCGGCGCGGCGCTGTGGTGGTGGGTGTCGGCGCACAAGTGGTTCACCGGCCCGAAGGTGCAGGGCACGGCGGAGGAACTGGCAGCGCTGGAACGGGAACTGGAGGAGCTTGCCTGAGCTGGGCGCGTTCTCGCTGGTCAGCCCGCTGCCGCGTGCCGTCGCACCGAGCGGACCAGCGAGAACAGCAGCGCCTGGGCGGCTCCGGAGAGCAGCAGGTCCGCGCCCGGGAAGGAGGCGCGGGCCGAGATCGACCAGCGGACGACCGTGTCGCTGCCGAGTTCGGCCAGTTCGACCTGGCCGGTCCAGTCCGGCAGCGGCAGCCCGCTGAGGCCGCGGTAGGCCAGTGTGTGGTTGGGCTCGAACGTGGTGATCTCCTCGCGCATGGTGGTGCGCGGACCGGTGATCACCCGGATCGCGCCGACCCCACCCGGAGCCGGCATCCCCTCGCGTTCCAGGCTGACAGCCAGGCCCGGCAGCCAGGTGGCGATGTCGAGGTGATCGGCGAGGACGGCCCAGACCGCACTCGGCGAAGCGGCTACGCTGCGTACTGCCCGACCGACTGCCATGCTCGGAAGCTACCAGGACTTGAGGGGTGACACGCGGTGACTGAGGCCGTTGACGTGGTGGTGATCGGCATGGGGCCGGGCGGGGAGAACGTCGGCGGACTGCTCGCCGAGGCCGGGCTGTCGGTGCTCGGCGTCGACGCCCGGCTGCTCGGTGGCGAATGCCCCTATTTCGGCTGCGTACCGAGCAAAATGCTGATCCGCGGCGCCAATGCCGTCACCGAGGCGCGCCGGGTGCCGGAGTTGGCCGGGAAGAGCACCGTCGAGCCCGACTTCGGACAGGTGGCCACCCGGATTCGGGACGAGGCCACCGACAACTGGGACGACAAGGGCGCGGTCGACCGGTTCATCGGCAAGGGCGGCACGTTTGTGCGCGGCCGGGCCCGGATCACCGGACCGGGCACGGTGTCGGTGAACGGCACCGAATACACCGCGCGCCGGGGGATTGTGCTGAACACCGGCAGCGACCCGCTGGTCCCGTCGATTCCCGGCCTGGCCGACACGCCGTTCTGGACCAACCGGGACGCGCTGCGCGCGGAGCGGGCACCGGAGTCGCTGTGTGTGCTGGGCGGCGGGCCGATCGGCGTCGAGCTGGCGCAGGCGTTCAGTCGGCTGGGCAGCACGGTCACCGTGATCCAGAGCCGACCGCGACTGCTGCCCGGCGACGAGCCGGAGGCCGGGGACCTGCTCGCCGAGGTGTTCCGGGCGGAGGGCATTACCGTGCACACCGGGGCCAAGGCCCGCGCGGTGCGGCACGACGCCGACGGTTTCGCCGTCGAGTTCGGTGCCGGTGATGTGGCGCGCGCGCAGGCACTGCTCGTCGCGACCGGCCGGCGGACCAACCTGGCCGACCTCGGCCTTGAGACGATCGGGCTGGACCCGGCCGCGCGTTTCCTCGACCCGGACGAGCAACTGCGGGTGGCCGACGGGGTGTGGGCGATCGGCGACATCACCGGCAAGGGCGCGTTCACCCACATGTCCATGTACCAGTCGGCGATCGCCGTCCGGGACATCCTCGGTGAGCCGGGGCAGCGCGCGGAGTACCACGCGGTGCCGAGGGTGACGTTCACCGATCCGGAGGTCGGCTCGGTCGGGCTGACCGAGGCGCAGGCCCGCGAGCAGGGTCTGTCGGTGCGGGTCGGCTACACCCCGCTGGCCAACTCGACCCGTGGCTGGATACACAAAGCGGGCGCCGAGGGCTTCATCAAGATCGTCGAGGACGCCGACCGCGGCGTGCTGGTCGGCGCGACCTCGGTCGGCCCGACCGGCGGCGAGACGTTGTCCTACCTGGCTGTCGCCGTGCACGGCGAGGTGCCCACGAAGCGGTTGGCCGGGATGATCTTCGCCTACCCGACCTTCTACCGGGCCATCGAGTCGGCGCTGGCCGACCTGCACTGACTGCGACCCGGTGACCCCGGTCAGCCGGTGGCTCGGCTGGTGCCGAACATCTCGTCCAGGGTCACCGGGGTCAGGTCGCGCTGCTTGATCAGATCCATGATCTGGTCGAACAGGCCCAGGATCGCCGGGTGGTTGGCGTGGCCGAGCATGAGCACGCCCGGCTGTAGGTATTTCTGCGCCTGGGACATCAGGAACTCCGGCGTGATGATTTCGGAATCACTGTAGGAACCATCCCACAGCACCATTTTGGTGTACCCGATCCCGGCAGCGACGGCGTCCACGTGTTGGTTGTGGTAGCCGAACGGTGGCCGGTAGTAGGGCCGGGTGGTGATACCGAAGTTCTGCCGCACCCACTCGTCGTTGCGTTCCAACTCGGTGGTGATCTGCACGTCGGACATCTTGCGCAGATCGAGATGGCTGTAGGTGTGGTTCATGATCTGCACCTGCTCGGCCTCCAGCAGCGGCCGAATCACCTCCGCGTGCGGCGCCCAGCAGTGGCCGTAGGCGCCGTTCGGGCTGAAGGTGAGATGGATTCCGCTGCGTTTCACGAAGTCCACGTATCCGGCGACGACGTCACTGTTGAACCCGTCGTCCACGCTCAGACAGATCCGCCGCTGCGACCCGCCGATCACGTGATCGACCTTTGTGGACGTTCCCGGATGGGCGGCCGGGATCGGCGGCAGCGGTTTGAGCGGCGGTGTGGCCGGATGCGCGACCGCCGGCGCGGCCGAGGTCGCTGTGTTCGAATTGTCCGTTGTGCCGCAACCAGTGATCGCAACAGCAAGGCCGACAGCCATCAGGCCGAGCATGGATCGACGATCGTGGGCCCCCGGGTTCATACGCACGATTCGAGAGCGTAACGGCTACCTAAGTAAAATCTAAGAGAAGGGTGGGAACCGGCTGTGAGCCGGTCAGCCGGCCGGTGGCCGCAGCCCGTCCTCGATGATCGTGATCATCTGTGCGGTGGCCCGCGAATCTCCCTCGTGGTGGCGGTGCATCGCGTGCGCTCCGACAAGCAGTCCCTTGACGTCGGTGACCGAGACGTCGGCCCGGACCGCCCCGGCTTCCTGCGCGCGGGCGAGCAGTTTGCCCAGCTCGGTCAGCATGGCGCCGCTGCGTTCGGTGGAGGTCGCGGTCAGCTCGGTGTTGGTGGTGCTGGCCATCGCGTCGAACAGGTCCTTGTTGCCCAGGCCGGTCTCGATCAGCCGACGGAACAGGCCGAAGAAGGCCGCGCCCGGGTCGGCGGCGTCGAGCAGGCCGTTGATCTCCTCGGTGATCACGTCGACCCGGTGTGCCAGGATCGCGCTGAACAGGGCTTCCTTGGTGGGGAAGTGGCGGTAGATGGTGCCCACGCCGACGCCGGCCCGGGTGGCGATCGCATCGATCGGCGCGGCCAGTCCCTCGGCGGCGAAGACCTGCTGGGCCACCTCCAGGATGCGCGCCCGATTGCGCCGCGCGTCGGCCCGCAGCGGCTTCTCGGGAGTCGGCTCGGTCATCGCGACCGGCTGATCCAGTAGGTAACCGGAACGACTGTTCCGTACCGTTGAAGTGGAGTCACAGTTCCGATTTTACCTTTCCGGTGGCGCCAACGGGCTGCCCGAGTAGCGCCACCACCACAAACGTAAGACAATCGCGCATCGGGAAGAAGGAACCACCCGCCCAACAGAACCAATCCTGCCAGTGCGCCTCTCCGACCCCACCGGGTAAGCACCCCAAAAGAGATAGGCGCGGCTCCGCCTCTTCACCCCGATTCGCGATCGTCTTACGTGCGCTTTGTGGGGTGCGGAGGTAGCTGTGGTTGATGGGCTGTTGGTGATGGGTGAGCTTGGGATTTGTTGGGGGTTTAGGGCAGGAAGAGAGCCGGTCACCGCGTTCCCGTGGTGACCGGCTCTCTTCTGCTATTCCTCGGCCTGGCTCAGCCGATTGTGTACTGGTAAGGAATACCGACCAACTCGTCCGCGGTCGGCTCGGTGTCGGCCGGGTCCGCGAAGTTGATCGCGTTCAACACGCCCTCGGGGCCGACCACCAGGTCATCCACGTAGAGGGTGCCGCGGACCACGGAGCCCTTGGCGCCGGTCGGGGTGATGGTGACCGGAATCTGGGCCGTCTGTCCTGGTTGGACAGTGATCAGCCGCAGCGAACTCACCGGGGTGACCGCCGACTGCCAGAAGTCGCTGGCCGTGGACGTGACCGCCGCGTCGAACGCCTGCGTCGCGGCTACCGCGGTCATGCTCACCGAACCTGCCGGTTCGCCACCGGCCGGGGCCGGGCCGACTTCGGCCGGATCGGCTGCCCACACGCCGGCCGGCAGCGGGCTGCCGTGTACGGCACCGATCGCGGTCGTTCCGGACTGCTGCGGGTACAGGTCCGGGTCGCCCGCTTCGGGACCGTAGTCGAAGCTGACCGGCTGGGTGGCCTGCGCGATCACCGCGACGCCCGTCGTCTCGCTGGGTACCAGCCACGCCGGGGACGCCGCGTCGCCCGGCATCGGCAGGGGCAGGGTGGTCGGCTCGACCGCGGCCAGTGGCACCGCGGCGACCGTGTTCAGCCTCGGGTCGACGAAGAAGTCCTCCGCGGCGGTTCCGGTGTTGTGCACGGTGACCGGCACGGTCACCGGCTTGCCCGCCGGCAGCCTGGCGTTCTGGCTGTTGGGCAGGCCCGCCGCGTGCACGTCCACCTTGTTGAAGCCGACCCGGCCGGTGAACGGCTGCGCCAGCTCGTCCCCGACGATCGCACCGGCGAAGTTGATGATCAGCGACCATCGGCCGGCGACCGGATTGCGGGCGTACAAATCGGTCTGGGTGATCGACTTGCTCGTGCCGGATCTGGTCGTCGGGTCGTAGCTGCTGGTCAGCTCGTTCGTCCCGGTGGCCATCGTGTTGCCTTCCGGGTCGACCAGGAACGCCGCCACGTTGTCGCCGGCGTCGTTGGTCAGGTCGACGCTCGCGGACACGTCCTTCTGCCCGGACGGAACGTCGAACTGGTAGAAGTTCGACTGGCCCAGGTCGGACTGCCGGCCGTTGCCACCGGTCAGTGTGCCGCTGAAGCTCCCGCCCCTGGCCGGGTTCACCAGGCTGCGCAGGATGACCGGCACCGAGGTCTGGCCGCCGGCACCGGCGTTGAGCACGACCGCCGCGCTCGTGTCACCGGGGCTGCTCGGCGTGTTCGCGGTGACCGTGACCGTGCCGCTCCTGCCGGGCGCCAGGGTCAGCGACTTCGGGCTGACCGAGCCGACGCTGTCGGTGTTCTCGGTGTCCGCCTCGAAGAGCACCTTGCCCTGGGTGCCGCCGTTCGCGCCGGTCGGGCTGTAGATCGCCGCGGTCCAGGTGCCCGCGGTCGGGAACCGGACGTCCACGTTGCCGAAGTTGCCGACACCCTGTGGCAGTGAGTGTGCCGCGAACCGGCCCAGCGGGTCGACCAGGATCAGCCGGGTCCGCGCGTTCAGCGACGCGTTCGGGTCACCGGGATACGCGATCGACGCCGACAGTCGGTCCGCGCCCTTGGGCACGGTGAACTTGAGGGTCTGGTAGTTCTCACTCACCCCTGACCAGTCCGCGAAATGTGGACTGCTCGCATCGCTGAGCGTCACGCTGTTGGTCTGCTTGTGTTGCGCCGGACCGAATCCACGGCCCGACAGGTTCACCGTCTGCTTGCTCGACCCGGTGTTGGTCACGGTCAGCTGGAACTTCTGTGTGCTGCCGGTAGAACCGGACGCGTCCAGCTGGCTCTTGCTGACCAGCAGCGTCGAGCCGGTCGCGCCGGCCGGGTTCTGCACCGACTCCGCGGCCTGCACCGCCTTGTAGGTGTCCAGCAGGCCGGCGCCCTGCTCGTCGCCGGGCTCGGTCAGGTCGTCCGCGGTGCTGGTGATGATCTGCTTGACCAGCGCCGGGGTCGGACTCGCGCCGTTGTGGGTCTGCCGGTAGGCCTGGATCACCAGTGCGGCCGCGCCCGCGGTCAGCGGTGCCGACTCGCTCGTGCCACCGCTGCGCTCCACATTGGACGGATCGCCGTTGAAGTTGACGCAGTCCTCATACAGGTCCGGATTCGCCGTACACAGCGCGAAACTGCTGTCTCCCGGAGCGAGCAGGTCGATCGTCCGGCCGTCCTGGTTGACGCCGCTTGAGGACAGCGAGCTGACGTTGTCGTTGAGCCAGCCATTGGTGGCGAACTGCTGGTAGGCGGCGTAGTCGGTCTGGGCCAGCCAGCGGAACGTGGTGGACGCGCCGACGGAGATGACCGACGGGTCGGTGGACGGCGAGCCCTGGGTGCTGGTCGTGCCCGCGTCACCGCTGGACACGGTCACCGTCACGCCGGCCGCGACCGCTGCCTCGTCGAACTGCCGGATGGCGTCGGCCGAGCCGGTGTCCGGGAACGGGTCGTAGCCGAACGACTCGTTGATCACGTTCACGTGGTCGGTGTTCACCGCGTACTGGATGGCCTGCAGGATGCCCGAGGTGGTCGAGTAGCTGTTCTCACCGAACACCTTGAAGCCGTAGAGCGACGCGCCCGGCGCGACGCCGAGGATGCGCACGTCGCACGGCGTGGGCAGCGGGTGCGCGCCGAAGTTCTGCACGTTGTAGACCTGCCGGCCCTGTGCGGCGATCGCGCTCGCGTCCAGGAACGCCTCGCCACCGCTGGTCGGCGCGGTGGTGCCGTCCCCGGTGAAGTCCTGGTAGTCGGCGAACACGTGCGAGCCGTCCGGCCGGATGAAGTCCGGGTTGTTGATGTCGATGCCCTCGGCGAGGTAGGCGACTTTCACCCCGGCGCCGGTGATGCCCAGCGAGTGCGCGGTCTTCGCCGTCGGGTCGTCGGAGTCGGTGTGCGTGACGTCCAGCGCCTCGGGTTCCAGCATGGTCTTGCCCGGGGCCGGACACACCTGGCTGCCCGACGCGGTCGGGTCCGGCGCGGCCGGCGTGCCCGTGGTCGGTCCGGTGGTGGTCTGGCCCGCGTCCGGCGCGGCGCCCTTGATCAGCGCGTCCGGGATCACCTGGGCCACGTTCGGGTTGCTGGCCAGCCGGTCGGCCTCGGCCTTGGACACCGTCGCGGCGACCGCGTTCACCAGGTTGTAGCGGCGCACATGGGTCGCGTGCACCTGGGAGAGTTCGGACACGACGGGTGCCTGCGCGCCGGCGATGGTGTTGTTGCGCTGGGTGGTGGCCGCGCTGTTCGCGGCGGTGTTGCTCTGGTCGGCCGCCGGCTGGTTGCGCATGAGCACGACGACCGGGGTGTTCACGTCCTGCGACAGGGCTGCCGCCTCCGCGGCGGACAACGGCGTCGAGCCCGGCGTGGACGGGGTCGCCGCCCCTGCGGGAACACCTTGGCTGAGGGCGAGCACGGCGGCCGCTCCAGCCGCCACTGCTAACGCTCGGGTGGTGATTCTTCGCACGGATTTCCTCCAAATCGAAGAGAAAACGCGGGTGGCCCTCCCCGATGGACTCACATGGGCCACACCGGAGGCGGACGGTAACAGACCAATCACCCGTGCGTCAGCGACAAAAGTCGCAAAGAAGTGGATGTGTCATCCGGTGGAACCAACCGTGCGTTTTTCGGCTACGCGTCCGCCGCCGAGCCGTTCGTGGAGTCCGGCGAGTCCCCGGGCGTCGAGTCCCCGGGCGTCGAGTCGTCGGAGTCGTCCGAGTCGTCGGAGGGGTCCTCGATCACCTCGTAGCTGGGATCGGTGATCACCAGCGCGTCGCTCTGCGGGGTCATCCGCACCCGCCCGTGCAGGCGAAGCTGTTGGCCGGCATGGATGTCCTCGCGTTCACCGGAGAACTCGACCAGCACGGTGCCGGTCTCGTCGACGAGTTCGCCGGACAGCACGGCGTGCCCCCGGCGCCGGCCCACGCTGATCTCGTGCAGCCGACCCGACACGGTGGCCGCCCGGCCGGGGATGAGTGTGCCGATCGGCACCGCGTCGGCCGAGGGAGGCGGCTCGTCGTGTTCCTTGAGTTCGGGTTCCTCCCCGGCGAACCGGTCCATCAGTCTCTCGAACGCGCTGGTCAGTCGTTCCTCGGGCAGATCGGGGAAGGCTTCCCGGATACGTG
Organism: Pseudonocardiaceae bacterium; assembly: GCA_036268615.1. GTDB lineage: Bacteria > Actinomycetota > Actinomycetes > Mycobacteriales > Pseudonocardiaceae > DATATV01. Next base: position 17,307 of record DATATV010000129.1, read on the forward strand.
CTTGCACGTCGTAGGGCACGATCGTCGCGGCCGCCTGCGGGAGCCGGCTGATCACCCGGGCGATCCGGTCGGCGGTGCGGTCGTGCAGCAGTCGGCCCAGCAGTGGCGCGTAGGTGCGTCGGGGGAGCAGCACGGTGGTCTCGGTGTCGCCCTCGGCCATGCTCTCCAGGACGAGTTCCTGCGCCGCCCTGGTCAGCCTGCGGTCCGGGCAGTCCAGCACCTTCAGCGTGGCCGGCACGTTCATCCGTTCCCACCGGTCGCGCAGCCGGTTGGCATGCGTCTCGTCGATCATGAAGTGCACCGCCTTCAGCTCCGACGGGCGCAGGCTGCGGCCGTAGCGCAGCGCTTCGATCACCGCCAGGTCCAGGCTGTTGACCAGGACGAACACCTTGTGGTTCGGCCTCACCGTCGTGTTCACCTGCGCGTCGAGCACCCGGTCCAGGATGGCCGACTCGATCCGGTACTCCCGGTTGAGCCGGATCAGGGTGAACACCAGGATCGGGAACACCACGACCACCAGCCAGGCGCCCTCGGTGAACTTGGCGATGGCGAAGATGATCACGATGATGGTGGACACGATGCCGGCGGAGAGGTTGATGACCAGCCTGCGCCGCCAGCCCTTGACCTCCCGGTGGTTCAGCCAGTGTTTGGTCATGCCGTAGCCGGCCATCGCGAACCCGGTGAACACGCCGATCGCGTAGAAGGGCACCAGGTTGTTCACGTTGCTGCCGGCCACCAGCAGCAACAGCACCGACAGCACGGTGAGCGCGATGATGCCGTTGGAGAACACCAGCCGGTGGCCGCGGGTGGTCAGCTGGCGGGGCAGGAACCGGTCGGTGGCGACAAAACTGGCCAGGAACGGGAAGCCGTTGAAGCTGGTGTTGCCACCGGTGTAGAGGATCAGCGCGGTGGCCGCCTGCACCAGCCCGAACATCAGCTTGCCGAACCACCCGCTGCCGTAGACCACCTGCGCTTCCTGGGACAGTACCGACGGATAGCCTGCCGCGTAAGGGGTCGCGTGGGTGACAAAGGCCAAATAGGACACTCCGGCGACCATCACGCCGAGCAGGCAGGCCATCCAGGTGAGCACCTTGCGGGCGTTGCGGCCCTCCGGCTTCTTGAACGCGCCGACCGTGTTGGAGATCGCCTCCACCCCGGTCAGCGACGAGCCGCCGTTGGCGAACGCGCGCAGCAGCACGAACAGGGTGGCGCCCTCGACAAAACCGTTGCTCTTGCCGACCGGCACCGAGCCGGCCAGGTGCAGTGCGTCGATCTGGGTCAGGCCGGTGGTCAGTTCGCGGACCACGCCCACCACGATCAGCAGCAGCACCATCGACACGAAGAAGTACGCCGGCATGGCGAACGGGCGGCCGGCCTCGCGCAGCCCGCGCAGGTTGATGTAGCACATCAGCAGCACCACGCCGATGGTGATCTCCAGGCTGTAGGGGCCCAGCGCCGGGAACGCCGAGGCGACCGCGACCGTGCCGGCCGCGCACTGCACCGCGACGGTCACCACGTAGTCGATCAGCAGCGCGGCGGCGGCGACCTGCGCCACCCGCGGCCCGAAGTTGTCCCGGGCGACCACGTAGGAGCCACCGGCCTTGGTGTAGGCCATCACCACCTGGCGGTAGGACGCGGCCACCAGCACCAGGATGCCCAGGATGATCCCGGTCAGCGGCAGCAGCAGGCTGAACGCGGCCAGACCGGCCGCGGGCAGCAGCTCGATCAGCATCTCCTCGGTGCCGTACGCGGTGGAGGACATCGCGTCGGAGGACAGCACGCCAAGGGCGATCGGATTGGACAGTCGCTCGGACTTGAGCTGCTCGTTGATCAGCGGCTTGCCCAGCAGGATTCGCTTGGCCAGGTAACCCGCCGATTCGTGCAGCGGAGCAGGCTTGGCCGCCGGCCCACCGGGCGGTCCGGTCTGTCCCGTCACCATGCGCGCACCGGCCTGCCGGCTGAGGCTTCCACTGGAGTCGACCTTCCCCTGGCCCGTCGAGGACCCCTAGTCTCGTGTTCGCCGGTGTCCCGCGCGCCCGCGACATGCGCCGGGCCGCTCTTTGCATCTAATCTCACTGATCAACGTCAAAGTGAGACCCCGGGCCGTCAAGATTCCGTAAATGCCCGTCCGGCCGATGGCCGCGAGGGTGGGGCGTCGATACGCACTTTGACGTATCGGGCTGGAAGCTTCGGCGAACTGGTGGTTAGCGTCGGGCATCGGCGGCTCGAAGGCCGCTGAACCGCTCCTAGCAGGCACAATGCCGGCGCGACTCGAACCAGGTGACCCCTTGTCGAGCGCCGGCGGTGATCAGCTGCGAAGAGCGGCAGAGGGGATCAGTGGGAGGGGAACCCATGCTGCGCGAGGGCTCGTCAACGCATCTGTCCGCCGGCCAACCCGCCGCCGCGGCCGGAGCACGAACCATCGGCCAGGACGTGATCGGCATCGCCCTGGTCGACCAGGTGCCGCTGTTCCGGGAGGGGCTGGCCCAGCGGCTGGCGCGGGCCCAGGGCATGCAGCTGATGGGTGCGACCGGACACCTGCACACCGCGCTGCAACTGCGTGACCGTGCCTCGGTGGACCTGCTCGTCGTCGACGCGGTGCTGGACCCCGGGGGGCACCTGGCCCAGCTGCTGATCGGCGCGAACGAGCGGCTCAGCGTGCTGGTGCTGATCCGCGAGCCGTTCCGTACCGGCCGGTTCGTCGCGGCCATGCAGGCCGCCGGGGTGCACGGGCTGGCCCTGCGCTGCGCGCCGCCCGACCGCATCCTGGAGGCGATCCGGCGGACCCACGCCGACCGGCGCTACCTCGATCCGGCGCTGGCCCCACTGGTCGGCCGGTCGCCCGCCGAGGCGGCCCGGGTGCAGGCCCAGGCGCAGGGCATGCCGCCGCGCCGCGCCCTGTCCAACCGCGAGTACCAGGTGTTGCAGCTGGTCGCCGACGGGCTGCCCAACCAGGCGATCGCGGACACGCTGTTCGTGTCGGTGGAGACGGTCCGCACCCACATCAAGAACGTGCTGCGCAAGTTGGAGGCGCGCGACCGGGCGCACGCGGTGGCCCTCGGCTTCCGTGCCGGCCTGCTCGTGCCGGAGCCGGAACGGTTCGGTCCGGCGGCCGAACTGGGCCGCAGGATTCCCGTTTCTCGGGCCGGACACTGAATCGAATCAGGTATCCTGATCTCCTGGTTTCCGCTCCCGGGTACACTCGCGATACGTCACGCGAGGGGGTGGCCGTGGTACGACAGGCGGAGCTGTTCGCCCAACTGGGCGCCATCCTGGGCAGCTCGGCGTCCCGCGAGGAGCGCGCCGCCGAGATCCTGGACCGGTTGCACGACGTGGTGCCCTACGTGGCCGCGTCGGTGTCGGCGATGAAGGCCGGCACGGTCGAGCACGTCAGCCTGGCCAACCACGGCTACTCGTCGACCGTCGAACAGCACCTCAACAGCTGGTTCGTCCGCAACGACCCGGCCTATCTGAGCATGCGCCGGGTCGAGGGACTGCCGCTGCGCTGGCGCGACGCCCCGGACTACCGGCAGAGCTACTCGGCGCAGCAGGTGTTCCTGCCGGCCGGCTTCGACGAGGGCGTCACCGTCTGTATGCGGGACCGGCGCGGCTTCTACACCGGCAGCCTGCACCTGAGCGTCGACGACCGGAGACACCCCACCGACACGGCGGTCAAGTTCCTCGGCCACCTGCGCGTCATGCTGGGCGAGCTGACCAACCTGGGCACCACCCCGCCGGCCGCACCACCGGCCGAACGCACCATCGTGATCACGCCGTCGGGCTGCCGCCGGTCCGGCACGGTCAACCCGCTGCCCGAGCCGATCATCCGGCAGGTCCGTTCGCTGGCCGCCGCCGACGCGCTGCCCTCGTGGTTCTGGTGGCGCTCGTCGTGTGGCGAGGTCCGGCTGGTCACCACCGAGCGGATCGGCGACGAGATCGTGGTCGGCGACATCCCGGCCAACCTGCCCTACGGGCTGAGCATCCGCGAACTGGAAGTGCTCACCCTGATCGTCGGCGGGTTCACCAACGTGCAGATCGCGCATCGGCTGCTGATCGCACCCAAGACGGTGGCCAAGCACATCGAGCACGTGCTGGGCAAGCTCGGCGTGCGCAGCCGGACCGAGGCGGCGGTCCGGGCGACCCGGATCGGGCTGGTGCTGCTCACCCCCAGCCAGCCGCTGCCGCCCCGCTGACCGCCACGGTTTCAACGGCTCGGCCAGATATCGTCACCGTCCGCGACGGAGCGTGATCCGTGCGTAGGCCGATGGTGAATTTCTTTCAACACTGACTAGTTCGGCGGTGCCCGACACCGGGCTGAGCTGGCACCATCGGTGACTGCGTCAGCAGACGAGGTAGGCAACGGGAGGACGGACCGGATGGCCGCGGTGGGATACACGTCCCGCGCCGGCAGTTTCCTGGTCGCCCTGTTGCGCGGTGGTGCGGCCGTGATCGGCGACGTGCCACCGGACCTGCCCGACCAGGCCGTCGACCCGGACCCGCAGCCCGGCTGGCGGCGGATGTCGGTGATGACCGCGTCCACCGGTGTCCCGCGTACCGACAGTCTGCTGGTACGCGCCACCCGATACATCGTGCTGCTGCCGCTGATGTACCGGGTGGTGGTCACCCCGGTCCTGCTGCTGGGTTTCCTCTCCGGCGCAGGCTCGCTCGGCACGTCCAGCCCGGCCGGCCTGGCGGCGGTGTACGCGGTGGCCGCGTTCACCGTGCTGTGCAACGTCGGCTCGGTGGTCTGGCTGCTGCACGTGCCCGGCCTGCGCGGCTCGGTGGCCCGACCGCTGCTGTGGGCCGACGCGGCCGTCGCGATCGCGGTCAACGTGATCATCGCCCTTGTCGTGCCCGATCCGCAGTTCTCCGCCGCGGTCACCGTCTCCTGGCTGTACCTGCTGGGTGCGGTGGCGCTGTGGGCGTTGGCCTGGGGGGTGCCGGCGGGGCTGTTCCTGGTCGCGGCGGCGGTCCCGCTGCACGTGCTGATGGGCCTGCTCGGCGGTGCCGACCGGGCCGCGTGGTCCTCGACGACGAACCTGGTCGCCGACGTGCTGGGGCTGCTGGCCGCGCTGCTCACCTCGGTCGTCGTGCTGCTGCTGATCGGCCTGGCCACCCGGCTCGCGCTGGGTGTCGGCATCCGGCGCGGGCGGGAGGCCGAACAGGCCAGGGCGCAGCGGTTGCTGCACGACACCGTGCTGCAGGTGCTGGAGACGATGGCCATGCCGCTGCCCGGTCGCCCGGCCGACCTGGAGACGGCACTGGCCGAACTTGCCGAACTACGCGGAATCGCTCGGGCACAGGCACTTGAGCTGCGGCGCGGCCTGAATGAGGCGGTCGAGAACGGCGGCACCGGACTCGGCGGCGACCTGGCGGCGCTGGCCGCGGAGATGGCTCGGGAGGGCCTGCGCGCACAGCTCGTGTTCGCCGACATCGATGACGGCACCCTGTCGGAGGCACGCAGGCTGGCGGTGCGGGACGCGGCCCGCGAGGCCATGCGGAACACGATGAAACACGCCGGCACCACCGAGGTCGTGCTGCGGGTCGAGCAGCGCGACGGCGGCATCGCGGTGATCGCCCGGGACCACGGCGAGGGCTTCAGCGAGGCCGAGCGGCCACCCGGCTTCGGGATCAGCCACTCGATCTCCGGCCGGCTGTCCGAGGTCGGCGGCTCGGCCCTGATCGAGTCCAACCCCGGCCACGGCACCCGGGTGACCCTCTGGGTTCCGCTGTAGCCGTTGGGGCGCAACAGCTCTTGGTCAGGCCACCACTCCGTAGTGTTCGGCCAGTTCGGCGAACTCCTCGTTGCGCCTGCGCGGCGCCCGGTCCACGATCTCGCGCATCACCGCGACGCCCAGCGGCTGGTAGCGCACCCAGTCCGGCGCGATGTTCTTCGCCTCGCCGAGCAGGGTCAGCGCCTGCCGCTCGTGGCGCAGTTCGGCCGCGGCCGCCGCCAGGTGGATGCGGTGTCCGGCCGCCCAGAACGCCGGAACCGGCCCGTTCGGATCGGGCACCGAATCGGCCAGTCGCAGCGCCCGCTCCGGGTCGCCCAGCCGGACCGCGTGGTCGACGCCCTGGATCGCGGCGACGTGCGGGCCGAAGATGGCCGTCTCGCTGGCCTCGTCCCGGCCCGAGCGCACGGCGGCGGCCTGCGCCACCCGCAGCAGTTCGTCCGCCCGCTCGCCGCGTTCCGCCCGGATCGCCGCGGAGGCCGCGTTGAACAGCAGGTTGCCGAACACGCCCAGCGCCCGCCGGTCGGTGTCGCCCATTCTCGGCTCGACCCGCTCGGCCATGTGCACGGCCACCCGTTCGGCCTCACCCGTCCGGCCCTGGCGGACCAGTACCCAGACCAGATATCGGGTGGACGCGGCGACGCCGATGTCGCTGTCGTCGGACTGCCGGGCGGCCAGCACGGCGCGCTCGGCCGCGGTGAACGCGAGGTCGTCCAGGCCGAACCGGCCGGCTGTGCCGGCACCCAGCCGGTAGGCACCGGAGAGCACCGCCCACGCCCCCGCGGTGGCGTCCGACCGGTCGAGGTGGATCAACCGGCGGCTGTCGGCGAGCAGCATCGGCAGCGTGTGCAGCAACTCGGTGTGCCGGCCGGCGATATAGGCACGCCACGCATAGGACAACGTGTGGCGTAGCTCGTTCAGCCCAACGGTTTCCGCCGATTCAGCGAAATCCGCCATGCCCGGCAGTTCGGTCGAGGTGGTCAGCGCCCGGCGCAGGTCGACCACGTCGATGGCGGCCGGCTCGTGCGGCGGCGGCAGCACGCCCAGCAACGCGGACGGCTCGACCCCCAGCGCCCTGGCCAGTTTGTTCAGAGTGGAGGTACGGGTTGTCTGCCGCTCACCACGCTCGATCCTGGCCACGGTGTCCACCGCGACGCCCGCTGATTCCGCCAGTTCCTCCTGTGAGAGGTTACGTGCCTTACGAATTCTTCCGAGGTTCTCACCGAGACCCCACGCGACCGGCATATCGGCCCCCATTTCATGAGGTTAACCACCAATGTGGATTCTACCCATCCGGACGCATGATCAGTGCTGCTCATTTTCAGTGGATTATTGGCCGTTCTCGGGATTATTCTGCGATATCCCTGCCCAGTAGGCAGGGTTCTCCTTGTGGCACCAGTGGGAACGCGGTAGCCGATCACTGTCACCGCATCGCGGAGTCGGTCACGATCGGTGGCGCGGGTCGGTACCGGTTGACCTTTCCTGATCTCCTGCCGTCGTCACCGGGCCGACTCGCCTATGCCGGTCACACCACTCGGGGTGGAACTGATCATGCGTGAGCCGAATGACACGTCGAAGACCAGATCACGGTGCGTGCTCTGGCTGTGCGGGCAGTGTCGCGGCGACGCGGACTGCCGGTGTGTGCCGCAGCCCCAGACCGAGCGCGCGGCGCCGGCCAGTGGCGCCGGACACGACAGCCCCCAGCGGCGCTGACCGGCCCGGCTGACCTGCCCTGACCTGCCCGGCTGCGCCGGTCCGGTTCGGTCGTGCCGGCCGGACGGTTCACCGAGGTTGGTGCGATTGCCCGGATGGTGGGTACTTTTGCCGTCCGTCACCGGCATGTCCGGAACCTACGCTGACTCGCAACGCCTGGTTCGCCGTTGAGGAGCAGCCACCATGGTGACCACCGGTCAGCGCGAGGTCAGACCCGAGGCGATCCGATCCACGGTCGGCAACGTCGGCGGCATCATCCTGCGCGCGGTCAACGCGGTCATCGACCTGGAGGAGATGGCGGTCGAACCGTCGTGCTTCGCCTCCATCGGCAGTGCGGTGGCCTCCGCCGACACCACGCTGCGCGACCAGCAGGTGTCCGCGTTGCGCTCCCTGCTCGCCCTGTTGCAGCAGGCCAACGACCAGGCCAAACGCACCGCCGACGACCACGACGCGAGTGCCCGGTGCGCGGACCGGCCGGCACCCAACGTCACCGGCGGCGGCATGTGGTCGGGTTCGGCCGGCACTCAGGTGGCCGCGTTCGCGGTGTCCGACAGCGTCGGCGAGACCGGCGAGCCGTACCTGGTGCACACCGTGATCGGCTACCTGATCAGTGCGCGGATCACCACCGCCGGCCGGGTGCCGCCGATCCGGCCGCCGACCAGCAACGCGTCCGCGTTCACCGCCTGGCTGGACACCTGCCCGGAGAACCAGGCCGCCCTCGGCGTGATCGCCACCTACTCCGGCCCGGCCAGGAGCTTCGCCGACGTGCCCGGCGGGTTGCGCGACGGTGACCTGGTGATTGTCTACCCGGGCACCGGCGCGGTCGACGGACGCCCGGTGATCGGGATCGTCGCGACCAGCGGTCGGCTCTACAACAACGGCCTGGTCAAGCCGGACTTCGGTGAGCTGGCCAGCCTGCGGGTGTACCGCCCGATGAGTGGTTGACCGGTTGGACCAGCGGGTCACGAACCGCCCCCGACCGGGCGGGAACGGCGGAAGAGGTTCCGGAATGGTCGAGTTCCCCAATTCCAGTGCACTGGACGCGGTGTCGTCCGTCGATGGTCCGGGCACCTTTCTGGCCGAGATCGTGACCGGTCGACCAGAACAGATCGCCATACACTCGAATGGCCTATTGGCAAAAGCCGTCCAGTTCACGTCGTTACTTGACGAGTTCACCAAGGCCGCCGAGCAACTGCGCACGGCGTGGCCGGGCTCGGCGGCAGAGAACGCGGTCGGGAACATCGGTGATTCGCTTTCCTCATTAGGAAAGGTCATCGAAGTCGTGCGGAATCGTGCGCAGTTGCTCGGTGTTTCGGGCACATTGGTGAAAACCGCACAACAGGCCTATTCCCGGGTCGTGTCCGAGACGAACCCGGCGGTGGCGACGCTGATCGCCAACCGGTGGACCCGCGCGGCCGGCGTCGCACTGGCCACCGCGGCGAGCGCGTCTCTGCACACGTTCATCACCACCGTCCAGGAGTCCTTACAGGGCTTGGGCGCGGACGAACTGGGCCAGGAGGTCATGACGTTGGCGGCGATCGTGACCGAGATCGAGCAGTTGTTCGATGCCGCCGTGAGTGATCACGGCGGCGCCGCCGTGATCGAGGTGAGGACGTGATCGTGACCGATGACTCCGGCAGAATCGGCGCCGAGCGGATCGGGATGCCGCTCGGTTTCGCGGTTCCGGACGGCTGGGTTCCGGTGGAGCCGACAGCGGCCGGGACGCCGGGAGCGGTGTTCGTCGCGGTCCGCGCCGGAGCGCCCGACGGGTCCGGGTTCACCCCGAACATCACCGTGGGCGTCGACCGCCGGACCGACGACGCGGACGTGAGCGACGTGGCCGACGAGGCGATCGGCCGGCTCGCCGCGACCGTGGCCGACCTGGTGCTGGTGGAGCGCACGGTGCTCGGCGACCGGATCGCCCCGTGCGTGGCCCAGGTGTTGCGCGTGCACCTGGAGACCGAGGGGGAGCTGCTGCCGAGGTCGCTGGTGCAGTCGCAGGTGCACCTGGTGATTCCGCTCAGTGGCACGCCGACCGATCGGATCGTGGTGGAGATGGCGTGCACGTGCGGGCCCGACCAGGTGGGCGGGGTGACCGGCGACTTCCAGCAGTTCGTGGCGAGCTTCCACATCAAGGACGCCGGCGAGGCCGAATCGGAGGGTAACAATGGTTGTGCACGTTGAGCTTCCACCGACCTGGCACGCGGTCGGCCTGGACGACGAGGGCAGCACGGAGCTGTCCGCGTTCCGCAGGCCCCGCGGCGGCGACGAGTTCACCCCGAACCTGACGATGGTGACCCGGCGCAGCCCCGCGTCGGTCCCGGTGACCGCCCTGGCGAACCGCGCGCTCGGCCACACGGCCCGGACCAACCTGCGGATCGCGGTGTTCAACAACCGGGAGTGGGGAAACGGCCCGACCGCGATGGTGCTGCGGGGCTTCCACGCGTTGACGCTGCCCTCGTCGGGTGGCCCCGAGCAGGCGTTGGTCCAGTTCCAGTTGCACGCCGGCCTGCCGGCGGAGCAGGACGGCTGGCACGACGTGGCGCAGCTGGTGCTGCACTGCGCCGATCACCAACGCGAACTCGTCGAGGCCGAGTTCGCCACGATCGTGCAGAGCCTCACTGTCGACAGCTGACTGTCAACAGTTCTCAGCTTCAGGCTTTCCAGAGAGGTTTGGTCGATGGACGCGACGGACAGGGCATCGGTCGAGGGGGCGCGGGACGTCAGCGTGGCGGGCCTGCTCGACCGGGTGCGCAGACAGGCCGACCAGGTTCAGCGCATCCAGCAGACGGTGGAAGCGATGCAGGTGACCGGCTCTTCGCCGAACAACGAGGTCACCGTCCGGCTGGCCGGCACCGGCCGGTTCACCGAGATCCTGATCGACCCGGAGACCCTCCGCCGGTCCGGCCCGAGCGAGTTGAGCGATCTGGTGCTGGCGGCGGTCAACGACGGCCTGCGCAAACTCGACGAGGCGAGTTCGGCGCGGTTCGCCCCGGTGCTGGCGGTCGCGTCCGAAGCGGTGTCGATCGCCGACTGACCGACTACTCGGGCGCGATGCTCGCGGCCACCGACTCCGGGTCGGCGCAGCCGACGATCCACTCGTCGAACGAGGCGTCGGCCAACACCACGCGCACTCCCCGGGGCGTGTCATGGTGCACCGCGGCGAAACGCTTCCCTTCGCCCAGAATGGTGCCCACCTCGATCACGCCGGGCAGCCGGGTGCCCACCTTGATCCCCTTGGTGATGCCGGCCGCACGGTGTGCGTCGTCCAGCACCTCGACGCGACGCACGGACGAGCGGGGCACACGCAGATCCCCGTGCAGGCCCTCCATTTTCTCCGCCGTGGACAGCTTCAGCACCAGGTCACTGCCGTCGACGACCAACTCGGCCATGACGCCTCCTTCCGATCGCTCACGAACATGCGAACATTACCAGAAACGTGAACGATCGGCGTAGGCTGACCGCATGGCAAGTGCGGACCTGCTGTTGCACCCGGTGCGACTGCGGATTCTCAAGGCGTTTCTCCGGGATCGCGCGCTGACCACGGCGCAACTGGCCGCCGAACTCGACGACGTGCCGGCCGGCAGTCTCTACCGGCATGTCGCCCTGCTGACCAGAGCCGGCGTGCTGGCGGTCACCGCCGAGCGACCGGTGCGCGGCACGGTGGAGCGGACCTACCGGTTGCGCGCCGAGGCGGCTCGGATCGGCCCGGACGAGTTCGCCGCGATGGGTCCGGACGAGCACCGCACCGCGTTCATGACCTTCGTCGCCGGCCTGCTGGCCGACTTCGACCGCTACCTCGGCCGGGGTGATGTCGACCTGGTTCGGGACGGCAACAGTTACGCCACCGAGGCGCTGTGGCTCGACGACGAGGAGTACGTCGACCTGGTCGGGGAGTTGGCCGCGGTGCTCGACCGGCGCCGCGCACAGCCGCCTCGGCCGGGGCGCCGGCGCCGCCTGCTCAGCGCTGTCTGGCTGCTCGACGACCCCCATCCGGGCGAGCTCCACTCCGACGAACTCCGGACCGACGAGAAGGGAATCTCCTGATGCGCACCGAGGACGTCCGATTCGACAGCGACGGCTGTTCGTTGGCCGGCACCTGGCTTGCGGTGGCCGAGCCGGTCGCCGTCGCCCTGCTGATCCCCGGATCGGGCCGGACCGATCGGAACTCGGACACCCCGAGATACAAACTCGGTGTCACCAAAGCGATCGCCGAAGCCCTGGCACTGGTCGGAGTGTCCACCCTGCGGTACGACAAACGCGGGGTCGGCGCGAGTGGCGGCGACCACCTGCCCACCGGAATGGCACAACGACTCACCGACGCCCGCGCCGCCCTGTCCTGGCTGACCGAGCGCATCCCCGGCGCGCCGCTGCTGGTGATCGGACACAGTGAGGGCGCACTGCACGCCACCGACCTTGGCGCCGACGACAGCGTCGCCGGTGTCGCCGGGCTGGTGCTGCTGTCCATGCCCGCCGGCCGCGGGGAGGACGTGATGGTCTGGCAGACCGCGATGCTGGCCGATCGGTTGCCGCGGGCCGCCCGGCTGATCACCCGGATCGCGCACATCGACGTCGTTCGGACGCAGCGCCGGAACATGGACCGAATCCGGGCGTCCACCGAGGATGTCATCCGCGTGCAGGGCACCCGGGTCGCCGCTCGCTGGCTGCGCGAGTTCATGGCCCACGACGCGCGACCGGCCCTCGCCGGCATCACCGTGCCGGTGCTCGCGATCACCGGGGCGCACGACCTCCAGGTTCCGCCGGCCGACATCGAGGTGATGCGCGAGTTGGTCGCCGGGCCGTTCGAGGGACACGTGGTGGACGACCTCAGCCACCTGCTGCGGCCCGACCCCGATCGGACCGGGGCGCGCGGCTACCGCAAAGCCGTCCGCGAGCCGGTCGACCTCGAACCGCTGGCGCTGATCACCGACTGGATAATCCGCAACTTGCACCACTGCTGAGCCAACCACCACCGGCGAATTCCGGCGCGCTTTACCCGGTGGACAAGCAAGGCTCGCGGTAGACCGAATGGTATTCGGTCTATCTGCGGTTCTCGGCCGGGTGCGCCGGACGGGTTGGTGTTACTGGTGAGTTGGATTCTCGCCGGCTCGTTCCGGCGGCGCTGAACTCGACGTTCTCCTCTGGGTGGCTATCGGGTAATTGTCCGTACCCGATCGGCCGCATTCGGTTCCGTGATCAACGGGTGACGCATTGAATCTGATCCTGTCCAAAGTTGTGGAAATTGTTGCGTTTCGAGCATGGAGGCCCCCGTCGACCTCGGTAGACGTACGCTGTCGTTTATAGTAGTAATCCGCCGGAAAGGCACGGCGGGTCTGGTGTCACAGCGCGTGATGCCGAGCGAATCGGGGACTGGCGATGATTGACCTGCGAACCACCCCCACGCTTGCGCCTGCTCGGGGGACCGCCCCCGCTCGGGACGGCTCGACCCAGCGATACAGCCGGCACGTTCGGGATTTCGAACCGACTCCGCAGAAGGCTGTGCTCGTCGGTGTCGTCGAGGACCACCCGCTCTACCGGGCGGCCGTCGCCCGCCTGCTGGACGAGACGCCGGACATCGAGCTCGGAGTGGTCGCGGACTCGGTCGCGCGGTTCGCCGCCGGCCGGCAGCGGGCGGGCGGAGTCGTCGTGCTGGACCTGAAGTTGCAGGGCGTGCACGATGCCGCCGCCGTGTTGGAGATCGTCGGGATGGGGCACAAGGTGCTCGTCGTCTCGGCGCACGCCGGGCAGGCCGAGGTGCTCGGCGCGATGGCCGCCGGCGCCCGCGGCTACCTGTCCAAGGACGCCGACGGCCCGGAGATCCTCCGCGCCATCCGCGAGATCGCCGCCGGCAACAGCTACGTGTCGCCGATCCTCGCCGGCTTCGTGCTCAACTCCTCCCGGGAACGCCAGGCCGGCCCCCGGGTGGTGCTCTCCGACCGCGAGCGCCAGGTGCTCTCGCTCGTCGCCGCCGGTGAGCGGGACGCGGACATCGCCGAGACGATGTCGATCAGCATCCGGACCGTTCGATCCTATTTGGACCGCATCCGGGACAAGACCGGCCGCCGCAGGCGCCCCGAGCTGACCCGGCTGGCCATCGAAGAAGGCATCGCGTACGGGTTGCCCAGATAACAGCCCGGGATCGACTCACCCTGGACAGCCCGCCATCGGCGGCTTTCTGTGACCCTGGTAAGTACCCCTTGACAACCCGTCCGGCTCGCTGAAGGCTGCGCCATTACGGGTGAAGGAGGGCCGATGGCGGCGGTGCGCAGCCGACCCGGCGAGCAACCCCAGCGGCTGGCCGCCACGTTGCGAACCAGGCACGTCAGCATGATCGCCTTCGGTGGCATCATCGGCGCTGGCATCTTTGTCGGTAGTGGACAGACCATCGCCGGTACCGGTCCCGGCGTCGTCCTGTCCTACTTGGTCGCCGGCCTGCTCGCCGTCGTGGTGATGCGCATGCTCACCGCCCTCAACGCGCAGGAACCCGCCACCGGGGCGTTCGCCCGCTACGCCACCAAGGCGTTCGGCTCGGTCGGCGGCTTCGCCGTCGGCTGGCTGTACTGGTGGCTGATGGTCGTCACCGTCGGCGTCGAGTGCAGCACCGCCACCGCCATCGGGCACGCGTGGCTGCCGGGCGTGTCCCAGTGGATCTGGGCAGCTGCGGTGATGATCGTCTTCCTCGGCGCCAACCTGATGCCGGTTCGTGTCTTCGCCGAGACGCAGTTCTGGTTCGTGTTGATCAAAGTGATCGCGCTGGTACTGACGCTGGTGGCCGGCGGCCTCGCCGTGTTCGGCGCACTGCACGGTGTCCTCCGGCCGGGCACGACGAACCTGCTGGACCACGGCGGGTTGTTCCCGAAGGGCGCGAGTTCGGTCCTGACCGGCCTGCTGGTCGCGGTGTTCTCCTTTGTCGGCACGGAAATGGCCGCGATCGCGGCCAGCGAGTCGGGTCAGCCCCGGCGCACGCTGTCCGGCGCCATGCGGGTGGTCATGCCGATCATGACGATCCTCTACGTCGGCTCGCTCCTCGTGGTGGTGACGATGGTGCCGTGGAACAGTTCCGCGGTCGCGACGAGCCCGTTCTCGGCGCTGTTCACCGCACTGGGGGTACGCTCGGCCGGCCAGGTGGTTGACGCGCTCGTCTTCCTGACCGTGCTGTCCTGCCTCAACTCGTCGATGTACGCGGCCTCCCGGATGGCGTTTTCCCTTGCCGAGCAAGGACAAGGAGCCCGTGGGCTGGCGAAGCTCTCGGACCGGCGGGTGCCGGCGCGGGCGGTCGTGCTCACCGCGGCGATCGGGTTCGCCATGGTCGCTGTGCAGTACGTCGCGCCCAGCGGTGTGTTCCTGGTCCTGGTCGACTCCTCCGGTGCGGTCGGCCTGATCGTCTGGCTGACCATCGCCGCGTCCTACCTCCGGCTCAAGCCGCGCGGACCGAAGGCCAATCTGCACGAGACGCCCAGCCGGGCCGGGTTCCGGTATGTCGCCGTCGCCGTGGTGGTGATCATCATCGCCATGCTGGTCGGGATGGGCGTGCTGCCGGAGACCCAGTCACAGATCCTGGCCACGCTGAGCCTCGCGGTGCTGATCGTCGTGGTCGCCCTCTGGCGCGACATCATGTAGCTCCTCCTCGGCGGAGGAGGGCGACGAGTCGGCCAGCAGCGGCAGGATCAGCCGAAGGACGGCGCCACCGTGCTCGCCGTTGCTCGCGTGCACCCGCCCGCCGTGCCGGGCGGCGATCTCGCTGACCAGCGCGAGGCCCAGCCCGTAGCGCCGGTTGCCGCCGGTGGACGTGCCGGTCGAGGCGAACCGGTCGAAAACCCGGGGCAGCAGCTCCGGATCGATGCCGGCGCCGTCGTCGCGCACCTCGACCGTCGCCTCCCGGCCATGACCGGCCACCGTCACCGTGACCTCGGTGCGGGCGTGCCGGAGCGCGTTGTCCAGCAGCGCGGTCAGCGCCCGGCGCAGCGCGGTCGGCACGCCCCGCACGCTCACCGGTGGCCCGCCCGGATGGACCAGCCGGACGCCGGAGGCCACCGGCCGGCTCGCGGTGACCACCTGGTCGGCCAGCAGCGCGAGGTCCACCGGCTCGGTCCGCGCCTCGCCGCGCGGGTCGGCGGCCAGCAGCAGGTCCTCGATGATCGCCGCCAGGTGCTTCGCGTCCGTGACCAACGAGTCCACATCGGACTGAATTCGGTCAGGATCGTTGCCCCGCCGCAGATCGCGCCGGATCAGCTGGGCGCGGGTGGACAGCAGGGTGAGCGGGGTGCGCAACTCATGGCCGGCGTCCGCGACGAACCGGCGTTGCAGGCCCAGCGCGGTGGACAGCGGAGCGACGGCCCGTCGGCCCAGCCACGCGCCGGTGGCCGCGGCCAGCACCAGACCCAGGGCGCCGGAGGCGATCAGCGCGATCAGCAGGTGGTTGCGCTCCTCGCTGTCGCCGTGCAGGTCGAGGGCCACCTGGACGAGCTCACCGGGCCGGCGCTGGGTGCGCACCAGGTAGGCGTGGCCGTGCGTGTGCAGGGTCTCGATGTCGACGTAGGTGGGGTCGGAACTGGCGGCGACCCGGTTGAGCGCGGGCTGGTCGGGCAGCCAGTCCGGCGCCCCGGTGGTGATCGCGCGCCGGGAGCCGCGCTGGATGGTCATCCACACGTCCGAGGGTGCCTCGTCCACCGCGTCCGAGCGATTCACCGTGTCCTGCAACAGGTTCATCGCATCGTGGTTCTGCGCGTCCAGCACCACCAGCACGGCCACTCCGGCCAGCAGCAGCACGATCGCGGCCACCGTCAACGCGGCCTGCGCGCCGATGCGCAACGCGGCCTGCCGCACCATGCCGGCGTCGGGCGCGTCGGGCTCCGGCCGGAAGAAACGACGAATCCGGCTCACCCTCGACCCAACTGGTAACCGCGACCCCGCACGGTGGCCACCACGCTACGGCCGAGCTTGCGGCGCAGGTAGTGCACGTAGGTGTCGACCACGATGTCGCTCTCGGCGTCCGGGAAGACGATGGCGAGCAGGTCCCGCCGGCCGAACACCCGGGTCGGCCGGGCGGCCAGCGTGCCGAGCAGGTCACACTCCCGTTCGGACAGCCGGACCCGGGTGCCGTCCTCGGCCCGCACCGCCTCCCGGCTGTCCAGGTCCAGCCGCCAGCCGGGCAGCGGCAGCGAGCGGGCCACGTCCAGGTGCCGGCGGCGCAGCGCGCGCAGCCGGGCGAACAGTTCGTCGACGTCGAAGGGCTTGGCCAGGTAGTCCTCGGCGCCGGCGTCCAGGCCCTCGACCCGGTCGGCCGGGTTGCCCAGCGCGGAGAGCACGAGCACCGGGGTGGTCATGCCGCGCTCCCGCAGCCGGCGCAGCAGGTCGAGGCCGTCCACCGCGGGCAGACCGCGGTCGAGCACGATCACGTCGTACTGCTGGGTCAGGCACAGGTGCAGGCCCCGGTGGCCGTCGCCGGCCAGGTCGGTCTGATAGCCCTCTTCGTCCAGCAGTCGGCCGAGCATGCTGGCCAGTTGGCTGTCGTCCTCGATGACCAGTACCCGGGCCTGGTCACTCACCGGTTCGCTCACCCGCTCCATCTTCGTCATTAATTCTCAGCAACTCCCAAGGATGGCGGTCGACAATCAGGGCACCATGGGTGGTACCGGCCCTGTGGAGAGGATTCGCCAGCTGTGGACAACCCGCAACGCCACCGGATGGCGGCCCGCGCCGCAGGTCAGCGGCGCGTGTGGTTGATCACCGCGTGGACGGCGGTCGCCGGCACCGCCGCGGCGGCCGTGCTGACCGCGGTGTTCGCCCAGGGCAGCGCGGCTGAGACGTCCCCGGCCGCTGGTGACCGGTCGCAGCCGACCGACCAGTTCCAGCCGACCGACCAACTTCAGCCGACCGATCAGTTGCAGCCGCCGATTTTCGCGCCGGGGGAGGGCGGCGGAGGCGGGGGACGGCACGCCTTGTCCGGCGGGTCGTGACCGCTCTGCGAGCCGGGGATCGGGTCAGTTTCCCGGCGCTGGGCGGCACGGCGACCCTGGTGGTGAGCGACCCTGGGCGGCTCGCCGAGGCCGAGCAGATCCTGCGCGGCTGGCTGGTCGCGATCGATGCCGCGTGCAGCCGGTTCCGTCCGGACTCGGAGATCTCCTGGCTGCATGAGCACGCCGGCGCGGCGGTGAAGGTGAGCCCGCTGCTGTTCGACGCGGTGTCCGCGGCGCTGCGCGGCGGCCTGCTGACCGCCGGTCTGGTCGATCCGACGGTCGGCCAGGCGGTACTCGATCTTGGTTACGACCGGGACTTCCCTGATCTCGGCCCGGCTCCGGCCGTCGCACACCGGCCCGCACCGGGTTGGTGGCGGGTCCAGTTGGGCGACGGGACCGTGCTGTTGCCCCGGGACATCCGGCTGGACCTCGGCGCGACCGCGAAAGCGTTTGCGGCCGACCGCGCGGCGAGCCTGGCCGCGGCCGCCACCGGGTGCGGGGTGCTGGTCAATCTCGGCGGCGACATCAGCACGGCCGGCCCCGCGCCCGAGGGCGGTTGGCGGATCGGGGTGGCCCACGACCACCGGTCGGCCGTGGCCGAGGTGACGGTGACGATCCAGTCCGGCGGGCTGGCCACGTCGAGCACGAGCGTCCGGGCGTGGCGGCAGGGCGGCCGGGCGGTGCACCACATTGTCGATCCGCGGACCGGGGACATTCCGCCCCGGGTGTGGCGCACGGTGAGCGTGGCGGCGCGGTCCTGTGTGGACGCGAACATCGCCAGCACGGCGGCGATCGTGCTCGGACTGGCGGCGCCCGGGTGGTTGCGGGAGAGGCAGTTGCCGGCGCGGTTGTGTGCCGAGCCGGATGATCTTGATTCGGTCGGCGTCGATGATTCGCCCGCCGGGGACGGGGACTCTGACGATCGGGCAGGCCACGAGCGCGGTGAGGGGGGTCGGGGCCGCAATGGTCACCGGGTGAACGGCGCGGGCCAGGGCGATGGCGCGAGCCGGATCGGCCTGGAGGTGGCCGGCCTGGGGGAGATTGGTGGGCCGGGCGGCGCTGCGGGCGGGATTGACCCGGAAGGGGTCGGACCGGCGGAAAGTGGCTTGGGCCGGAACGATTCGGGTGGGGCCGGGGTGGTGCCTCGTGGTTCGGGCGATGGCGTCGAGGACCTGAGTGGCTTGGAGGCGGCCGCGTCGGCGGAGGGTGGGGTCGATGGTGCCACCGAGGACGCCGAGTTGGGCGCGACGGCAGCGGGCGACCGCGCGGCGGGTGGGGCTGGCAGCAGCGGAGCGGCGTCGAATCAAAGCCGACCGAAGGAAGCGGCCAAGCCCGGGCCGCCGAAGGTGGTGACCGTGGCCGGGTGGCCGGCGGACGGTGTGTTCAAGGTGTCCCGGTGAATCAGGAGACGCTCTGGTCGGTGAGCCGGGGCACCGGATTGGTGGCGCTGCTGCTGTTCACCGCCGCGGTCATACTCGGGGCGTTGAACGGCAGCCGAGCCGCTTCCCCACGATGGCCCCGGTTTGTGATCTCCGCATTGCACCGCAACGTCTCGCTGCTCGCACTGGCCTTCCTGGTTATTCATATCGCCACCGCGGTGATCGATCCCTACGCCGGCATTCGCTGGCTGGACGCGCTGGTGCCGTTCGGGTCGGCCTACCGGGGGCGGTGGCTCGGGCTGGGCGCGATCGCCACCGACCTCGTGCTCGCCGTGGTCGTCACGAGTCTGTTGCGGCCGCGGATCAATGCTCGGCTGTGGCGGGTGGTGCACTGGTGCAGTTACCTCAGTTGGCCGGTCGCGGTGCTGCACGGGCTCGGCACGGCACCCGACGACACCCGGATCGGCTGGATTCTCGGGTTCAACATCGCCTGTGTGCTGCTCGTACTGATCGTGGTCGGCTGGCGGATGCGGGTCATCCATCCGGACACCGCCGTCCGGCAGGCGGCCAGGGCGGCCCGGCAGTGGGGACGGCCGTGAACCGGCTGCTGGCCGGCGGACCCGCGACGCGGCTGACCGGTCTGACGGACCGGGAACAGTTGATCGCCGGGGTGCGGGCCGCGGGACTGCTCGGGCGGGGCGGGGGATGGTTTCCGACGGCGGACAAGCTGGCGGCGGTGGTCGGTGGGCGGCGGCCGGTTGTGCTGGTCAACGGGTGTGAGGGGGAGCCGGCCAGCCTGAAGGACCGGACGTTGCTCACCGTGGCACCCCACCTCGTGCTGGACGGGGCGGTGATCGTCGGGCACGCGGTGGCCGCACACGAGGTCGTCGTGTGTGTGCATCAGGGCGATCCGGTGTACGGCGTTGTCAACGCGGCGCTGGCCGCCCGGGGCGATGATCCGGTGCGGATGCGGCTGATCGCGGTGCCCGGTCGTTATGTGGCCAGCGAGGAGTCCGCGCTGGTCAACCTGCTCAACACCGGTGACGCGGTGCCGACGAGCAAGCCGCCGCGGCCCGTCGAGCGTGGGGTCAGGGGTCGCCCCACGCTGGTCGACAACGTCGAGACGCTCGCTCACCTCGCGCTGATCGCCCGGCACGGCGCCGACTGGTTCCGTTCCGTCGGTGACCCGGAGGTGCCGGGAACGATGCTGGTCACGGTCGCCGGGGCCGGGGTTCGGGAGGTGTCGACCGGGGTCTCGGTGGGCTCGTTGGTCGGGCCGGACACCGGTGGCGCGGTGCTGGTCGGGGGATATGGCGGGGTGTGGCTGCCACTGCCGGCGATGGCCGGCTTGGCCCTGACGCCGGGTGCCTTCCGGGCGGCCGGGACCTCGCTGGGGGTGCCGATGCTCGTGCCGTTGGCGCCGCGGGCCTGCGGGCTCGTCGAGACCGCGCGGCTGTTGGCCTATCTCGCCGGTGAGTCGGCCGCGCAGTGCGGGCCGTGCATGTTCGGGTTGCCGGCCATCGCCGCCGACTTCGCCGATCTCGTGGCCGGCCGGGCCGACGCGGTGCGGCGGTTGCGGCGCAGGTTGCCGGTGATCAGTGGCCGGGGCGCGTGCGCGCATCCGGACGGCGCGGTGCGGCTGGCCAGCAGTGCGCTGACTGTCTTCGAGGCCGATGTTCAGGCCCACCTGTGTGCGGCTCCGTGCCTGGCCACGGGCCTGGTGACGAGCCGGTGAGCGCGCTGCGGGTCGATCCGATCAGCTGCCGGGCGCACGGGATCTGCGCCGAGTTGCTGCCCGAGCTGATCGAGCTGGACGAGTGGGGTTACCCGGTGCTCGCACCCGGGCCGGTGCCGCCGGGACTGCGGTCGGCGGCGAAGGCTGCCGTGGCCGGCTGTCCGACGTTGGCGCTGCGGCTGGTCGACCAACCAGGTCACTACCCCCACGGGGTATAGAATCGAGCGGATCGGACCGCGGTGGTGGAGGGGTGTCGTGCACGGTTACAGCGAGGACAAAGCCGGTTATCTGCGGCGACTGCGGCGCATCGAGGGACAGGTGCGCGGCTTGCAGCGAATGGTCGAGAACGACGAGTACTGCATCGACATCCTCACCCAGATCTCGGCTGCCACCAAGGCATTGCAGGCCGTTTCGCTCGGCCTGATCGAGCAGCACCTCGGGCACTGCGTCAGCGAGGCGATCGCCGAGGGCGGCGAGACCGCGGAGCAGAAGCTCAAGGAGGCCAATGAGGCGATCGCGCGGCTGATCCGGTCCTGACAGCGTGCCGCGCGCTGCTCCAGTCGGCTGCTGATTCGATTCATATGAGGAATCCTCATGATTATTTGGGGAATTAGCCCATACCGGTGAGGACGTCCGGCGCCTACTTTCGATTAAACTTTGCTCGTTCAACCATGCCGAGGGGTCTGCTGGTCCCCGCTGGTCGGGGGCGGGGACCAGCATGGTCCTGGTGCCGTTTCGCGCCCCGATCAGTAAACACGTTTTGTCGGCCGGGCCACCGTGGTACACCGGGGCAGTACGCCTGCCGGCGAAGGGAATCCCATGATCGGCGCCGGAGTCCCGGTGCGTCGACGAGCCCGTGGTCTGCTCGTCGTCTCGTTGCTGTCCCTGCTGGTCTCCGGGTTCGCCGGGGTCAGCTCCGCGACACCCGCCAGCACGCTCACCGGCGCGATCCTGCCTGCCGTCGACTGCACGACGCTGACCAGCGTGGACCTCACCGGCCTGCCGGCCGCAGCGAGCGAGGTGACCTCGGCCGCAATCGTCGAGGCCGACGGCCACTCGTTCTGCGACGTGTTCGGCTACACGAGTCCGCAGACCTATTTCGAGGTCAAGCTGCCCACCGCGACCTGGCAGGGCGACTTCCTGCAGGAGGGCTGTGGCGGCCTGTGCGGTCAGGACCCGCTGACCGACCAGCCACTGGCCGCGAGCGGCTGCCGGCCGGCCACCAACGGTGAGTTCGTGCTCGCCGCCGACGACGAGGGCCACCTCACCGCGAACGGCATGGATGGCTTGTGGGGCAAGGACGATCCGACGCTGCGCACGGTGTTCGGCCGGACCTCCGAGCACAGCCTCGCCCAGGTGGCCAAGGCGCTGACCGCCCGGTACTACGGACGCGGGCCTGCGCACTCCTTCTTCGACGGGTGCTCGGACGGTGGCCGCGAGGCGCTGCTGCTCGCCGAGCGCTATCCGACCGACTTCGACGGCATCCTGGCCGGCGCGCCCGCGCAGAACTGGGCCGCCCTGGGTGGCCTGTACGAACCCTGGCTGGCCAGGGCGAACACCGACCCGGCCGGGCACCAGGTGCTCACCGCGGAGAAGCTGCCCGCGCTGCACACCGCCGTGCTGAAAGCCTGCGCCGACGCCAGCGACATCATTCTCGATCCCCGGCAGTGCGCGTTCGACCCGGCGAGCCTGACCTGTCCGGCCGGCACGGACGCGGCGAACTGCCTGACACCGGCCCAGGTGCACACCGTGCGCGAGCTGTACCTCGGGCCGACCGACGCGGCCGGGCGCAGCCTCTACGACGGCGGCGAGCCCTACGGTTCCGAGCTGGCCTGGCAGGGTTGGCTGGCGCAACCGGCCGCCGACGCGGCCGCGCCGGGCGACACGGCCGCCGCGCAGCTCGGCCTCAACTACCTCAAGTACCTTGCCTTCGCCACCAACCCGCCGACCGGTTTCACCCTGGCGGACGCGCCGTTCACCGACGCGCAGTTCGCCCGGCTGGAGCAGTTGGGCGCGAGCACCTACGACGCGAACGACACCGACCTGAGCGCCTTCGCCGGGCACGGCGGCAAACTGATCATCTATCACGGCTGGGCCGACCAGGCCATCTCGCCGTGGTCCACTGTGGACTACTATGCCGGGGTCGAACAGGCCGCCGGTGGATTCGCGGCCAGCCAACGGTTTTCCCGGCTGTACCTGGTGCCGGCGGCCAACCACTGCCTGAGCCTGCCCGGCGGCACGGTCGCCGCCGACTTCCTCACCCCGCTGGTGGACTGGGCGGAGCACGGCAGCGGGCCCGGTGCGGTGGCCGCGCCGCTCGTCCCGCAGTCGGGTCCGGTGGTGGCGCAGACCGTGCGGCCCTACGACGCGCTGGCCCCGGTGACGCCCGCGCCGGGCAGCCTCAACGGCCACTACGACTACCTCGGCTCCCGGTGATTCGGCCGGCTCCGGGCGAGCGCCCCCGGGCGATGGCGTTGCCTCGGACGGCCGCTGAGTTGATGATGGCCGGGTGACCCTACGCACCGACGCCGGCGACATGCGGGACGATCTGGTCGACCTGCGCCGCCGGCTGCACCGAATTCCCGAGGTCGGGCTCGACCTGCCGCGCACCCAGGAGACCGTGCTCGCCGAACTGGCCGGGCTGCCCCTGGAGATCAGCACCGGCACCGAGTTGAGTTCGGTCACCGCGGTCCTGCGCGGTGGTCGGAAGGGCCCGGCGGTGCTGCTGCGCGGGGACATGGACGGGCTGCCGGTGACCGAGCGGACCGGTGAGCCCTTCACCAGCCAGCACGAGGGCGCGATGCACGCCTGCGGTCACGACCTGCACGTCGCCGGCCTGGTCGGCGCGGCCCGGCTGCTGTCCGCGCGGCGGGCGGAGCTGCCCGGGGACGTGGTGTTCATGTTCCAGCCCGGCGAGGAGGGCTTCGACGGCGCGAGCTACATGATCCGCGAGGGTGTGCTGGACGCCGCTGGTGCGCGGGTCGCGGCCGCGTACGGGCTGCACGTGTTCTCCTCGATCGTGCCGCGCACCCTGTTCATGGGCAGGCCCGGTCCGCTGATGGCCGCGTCGGCCGGGCTCTACGTCCGGGTGATCGGCGCCGGCGGGCACGGGTCCATGCCGCACAACGCCAAGGACCCGGTGCCGGCCGCCTGCGAGATGGTCACTGCCCTGCAGACGATGGTCACCCGGCGGTTCAACGTGTTCGACCCGGTGGTGATCACGATCGGCTCGTTCCACGCCGGCACCAAGCGCAACATCATCCCCGACGACGCCGTCTTCGACGCGACCGTGCGCACGTTCTCACCGGGCACCCAGGACGACGTGATGAAGGCCGCCGTCGAACTGTGCACCGGCATCGCCTCGGCCTACGGACTGACCGTGGAGACCCGGTTCGAGGGTGAGTATCCGGTCACCATGAACAACGACGAGGAACACGCGTTCGTCGTCGACACCGTGCGCGAACTGTACGGCGAGGAGCGGTTCGTGCCGCTGGTCAACCCGGCCACCGGTTCGGAGGACTTCTCCCGGGTGCTCAACGAGGTGCCCGGCGCGTACGTCTTCCTCGGCGCGGGCAAGCCGGGTTCCGACGAGCGGACCGCGGCCTACAACCACTCGCCGCAGGCCGCGTTCGACGACAGCGTCCTGCCCGACGGCGCGGCCCTGCTGGCCGAACTCGCCACCCGGAAGCTCAACAGCCTGACGTCCTGATCGCGCCCCAGGTATCGAACGAATCGCGCGGCCGGTGACGGCCGGCCCGGAACACGCTGAGGTGGTTGCCTGATGACTCGCACCCTGTTCACCGGCGGTCTCGTGTTCGACGGCACCGGCGCGCCGCCCGCGCCCGCCGACGTGCTCGTCGAGGACGGCCGGATCGTCGACGTGGCAACAGGTCTGGACGGCGACGAGGTGGTCGACTGCGCGGGTGCGACGCTGTTGCCCGGCCTGTTCGACTGCCATGTGCACGTCATCATGTCCGGCGGTCTCGGTCTGGCCAACCGGGCGCAGCAGCCGTTCTCCTACCAGTTCTACGAGGCCGCCCGGAACCTGGAGCGCACGCTGGCGCTGGGCATCACCACCGTGCGCGACGCGGCCGGCGCCGACCTCGGCATCAAGACCGCGGTGGACGACGGGCTGATCCGCGGGCCGCGAATGCAGCTGTCGGTCGGCGCGATCTCGCAGACCGGCGGCCACGGCGACGGCTGGATGGCCTCGGGCCACTGTGTCCCGATGTCGCTGCCGCATCCCGGCCGGCCGGACAGCATCGCCGACGGCCCGGACGAGGTGCGTAAGGTCGCCCGGCTGTTGCTGCGGGCCGGCGCCGAGGTGCTCAAGGTGCACGCCACCGGCGGTGTGCTGTCCCCGCGGGACGACCCGCGGCACACCCAGTTCACCGAGGAGGAACTGCGGGTCATCGTCACCGAGGCGCAGATGCAGGGCCGGTACGTGATGTCGCACGCGCAGGGCGCGCCGGGCATCAAGAACGCGCTGCGGGCGGGCATCCGGTCCATCGAGCACGGCATCTACCTCGACGACGAGGCGATCGAGCTGATGCTGGCCAAGGGCGCGTGGCTGGTGCCGACGCTGATCGCGCCGGTCGCGGTGATCCGCGCGGTCAAGGCCGGCATGGATCTGCCCGAGGCGGTGGCGCGCAAGGCGGTCGAGGTCGCCGAGGTGCACACCGAGTCGGTGCGCCGGGCGGTGGCCGCCGGGGTGAAGATCGCGATGGGCACCGACAGCGGGGTCGGGCCGCACGGCACCAACCTGGAGGAGCTGCCACTGATGGCCGGCTGCGGGATGAGCCCGGCCAAGGTGCTTGCCGCCACCACGTCCTCGGCGGCCGAGCTGCTCGGGTACGGCGACCAGCTCGGCCGGCTGGCCCCGGGTTACCGGGCCGACGTGGTGGTCGTCGCCGGGGACGCGTTCGACCTCGACGGGCTGGCGGGCAACGTCCGGGAAGTCTGGAAGGACGGGGTTCGGCTGGTCGGTGAAAGCCCGGTGGTGTGACGGCCGGCCCGGCGTCGCGGATGCCGAACCGCCGTCCGACCCCTTCGATAGCGTCGGATAGTGCCGTTCACCCCTGAACTGACCGAAGTCGAGGCGGCCCGGGCCGCGCAGTACGACCACGCCTACGCGAAGGTCTCCCGCGACCCGCTCGTCCACGACCTGCACCGGCAGGCCATCGGCGCGGAGTATCCCGAGGGCATCGAGGTCACCGGTGCGTGCACACGCGGCACGCTGGAGCGCGCGCTGGCCGAGCTGCGGCTGCCGGCGGACGGTCTGCTGGTCGACCTCGGCTGTGGTCTGGGCGGCCCCGGCCGGTGGCTCGCGCGGGCGAGTGGCGCGCGCCTGATCGGTGTCGACGTGAGCCAGGTCGCCGTCGACATCGCCGCCGAGTCCGCGCGCGAGTACCTGGGCGCCGGCCGCGCCGACTATCGCCGGGGCAGTTTCCTGGCCACCGGACTGCCGGCCGGGTGCGCGGACGGCGTGCTCGCCATCGAGGCGCTGTCGATGGCGAGCGACCGGCCGGCGGCGCTGGCGGAGTTGCGCCGCATCCTGCGACCGGGTGGGCGGGCGATGTTCACCGGCGCGGAACGGTACGGCGCGCACGAGCCGGCCGGCGTCTTCCGGTGGGCGCCGCTGATCGCGGCCGCCGGTCTCGACGTGGCCAGCAGGTATGTCGACGAGACCAGGTCGGCGCGCTGGCTGGCGGTGTGTGCGCTCTGGTTACGGCATGAGGCGGAACTGCGCGAGCGGCTCGGCGACCTGGCCGAGGAATTCCTGCTGGAGGCCAGGGAAGCGCCGGCCGGCTGGGACGTGCCGGGGCTGGTCGGCGTCCAGTTCGTGGTGGAGCGGTCGGCCGGTGACGTGTCGGTGGGCGAGCATCTTGGCGGGTGAGCGGTTCTCTGTGGTTGGGAATCGTTGACACTGCTCGGGAACCGATGTTTCCGTGGTGCACGTGACCACCGAGATCAGTTCCGAACCCTTGAAATTCGCGTACTGGGTCCCCAACGTGAGCGGCGGCCTGGTCACCAGCGACATCGAGCAGCGCACCGACTGGAGTTACGAGTACAACCGCGACCTCGCGGTCCTGGCCGAGAACAACGGCTTCGAGTACGCGTTGTCCCAGGTGCGCTACATGGCCAGCTACGGCGCGGCCTACCAGCAGGAGTCGACGAGCTTCAGCCTCGCGCTGCTGCTGGCCACCGAGCGTCTCAAGGTGATCGCCGCGGTGCACCCCGGGCTGTGGCATCCGGGGGTACTGGCCAAACTCGTTGCCACAGCTGATCATCTGTCCAACGGCCGGGCCGCGGTGAACGTGGTCAGCGGCTGGTTCAAGGGCGAGTTCACCGCGCTGGGCGAGCCGTGGCTGGAGCACGACGAGCGCTACCGCCGGTCCGAGGAGTTCATCCGGGTGCTGCGGGCGAGCTGGACGCAGGACAGCGCCGAGTTCCAGGGCGACTTCTACCGGCTGCACGGCTACGACCTCAAGCCCAAGCCGGTCGAGGTGCCCGGCCGTACCCACCCGGAGATCTTCCAGGGCGGCAACTCCAGCGCCGCGCGCGCGATGGCCGGTCGGGTGTCGGACTGGTACTTCAGCAACGGCAAGGACTTCGACGGGATCACCGAGCAGATCACCGATGTGCAGGAGTCGGCCGAGGCGCACGGCCGGACGGTTCGGTTCGGGCTCAACGGTTTCATGATCGCCCGGGACACCGAGGCCGAGGCGCGGGACACCTTCCTGGAGATCATCGAGAAGGCCAATGTCGAGGCCGTGCACGGTTTCCGGGACGCGGTCGCCCAGGCGGGCCGGTCGACCGGTGACACCAAGGGCATGTGGGCCGACTCGTCGTTCGA
>DATATV010000130.1:0-81271 GCA_036268615.1 Pseudonocardiaceae bacterium
TGGCCAGGACGATGGAGGAGATCCCCGAACTGTTCGAGTCGGCGGTGCGGGAGGCGGTCGCCGCGTTCGGTCGGGGCGAGTGCTTTGTCGAGCGCTACCTGGACAAGCCGCGGCACGTGGAGGCGCAGATCCTGGCCGACCGACACGGCAACGTGATCGTGGTGGGGACGCGGGACTGTTCGTTGCAGCGTCGGCACCAGAAGCTGGTCGAGGAGGCGCCCGCGCCGTTCCTGTCCGAGGAGCAGCGTGAGCTGATCTACTCCTCGGCCAAGGACATCTGCCGCAAGGCGGGCTATCACGGTGCCGGCACGGTCGAGTACCTGGTCGGCACCGACGGCACCATCTCCTTCCTTGAGGTGAACACCCGGCTCCAGGTGGAGCACCCGGTCTCCGAGGAGACCACCGGCCTGGACCTGGTGCTCGAACAGTTCCGGATCGCCCGCGGCGATGAGCTGTCGCGGACCACGGACCCGGTGCCGCACGGGCATTCCATCGAGTTCCGGCTCAACGGTGAGGACGCCGGCCGCAACTTCGTGCCCACGCCCGGCACGGTGACCCGGTTCGACCTGCCCGAGGGCCCGGGCATCCGGGTGGACGCGGGGGTCGAGGCGGGCAGTGTGGTCGGCAGCCAGTTCGACTCGATGTTGGCCAAGCTGGTGGTCACCGGCCCGAGTCGGGCGGCGGCGCTGGCGCGCAGCCGGCGGGCGCTGGACGAGCTGGTGGTCGAGGGCATGGCCACCGTGCTGCCGTTTCACCGCGCGGTTGTCCGCGACCCGGCGTTCACCGCCGAGCAGGGGTTCACCGTGCACACCCGGTGGATCGAGACCGAGTTCGACAACCAGATTCCGCCGTACGAGGAGCAACTCGCGCAGGACGAGGGCTACCTGACCGTCTCGGTCGGCGGGCGCCCGTTGCGGGTGCGGGTGCCGGGCCTGAGCGCGCTGGGATCGAAGGCCGAGGAGATCCGGCGGAGCTCCGCCGGCCTTGCCTTTGGCGCGCGGGCGGCTGCGGTGTCCGGCAACGCGGTCACCACACCGATGCAGGGCACTGTTGTCAAGCTCGCGGTGGCCGAGGGCCAGCGGGTTGCCGAGGGCGAGCTGATCGCGGTGGTCGAGGCGATGAAGATGGAGAATCCGGTTACTGCGCATCGGTCCGGGGTGATCACCGGGTTGGCGGTCGCGATTGGCGACACTCGGGCGCAGGGGGCGGTGCTGTGCGAGATCGTCGACGCCGCCGAAGCTGGGGCGCAGGATGTCGACTAGCGGATCGGCGGCCGGCGGGTCGTCTGTTGCCGGGTCTGCGGCCTGGGCTGAGGCCGGTGTGTATTCGGTGGCGCCCGGGGTGCATCGGATTCCGTTGTCGTTGCCCGATGATGGGCTGCGCGCGGTCAATACCTATGTCATCGACGACGGGCCCGGGATCACCCTGGTCGATCCCGGCCAGTACGGGCCGCTCGCCCGGGAGGAGTTGGCCGCCGGCCTGGCTCTGCTCGGCCGCACGTTTGCCGATGTCCGCCGCTGCCTGACCACACATGTGCATCGGGATCACTACACCAACGCGGTCGCGTTGCGCCGGGAGTTCGGTTGCCCGGTGAGCCTCGGGGTCGGGGAACGGGCTTCGCTGCGCGCGGTGCGGGTGTCCGACACGTATGGGATCGATCCGCAGTTGCGCGCTCTTCCGTTGTGTGGGGCAGGTTTTCTGGTTGCCGAGCTGGACCCGAATACTGCCGGGCATGGCTTGCCCAAGGATATCTGGGAGGACCCGGACGAGTGGCTTTCTGATGGCGACAGTGTCCGGTTGGAGTCCCGTACGCTGCGGGTGATGCGGACGCCCGGGCACACGTCCGGTCACGTCACCTATCACGACGTGTCGGCCGGCCTGTTGTTCAGTGGTGATCACGTGCTGCCTCGGATCACTCCGAGCATCGGGTTCGAGCCGGCGGCCACTGACTTGCCGCTGGCCAGTTTCCTTGACTCGTTGGCCCGGACCGCCGCGGCGCCGGATGCGGCGCTGGTGGCCGCGCACGGGCCGGTGACCGCCAGTGTGCGGGAGCGGGTCGCTGAGCTTCAGGCGCATCATCAGCGGCGACTGGAGCTGACCGGGGACGAGGTTCGCGGCGGGGCGCGGTCCGTCTATGAGGTGGCCGGGGGACTCGGGTGGACTCGGCGTCTTCATCCACTTGAGACGCTTGATCCGTTCAATCGGATGTTGGCCGTGATGGAGACCAAGGCTCATTTGGACGTGTTGGTGCGGGACGGGGTGGTGGAGCGGGATCTTGCCGGGGGTGTTTTCGTTTATTCGCCCCGGATTGTTGAGCACGAGGGGTGAGGGGCACGGGGTGGTCGGCTGCCGCTTTGCGGAGCGGGTGCCGGCCGGGCCGTCGAGGTCTCATGCTCTCGTGGCTGGCGTGTTGCTCTGTAGTGGTTGCAGCACCAGGGTTGCCATGTGGTCGCCCAAGGTCGTGGGGTCCTCGCTGCCGGCTGGGTCGTACCACTTGTAGACCCAGTTGGCCGCGCCCAGACACGCGTTGACGAACAGCGTGGTCGAGGTCGGGAGTTCCTGGCCGGTTCTGGTCAGGTGCTCGGTGACCGCCACCTTGAGCACGTCCTCGAACTCGCGGCGCTGATCCAGCACCGTGCGCAGCAACTCCGGCGGGAGTTCGTCCTCCTCCTCGAAGAAGACCTTGTGGATGGCCTGGTTCTCGCAGGTGTACCGGACCCGGTAGGCGATCAGCTGGCGCAGGCCCTCGAACGGGTCCTCGGCCGCTGCCATGATCTGGTGCGCACTGCTCAGACTCTGCTCCATGACATCCTCGTACAGGCGCACGAGAATGTCCTCCTTGCTGCGAAAATAGTGGTACAGCGTCGGTTTGGAGAGGCCGACCTCGGCGGCGATCTCGTTCATCGAGGTGCCCCGGTAACCACGTCGGCTGAAGATGCCCACGCAGGCCGCAAGCACGCGCTGCCGCTGCTCGGGCGCCCTGCTCGGCCGTCCTGCCATCAGTCCCTCTCCCCGCCCGCCTCGCGCCGGCGAATGTCAGAGCCTAGCGGAGCCGGTCCTGTTGTCCGGTTCGTGTTGTCCTGCCCGCGAGCGTCCGTTCGATCGTCCGATTGACACTCTCCTCACCTGCGGTGAGTGTGGTTGACAACACGCGTACGACCACTATCGTATTACTCGACCGACCGGACGGTCGAGTAATAGAAGAGGTGTTATGGACTGGGATCTTGACGCCGAGCACCGCGACTTCCAGGCAACCTGCCGGGCTTTCGTGGACAAGCACGTGCGGCCCGTGGTCGACGAGGCCGAACAGGCCGGTCGGCCGCCCGCCGAACTGTGGACCGAGCTGGGTGCGGCCGGACTGCTGGGGCTGATGACGCCCGAGGAGTACGGCGGCAGCGGTGGCGATCAGCTCGCGGTCGCGCTCGTGGCGGAGGAACTCTCCCGGGCCAGTGGTGGCATCGCGGTGAGCGCCCTGGTCAGTGCCTACATGGCCGGCACGCACATCGTCTACTACGGCTCGGCGGAGCAGCGCGCTCGTTACCTGCCGGGAATCGCCAGCGGCGAGCTGATCGCCGCCATCGCGGTGACCGAGCCGGGGGCCGGGTCCGACGTGGCCGGCATCACCTCGACCGCGGTGCGCACCGAGACCGGTTACCGGCTCAACGGTCGCAAGATGTTCATCACCAACGCCGGCCTTGCCGACGTGCTGATCGTCGGTGCCAAGACCGAGCCGGAGGCCGGGCGGCACGGGGTCACCACGTTCCTGGTGGACGCCGGCACCCCTGGACTGTCCTTCGGCTCCCCGCTCGTCAAGATGGGGTGGCACTCGTCGGACACCCGGGAAGTGATCATCGATGATCTGGAGCTCCCGCCGGAGGCCGTGCTCGGCGAGATGAACCGTGGGTTCCATCAGATCATGGGTGCCTTCCAGCTCGAACGCGTCTCGCTGGCGGCGATGGGGCTCGGCCACGGCGCGGAATGCCTGCAACTGGCCACCGAGCACGTCCGGATTCGGGAGGCGTTCGGCAGCCGGCTGGCCGACCTGCAGACCGTGCGGCACCGCCTGGCTCGGATGGCGGTCGAGCTGGAGTCGGCTCGGGTGATGACCTATCGTGCCGCCGTCTGGCTGGGGGCGGGGCATCCGGACACGGCCAGGGCGGTGGCGATGGCCAAGTATCACGCCGCGCTCGCCGCCGATCACGTCGTGGACGACGCGGTGCAACTGCTCGGCGGCGCCGGCTTCGTCGAGGAGAGTGCGGTCGCCCGGCACTACCGGGACGCCCGCATTCTGCGTATCGGCGGCGGTACCGACGAGATCCAACTGGAGATCCTGGCTCGCGAGTTGCGCTCGTGACCGGTTAGCTGGCAAGCCTGATCTAGCTCGTGCAACGGCGCACCAAGGAGGGTTCTGTGTCCGACAGTCTCAGCGAACTCATCTCCGCACCCCTGATCCCGCTGCCCGACCGGTGGCGGTCCGCGGCGCAGGCCGAGCTCGCGGCGACCGCGCGGGCACTGCACGCCCAGGACCCTGACGCCTACTGGGAGTGGACCGCGCAGCAGCAGCGCTGGCTGCGCCCGTGGGACACCGTGCGCACCGGTGACTTCGGCGACTTCCGCTACTTCGCCGGCGGTCGGCTCAACGTCGCCGACAACTGTGTCGACCGGTGGGCGGAGGACCCGGCCACCACCGACCGGGCCGCGGTGATCTGGGAGGGCGAGCCAGGCGAGGTCCGCACGCTGACCTACCGGGAACTCGCCGACGAGGTCGGCAAGCTCGCCGCCGGGCTGCGTCAGCTCGGCATCGGGCGCAACGACGTGGTCGCCATCTACATGCCCAACCTGGTGGAGGCGTTCACCGCGATCCAGGCGTGCAACCGGATCGGCGCGATCTACACCGTGCTGTTCTCCGGGTTCGGTCCGGATGCGGTCGCCTCCCGGTTGCAGCAGGCCGAGGCGAAGGCGGTCGTCGTGGCCGACGCGAGCTACCGTCGCGGCCGGCTGATCCCGCTGCTGGACAACCTGCGCTCGGCCCGCGCCTCGGTGCCCAGCCTGGCCCATGTCGTCGTGGTCGACCGGACCGGACGTGGCGTCCCGCTGGTGGCGGGCGAGGTCCCCTACCGGTCCCTTGTGGACGAACAGCGGGCGCCTGCGCCGATGGAAGCGTTGGACCCCAACGATCCGGCCTTCCTCATCTTCACCAGTGGCACCGAGTCCAAGCCCAAGGGCGTTGTGCACAGCGTCGGCGGCTTCCTCGTCGGCACCTGGGCGAACGTACGCTGGCAGGTCGGGCCGGAGCCGGGTGACGTGTACTGGGTGGCCGCCGATGTCGGCTGGCTGACCTTCCCGATCCAGGCGGTGATCGGCGGGCTGGCCAACGGCATGACGCTGGTCTGCTACGAGGGTGCGCTGGACACGCCGAACACCGCGCGCTTCTACGACATCTGCGCCCGACACGGGGTGAGCAAGGTGCTCGCCGCGCCGACCGTGCTGCGCATGTTGCGCAAGTTCGGCGACGACCTGGCCGCGAGTTACCCGCTGCCCGACCTGAAGCTGATCACCGCCCAGGGCGAACCGCTCGACGGTGAGACGTTCGGCTGGACCACCGAGCACCTCGGCGGTGGGGTGCCGGTGATCAACGCCTACGGGCAGACCGAGACCGGCTCCACCTGGACCTATCCGATCTACGGCGTGGACGACCTGAAGTCCGGCTCGACCGGCAGCCCGGTGCCCGGCCACGAGTACGCCGTCGTCGACAACGAAGGGCGGCCGGTTCCGGCTGGTACCAAGGGAAATCTCGTGCTGACCCGGCCGTTCCCGACGTTGGCACGGACCGTCTGGCAGGACCATCAGCGGTACCTGGACACCTACTTCGGCGCGTTCCCCGGCAGCTACGCGACCAACGACGAGGCGGTCGTGGACGCCGACGGGCACCTGTGGGTGCTCGGCCGCTCGGACGACGTGATCAACGTGGCCGCGCACCGGATCTCCACGATGGAGATCGAGGCGGTGGTCGGGTCGCATCCGCAGGTGATGGAGGCCGCCGTGGTCGGCGTGCCGGACCCGACCAAGGGCACCGTGCCGATCGCGTTCGTGACCATCCGCGAGGGTGAGCCGGACGCGGTGGTCAAGGAGATCAAGCAGACCGTCGCGGTGCAGCTGGGCGGGTACGCGCAGTTGGCCACCGTGTTCGTCACCGCCGCCATGCCCAAGACGCGCACCGGCAAGATCATGCGCAGGCTGCTGCGCGACATCGCCGTGCACGGCGCACCGCAGGGCGACACCAGCGCGATGGAGGACCCGTCCGCGCTGGAGGTGGTGACCGGGGTGGTCGCCGCGATAGCCCACTGAGTCCGGGTGGGCCACCGATCCAGGCAGCGCTCAACGTCGAAGGACTTGGGCGCCGTCTAGGATTTCCGTCGTCAGGTGGCAACTGCCGCCGGCAAGTCCTCGGCGCCGGAGTCAGGTGGGTGCCGCGACAGAGGGGAACGTGCCGATGACCGACGCCGCCGACTGGATCCGGGCGCTGCACGGTTCGCACGACCGGTTCGCCAAGCTGCTCGCCCCGCTGGACGACGACGCGGTGGCCGGCCGTTCGTATGCCGACGAGTGGTCGATCGCCCAGGTCGCCTCGCACCTGGGCAGCCAGGCGGAGATCTTCGGGATGTTCCTGGACGCCGCGCTCGCCGGTGAGCCGGCGCCGGGCCAGGAGATCTTCCAGCCGATCTGGGACGGCTGGAACAGCCGCACCCCCCGGGCGCAGGTGGACGACAGCGTGCAGGCCGACGCGCGGTTCGTGGCCCGGGTCGAGGGGCTCACCGAGGCGCAGCGGGCCGGTTTCTCGCTGTCGATGTTCGACAACCACTACGACCTGGCCGGCTTCATCTCGATGCGGCTGGGTGAGCACGCGCTGCACACCTGGGACATCGCCGTCGCGCTGGA
Source organism: Pseudonocardiaceae bacterium (assembly GCA_036268615.1). Taxonomy (GTDB): domain Bacteria; phylum Actinomycetota; class Actinomycetes; order Mycobacteriales; family Pseudonocardiaceae; genus DATATV01. The sequence goes on from DATATV010000130.1 coordinate 6,940, forward strand.
CCCGACGGCCCTCGTCGCTCCCGATGCGGTCGAGTTGTTGGTGGACACGCCGACCGTGATGGCGTCCTGGATCGGCAAGCCCGAGGAGGTCGGCCGCACCGTGGTGGTGGAGACCGTCGACCCGCAGCGGACCTTCGCGCTGACCACCGGCCCGGACGTGGCGCTCGTCGCCGGCTCCGGCGCCGCTGACCTGCGGCTGCCGGCGGAGGCGTTCATCCGGCTGGTCTTCGGTCGGTTGGACCCGAAGCACGCGCCGGCCGAACTCGCCGACAACGCACTGGTGGCCGACCTGAGGGTCGTCTTCCCGGGCTTCTGAGCCGAGGCCCGGCCGTGCTCACGGGCGCGGCCGGGCATTGCCCAGCCGGATTGCGCTGAAGCCGACCGTGCTGGTGATCACCGCATCCCAGAACGGCCACAGGTTGGCCAGCACACGCAGTTGGATGCCGGCCTGCGCGTGCAGCGCGACCAGGTCGCCGACCGGCTCCGGTGGGCCGAGCGGCTCGACCGGCGCGGTGCTGACGTGCGCGTTCGGCGGCCTGCCGATCGGTCGGAACGTCGCCGAGGGCAATCGGTAGGCGAACACCGGGGTCGTGCGCAGCCGGTCCAGCCAGCCGTACTCGACGGCGTGCACCCGGTCGCCGCCGCCGGCGCCGATGATCCGCTCCCGGTCGTGCCCGGTGTCACCCAGGCCATCGCCCGAGATTCGGCCTGACCGCGATGCTGGACGGTTTCGCCCGCCTGGCGAGCTGACCGCGGTCCATCGCGGACCTGGTGGCTCAGCGGAGCTGGGCGCCGGCCAGTACCGGACTGATCGTCGGGCCCCAGTTCTGGCCGCCGTCGTAGAGCAGGACCGCGTCGCCGACCGTCCAGTTGAGACCGAGTTGGGTCGTCTCGTTCGGCGGGGTCACCGCGATCCGGGTCGGCACCCAGGCGGGCCTGTCGGTCGACACGAGGTAGGCGACTTCAAGGTGGGCGGTGTCACCGGGGTGCAGCAGCACGCTGGTCGGCGTCGCGCCGGAGCGTTTCGCGGAGAACACCGGCCCCTGCGGTGGGGACATCGAGTCGCCGGGCGGCAGGGACGGGCCGTAGAGGTCCATGCCGCCGAACCCGTCCATCGTGCAGTCGTGGCCGGAGATATTGGTGTACACCAACGCGACCTCTTCGTGGTCCAGCGCGCCCAGTTCGCCCTGCACCGACTGCGGCGTGTTGAGACTCTTCTTGGCACCGAACGCGGCGGACAGGTCCGCGGTGTGGCAGGACGGGGTGCCGGTGTCGGACTTTGCCGGCGTGGCAGCGGATGTGCCGTCGGTGGCGGCGGCCGTCGGCTGTGCGGTGGTGGTGGCCGCGGTGACCGAGGCCCCGTTCAGGGTTGCCGTGACGTTTCCGGTGCACGCGGTCGCGAGTGTCGCGGCGCAGATTCCGGCGGCGATCAGCATGCTCCGCCCGGCCAGTTTTCGTGTAGTCGTCATGGATCTCGTCGCCCCCGACTTCCTGTTGTTGTTGCTGTCTCCCTGTGCACAAAGACGCGTGATCGCCGAGCGGGTTGCGTGGGGCACACGATCCGCGCACGGACCGTGTGCCCCGGTCACGGTAGGTGAAACCGATGCGCGCGCCTACACGTTCGGGCCGGCGCTGTCTACTTGACATCGGCTCGTTGTCGGCGGTTCTGCCCTGTTCTTCCTGCCAGGTGAGCACTTGTTCCCATTGCCACGCCGTTTTGTCCCCGTGTTGAATTATTCCTGAGTGGCCCCACTCCGAAATCCGAAACGAGGATGTCGTGCCGGACGTCATGGAAAGTCCTCTTCGGTACCAGCGGTGGGCGACCGGAACGGTGCCGGACTACCCCGAGGTCACCGATTCCCTTGACACGTATGCACTCCATGACATGTGGGCACCGTGGATCGACCTGTCGATCCGGCCGATCACGCACACCGCCATCCGGAACGTGCACCACCTCGGGCTGCCCTGGTCGACCGGGACGGCTCCGGACGACGACGACCCGTTCGGCCGCCCCTGGTTCGCCATCCTGCATGCCGGCGGGCTGCGCCAGTGGGTCATCGGCCAGGTGCGCCGGCCCGACCTGCTCACCGACGACGCGGCCGGCGACGAAGCGGACTCCGACGGGATGCGCCGGCTGCGGGCCGACCTGGCCCGGCCGTTCGCCGACCTGCGGCCGATCGAGCAGTTGCGGCTGGTCGCACTGCTGGCCTCGCTGACCGCGAGCGAACGCCTGCTGGACCTGCCCGACCCGGTCGGCACCGACCCGATCACCCAGCACCTGCGCTACGAGCGGGCCCGCGCGCTGCACCAGTGGGACGCGACCAATCCCGGCTACGCCGCGGTCTACGCCGATCTCGCGGAGACGGCGGTGGAACCGGCACTGCGGGTGATGTCGGCGGCCAAGGTGATCGCGCACGCCATCCGGGTGGACCGCCGCACCGAAGCCGCCGCGCCCTGGCTGGCCATCGGCGCCCGGACCCTCGCCGACCTTTCCGGGCTGCCGCTGTGGCAGGAGGCCATGGTGGCCAGCCGCTACCACCGGGCGGCCGCGCTGTACTTCCACCGGACCGGCCAGGCCGCGCAGACCGTCGCCACGCTGAAGCTCGCCGCCGACGCCAACGCCGTGCTCAGCGGACTCGGCCTGGACAACCCGGTGATCGCTCAACTCTGGCGCGAGGACCGCCGGATCATTCTGGAGAGCACGGTGAAGAGCCGGATCGGCACCGACCCGGACTCGCTGCGCGAGGCACGCGAGGAACTCGACGCACTGGACCCGGCCTACCCGAGCAGTCAGTTCTTCCTCGGTGAGCTGTTCCGCCGGGCCGGCCGGCTGGCCGAGGCCGCGCGCCACTTCGAGCGCAGCGGCCAGGGTGGCGGCGTGCGCGGCGCGATGAGTGCCTTCCGGGCCTACGAGTGTTACTTGGAACTCGGCGACCGGGCCGCGGCCGCGCGCTGCCTGCGGCTGCTGCACGACCTGGACCCGGCGGTCAACTTCGCCGCCTACGCGGCCGACGCCCCCACGACCGGGTAGCCGCGGTGACCCGCGGAGCCGACCGGATCGCCGGCGTTCACGGCCGGCGGGCGGTCAGTCGCCGAGCCAGCCGCGGCGCTGCGCGGCCGCACCGGCGGCGAACCGGGTGGTCACCCCGAGCCGGGTGAGCAGGCCGGTGACCCGGCGGCGGACCGTGCGCAGGTTGAGGTCGAGCCTGCGGGCGATCGTCTCGTCCTTGAGGCCCTGGTTGAGCAGCAGCAGGATGTCCCGCGCCTCGGGACTGCACTCGTCGTGGTTGGGTGCCCGGCCGCCGAACGGGGTGGCCCGCTCCCACAGCAGGTTGAAGTAGTCGCGCAGGGCGGCCACCACGACCGGCGAGTTCAGGTGCATCCACTGGTTCCTCTCGGCCGAGGACAGCGGCACCAGCGCGCAGAAGCTGTCGGCGATCCGTAGTTGCATCGGCAGCCGGGACAGGATACGGATCTCGCCGCCGTCGGCGCGCGCCGCATCGACGGCGGCGGCGCCGGCCTTGGTGGCCAGGATGGCCGCGTCGTAGATGGCCCGGTGCCGGACGCCGGGTTGGCGGACGCTCGGCACCGAGGGCACGGCGATCAGCCCGTCGGCGGAGGACAGGTACCGGGAGGTGTCCACGGTGAGGTATTCCTCGGTGGCCGTGTTGGCGATCGTGTTGGACAGCGCGACGATCTCCTTCGACCCGGTGACCAGCCGGGGCGCCTCGGCCACCGCCTCCTGGGCCAGCCGCCTGCGCAGCGCGAACGCCGACTGCTGCGCGCCGGAGATCCGGGACTGCCGGTCCAGGGTGTTGCGCTGCTGGCTCAGAATGAGCGCCTCGAACGCGAGGATCGGCTCGATCGCCTTGAGTGTCGGCCCGTCGGCCTGGACGAGTCCGTGTTCCAGCAGCGCGGTTCCGAGCCCGGGCTCGCCGAAGAACCGCTCGTCCTCGTCCTGCGCACAGCCCTCAGCCGACTCCAGCAGCAACTGGTAGCCCTTCACCAGCGCCGGACCGATGAGCTCCTGCATGCCCCGCAGAATCTGTAGGTCGATTTCCGCGGTGTTCGTCACGATTCCCCCTGCACGGCTACCGTGGTCGATCATTGCTCGACCACGGTAGATCGACGGCCTTTCAGCCGGCTTACACGTCGCCGACAACAGGATCGGTCCGGCCGGACAGGCGTAGCCGGATTCGTTCCGCGGCAACGGGATCGTTGAGCTGCTCGAAGATCTCCAGCGCCTCCTGCCAGTGCGTCCGGGCCGCCGCGTGGTCACCGAACTCGGCAAGCACCTCACCGACGCGGTAGGACACCCGGGCGACGCCGGCCCGATCGGTGACCTCCCGGTAGACCGCGAGGGCCGCCCGATAGCTGTCCGCGGCGGCCGGGTCCTGATCCAGCCCTCGGTAGGCGTCGCCGAGCCCGGCCAGGCATTTACCCTCCCAGTGCTGGTCTTCCAGGTCCCGGTGCATCACAAGCACCCGCTGATAGGTGTCCACCGCCCGCCGGTACTGGCCCAGCGCGCAGAACGCGTCGGCCAGGCTGTTCAGCGCGAACTTCATCACCCAGCGGTCGCCGAAGTCGGTGGCCAGTTCCAACGCCAGCGAGTAGTGGTCGATCGCCTCGGCGACCTGGCCGGACCTGCGGAACGCCTCACCGAGGTTGGCCACCGAGGCCGCCGCCAGCCACCGGTCGCCGACGCCCGCGGCCAGCTCGTGGGCGCGGCGATAGCAGTCCATCGCCTGGTCGAACTGGCGTAGTCCCAGGTAACCGGTGCCCAGGTTGGACAGCGTCGGCGCCTCCAGCCTTGCGTCGTCCAGCCGCCGGGCCGAGCGCAGCGCGAGCCGGTGGGTGGTGATCCAGTCCGACAGGTAGCCACGCACCTCGAAGAACGTCCACAGCGCCGCCGGGAGCTGGTTGGCGATCAGGTCAAGACCCTGGTCCGCGCAGTAGCTGACGACAGCGATCAGGTTGTGCCGCTCCAACTCGCACCACGCCAGCGCCTGCTGGCTGGTGGCGAACATCAGCGGGGTGCACGGCGGCAGGTCGACCGGCAGCGCGCGGCGGGGGCGCTTCGGCGGCAGGATGCGATCCGCCGCGTTGCTCGCCGTGCGCAGGTACCAGCCGCACAGCCGGGTCAGCGCCGCGGTCAGCTCGCTCGGCGGCCGGTCGACGTGCGCGCGTTCGATCGCGTAGTCGCGCAGCAGGTCGTGCAGCCGGAATCGGTGGTAGGCGCTCTCGTCGACCAGGTGCACGCCGGTCAGCCGGTCGAGCACCCGACCGGCCTGCCGGACCGTCGTGCCCAGCAGCGCGGCGGCCGCCGGCAGCCCGATGTCGTGGCCCGGCTGCGGGCCCAGCAGGCAGTACAGTTCGGCCGCCTCGATGTCGAGGGCGTTGTAGGACCAGGAGAACAGTGCCCGCAGTGAGCTGGTGTCCTCCTCGTCGGCGGCCAGCGCGGCCAGCCGGTCCTGCTGGTCGGTGATGTCCTCGACCAGGTCGCCGGCCGAGGTGTGCGGGTGGGTGACCAGCCGCTCGGCGGTCATCCGCAGTGCCAGCGGCAGATGCGCGCACAGCTCGCCGAGTTGGTGCAGCGCGTCCTGGCCGGCGCCGGCCCGTTCGACGCCGATGATCCGGGTCAGCAGTTCGGCCGACTTGTCCTCGGTGAGCTGGCCCAGCGTGATCCGCGTCGCGCCCTCCCGGGCGACCAGTGCGGAGAGCCGGTTGCGGCTGGTCACCAGCACGACGCAGGACGCGCTGCCGGGCAGCAGCGGACGCACCTGCTCGGCGCCGGCCGCGTTGTCCAACACGATCAGCACCCGCCGGTCGGCGAGCACAGTGCGGTACAACGCCGCCTGCTCGTCCAGGCCGCGCGGGATCGCGCCGGGTGCGACGTTGAGCGCGCGCAGCATCTGGTCCAGCGCGTCGGCCGGCCCGGTCGGCGACCTGGTCGCGTCGAAGCCGTGCAGGTCGACGTAGAGCTCGCCGTCCGGGCAACTGGCGTGTGCCCGGGTGGCCCAGTGCACCGCGAAGGCGGTCTTGCCGATGCCGGCCGGGCCGTCGATCACGCACAGCGTGGAGCGTGGTGTCGAGCCGGCGGGGTCGGTGCTGCCGTGCGGCCGCATGCTGTCCATCCGCGCCAGTTCGGCCTCCCGGCCGACGAAGTGCAGCGTGTCGGCGGGCAGTTGCCGGGGCACCGGCGGCATCTCGATGACCGGGGCGCCGGACGTGACCGTCGTCCCTGGCCGGCCCGCCCGCAGTCGCGGGTCGCGATCCAGGATCTGGCTGTGCAGTCGTTGCAGTTCAACGCCCGGCTCGATGCCGAGTTGCTCGATCAGGATCTGCCGCGCCTCCCGGAACACCGCCAGCGACTCGTCCGGCCGGCCCAGCCGGTAGAGCGCGAGCATGAGTTGACCGCGCGGCCGCTCCCGGAACGGGTGTTCGGCCACCAGTCCGCGCAGTTCGGACACGAGTTCGGCGTCGGCGCCGATGGTCAGCCGGGTCGCCGCCAGGTCCTCGACCGCCGACAGCCTGCTCTCATCCAGTTGCGCGGCATAGGATTCGGCGAACCGGCCGGGAATCCCACTGAGCACGTCCCCCCGCCACAGCCGCAGGGCCTGGCGCAGCTCGTCGTCGGCAGCGGTCGCCTTGCCGGAAACCAGGAGCTGCTTGGCCTGCCGAACCCGACGATGAAAAACGTTGGCATCCAGCTCGTTGGCTGCGATTTGCAGCAGATAGCCTTTCGGTCCGGTCGCGATTCGTTCGGCACCGCCGGATTCGGTGCTGTTCAGCAGTTGCCGTAGCCGGCTGATCGACGTGTGCACGGCCGGCGCGCCCGACCTGGGCGGACGTTCGTCCCAGACCGCGTCGACCAGGTCGGTCACCGACACCACCTGGTTCGCCGACACCAGCAGTTTTGCCAGCAGCGTGGATTGCTTCGACGGGCGCATGGCTGTGGCGCCCAAGGGGCCAGCCACCTCCAGGGCGCCAAGAATACGGAACTCCACCCCTACGCCACCCGCATCGCCACCGGGTGCATCCCAACCGATGCACCACCCAACGCCGTCGACTCTAGTGCCGTGACAGGCGAAATGTCCCGATCTCACCCGGAATTAACACCGTCCCGGATCAAATGGCGGACGTAAGTAACCCGTGCCGGTGCTGGTGATAGTCGGGTGGGTGATACCACTGTCGGATAGGCCGAATGGACGAAGTCAAAGTGGTTCACTCGGCAATTATTCTTGGTCCGGCACATTGTTCGTGCGTCGTCGCACAACGGCGCACGATTGAAGGAGGAGTTCACGTGGTTGAGGGCTACGACGGGCTTTTTGATCTGGACATTCGCATCACCGAGTCGGCCGATGAGGCGGCCGCGCCCGGTGCGGCGTGGACGGTGGCCGACCTACTCACGGTGTGGTCCACCGTCGGCTGAATTCGCGGGTGAACGGGAACGACAGTGAGCCGAGGTCGGACGGAAGCGTCCGGCCTCGGCCCCACCGCGATGTTGACTTCGCAACTGGTTCCGGTATTCATACGGTCGGGGAGGATTGGCAAATCGATTACCGTCCGGCGTCCTTCTTTTTACTCCGCGCGCCACTGCTGCCGGCCGACACTCTTGGCCGGCTCACCGCCGACGGCTCCGGCGCAGACTTCGGACAACTGGCCGAATTGTACGCGAATCCGTTGCTGCAACAGGCTTTGTACGTCGCCAGCCCGGATCTCAGCGCCGCACTGGACCGTGCGGTCGAGCACGGCACCAGCCCGAAGAAGTTGCGCAGGCTGCGCTCCCGGCTGTTTCGGTACGTGGTCAGGATGTCCACCCGGCCGACGCCGTTCGGCCTGTTCGCCGGCGTGGCGGCCGGGTCGTTCGCCGACACCGCAACCGTCCGGCTGAACCCGCGGGCCAGCACCCGCACCCGGGCCGACATGGGCTGGCTGCTGACCGTGATCCGCCGGCTGGAGGACGACGAAAACCTGTTGGCCCAGCTCACTCTGGTGGCCAACCCGCTGGCGCAGGACACCGGTGCCCGGATCGTGCTGCGCGACGCCGACGTGCACGGATCGGCGAACCGGCGGGAGACCTCGGTGCGCGCCACGCCGGTGGTCCGGTTGGTGCTGGCCACCGTCGCCGCGCCCACCCCGTTCGCGGAGGTCGTCGACACGGTTGTCCGGGCGGTGCCCGGCGCCGGGCGTGCGCGTGCCGAACGGCTGGTGCACCAGCTTCGTTCGGTCGGTGTGCTCACCAGCGATCTGCGGCCGCCACTGAACGAACCGCGGCCGGAGCGCTTTCTCGCTCGGCGACTGGCCGACCTCCCCGTCGCCCGACCGGTGGCCGACGCGCTGTGGCGGACGGCCGAACTGATGACTCGGCTGGACAGCCCGACGCTGCCCCACTCGATCGAGGACTTCCGTGAACTGACCCGACACCAACGAGAACTGACCCCCGGGCACACCGGATCGACCTACCAGACGGACGCCGTGCTGGCCGTCGACGACTGCACGCTGCCCGCCGGGATCGGCCGGGCCGCCGCCGACGCGGCGCACTGCCTGATCCGACTGCACCGCGACCGTGGCGTGCCCGCCCACCTCGCCGACTACCACGCCGCCTTCCGCCAGCGCTACGGCTCCGGCGAACTCGTCCCGTTGCTCGACCTGCTCAGCCCGGACATCGGCCTGGACTGCCCGCCCACCTACCGGACGCCGTCCCGGACCTATCCGCTGCCGACCGCCGCGCCGGCCGTTGACCGGCCCGACCACACCGCGTTGATCGCCCTGTACGCCGAGGCCGTGGCCGAGGGTGCGCACTCCGTCGAGTTGACCGACGACCGGCTCAGCCTGCTGACCGCGCCGACGACCGGGAGCCGCCCGCTGCCGCCGAGCCTGGACATCTTCCTGCAACTCGGTGCCCGTTCCCCGGCCGACCTGGCGCGCGGCGACTGGCAGGCGGTGCTGTCGCCGTTCCCGGTCGCCGGGGGCGGTCGCACGCACGGCCGGTTCGCCCACCTGCTCGGTGCCGACGCCGAGGACCGGTTGCGCGCGTACGCCGGTCAGGAGGAGGCGCTCGACCCGGAACTGCTCTACGCCGATCTCAGTTATCTGCCGCTGAGCGGCCGGGCGGCGAACGTGGCGACCCATCCGGACCTGCGTGGTTACCAGATCCCGGTGAACACCAACCCGTCCGTGCCGCCCGAACGGGTGCTGCGGCTGGCCGAGATCATGGTCGGTGCGACCGCGCAGCGGCTCTACCTGTTCGTCCCGCGACTGGGCCGAGAGCTCTGCGCCACGCAGGGCCATCTGCTCAACCCGGTCGCCGCGCCCAACGCCTGTCGGTTCCTGCTGGAGGTCTCACAGGCGCGATGGTCCACGCCCGGCCCGTTCGACTGGGGGCCGCTGGCGTCCGCGCCGTTCCTGCCCCAGGTGCGCCGGGGCCGGATCGTGTTGCGGCCGGCGCAGTGGAACCTCGGCCGGGCCCAGCTGCCCGGGGCCGACGACCGGTGTGCGGACGCTGATTTCCTTGCGGCGCTGAAGGTGTGGCGCGAGCGGTGGCGGGTTCCCCGATGGGTGTACCTGGTACAACAGGACAACCGGCTCGCGCTGGACCTGGACCAGCCGGCCGCGGTCGCCGAGCTGCGGACCGAACTTCGGGCGGACTCCACCGTGACCCTGCACGAGCTGACGCCCGGGTTCGATGATCTCTGGTTCACCGATCTGGCCGGACAGCGGTACTTCAGCGAGCTCGTGGTGCCGCTTGTGTTGCGCTCCAGGGATTCAGCCGAGTCCGTCGACCGATCGCCCGATGTGCGATCGCCCGCGCCCGCTCCCGTGCATCTGCCCGGCGGGGAATGGGTCTCGCTCAAGTTGTATGCCGGATTCGGGCAGCTGGACGACCTTGTGGTCGGTGAACTGCGCGAGCTGGTCCGGACGATGCTGCCCTCGCTCGCCGATGGCTGGTTCTACCTCCGGTACGCCGACCCCGAGCCGCATCTGCGGATTCGCCTGCACGCCAACGATGCTGACACCGCGGGGGAGTTGTTGACCCGGTCGTTGCGGTGGGCGCACGGGGTGATCGACCGCGGGTCGGCCCGTGATGTCGCGGTGGTCTCCTACCGGCCCGAGGTGCAGCGGTACGGCGGGCCGGAGCTGTCCCCGGCGATCCATCGCTTGTTCCACGCCAACAGTGAGGTCTGCGCGAGACTGCTGGCCGGGCTGCGCGAGGACCTGGCGGAGCTGGACCCGGCTCTGGTCGTCGTGTCCGCCGTGGACTCGCTGTACCGGCAGTGGGGATTCGAACCGGGCGAGCGGCTGGCCCTGTTCGCCGATGCCGAGTTGGACGACGAGGGACACACCCGCTTTCGGGAGTTGCGGACCGGGCTGATCGATGTCGTGTCGCCCGCCGGGATCGGGTTCGGTCGCCTGGCCGGGATCGTCGAGTCCCAGGCGGATGCGGTGCGGGCGGCCTCGGCGCGGTCTCGCGAGTTGGCCCGGGGAGACCGCGCCGATGAGCGGGAGTTGCTGGCCAGCCTGGCGCACATGACGGTCAACCGACTGGCCGGCGGCGCTGCGCCGGCCGAACGGCGCTACTACGGTTGGCTGCGGCAGGCGCTGCGGGCCGTGCTCGCGTCGCCCCGGCGCTAGCTCAGCCCTGGTTCAGCGGGCCAGACGTTCGGCGAGCCAGGTCAGGGCCAGTGGATAGCGGTAGTCGATGGCGCCGTGGCCGGCGTCGAACAGCTCGAAGTAGACGCGTTCGTCGGGAATCCCGGCCTTGCGGATCTCGCTCCGGAACGCCTCCGCGCCCAGGTCGAGGAACCATTCGTCGTGGGTGCCGGCGTCGATCCAGACCGCGCGCAGCGAGCGCACCGCCTCGCTGTGCCGCTCGACCATGCGCACCGGGTCCCAGTCCAGCCAGCGCTGCCACAGTTCGGGGATCGGCGCGGCGGTCACCGGGTCGAACGGAAGTTGGGGCGTGCCGTCCTCGGTCGCCGAGTAGCACGCGGACAGTCCCAGCAGCATCACCAGCAGCTGGTCGGTGTCCTTGGTGAACGCGGTGCGCGAGTTGAAGTCGTCCCACCACCGGGTGATGTCGTGGTCGTACTCGCGCAGCGCCCGCGCGGCCCGGCCGAACTCGGCGAGGTAACACAGCTCGTAGAGGTTGTCGCCGGCGTGCGTCGCGAGTGCGCCGAACAGGTCCGGACGCAGCATCGGAGTGATCATCGCGCCGAAACCGCCGGAGGACTTGCCGGAGATCGCCCGGGACTCCCGGTCGGGAATCGTGCGGTAGTGGGCGTCCACCCAGGGCACGATCTCGTCGCAGAGATAGGAGTGGTACTGGCCGGTGCCCGGCGAATCGACGAACTGTGAGCCGCCGTAACGGGTCCAGGCGTCCACGTACACCACCACACAACCGGGCGCCCGGCCGCTGGCGAACACCGCGTCGGCCGTTTCCACGAAGGGCTGGCGGAACGGCGAGCGGTTGGTCCACATGCTGACGTGCCCGGTGTAACCCTGGATCACGTACACGCTCGGGTACCGGGTGCGCGGCTCGTCGTCGTAGCCGGGCGGCACGTACACCCACAGCGGCCGTTCGTGCGGGTCACCCAGCGGATTGTTCCGCAGCAGGTGGGAGTCGAGGGTGTGCCGATCCAACCGGCCGGCCAGTTCCGTGTCCCAGGGCAGCATGCCGCCCAGTCAATCATGCTGTTGGCCCGTTCCGGTCGAACTCGTCGACCGGAACGGGCCGGGGATCGACCTACGCGGCCACGTCCACCACCGGCAGCGCGGCGACGAGCTGGTCGAACTCTCCGCGCCAGTAGCGGTGGACGTTGAGGCGGGTGGGCTTGCCCTCCGGGGTGAAGGCCAGGTACATCTTGCTCCACACGGTGGCCCGGTTGACGTTGCTGATCGGCGCGGTGTTCCGCGGGAACGAGGCGACAACCTCGGCGGGGCGGTTGGTGAACCGGTTGGACTTGTTCACCACGACCGACGTGTTGGTCAACGTGACGAAATAGAATTTCCTGGTCAGTGCGACGACCAGCCCCAGGATCGGTACCTCGTCGAACAGTGCGTTGAGCCACGGGCTGGGCCCGGTCTCACAGTGCACGCAGGCGATGAACGTTTCACCGGCCGGAGCGACCTGGGAAAGCAGTTCGATTACCTGGGCCTTTTGCTTGGCCCGGCGGATCGCCATGAACAACTCCTTGTACGCCAACGGTGTTGCCGCGCTTCTCGCGGCAGGATCGGCTGAAGCTAGCAGCACCGGACGAAAGGCGACGCCGAATAAGTCGTTTCGTGACCTGGAATCAGACCGGGGCGGCGGACCCGGGTTTCCGCCGGGCCACAGCGCCCGCGGGTCGACGATTCCGGGTTCCCGGTTCCGAGAAACACAGCAGCGCGCCACCCCCCAACCGGTGTGGCGCGCTGCTGTGTCGTCCAGCGATCAGAGCTGGTGTCGGGTAATCCTGCTCGTCCTACCCGACGCTAGTCGGCGGGAACCGCGACCGGCTCGTCCTCGACGACCGGCTCACCGAGCACGACGGCCGGCTCCGGGTCGGTCGGGGCGGCGCCACCCCGCAGCGGCACGGCCTTGACGAACCAGGCCACCAGGAAACCGAACAGCGCCATGATCGCGCCGCCGATCAGCACCCCGTGCAGGCCGCTGACCACGCCGGACTGGAACGCCTCGCGCAGCGGCGCCGGCAGCTTGAGCACCACCGACGGGGGGATCTGGGCGCCACCGGCGATCAGCTTGCCGCCCTGCTGGCCCAGCCCCGAGGTGAGCGAGTCGGTCAGCTTCGAGGTGTAGATCGAGCCGAGCAGCGCGATGCCCAGCGAACCGCCGACCGACCGGAACAGGGTGACCGATCCACTGGCCGAGCCCATGTCCCGCAGCTCGACGCTGTTCTGCGTGATCAGCATGGTGTTCTGCATCAGGAAGCCCATACCGAGACCGACCACCAGGGTCAGCCCGGAAGCGACCACGGTCGAGGTGTTCACGTTGAGCATCAGCAGCAACAGCATGCCGATGGTCAGCAGCGCACCACCGATGATCGGGAACTCCCGGTAACGACCGGTCCGGGTGGTGATCTGACCGGTACCCAGCATCACCACGAGCATGCCGAACATCAGCGGCAGCAACAGCAGGCCGCTCGCGGTCGCCGACGCGCCCCGCACGTTCTGCATGTACTGCGGCAGGAAGTTGACCGCGCCGAACATCGCCGCGCCGACCAGGAAGCTCAGGATCTGCGCCACGGTGAAGTTGCGCGAGCGGAACAGCCGTGGCGGCAGGATCGGCTCGGCGACCTTGCCCTCGGCGTAGACGAAGCCGACCAGGAACACGACGGCGACCACGAACAGGCTGATGATCTGCCACGAGCCCCACGCGTACTCGCTGCCCGCCCAGCTGGCCGCGAGGGTCAGCGACACGACGCCGATGGTGAGCAGGATCGCGCCGATGTAGTCGATCCGGGCCTTGATGCGGTGCTTGGGCAGTTTCATGAACAGACCGGTGACCACCAGCGCGGCGACGCCGATCGGGATGTTGATGTAGAACACCCAGCGCCAGCTCAGGTCGTCGGTCAGCACGCCGCCGACCAGCGGACCACCGACGAACGCGATCGGCATCATGCCGCCGATCAGCGCCTGGTAGCGACCGCGCTCGCGGGGCGGGATCAGGTCGCCGATGATCGCCATCGCGCCGACCATCAGGCCACCGGCGCCGAGGCCCTGCAGGGCGCGGAAGCCGATCAGCTCGTCCATGTTCTGGGACAGGCCGGCCAGCGCGGAGCCGATCAGGAAGATGACGATCGAGGCCATGTACATGCCCCGGCGCCCGTACAGGTCACCGAGCTTGCCCCAGATCGGGGTGGCCGCGGCCGCCGCCAGCGCGTAGCCGGTGACCACCCAGGACAGGTGGGCCAGACCGCCGAGGTCGCCGACGATGGTGGGCAGCGCGGTGCTGACGATGAGGTTGTCCAGCATCGCCACGAGCATGCCCAGCATCAGGCCGGCCATCGCCAGGTAGATGGCGCGTTTGCTCGGCGCCGGGGCAGTCGCTGCCGACCGGTCGCCGGGTTTCAGGGATGTGGTGTCAGTCATGTTGAGCCCTCCCCCTCCAGAGTGAGATCACAGATACCGGTTCGGTACGAACTGGTCTGGCTGACTTACTTGCCGTACGGTAAGCTAGGAACTAGCCGGTCGTCAAGTAAGATATCGGCGAAAGTTCGGGGAACGTCAGAACAGGGAGGTGTGGGATGACCGAGACGCACCGTAGGAGTGGCACCAGAGGCAAGATCCAGGCAGTCGCCATGGAACTGTTCGCCGAGCAGGGCTACGAAAAAACGTCGCTGCGGGAGATCGCCGAGCGCCTCGGGGTGACCAAGGCGGCGCTGTACTACCACTTCCGCACCAAGGACGACATCGTCGCCAGCCTGTTCGAGGACTTCCTGACCCAGATCGACGACATCGTGGCGTGGGCCACCAGCCAGACCATCGACGACAAGGTCCGGGCTGAGATCGTGCACCGCTACGCGGCCGTGCTGGCCGGCCCCGGTGAGGCGATGATCCAGTTCGTCCAGGGCAACCAGTCGGCCGTGCGTGACCTCAAGGACAGCCACCAGCTCTTCGAGCGGTTCCGGGCGCTGAACAAGCTGCTCGCCGACCCGGGCGCGCCACTGAAGCGGCAGATCAAGGCGAACATGGCGCTGGCCATGCTGCACCTGGGCAGCCACGGCCCGATCGAGGTGGACGCGCCCCTTGAGGAGCGCCGCGCGGCCGCGCTGGAGGTCGCTCTCGAACTGATCCTGCCGCCGGTCGTGCATTCCTGAGCCGGGCGGTACCGTCCGGCTCGGGCCCGGCCGTTGACCGGGCGTCCGCCGGACGTGAGTGGAGGACACGGCCACTCACGTCCGGCGAGCGGGTCAGCCGCCCTCGGCCGTGACCAGGCCGTCGGGCACCAGGTCGGGCTCGCCCGACTCGACCGGTTTCGGCATGGCCAGCAGCGCGATCATGGACACTACCGCGCAGCCGATGATGTACCAGCTGATCCAGGTGCTGCTGCCGGTGTGCGAGAGGATCGCCGCCGCGATCAGCGGAGCGGGTCCGCCGGCGATGACCGACGCGAGCTGGTAGCCGAGGCTGGCGCCGGAGTAGCGCACGTTGGTGCCGAAGCTCTCCGCGATCAGTGCCGCCTGTGGCCCGTACTGCATGTCATGGAAGATCAGCGACACCACGATGCCGACCAGCACCAGCCAGGCGACCTTGGTGTCCAGCAGGCCGAAGTAGGGGAACGCGAACAGTGCCGTGCACACGATGCCGATGCCGTACATCAGTCGGCGGCCGATCCGGTCGGACAGCCAGCCGAACACCGGCACGCTGACCAGCCCGATCGCCGCTGCCACCATCGTGTAGCTGAGCAGGTCGCCCTGTGCGAGGTCGAGTTTCTTGGTGCCGTAGGTGAGCACGAACGTGATGAACAGATAGAACGGCGCCTGCTCGGACATCCGCACGAACGCCGAGCAGAGAATCGCCCTCGGCCGCCGTCGAATGGCCTCCCAGACCGGAATGCGGACGATCGCGCTGGTCCGCTTGACCTCGGTGAAGGCCGGTGACTCCAGCACTCGTAACCGCACGTACAGGCCGATGCCGACCAGCACGATGCTGATCAGGAAGGGCACCCGCCAGCCCCAGGAGTCGAAACCGGCGCCGGCGATCCTGGTCATCAGCTTGACCGCGCCGGTGGACAGCAGCAGCCCGAGTGGCACGCCGAGCTGTGGCCAACTCGTCATGAACCCGCGTCGGCGTCGGGCGCCCCACTCCATGGACAGCAGTACCGAGCCGCCCCACTCGCCACCCACGCCGATGCCCTGCGCGATGCGCAGCAGCACCAGCAGCACGGCCGCGAACGCGCCGAGCGTGTGGAAGGAGGGCAGGCAGCCGATCAGGAACGTGCCGATCCCCATCACCAGCAAGGTGCTGATCAGGGTCGCCTTGCGACCGATCCGGTCACCGAAGTGACCGAAGATCGCGGCGCCGATCGGCCGGGCCGCGAATCCGACGAACTGGGTCGCGAACGATTCGATGACGCCGGTGAATGCCGAGTCACCAGGAAAGAACAGCTTCGGAAATATCAGGGCCGCAGCGGTTCCGTAGAGGAAGAAGTCGTACCACTCGATGGACGTGCCTACCGTGCTCGCGATCACCGCGCGTCGTCGTTGACTTCGAGCAACAGCGTCGGCGGGAGCTGTCGTACTCATGCGCGCCTCCGGTCCGGAGATTGTTGGCCGGCGCCAACAGGTAACACGATGAGATCCACATCACAACCCGTCAAGGGGCAAATCGGACCACGTTGATCGACGGACTCCGCTGGTCCGAATGCGGCGTTTCCGGTGGCCGGATGTCGTACAACCCGGCGCCGGGAGACTTTTCCGTTTCCCGGTCTTTCGGCGCCGGTCCGGGCGCCGGTCGGGGCAACTCATTGGTGTTCGGTGGGCCGCACAGGGCACGATGACCTCTTGTGGGATTCCTGGAGGCCAGCGGGCTGGCACATCGACTCTCGGACGGCCGTGAGCTGTTCCGGGACGTGACGTTCCGAGTCGGCACGGGCAGTGTCGTCGCGCTGGTCGGCTCGAACGGTGCCGGCAAGACGACGCTGCTGCGGATGCTCTCCGGCGAGCTGACACCGACCGAGGGCGGCGTGGTCGTCCAGGGCGGTCTCGGCGTGATGCCCCAGTTCATCGGCTCGGTCCGGGACGACAAGACCGTGCGCGACCTGCTGCTCTCGGTCGCACCCACCGGGCTGCGCGCCGCTGCCGCCGAGTTGGACAAGGTCGAACTGGCGCTGATGGAGACCGACGACGAGCCCACCCAGATGCGGTACGCCACCGCGCTGACCAACTGGGGCGAGGCCGGCGGTTACGACGCCGAGGTCCTCTGGGACACCGTGACGGTCGCCGCGCTGGGCCTCCCGTTCGACCGGGCGAAGTTTCGGGGCGTGCGCACGCTGTCCGGCGGTGAGCAGAAACGACTGGTGCTGGAGGCGTTGCTGCGCGGCACCGAACAGGTGCTGCTGCTCGACGAGCCGGACAACTATCTGGACGTGCCCGGCAAACGCTGGCTGGAGGAACGACTCGCCGACACGGGCAAGGCGGTGCTGCTGGTCAGCCACGACCGTGAGCTGCTGGCGACGGCCGCCACCCACGTGATCACGCTGGAAGCGGGCACGACCTGGGTGCACGGCGGCAGCTTCCGCACCTGGCACGAGGCGCGGGCGGCGCGCTGGACCCGGGTCGCCGAGCTGCACAAACGCTGGGACGAGGAGCACAAACGGCTGCGGGAACTCGTGTTCACGCTGCGCCAGCAGGCCGCGATCAGTCCCGACATGGCCTCACGCTACCGGGCGATGCAGACCCGGCTGCGCAAGTTCGAGGAGTCCGAGCGACCGCCGGAGCTGCCGCAGACCGAGGAGGTCAAGCCGAGACTGCGCGGTGGCCGGACGGGGGTCCGCGCGATCACCTGCGAGCAACTCGAACTGACCGGCCTGATGAAGCCGTTCGACGCCGACGTGTTCTTCGGCGACCGGTTGGCCGTGCTGGGTTCCAACGGTTCCGGCAAGAGCCACTTCCTGCGCCTGCTGGCCGGTGGTGATGTACCGCATACCGGCGCGTGCCGGCTCGGGGCGCGGGTGGTGCCCGGGTTGTTCGCGCAGACCCACGAACATCCCGACTGGGTGGGCCGCACTCTGGTGGACGTGCTGTGGCACGGCGAGGGCGACCGCTCCGGCCTGGCCCGTGGTTCAGCAATGTCCGTGCTCGGCCGGTACGGGTTGGCGGCGTCGGGGGATCAGCGGTTCGAGACGTTGTCTGGTGGCCAGCAGGCCAGGTTCCAGATCCTGTTGCTGGAGTTGTCCGGGGCGACGTTGTTGTTGCTCGATGAGCCGACGGACAACCTGGATCTGACGTCGGCCGAGGCGTTGCAGGATGCGCTGGAGGAGTTCACCGGAACGGTTGTCGCGGTGACGCACGACAGGTGGTTTGCCAGGGCGTTCGACCGGTTCCTGGTTTTCCAGGAGGACGGCACGGTATCCGAAGAGGACAGCCCGGTATGGGAGGAGAAGCGGGTCCGACGAGCGCGCTGATCCACACGACCCCCTTCACTCCGATATGAAGCCCTGAAGATTCTGGCGGATCGGGGTGACCGGGGTCCTGTCGCGACAGCGACGACCAGGACCAGGACCGGAGCGACCCCGGGTCGCCGGGGACTCGGAATCAGTTCGCGGCTCGTAGGTACTGGTCCGGCCAATATGCCTTTCCGCCCAGCGTTTCGGCCGCGTGCTGTGTCCAGTGTGGATCGCGCAGCATTGCCCTCGCCAGGAAAACCACGTCCGCCGCTCCGGAGGCGATGATCTCCTCAGCCTGCTCAGCCTCGGTGATCATGCCAACTGCCCCGGTCAGCAGACCGCTCTCCTTCCTGACCTGGGCGGCCAGCGGCACCTGGTAACCCGGCCCGAGCGGAATCCGCGGATTGGTCACGTTGCCACCAGATGACGTGTCGATCAGGTCGATGCCACGCTCGCCCAACAAAGTCGCCAGCTCCACGGACTCCTCGATCGTCCAGCCGCCCTCGGTCCAGTCGGTGCCGGAGATCCGGACGAACACCGGGAAGTCCTGGCCAACCGTCGACCGTACGGCCTCGGCGATCTCCAGCGCCAGCCGGACCCGGTTCCCGAACTCGCCGCCGTAGCGGTCGTCTCGATCGTTGGACAGCGGGGAGAGGAACTGGTGCACCAGGTAGCCGTGCGCGAAGTGCAGCTCGATCGCGTCGAAACCGGCGCGCACCGATCGGCGGGCGGCCTGGGCGAACTGGCCTGGTATCTCGGCGACCTCGGACTCGGTGAGCCTGCGGGGTGCGGCGTAGTCGCCGAACGGCTGCTCGCTGGGGCCGACCGACTGCCAGCCACCGTCCTCGACCGGGACCGTGCCGCGGCCCTTCCACGGCGCCAACGTCGACGCCTTGCGGCCGGCGTGGGCCAGTTGGATCGCCACCGGCGTGCCCTGGGTGTGCAGGAAGTCGGTGATCCGCCGCCACCCGGTGACCTGTTCGTCGTTCCAGATTCCGGTGTCCTGTGGGCTGATCCGGGCCGCTGGCGTCACCGCGGTCGCCTCGGTGGTGACGAGTCCGGCGCCGCCGGTGGCGAACTGACCCAGGTGCACCAGGTGCCAGTCGTTGGGTAGTCCGTCGGTGGCCGAGTACTGGCACATCGGGGAAACCCACACGCGGTTGGACACGGTCAGGCCACGCACCGTCATGGATTCGAAGAGTCGGCTCACAAGTTGATCAAACGCCCCACGCAGCTCCGCACATTCCGGATGTGACCGGATTCGCACAGCCGCCGCCCTCGTGTCATTTGTGACCCACGTCACTAGCGACAGCTGCGAAGAAAGTGTCCGGAAACTGGTGGGTCGGCGGTCCACCTCTACGTACGCCCACTCGGGGCGTGTGTCGAGGAGGAGTCATCATGCAGCGTTTCGCCCCAGCCATCGCCTCGGTCGTGTTCGGTGCGCTCGCGGTCGCCGCCCTGTCCGCGTGCGGTGCGGACATCAACGGAGCCGGCGTCGCCACGCCCGTCGGGCAGCACGGCAACAATCAGGTCAGCGGGCCGGTCGGCTCGGTCACCACCACCACGGACCAGCCCGACAGCCCGACCGGGTCGGCGCCGACCAGCCACGCCCCGCAGGGCAACACCGGCAGTACCAGCGGCACCGGCTCGACGGTCACTGCCAGTGCGAAGTGCGTGATCTCCGACTACGAGGACCTGCCCGGGATGCCGCATACCCCCCTCTACCAGCCGAGACTCACCTGGCTGGTGACCCACGCGACCGGCATGGCGCTGTCCGTGGACAACCCCGGCCTGGTCGGGTCGTACGGCACCTACGGCGCGCAGGGCAGCCTGCTGCTCGGCGGCGGCTGCTACCAGGACGAGGGTGGCAGCACCACGATCACCTTCTACAGTGTCGGCACCGCCGGGCCCAGAGTGCACAGGACGATCGTGCTCACGCCGACGATGACCAGGCCCACCCCGCCGCCGTTCGCGACCGGGACCACCACGACCGCTCCGACGCCGTGACGTGGGCCACCCGCGCTGTCCATACTTGTCGCTGTGACCACGCACGACCCCGGTTCGAGGCCGGCCGCCGGCCCCGCCGACGCGGTGCTCGCGACGCGCGCGGCCAACGGCGACCAGGCCGCGCTCGCCGCGATCTTCGACCGGTACGCGCCGCGGATTCTGGCGCTGGGTCGGAGTTTGCTGCGCCGGCCGGCCGACGCCGAGGACTGCCTGCAGGACGTGTTCGTCGTCGCGGCCACCCGGTTGTCGGGCCTGCGCGAACCCGACCGGCTGCGCAGCTGGCTGTTCGCGGTCGCCCGGCACGAGTGCCTGGCGCGGCTGGAGAAGGGCGCGCGGGAGGTGCCGATGGACGCCGTGCCTGACGCCCCCGGCGTCGACCCCGACCAGCCGGCCACCCGCGCGCTGGACGCCGAACTGGCCGAGCTCGTGCGGTCGGCGGCGGCCTGGATGTCGCCCCGGGACCAGCTCGCGCTCGAACTGGCCGACCGGCAGGGCCTGCCCACCGACGAACTCGGTGCGGCGCTCGGTATGCCGCCTGCCTCGGCCTACAAGCTGTTGGTCCGGGCGCGGGCGACGGCCCGTCGGTCGGTGGGCGCGCTGCTGGTTGCCCGCACCGGCCGCGGCCACTGCACCCAGCTGGACCTGCTGCTGTCCGGTTGGGACGGTCGGCTGACCCAGCTGATGCGCAAGCGGATCGCTCGGCACGTCGAGGAATGCGACACCTGCGCCGAGCGCGAGCGCCGGCTGGTCACCCCGGCCGCGCTGTTCGGCGGCCTGCCGGCGATCGCCATCCCGGCCGGCCTGCGTTCGCGGGTGCTGACCACCGCCGGTCGCGCGCTGCGTCCGGCCGGCACCGGGCCGCGGTGGCCCAACGGCTGGCCGCCGGCGTCCGGCCGGGTGCCGGTCAACCGCCGGGTGGTGGGGCTGAGCACGGCCGCCGCGGTGCTGGTCGTGCTCGCCGTCCTCGGCGGGATCGTTCTGCTCAACCGGCGCACCGACCAGCCCGAGGCCCAACCGGCCGCAGCCGTCGCCATCACCGGCGCCATCACCGGCGCGACGCCTGCCGCCACGAATCCCGCCACCTCGGCCGCCACCCGACCACCCCGGGCGACCACCGCCGCCGTGCCGCCGCCGAGCGTCAGTTCGTTCACCGCGATGTGCGTGCTCATCGCCGGCCGGCGGACGCGGGTGCCGCGGCTGACCTGGACCACCGGCCACGACACCGGCGTCACCCTGTTCGTCGACGGCCCGACCGGCCGCACCCGCTACGGCAGCTACGGCCCGACCGGCACCGTCGACCTGCCGCCGGGCGCGTGCACGCCGACCGCGGCGGCGCCGTCATACACGATCACCACCGTCGGCGGCACCGGCCCGGCGGCGACCCGCACGGTTCCGCTCAACCCCGGCACGACCAGCACAACGACCACCACGACGACAACAACCACCACCGCCCCGCCGACCACCACGACCACCACCGCGATCACGATCCCCTGAGGCCCGGACCGGTCAGTCGCCCAGGAAGGTCACGTCGAGCCGGCCGACCCGGTCGGGAGCGGCCACGATGGTGATCTCGGCAATCCGGCCGTCCCGAACGGTGAAGCTCATGGCCGCGGCCGGTACCCCGTTCGGGGTGCTGACCGCGCCGACCAAACCGTCCACCAGCGCCAGTCGACCGGCATGGCCGAGCCGGGCGAAGGTGAGGGCCCGCCCCGCCACCACCGCCGCGCCCCGGACCACCGTCGTCCCGGTCGGGCCGCTGTCGGCCCGCAGCACCACCTCCGGGTCGAGCACGGCCAACAGCGCGTCGAAGTCGCCGTCCCGCGCGGCGGCGAGGAACGCGTCGACCAACTCGCGCTGGCGGGCACGGTCGGCGTCCGGCGTCGGGGTGCCCTGGACCCGGCGGCGGGCGCGGCTGGCGAGTTGGCGCGTGGCGGCGGGGGAGCGGCCCACGATCGGGGCGATGTCGTCGAACGGGACGGCGAACATGTCGTGCAGTACGAAGGCGATTCGCTCGGCCGGCGTGAGGGCGTCCAGTACGACGAGCAGGGCCAGCCCGACCGAGTCGGCGAGCACCGCCTCGTGCTCGGGATGACCGCCGTCGGCCTGGTCGACGATCGGGTCGGGCTGCCCCGGTCCGAGTGGCTCCTCGCGGCGGGACTTGCGCGCCTGCAACATGTTCAGGCACACCCGGCCGACCACCGTGGTCAGCCAGCCGCCAAGGTTGACCACCTCGCTGGTGTCCGAACGGCTCAGCCGCAGCCACGCCTCCTGGACGGCGTCCTCGGCCTCGGCCACCGAGCCGAGCATCCGGTAGGCCACCGCCCGCAGTCGGCCCCGGTTCTCCTCGAACCGTGCGGCCAGCCAGTCGTGTTCGTCCATCGGTCACCTTCCTCCGTCGCGCTCGGTCATCGCTCTGACCGCGAAAACCGAGCCGATGTGACACCGACGCGCTCGGCGGACAAGTTGGAGGACAGCAGTATGCGAGCTCGGATGAATCACCCCGCGATGGTCGTCCCCCAGGTCATGCCGACCCTGCTCGCGCTGAGCGCGGCGGTGACCGACACCGGCCTGTCCAGGACCACGATCGAACTGGTCAACCTGCGGGTGAGCCAGCTCAACGGCTGCGCGGTGTGTCTGCGGATGCACGCCCGCGACCTGCGCAAGGCCGGCGAGGCCGACGAGCGGCTGGACACCGTGGCCGGCTGGCGGGACGCGCCTTACTTCACCGACGCCGAGCGCGCCGCGCTCGACCTGGCCGAGGCGACCACCCGGCTCGGCGGCTCGTCGGACCCGGTGTCCGACGAGGTCTGGGCCGAGGCAGCCCGGCACTACGACGAGGTCGCGCTCGGCGCGCTGGTGGTGGCGATCGCGCAGATCAACCTGTGGAACCGGCTCAACATCGCCACCCGGCAGGTCGCCGGCACCGACGGCACCGACGGCACCTGATCGTTTTCGGCCGGCCGACGACGGGGATGCTTCCGGCAAACCGTATGCCCCACCCCAGAACGACTACCTCGACAACACGACCTCCGACGAGCTCGCCCAGGAGGTGGACGTGTACCGAGGCGCCACCGCCCAGACCGTGCTCGGCGCGGTGGGCCGGATCGCCACCCGGTGTCCGTCCTGCTCGGACGCCCAGACGAGCAGCACGGTGAAGGTGACCGAGCAGCCGACGACCGGTCTCGGCGACGGCGCGTGCACCATCTCGCTGGCGGATTCGGCCTGGCAGAACGGAAGCACGCTCATCGCGGCGCGCACCGGCACCGCGATCGTCACCGTGCTGGCCAGCGGTGGCGCCCACGACGGCGACACCGCCGCACTGGCGTTGACCAAGCAGATCCTCGGTTCGCTCACCGGCAAGGCGTGACCATCGGCTGGCCGGAGTGGGTGGCGGGAGCACCGATCACGCCACCCACCCGGGTCACATTCGTTCGCCAGCCCGGACTTCGGCGGCGATCGTGTTGCCGGCCGGGGCCAGCGGGCACTGCCACGCGCTGTCGTAGCGGCAGGACGGGTGGTAGAGGAAGTTCAGATCGATCACCAGACCGTCGGCGGTGCCGCCCAGGTCGGCGCTCTTCGCGGTGTCCAGCAGGTAGCGGCCGCCGCCGTAGCTGGTCCGGCCGGCCGAGCCGTCGCGCAGCGGGACGAACAGCCCGCCCGAGTACTGCTCCAGCGACCAGATGTCCACCGCGGCCGACAGCGGCGCGGGCAGTTCGACCTGCCCGACGAGCGTCATCGCGGTGGTGTTGCCGTTGTCGGTGGGTAGCGCCAGCCGCGCCGGTTCCGCCGGAGGTCGCAGCGCGAGCGTGAACCGCAGCTCGGGGTCGTAGGGCCAGTAGGGCAGGCCGGTCTCGCGGAGCGGATCGCCGGCGGGCAGTGGGCTCTGCGGGTGGTTGCGGAACAACTCGTCCCGACCGGCTCGCCACCCCGCGTGGCCGGCCTCCGGGTCGTGCTCCGCGCGGACGGCCGCGTACAGCGCGCTCACCCGCCGCCGCCAGTCGAGCAACTCCAGTTCGACGACGCTCATCGACGGCCCGATCCGCTGCGTTGCATGGGTGCTCCCCGATCCGGTCCGGCTGCTGTTCGGTCGGTTGTCAGTGTGCTGGCCCGGCGCCGGTCTTACTGTTGGCGTGGTCACTCCGCCGGTCGGTCCGGTGGGCGCTCACCCGCAGGATGTTGCCGTCCGGATCACGCGACCGCGGCTCGTACATCCCTCAGACACGCAGGACCGGCGGCTCGGCGATCCGGGCACCGCGCGCGGTCTGCTCGGCGAACAGGTCGTCGACCTGACCCTGGGTGTGCACGTCGAAGTGCGGCCAGGCGGCGTGGCCTCCGGCGAACTGGGTGAGCAGCACCTGTGCCTGACCGCGCCCGACCAGCGCGGTGTCCGGCCGGCCGTCCTCGGCGAGAAATCGGCCCGGCCGGCCCGACCAGCGCCAGCCGACCCGGAAGCCGAGCAGTTCACGGTAGAACCGCAGGCTCGTGGCGAGATCGGACACGAGCAGGTTGGGCCGACAGGCGAAGATCGCCTCGGCGGGAGTGGCCATGACCAACAGCTCCGCACCCTTCGGCGTGCCTGCGGGAGGCTCAGTCGTTCGAGATTTCGTCGAGATAGACCCAGTTTCCGTTGTCCCGGACGAACCGACTGTGCTCGTGCAGGCTGTCGGCCCGCCCGCGCACGCGGTAGTCGGCGCGGAATTCGACGGTGCCCTCGGTGTGCAGCAGGCTGCCGCCGGTGGTGCCCAGGATGTGCAGCCCGGTCCAGTGCTGAGCCGGGTCGAACCCGACCCGCGCCGGCCGGGTGCTCGGGTGCCAGGTCCGCACCAGGTACGCCTCGTCCCGCGCGGCGAACGCGCTGTACCGGGAGCGCATCAACGCCTCGGCGGTCGGCGCGGTCGCCGTGCCGTTGTGAAAACGGCCGCAACAGTCCTGGTAGACCCGGTCGAGCCCGCACGGGCACGGATCGGCCGGGTCGATCGTCGGGAGCGGGCGCGCGCTGCGTCTGGCCACCCGCCGATTGTGCTGCGAGCCGAACCGACCCCCGCCGGCAGGGGCGTGTCGGGTTGGCGTAAGCTTCGTCTGTTTGGCTCGCTTGAGTTGGGCGATCACGTCTCACCTTCAGTCACCACGATCGGGTGTTTCCACCCGACATGCGATGGTCACCTGAATGACAGTGCGGCGGCGGTCGACCGTCATCGGGTCCGAATACTTTCCTTCATGATTAGTCATTTCTCTGGTGAGGACTGGGCAGCGGCGACATGGACGTGTTGAATCTCGACTGGTCGGACGAGACGGAAACCAAGGGCTACGAGGTCCGGACCGCACTGGTCAGCTCGGCCCGGGTGGGCCAGGCGATGACCTCCGTACTGAGCGTGGCCAACCACCGCAGCGGGGTTCGCCCGATCCGGTCCCGTGGCACCCGCCAGCGCGTGGCCCGGTCCACGGCCCAGTAGTTCACGGCACCGATCTCCGGTACTCGACCTTCAGTCCCGCACGGAAACCCGACTCGTCGTCCGGCCGACAACAGCGGCCTGCCGACGGAGGAGTCGGGCCGTGAGGGGCGTGAGAGCGGCGAGCAGACCCATCGCGCTGATCGGCAGCAGGTCCAGCGAGACGAGCGGCAGCAGCACGCTGACCAGCACGACCGCGGGGCTCCACCACGGCAGCGCGTGCACTCGCGCCAGCATGATCGACAGCACCAGCAGGCCGACGTACATCAGTTGCGGGCCGACCTGGTAGAAAACCAGCTCCGCACCGGGAAAAGAACTGAAGTGCCCGGTGAACGTGGACATCTCGGCCTTGTTCGCCGACACCAGCCCGGACACGATGTCAACGCCGATCTGCACGATCGAGGCGCCCACCCCCACCAGGGTGATCGAGCCGACCAGGTCGGCGCCTCTGCTGTCCCGGAGTTCCTGGCGTAAGCACAACACGAGCGGCACGAACAGAACGAGCCCGATCAGGTCCGCCGCGTGCGCCAGTTCCCAGGACGGTCCGGGGCCGTAGTGACCACCGGCGCGGCCGATCAGTCGAATGACGCCGTAGGCGAGGAAACCGGTCGGTGCGGCGACGAGTGCGAAGGTTTTGCTTGTCATGAGCTGAACCTGGCACGGGCCGGAAAGGCCGGCCTCCGGTAATTCCCTGACCGAACCCCGATCTTCCCCCGAGACTCAGAGCGCCGGCAGTTTCCCCGCCGAACTCGGGCCGGCCGGGAGGAACACGACGAGGTGCTGCTGGTCGTTGTCGGCGCTGGCGAGTTTGACGTAGTCGAACTCAAGTCGGCCCACCTCCGGGTGCCGGAATCGTTTGCGCGCACCCTGGAACCGTCGAACCGTGTGTTCCGACCACAGCTCGGTGAAGCGGGGACTCGCCGCACCCAGCGCGTCGACGAGCTCCGGGCCGCGCGGATCGTGCGGATACCGGGCGAGGTGCACGCGCAGCTGGCCGAGCAGTTGCCGGGCCTCCGTGATCCAGCTGGGAAAGCGGTCATGCAGGCGGTCGTCGGTGAACAGCAGCCAGATGGTGTTGCGCTCGGCCGGCGGCAGGTCGTCCAGGCCGCCGAGCAGCGAGGCATAGGCGTCGTTGTGGACGAGCAGGTCCCACCAGGGATTGATCACGTAGGCCGGGTTGGGGTGCAGCGTGTGCACCAGCCGCCGTAGCGTGTCGTCGACCTGCGGGCGCGCCGCGCGTTCGACCGGCAGGGCGAGCCCCGCCAGAGTGAACAGGTGCTCCCGTTCGGGTGGGTCCATCCGCAGCACCCGCGACAGGCTGTTGATGACCTGCCGGCTGACGCTGATGTCGCGAGCCTGCTCCAGCCAGGTGTACCAGGTGACGCTGACCCCGGACAGCTGCGCCAGCTCCTCCCGCCGCAGCCCCGGCGTCCGGCGTCGCGGCCCCGGTTCCACGCCGACCGTGACCGGGTCGGTGGCCTCCCGGCGCGACCGCAGGAAGGCCGCGAGCTCCGCGCGCTGCACCATGTCCGCCATTCAACCGACCTTCCCGCCGCTGTGCCTGGTGGCGATTACACCAGTATGCGCATCTGTTGGTACCAGTCTGCGGGACGGCCGGATTGTGCTGAGCGGGCCGCGGTCGTGTTGCCGGGCGGACCGGAAATTGGTTGTCCTGGTACGAACCGTCGATCGGTTATGGTGGCTGCGCCCAGCTGATCGTCGGCGGGTCGGCGGGACACCAACTCACAGGAGGCCGACAGTGCCAGTGCTGGTCGAGCTGCTCACCGCGATCCGAACCGGTCAGCTGGAGATCGTTGATCTCACCGCTCCGCTGACCGAGACCACCCCGGTGTTGCAACTGCCCGAACCGTTCGTGAACACGATCCCGTTCCGGCTGGAGGAGATCAGCCGGTATGACGATCGCGGCCCGGCCTGGTACTGGAACGACATTCACACCGGCGAGCACACCGGCACGCACGTCGACGCGCCGACGCACTGGGTGTCCGGCAAGGACGGGCGGGACGTGTCGCAGTTCCCGCTGGGCACGATGATCGCGCCCGCGGTCGTGCTCGACCTCAGTGACCGGGTCGCCGGGAATCCCGATTTCCTGCTGGAGATCGAGGATGTCCGCGCGTGGGAGGCCGAGCACGGCTCGCTGCCCGAGGGCGGCTGGCTGCTCTACCGGACCGGCTGGGACGCGCGTTCCGCCGACTCGGACCGGTTCCTCAACGTCGACGACACCGGCTCGCACACGCCGGGCGTGTCCGCCGAGTGCGCGCGCTGGCTCGCCGAGCAGACGCCGATCGCCGGGCTCGGTGTCGAGACGGTCGGTACCGACGCGGGTGGCGCGGGCGGACTGGAACCCGCTTTTCCTTGCCACCACTTCATTCTGGGTGCCGGGAAGTTCGGCCTGACCCAGTTGCAGAACCTCGCCGCCCTGCCGGCCACCGGCGCCGCGTTGGTCGTCTCGCCGCTGCCGATCGTCGGCGGGTCGGGCAGCCCGGCCCGGGTGCTGGCGCTGGTCGAACGCGGGGCGTGATCGGCGTGAACGTCGCCGAACTCGTCGGCCGCACGGTCGCCCAACTCGGTGCCGGTCACGCATTCGGCGTGGTGGGCAGCGGAAACTTCCACGTCACTAATGCCTTGCGCGCCAACGGAGTGCCGTTCGTGGCCACCCGGCACGAGGGCGGCGCGGCGACCATGGCCGACGCGTACTCGCGGATGAGCGGGCGGGTCGCGGTGGTGTCCACTCATCAGGGCTGCGGGCTGACCAACGCGCTGACGGGTATCGGCGAGGCCGCCAAGAGTCGCACGCCGGTGCTCGTGCTCGCCGCCGACACCGCGGCCGCCGCGGTCCGGTCGAACTTCCGGATCGACCAGGACGGCGCCGAGCGCGCGGTCGGCGCGGTCGCCGAGCGCGTGCACTCCGCGCAGACCGCGGTCGCCGACACTGTTCGCGCGTTCACCACGGCGGTGCGCGAACGCCGCACGGTCGTGCTCAACCTGCCGTTGGATGTGCAGGCCCAGCCCGCACCCGAGCCGCGGGCGGTCCAGCCGCCGCACCCGGCCGGCGCGGTCCGCCCGGCGCACGCGGCGGTGACCGCGCTGGCCGACGCGATCGGCGCCGCCGAACGGCCGGTGTTCGTGGCCGGTCGGGGCGCCCGGGCGGCTGGTCCGGAGCTTCGGGCGCTGGCCGAGCAGGCCGGTGCGCTGGTGGCCACATCCGCGGTGGCCAACGGGCTGTTCCACGGCGACCCGTGGGCACTGGGCATTTCCGGCGGCTTCGCCTCGCCGCTGGCCGCGGCGCTGATCGCCGACGCCGACCTGGTCGTGGGCTGGGGCTGCGCGCTGAACATGTGGACGATGCGGCACGGCCGGCTGATCGGCCCGGATGCGACGGTCGTGCAGGTGGACATCGAGCAGTCCGCGCTGGGCGCCGACCGGCCGATCGACCTCGGCGTCCTCGGCGATGTCGGCCAGACCGCGCGGGACGTGCACGACGAGCTGACCAGCCGCGGCCGGGCCAGGACCGGTTATCGCGGCGACGACGTGCGCGCCCGGATCGCCGCCGAGGTCGGCTGGCGGGACGTGCCCTACCCGGACATCTCCACCGACGACCGCATCGACCCGAGAACGCTCAGCGCCCGGCTGGACGAAATCCTGCCCGCGGAACGGGTGCTCGCGGTGGACTCGGGCAACTTCATGGGCTACCCGAGTGCGTACCTGTCCGTGCCCGACGAGTTCGGGTTCTGTTTCACCCAGGCGTTCCAGTCCATCGGCCTCGGGCTGGCCACGGCCGTCGGCGCCGCGCTCGCCCGGCCCGACCGGCTGCCGGTCGCCGCCCTGGGCGACGGCGGCTTCCTGATGAGTGTCGCCGAACTGGACACCGTCGTGCGGCTGGGTCTGCCGCTGCTCGTGGTGGTCTACAACGACAGCGCCTACGGAGCCGAGGTGCACCACTTCACTGAGAGTTCGGCGGCGGAACTGGACTCGGTCCGCTTCCCGGAGACCGACCTCGCCGCGATCGGTCGGGGCTTCGGCGCGCAGGGCGTGACCGTGCGCTCGGTCGCGGATCTGGCGGAGGTGCGCGACTGGGTGGCCGGCCCGCGTGATCGGCCGCTGGTGGTGGACGCGAAGGTCGCGAGTGACGGTGGTGCCTGGTGGCTCGCCGAGGCTTTCCGGGGTCACTGACCCGCGGTGACCGGTGTGCCGGGTCAGCTGATCGTGCTGAGTACTCGGTCGATCGCCTCGGCCAGTGGGTGCTCGCTACCGCGCAGGCAGCCCAGCATCGTGCCGCCCTGGAGCGCGGTGAGCAGGGCCAGCGCGGTGCTCACCGGGTCGGTGTCCGGGTGGACCCGGCCGGCCGCGACGGCCCGCGTGACCAGGCCCGCGATGGCCTGCTGCCACTGGTCGAACAGGCCGGCCAGTTCCTGTCGCAGGACCGGGTCGTCGCCAACCTGGCCGGCGAACACGCCCAGCGGGCAGTTGCCGAAGTGGTTTCGGTGGTGGGCGTGCAGCACCTCGTCGCGCCACCGGCGCAGGTCGGTGCAGTCCGGGTCGCGCAGGCTCGGCTGCGAGTCCAGGACCCGGTCGAGCTGGTGGTACAGCACGGCGACGGTGAGGTCCTGTTTGCCGTCGAAGTAGTGGTACAGCTGGGATTTCCCGGTGCCGCTCGCGGTCAGCACATCGTCGATCGGCGTCCCGGCGATGCCCTGGTCGTGCATGAGCCCGGCCGCGGCCTCGACGATCGCGATCCGCGAGCGCCGCCCTTTGGCGGTCGCCGGCATCGGCTTCATGCGCGCTTCCTTCGTTGATTCCCGGTCTTGCCAACCGTTTGGCAAAGTGTACTGTACGGTACAAGAAATTTGTACCGAATAGTACAGCGCGAAGGGCATGCCATGACGGACCTATGGAGCCCGGTCGGACTGGGGCGCCTGACCCTGCCGCACCGGCTGGCCATGTCCCCGATGACGCGCAACCGGGCCGCCCCGGACGGCAGCCCGACGCCGTTGGACGCGGCCTACTTCGCCCAGCGCGCGTCGCTGGGCCTGCTGATCGCCGGCGGCACCCAGCCCTCCGCCGACGGCCAGGGCTTCCAGCTCACCCACGGTTGCTACACCGACGCGCACATCGCCGGCTGGCGCACGGTCGCCGACCCCGTGCACGCGGCCGGCGGTCACCTGTTCGTGCAGCTGATGCACGCCGGGCGGGTCGCGCACCCGGACAACACGCCACACCACCGGCAGCCCGTCGCACCCTCGGCGATCCGCGCCGACCACGCCATCCACACCGCGGCCGGCGCGCGCCCGCTGCCCGTCCCGCGCGCGTTGGCCACCGAGGAGGTGGCCGCGACCGTCGCGGACTTCCGGCGGGCCGCCGCGGCCGCGGTCGCCGCCGGGGCGGACGGGGTGGAGATCCATGGTGCCAACGGTTTCCTGGTGCACCAGTTCCTCGCCGAGAACACCAACCGGCGCACCGACGGCTACGGCGGTTCGGTCGCGAACCGGTCCCGGTTCGCCGTCGAGGTGGCCACCGCGGTGGCCGAGGAGATCGGCGCGGACCGCACCGGCATCCGGCTGTCCCCGGGATCGGGCAGTTTCGGTGTGCTGGAAGGCGAAACCGGACCGGCCACCTACCGGTTCCTGGTCACCCGGCTGGCCGAACTGGGCCTGGCCTACCTGCACCTGCGAACCGAGTCCGACGAGACGCTGCTGCGCGACCTCCGGAAGAGCTGGCCCACCGCGCTGCTGGTCAACCGCCCCGACCGGCCGCGCGACCACACCGTCGTCGCGCACATCGCCGCGGACCTGACCGCCGGCCTGGCCGACCTCGTCCCGCTCGGCCACCTCGCCCTGGCCAACCCCGACCTGGTCGACCGCCTGCGGTCGGGCAGACCACTCAACACGCCCGACCGGCGGACCTTCTACGGCGGCGACCACCGCGGCTACACGGACTATCCGGCTACGAGAAGAGGGAACATGCTTGTCGACTGGGACGTACCGATCACCATGGACGACGGAATCGTGCTGCGTGCCGACGTCTTCCGGCCCGACGACACCGAACCGCACCCGGTGATCATGACGCACGGCCCCTACGCCAAGGGCCTGGCGTTCCAGGAGGGTTACCCGTCGATGTGGGCCAACCTGGTGGCCGAACACCCCGACGCCCTCGCCGGCTCGTCGAACCGGTACCAGAACTGGGAAACCGTCGACCCGGAGAAATGGGTGCCGGACGGCTACGTGGTGATCCGGGTCGACTCGCGCGGCGCCGGCCGGTCGCCGGGTTACCTGGACATCTTCTCGCCCCGGGAGACGCAGGACTACTACACCTGCATCGAGTGGGCGGGCGTCCAGCCGTGGAGCAACGGCAAGGTCGGCCTGCTCGGCATCTCCTACTACGGCGTCAACCAGTGGCAGGTCGCCGCGCTGCGGCCACCGCACCTGGCGGCCATCTGCCCGTGGGAGGGCGCCACCGACTTCTACCGCGAGTTCACCCACCACGGCGGCATCCTGAGCGTCTTCGTCCAGCAGTGGTACCCGGTGCAGGTGTCCTCGGTGCAGCACGGGGTCGCCGAGGACGGGCCGCGCAGCCAGGTCACCGGCGAGCCGGTCGCCGGGCCGGAGCGGCTCAGCGAGCTGGAGCGCGCCGCGAACGTCGCCGACACGGTGGCCGCGCTGCGCACGCATCCGCTGCTGGACGACTACTACCGCGAGCGCAGCGCCGACCTCGCGCGGATCACCGTGCCGGTGCTGTCGGCGACCAACTGGGGACATCATCTGCACACCCGAGGTGGTTTCGAGGGCTATGGCCAGGTGTCGAGCGAGCAGAAATGGCTTGAGGTGCACGGACTCCAGCACTGGGTGGAGTTCTACTCCGACTACGGTCTGGACCTGCAGAAGCGGTTCTTCGGCCACTTCCTCCAGGGCGCGGACACCGGCTGGACCGAGCAGCCGCCGGTCCAGCTGAACCTGCGCCGGGTCGACGGCGGTTTCGAGCGGCGCGCGGAGACCGAGTGGCCGCTGGCCCGCACCGAATGGACGAAGTTCCATCTCGACCTGGCCGGCGGCACGCTGAGCGGCCAGGCCGACCGGAGCGAACGCGGCGTCGAGTTCGACGCGCTCGGCGCCGGCCTTGAGTTCTGGACCGAGCCGTTGGTCGAGCCGATGGAGCTGACCGGTCCGGGCGCGGCCACGCTGCGAGTCGCGTCGTCCACATCGGACGCCGACGTTTTCCTCACCCTGCGGGTGCGGGACCCGGACGGGCTCGACGTCACCTTCCCGAGTGCGATGGACCCGCGCGGCGGGATCGGCTTCGGCTGGCTGCGGTCCTCGCTGCGCAAACCTGACCCCGAGCGGAGCACGCCGTACCGGCCGTGGCACAGCTACGACGAGCGGCAGCCGCTGACCCCGGGCGAGCCGGTCGACCTGCGGGTGGAGTTCTGGCCGACCTCGGTGCTCATCCCGGCCGGCTACCGCCTCGGCGTGTCCGTGCAGGGCCGCGACTTCGAGTTCCCAGGCGCCGGACCCTGGCCCTCGGCGTACGGGATCTCCATGCGCGGCAACGGAATTTTCGTGCACACCGACCCGAGCGACCGCGGCGGCGCCGAGTTCGCCGGCCGGACGACGCTGATCAGCGGTGGCGAGCATCCGTCGTTCCTGCTGCTGCCGGTCATCCCCGCCGGCAAGTAGCTGTTGGCCTGGAAGGAGGTCGCCGGGCGGGTGTGGCTTGTGGGCCGAGGGCTGCCTGGCAATCACCGAGACGGGTGACGTTTGGGATGTCCGCAGGTTGCGTTGATCCGGAGGATTTCTCTCGGTAGTTCCCCTGGCCGGGGGACCTATCCGGACGTGACGGGTGATTTCGGCACCAGGGTGGGGTGGCAAACATCGACCTGACGTGCCGCCCCGTACTCTGGGCGGGTGCGTTTTCCCGTTGGTGTGATCAGAATGCTCGGTCTCTGTGCGTTGGCTGGGGTGTTGTTGGCCGGCGTGCTGGCTCCGGTAGCGATCGGTGCCGGCTCGTTGTCCAACCAGATCAGCGATTCCGTGGACAGCATTTCCGCGACCCTGGCCAACACCCAGGTGCCGTTGGTCACGACGGTCGAGGACCGCGACGGCAACGTGATCGCCGAGCTGTTCGACCAGTACCGGCTGCCGGTGTCGTTCAACCAGATCTCGCCGAACATGACGGCGGCGCTGGTCGACATCGAGGACCACCGCTTCTATCAGGAGGCCGGTGTCGACGTGAAGGGCACGCTGCGCGCGGCCCTGAACAACTCCTCCGGTGGCGATACCCAGGGTGCGTCGACGATCACCCAGCAGTACGTGAAGAACTACCTGGTCGACATCGTCGACCGCGGCACCACCCCGGCGGCGCGGGCGGCCCAGCAGGCCGACACCGACGCCACCGTGGCCCGCAAGCTGCGCGAGGCGAAGATCGCCATCCAGCTGGCCCAGACGATGTCCAAGAACGACATCCTGACCGGCTACCTGAACATCGTCGCGTTCGGCAAGGAGGGCAAGGGCCCGTTCGGTATCGGCGCGGCGGCCAAGGCGTACTTCAACGAGACGCCCGGCCAGCTGACCGTGGCCCAGTCGGCGCTGCTGGCCGGCATGGTCAACAACCCGATCCTGTTCGACCCGTACTCGCAGCCGCAGCAGTCACTGGCCCGGCGCAACCTGGTCATCGACGACATGGTCAAGTACGGCTCGCTGTCGGCCGCCGACGGCGCCGCCGCCAAGGCGCAGCCGCTGGGGGTCGTGCCCAACGGCCCGGACATCCCGTCCAGCACGTGTTACGACATCCAGCCGGACGCGGGCTTCTTCTGTGACTACGTCGTGCAGTACCTGGAGAACGCCGGTTTCACCGAGGAGCAGATCGACTCCGGCGGCTACGTGATCAAGACCACGATGGACCCGACGGTCAGCACGGACGCCAAGAACGCGGTCGACCAGTGGGTGCCCACAGATCAGGACGGTGTGGCCAACACGATGGCCATCATCCAACCGGGCTCGACCTCGCACGACGTGCTCGCCATGGTGGCCAACCGCAACTTCGGCATCAACGGCGGTGTGGGGGAGAGTTCGACCAACCTGGTGTCCGACGTGCTCGACGAGTTCGGCGGCGGATCGACGTTCAAGCTGTTCACCACGGCGTCCGGGTTGGAACAGGGCAAGGTGGGGCTGAACAGCACCATGCAGAACCCGGCCACGCAGAGCTTCCGGCTGCCGATCAGCAACAGCCGCACACCGCTCTACACGGTCAGCAACAACGACGGCTCGCCCAACCAGTTGCCGCTCTGGCAGGCGCTCGCGTTCTCGCCGAACACCGCGTTCGTCAACCTGGAGCTACAGGACGGCATGTCCAACGTGCTGAACATGGCCTACCGCCTCGGAATGCGGAACACCATGACGTCCAACCAGCACGGCAGCGCGCCGATCACCGATCCGAACGACCCCAGGTCCAAGACCGTCGCCTGGGGGCAGACGCAGATCGACGCGTACAACAACAGCCCGTCGTTCACCCTCGGGGTGAGCCCGCTGAGCCCGCTCGAACACTCGAACGTGGCCGCGACGCTGGCCAGCGGTGGCGTGTGGTGCGAGCCGAACCCGATCCAGGCGGTGACCGACCGCTACGGCCATCCGGTGACGGTGAACCAGCAGCCGTGCGAGCAGGTCATCTCGCCGGCCGAGGCGGACACCATGCGCAACGGCATGAGCCATGACCTCGAACCCGGCGGCACGGGTGCGGTGGCGGCCTCCCAGAACGGTTGGACCCTGCCGATCTCGGCGAAGACCGGTACCACCCAGAACAGCGAGTCGGTGGGCTTCCTGGCCATCGTCAACGGCTACGCCGCGTCCTCGCTGGTGTTCGCGGACGGCTCGAAGCCGGCAAAGATCTGTGCCAGTACGCCACCACGGTTGTCCACCACGAAGAGCTGTGGCGGCCAGTACGCGTTCGGTGCGTCGGTGTCGGCACCAGCGTTCTTCAAGGCCTTCGAGGCGATTCTGGCAGGTCAGGGGCCTCAACCCATCCCGGCCGCCGACCCGTCCTTCTCGAACGCGAGCAGCCACGGTCCGCTGGTGCCGTTCGTGATGAACCAGCAGGTCGATGGAGCTACCAGCGCTCTGCAGAGGGCCGGGTACCAGGTCTCCGCCAAGCCGTTCAATTCGACCGCGCCCAAGGGGACCGTGGTCGGGCAGACGCCGCAGAGCAATCAGGCGGCCGGGACGACCATCACCTTGTATGTGAGTACCGGGAATTTGCCGGCTCCACCCAACGCGATCCCCCCGGCCACCGCGGCCCCTGGGTCTGTCGGGGGCGGATGAGGGGTCCTGTCACACCAGCAACGCTCCAGGACCAGGACCAAAGCGACCCAGCACCACTAACCGTCCGCGAGTTCAGAAGAATTGGCGCCAGCAGGCGGTGCCAAATGCCCCAGGGCAATCCGCAGTGCGGCCAGGTCGCCGTCGGTGAGCTGGCCCAGCAGGTGTTGGCGGACAGCGGTGGCGTGCACCGGCCTCGCCACCGCGACCGCTGCCCGCCCGGCCTCGGTGATCACCACGTCCACCCCCGCGCCTGCCGGCTCGCGGGTGACCAGGCCGCGTTCGGCCATCCGACTCAGGTGGTGTGACAGCCGGCTGCGGTGATAGCCCATCAGATCTGCCAGGTTGCTCTGGCGCAGTCGGCCCGCGCCGAGTTCGGCGACTCTGGTGAGCACGGCGAAGTCGGGGCCGGACAGGCCGGTCGCCGCGGTGATGTCGGCGGCCACCCGGGTGCGCACTGTCTCCGAGGCCAGTTTCCACGCGTGCCACAACGCCATCTCGTCTGCCGTCAGGCTGTCCACGGCGTGATCATAGCCGTACCTGTGTTGACATCTCAACCTTCGGTGAACTTGCCGTGGGTGGTAGGACTGTCCGATCAGGACGGTCGGGTGGTGGCCGGGACGATTCGGAAATCGGCCTGGAAGACCAGATTGTGCAGGTCGCTGGTGACGATCGCGCGCAGGATCGGCAACTGGGCGGCCGCGTCCTCGGTGCTGAACACGTTCAGCGGCCAGTCGCGGACGGTCGCGCCGCGCAGGTGTGGGTGGTGGAAACCGCCGCCGTAGTAGGCGAACAGGGTGATCGGCGGGACCTCGGCCGCCCGCTGTTCCGGCCAGCTCAACGACCAACTGCTGGCGAGGCCGCCGTCGTCGAGGCGGTGCAGGCCGGACTCCTCCAGCGTGCCCGTGTCCAGGAGCAGGTGTCGGTTCAGCTCGTCGAGCGCCCGGCGGGCGAACGGTGCCAGCAACCCGGTCGCCTGCTCGAAGTGTTTTTCCTTGTCCGGTCGGCTGATCGCGCCGCCGTGGTTGCCGTCCCGCAGGTCCGCGAAGTGCCGGAGCAGTGCCTCCAGATGCGCGGGTCGCTGCTCGGTAGGGGCCGTCTCACCGTCCGTCATGACTCCACCTTTCCGGTCATGTACAGCGTACAGGGCCAAGCGGTGGCAGGCCCGCGGCGGCCGCCGATCTGGTATGAACCGCGGTTGGGGATCGTGGTTGAGTCGTACTGACCCGGTGGCCGTCCAGGGAGACAACGTGGTGGAGTTTCGGCTGCTCGGGCCGCTGGAGATCCGCGTCGGACAGCAGTGGCAGGCCATCGGCGCGCCGAAATGGCGGACTCTGCTGGCCGCGCTGCTCTGCGCCGCTCCGGCGGTCGTGGCCACCGAGCGCCTGGTGGACGAGCTGTGGGGCGAGACGCCGCCGGCCGGCGCGCGCAAGCTGGTCAGCGGCTACGTGCTGCGGCTGCGTCAGCTCATCGACGACCCCGCCGGCCAGGTGTTGGTCACTCGCCCGCCGGGTTATGCGTTGCTGATCGGGCCGGCCCGGCTGGATCTGCACCGGTTTGTCGAGCTGGTCGACACCGGACTGGCGCGGGGTGATGCGGACACACTGGCCGCGGCGCTGGAGTTGTGGCGTGGGCCGGCGCTGGCCGCCGTGCCGGTCGGGCCGATGCTCAGTGCGGAGGTCAACCGGCTCACCGAGGCGCACGCGGACGCGCTGGCCGCCTACGCCGTCATCCGTCCGGTGCCGGCCGAGGAGCCGAGCACCGACCGGTCGTCGGGGCCGCGTCGGCTGCCGGCCGCGGTGCGCCACTTCGCCGGGCGGGCCGGCGAACTGAAGACGCTGAACCGGCTGTTGGACGACCCGCGGCGCGACCTGGGCATGGTGCTGATCTCGGCGATCGACGGCACCGCCGGGGTGGGCAAGACCGCGCTGGCCGTGCACTGGGCGCACCAGGTGGCCGAGCGGTTCCCGGACGGACAGCTCTACGTCGACCTGCGCGGCTTCGGCCCGTCGACCACGCCGGTCACCCCGGGCGAGGCGATCCGCGGTTTCCTGGACGCGCTCGACCTGCCGCCCGAACGCATCCCGGCCGACCTGGACGCGCAGGGCGCGCTGTACCGGACTGTGTTGGCGGACAAGCGAATGCTCATTCTGCTGGACAACGCGTTGGACTCCGCGCAGGTGCGCCCGCTGGTGCCCGGCAGTGCCGGCTGTCTGGTGGTGGTCACCAGCCGGGCCCAGCTCACCGGCCTCGCCGTTGCCGACGGCGCGGCCCCGCTGACCCTGGACGTGCTCACCGACGCCGAGGCGCGGGAACTGCTCGGCCGCAGGCTGAGCGAGCCGCGGCTCGCGGCCGAACCGACGGCGACCACCGCCCTGATCGCACTGTGCGCCCGGCTTCCGTTGGCGTTGAACATCGTCGCGGTCCGCGCCGCCGCCCGGCCGGGCGTGCCGCTCGGCCGGTTGGCCGAGGAACTGCGCGACACCCGCGATCGGCTGGACGGCCTGACCACCGGCGAACCCGAGAACGACCTGTGGGCCGTGTTCTCCTGGTCCTACCAGCGGCTCGGTCCGGCGGCTGCCCGGCTGTTCCGGCTGTTGGGCAGTCATCCGGCGGTGGAGTTCTCCGCGCCGAGCGCGGCCAGCCTCGCCGGCCTCGACCTACCGGCGGCGCACCGGGCTCTGCGTGAACTCGCCGTCGCCAACCTGCTCACCGAACCGGCGCCGGGCCGGTACGGCTGGCACGACCTGCTGCGCGGCTACGCGGCCGAGCAGTCCGCCGTCGTCGATGACGAGGCCGAGCGGCAGGCCGCGCTGCACCGCGTGCTCGGCCACTACCTGCACAGCGCGCACGCCGCCGAGCGACTCCTGCAACCGCCCCGCGACCGGATCACCGTGCCCCCGGTCCCCACCGGCACCACGCCCGAACAGTTCGCCGA
Source organism: Pseudonocardiaceae bacterium (assembly GCA_036268615.1). Taxonomy (GTDB): domain Bacteria; phylum Actinomycetota; class Actinomycetes; order Mycobacteriales; family Pseudonocardiaceae; genus DATATV01. Next base: position 45,766 of record DATATV010000130.1, read on the forward strand.
CCACGCCGAGGCACTTGACTGGTGTCAGGCCGAGTACCGCGCGCTGTCGGCCGCGTGCGCCGTGGCCGGCGCGGGTGATCACGTGCCCTACGCGTGGCAACTCCCGTGGCTGCTGGCGACTTTCCTGGATCGGCGGGCGTACTGGCGGGACTGGGCCGAGTTGGAGCGCACCGCGCTGGCCGCGGCGGAACGCGCCGGGGACGCGGCCGGGCAGGCACACGCCCATCACAAGCTCGGCGACGCGCTCGCCCGGCTGGGCGACCACCGTGGTGCGCACGAGCAGTTGCGACTCGCGCTGCGCGGGCATCGGGCCGCCGGCGACCTGGTCAACCTGGCCGGTGCGCACTTCAGTTTCGCCTGGATGTTCGACCGGCAGGCGCAGCCCGCCGAGGCCCGCGCCCACGCACAACGCGCGCTCACGTTGTATCGGGATCTCGGTCACCAGGTTGGTTCGGCCTACGGGCTCAACGCGGTCGGCTGGTGCCACGCACGGCTGGGCAACTACGAGCAGACCCTCACCGACTGCGGCCAGGCCCGGGACCTCGCCCGCGACCTCGGTGACGGCTCGGCCCAGGCCGTCGCGCTGTTCAGCCTCGGCTACGCGTACCAACGACTCGACCAGCACTCGGCGGCCGTCGCGAGTTACCAGGCGTCGGTCGAGCTGCTGCACGCGCTGAGCGATCGCTACCTTGAGGCGGAGGGCCTGTTCGGCCTGGGCGACGCGCACCGGCTTCTCGGCGAACTGCCGGCCGCCCGGAACGCCTGGCGGCAGGCGTTGGACATCTTCGAGGACATCGACCACCCGCACGCCGAACACCTGCGCACCCAGCTCGGCCGGCTCACCGACCCGGCTCCGGTCGTGCGGTGATCAACGGTCAGTGGGGCAGCGCGCCGAGCTGGTGCTCGGCGAGGTGGTCGGCGGTCGCCGACCGGAGCGCGTCGACGGTGTGGGCGATCTCCGGGCGGCGCAGCTCACCGGCACGGGCGAGCACGCTGATCACCCGGGTGACCGGCTGCGCGAGCGGGTGCAGGCTCACCGCAGGCGGATGCTCGGGCAGCGTCATCGGCGGGACCAGCGCGGCCCCGGCGCCCGCCTCGACGAGGGCGAGCAGCACGAAGAAGTCGGAGGCGTAGGCGATCGGGTGCACGACGAATCCGGCCGCCCCGCAGGCCCGCCGGACCAGGTCGTGGCAGGTCGTGTCCGGCTCGGGGCCGACCCAGTCGACGGCGCCGAAGTCGGCCAGCTCCACCCGGTCACCGGCGGCCAACTGTCGGCGCGCGGCCTCGGCCGGGTGCAGCGCGAGCAGCACCTCCTCGTCGAGCAGGTGCGCGCTGTCGCACGCGGGCAGGTCGCGGGGCAACAGCGTGTAGGTGTGCACCACCGCCAGGTCGATGTCCCGGCGCAGCAACGCCGGAATCGACACCTCCGGCTCCTGGGTGACCAGGCGCAGGCTCGGCGCCGGCTCGCCGGTGACGGCAGCGGACCGCCACAGCCGGGACACCACGGCCCGGGCCACCGACGGGAACGCGCCGATGCGCACCGTGCCCAGCGGGCCGCCGCGCAGCGCGGCCAGGTCGGACTCGGCGCGGGCCACGTTGCCCAGGATCACGTCGGCGTGCGCGACCAGCACGTGTCCGGCGGCGGTCAGCGACAGCGTCCGGCCGGTGCGCTCCAACAGCGGCACACCGGCCTCCCGCTCCAGCACCGCCAACTGCTGGGACACGGCCGGCCCGGTCAGGTGCAGCGCCGCCGCGGCCGCGCTGACCGTGCCTCGGGTAGCCAACTCCCGCAGGAGTGACAGTCGCCGCACGTCAATCATTAGCTCTACCTGTCGCGCTCGGCAGAATCAGTAACCGGACCTTCCTGATCGTAGTCCGGCCGTCAGCTGGTCAGGCTGGTCAGGCTGCGCACCGCGCCCGTCAGGTCGGTCAGGTGCAGCACGCCCTCGGCGAGCCGCGGCGGCCAGCCCGGACCCGCCGCGCAGACGACCGGTGCCCGGGTGACCAGCCCGCTCAGCAGCGCCGGATCGCTCGTCTCGGCACTGCGTGCCCAGAGCACCACGGCGTCCGGCGTGGTGTCCCGGATCGCCGCGTGCAGCGCGACCGGCGGCAACGTGCCTAGCGCGCAGGTGCCCACGCCCACGTCGGCCAGCGCCGCGGCGAGCGCGTCCAGCGGGAGGGTGTGCCACTCACCGGGCGTCGCGGCGGCGAGGATCTGCACGTTCGGGGCGCGCGGCGAGTGGCGCACGGTGTGCCGGGTCAGTGCGTTCCGGATCGCGTCCGTGGTCAGGTGCTCGCGTTCGACGCCCGTCCCGGTGTACTCCCAGTGCGCGCCGAGCGCCTGCAGATGCGGTGCGAAGACCTCGGTCCACGCCCGGACGGCACCCCGCCGGGCCAGGATCGCATCCGCCACCCGCGTCACCCGGGCACTGTCCAACGAGTCCACCGCCGCGGCGAACCGCTGGCGGGTCCGGTCGAAGGTCTCCACCGCCTCGGTGCGCGGCTGCTCGACCGGGGCCGGTTCGTGCGCCAGCGAGGCGGCGGCCGAGGTCGACACGCCGGTGCTGGCCAGTCGCCGCATCCGCTGCAGAGCGGCCAGGTTCTCGCTGGTGTACCGGCGGTGACCACCGGCGGTCCGACCGCTGGGACCGAGGCCGTAGCGCCGTTCCCAGGCCCGCAGCGTGGAGGTGGCGACCCCCACCCGCCGAGCGACCTCGGCGATCGCCAGCTCGACGGCCGGGCCGTCGCCGGCCGGATCGTCGCCGGCCGGATCGTCACTGGGCGGATCGTCACTGGGCGGGAGCGCCGGGGCCATGGCCGCCAGTCTGCCCCTCCGGTGCGCTGCCCGCCGGGGAACCTTTGCACAACTTCTGCACAGGTTTGAATACGGCCGAGAGGGGTAGAAATGTGCTTGGAAGGACGTGGCACGCCGTCGATCGGCTGCCCGGGTCGCCATGTACCACCCTCGGTCCAGCCACGGGCCAACGGTCAAACCGGCCTGCCCTTGGCGTCGACCACCCAGGGGCACCGGTGCCGGACCAGTCCTAGCGGAGGGGACTGCCATGACACTGCTCAGCCAGGAGTACCCGACTGTCGCGGTCCATCCCGAGGTGCTCGGTGAACTCACCGGCGCGCTGGAGACACTCGCCGGGACACTGGACCACGAGGACGACGTGCGGATGACGCTCCAGCAGGTGTGCCGGCAGGCGGTCCGGGCGATCCCCGGGGTCGACGAGACGAGCGTCACCCTGGTCCGCGCCGGCGCCGCCGAGACGATGGCCAGCACGAGCGAACTGGTCGCGCGACTGGACCACGACCAGTTCGGCGCGGTCGCCGGGCCGGCCTCGGAGGCGGTGTCGACCGGCCAACTCGTGCACGTGGCGCAGTCCGCGGCGGCCGACCGCTGGCCGGAGTTCGCGCAGCGGTCCGCCGCGGCCGGCATCACCGGCTTCCTGTCCGCCCCGTTGGTGGCCGACGAGACGTTCCACGGCGCGATCAACTGCTACAGCTCGCACGAACAGGGCTTCACCGAGCTGGACGTGCGACTGCTGGAGCTCTATGCGACCGCCGTGGAAGCCCTGCTGCGCGGCCATCTGCGCTACCTCAACGGGCGCGAGATGACGGAGAAGATGCGCGCCGCGCTGGAGTCGCGGGCGGTCATCGACCAGGCCAAGGGCATTCTGATGGCGGTGCACCGGATCGGCGCCGAGGAGGCGTTCACCCTGCTGGTCGAACGCTCCCAGCAGGAGAACCTGAAGCTGCGCGACATCGCCCAGCAGTTCGTCACCCAGGCCACCGAGGGTTAGGCTTTCCTTTGCCAGTCAGGAAAACCTGCGGTCAGTAGCGGGGTGGCGCGGCGGCCGTGCGCGGGAGCAGCAGGAGCACGATCAGGGTGATCAGGCTGAAGAAGAAGCCCAGGATGCCCCAGAGCAGCCCGCTGCGGCCCTTGCTCCGGGCGATGTAGACACTCACCGCGACGAACACGATTTCCCAGATGAGTCCACCGGTCTGGTAGTTGATGACGCACCTCCGTGTCACTCGTGATCGGCTTTGACCTTAGAGCTCCTGACACAATGGCGCGCGATCAGGGAGCGCCGTCTCGTCCCGCTGGTCATCCGACCGGTGCGGGAACAGCGGGGGCAGCAACCACAGCATCAGCGCCGACCAGGTCAGGTGGGTGATCACCGGTGCCTGCACCCCACCGGTGACCCGCCGCTGCCAGCCGAACAGCGCGCCCATCACCACCGACGCGAGCACGAGCGACGGATTGCGCGTGGCACAGGTCACCAGCGCGTACACCGCTGTCGACCGGGCGACCGGCCGTCGACCGCCGAGCGCCGTGTAGAGCGCGCCCCGGAAAAAGATCTCCTCAGCCGCGCCGTTGGCCAGGGTGGTCGCCAGCACCAACGGCCCGGACCCCCGATGCGCGTACCGCAGCACCGACCCGATCGCCCGATTGAGCACCGGAACATGCCGGGAGACCAGCGCGCAGCCGTAGAACACCGCGAACGCACCCACCCCGACCAGCACCGGAACCAGCACCGGCCGCCCCCCGCGCCCCGGCGACCGCCCCAGACGCAGCGGCCCGGAGGCCAGGCCGCCCACGGTCCACGCCGCAGCCGTGCTGACCGTGAGCCGATAGAACAGCCGGGAGTCCGGCTCGGTGGCCAGCGACGCCCCCAGCAAGCTCGTCCCGACCACGGTCCCGGCGGCGACCACGCCGCGCCTGCGCCGCGGACGCGCTGCGGGACGACGGCTCACGAGGACTTCCTGCTGGCCTTCGCGCGTTCGCCGAGTGCCGTCAACACGGCGTCGTCGTAGTCCATCGGTTCGAATGGCACCAGCCGGCGAATGCTGTCGTCCCGGACGATCACCTCGTTGTCCATCGACTCGACCAGCGAACGCCCGGTGCGCACGTCGACGTCGGTCACCAGCGCGAGCCACCAGGAGGACAGGCCGGGGGAGAGCAGCGGCACCGGGAAGACGAACAACGGCCGCCCCTCGATGACGGCGAGGCGGCGCATCATCTCGTCGTAGGTGAGCACCTGCGGTCCGCCGATGTCGAACGTGCGACCGGTGGCGTCAGGTTCGCCGAGCACGCCGACCAGGTAGCGCACGGCGTCCGCGATCGCGATCGGCTGGGTCCGGGTGCGCACCCAGCGGGGCGTGACCATCGCCGGCAGATGCTCGACCAGCTGCCGGGTCATCTCCCAGGAGATCCCGCCGTGCCCGACGATGATCCCGGCACGCAGCGTGGTGACCGGCACACTGCCACTGGCCAGCAGTTTCTCCACCTCCCGCCGGCTACGCAGATGCTCGGACAGCTCGTCGTCGTCCGCACCGAGCCCGCCGAGATAAATGATCCGACGCACGCCCGCGCTGGCCGCCGCCCGCGCGAACCCCCGGGCCGCCTCGGCATCTTTCGCCGCGAAGTCGGCGTCGTCCAGCGAGTGCACCAGGTAGTACGCGGCTGAGCAGCCCGACAGCGCCTCGACCAGCGAATCCGGGTCGTGCACGTCGCCGGCCACCGGGGTGCCGGCACCCCGGTAGGACTGCGGTCGCCGGGTCATCGCCAGGACCGTCTGCCCGGCCTCCTGCAGTGCGGGACACAGCCTCCTGCCCACAAACCCGGACGCGCCAGCCACCAACACCTTCATCGCCGAATCCTCTCCCGGCCGGCTGCCGGGCGCGACATTTGTGGACTTCGGCGGGCGTCGGACGGAGTCCGCTCAGGCCGGTGTCGCGGTGGCCACGTCCGCCTGCCGAAGCCGTTCGTTCACCTGTGCCAACAACTCGTGGCAGTGGTTGAGCTCCCTCGGTGCGAACGCCTTGAAGTCCGTCCAGCACAGGATGTTCGTGGTTCCGACGAACCGAGCCTGCTCGATGAGCCGCTCGGTTACCGTATCCACCGACCCGATGACGAAGTCGTCAGGCACGCACATCAGATCGCGAACAGCGGACTCGGCCCGACCGCCGGCATTCGCGAGCGTCACCTCGAAGAACTGGTCCCGGGCCGCATCCACCACCGTGTGGGCACGCTCGTCGGTGTCGGTGACGAACACCCGACGGCGCAACGCGACCCGATCCGGCCCGGTCGGCTGCCCGGCCGCGTCCGCCGCTTCCTGGTAGGCGTCGAACCGCCGCTTGACCTCCTCGGCCCCGGCCCAGGCGGTGGCGGCCAGAAACCCTTGCGTACCAGCCCAGATCGCCGAATCCACACTCATCACGGTGATCCACACCGGTGGCAGCGGACGTTGCACCGGCCGTGGCCACACCGCCAACCGCTCGAAGTCATGAAACTTGCCATGATGGCTGAACTCGGCACCGCTCAACGCGGCGACCACCACCTCGACACCCTCCCGGAAAAGCGGCCGCACGTCCTCAGCGGCGATGCCCAGCATCCCCGGCTCGCGGGGACCAGAACCAGGTCCGAGCCCGATCTGCAAGCGCCCGTTGCTCAACTGGTCCAACATCCCGCACTCCTCGGCCAACCGCACCGGATGATGCACCGCCACCGTGTTGGACATGACCCCCAACAGCAGCCGCTCGGTGCGCGCGGCGACAGCCGCGACCAGCAGATTGGGCGACGGGCTGAGGTTGTAGGCAGCAAAATGGTGCTCACTGAAGAAAACCCCGGTGAACCCGTGATCTTCGGCAGCCACCCAGCGACCGAGATACTCCTGGTACAGCTCGGCGCAGGACGCCGGGTCGAACTCCTCCGGCCGGGGATCGCCGGTGTACAGGAAGCTGTCGAAGATCCAGGACTTGATCACGGGTCCTCCATGCTGAGCTGGCCCGCCCGGTATGGCCAACTGACTGTATCGACCACGAATGGGCGACACAACGACCCCCAAATGACCGTTTGAGCCGATGGCCGAGCGGATATCCGGTAAGCAGGCGGGCCACCAAGCTGGACCGCAGCGAGGAAGGGGTCAGCTCCGATGAGCCGAGCAACAAACCGGTCGCCCCTCGCACCCACCGACCCAACCCCGGCCGAGTCCCCGACCCGCCGCCGCGACCTCCGCCGCGCAGGCAAAGAGGTCATCCGCCACTGGGAAAATCTGCAACACCGGGTACCGGCCCCAGTGCTACGAGTACTGGTCACCCTGCCCTGGCTGGCCCGCAGAATGCCGGTCCCATTCTGGGTGCCACTGACGCTGTTGCTACTGAGGCAGATCAGAAAGCACCGAGCGAAGCGAGCGGCTGCCGAAGGAATTACGACGCGATAGCGATCCATCGACCGCCAGAAGGACCACTCCAAAACAGGACCTTACTCGCGCGTGTATGTATCCGATCAGGAACCGGAGTGGTGCACCGCCCATTTAGCTACAGAAAAGACGGTCGCTTCGCTCCTGATCCTAGATCGTCGCCGGCGCGACAGGATTAGCCCCGCTCGATCAGATGTCCCACCAGATCCGGTCCGGGATGAGCCGCCCCGGACCCGTCCCGCCGCAGATCAACTTCAGGCAACTCAACAGCACTGCCGTTCTCCGCAGCCCCAGCCGGCCGAGCCCCGATCCAGGCCAGCCGCAACGACGCCTCCCCCTTCAAGAACCGCTGCGCCCGAACCCCGCCGGTAGCCCGCCCCTTGGCCGGATACTCCGCGAACGGCGTCACCTTCACACTGATCCCGGTGGACGTGACCACCATCGGCTCACCGTGCGAGTCGTCATCCGTCCGCACCGCACCGAAGAACACCGCGGTCTCGTCCCCGGACAGGTTGATCCCGGCCATACCGCCGCCCTTGAGCCCCTGCGCCCGCACCAACGACGCCGCATACCGCAGCAGGGAGGCGTCCGAGGACACAAAAGCGAGCGTCTCGGTGCCGTCGGTCAGCCAGGTGGCGCCGATCACCGCGTCGCCCTCCTTGAGGGTGATCACCTCGAACTCGTCGGACCGCACCGGCCACTCCGGCGCGCACACCTTCACCGTGCCCAGCCGGGTGCCCAGCGCCAGCCCGGGGGAGCCGTCGCCCTGCTCGCCCAGCGGTGCGATGCCCACGACCTTCTCACCGGCGGTGAGGTCGACCAGTTCGCTGGCCGCCATGCCACCGCTCAGCGACACCGTGCCGGCGTGCTCGGGCAGCACCGGCAGCGGCAGCACGTCGGTCTTGACCGCCCGGCCCTGGCTGGTGACCAGCAACACCTGCCCACGGGCCGTCGAGTGCACCACCGCGGCCACCGCGTCGTGCTTGGTCCGGCCGTTGCGTCGACGGCCCTCCGCGGACTCCTCGGACTCGGCTGCGGTGCGGGCGATCAGCCCGGTCGCGGAGAGGATCACCTGACACGGGTCGTCGGTGACCTCCAGCGGGCCGGCCGGCTGCGAGGCGGCCAGTACCTCCTTGAGGTCGCCGTCGATCAGCGACGTGCGCCGCTCGGTGGCCAGGTCCTTGGCGACCTTGGCCAGTTCGTCGGAGACGACCTTCTTCAGCACCGCGTCGTCGTCGAGGATCTTGGACAGTTCGGCGATCTCGCGCAGCAGCCGCTCCTGCTCGGCGTCAAGTTCGATCTTGTCGTACTTGGTCAGCCTGCGCAGCGGGGTGTCCAGGATGTAGCTCGCCTGGATCTCCGACAGCCCGAACTGCTTCATCAGGCCGTCCTTCGCGGCCTGCGCGTCGTCGCTGCGCCGGATCAGCGCGATCACCTTGTCGATGTCCAGCAGCGCCCGCAACAGGCCCTCGACCAGGTGCAGCCGCTCCTCGCGCTTGCGCCGCCGGTACCGCGTCCGCCGGGTGATCGCCTCGTACCGGTGGGCCAGGAACACCTCAAGCAGCGCCTTGAGCCCGAGCGTCTGCGGCTGGCCGTTGACGAGCACCAGGTTGTTGATGCCGAAGGACTGTTCCAGCGGGGTCAGCCGGTACAGGTCGGCCAGCAGCGCCTGCGGGTTGACGCCGACCTTGCACTCGATGACCAGCCGGGTGCCGTTCTCCCGGTCGGTCAGGTCCTTGACATCGGCGATCCCGGTCAGCCGCTTGGACTTGGTCACCTCGTCGGTGATCTTCTCGATGATCTTCTCCGGCCCGACGCCGTAGGGCAGTTCGGTGACCGTGATGGCCTGCCGCCCGCGGCTGCCCTCCAGCGGACCGGTCTCCACCTTGCCGCGCATCCGCACCACGCCCCGGCCGGTCTCGTAGGCTCGGCGCACCTCGTCCAGGCCGAGCAACATGCCGCCGGTGGGCAGGTCCGGGCCGGGTACCCGCTTCATCAGGTCGTCCAGGCCGGCGTCCGGGTGCGTGTTCAGCCAGCGGGCAGCGGCGATCACCTCGCCGAGGTTGTGCGGGATCATGTTGGTGGCCATGCCGACCGCGATCCCGGACGTACCGTTCACCAGCAGGTTGGGGAACGCCGCCGGCAGCACCGTCGGCTCGGCGAGCGAACCGTCGTAGTTGGGCCGGAAGTCGACGGTGTCCTCACCCAGTTCGCCGACGAGCAGCATGGCCTCGGGAGACATCCGGGCCTCGGTGTACCGGCTGGCCGCCGGGCCGTCGTCCGGGCTGCCGAAGTTGCCGTGCCCGTCGATCAGCGGCGCGTTCATCGAGAAGTCCTGCGCCAGCCGGACCATCGCGTCGTAGATCGCGGTGTCGCCGTGCGGGTGGTACTTGCCCATCACGTCGCCGACCACGCGGGAGGACTTCACGTACGCGTGGGTGGGCCGGTAACCCTGTTCGTTCATCGAGAACAGGATGCGGCGGTGCACCGGCTTCAGGCCGTCCCGCGCGTCGGGCAGGGCGCGGGAGTGGATGACCGAGTACGCGTACTCCAGGTAGGAGTCCTCGATCTCGGTGGGCAGCGAGTTGTCGAACACATTCGCGCCCGCCCGGTCGAAGGCGGACGGGTCGACCTTGGTGGTGGTCGTTTTGCGGCGTGCCATGGGTGTTCTCCTCGTTCTCCTCGAACGGGCCGGCTGCTCAGATGTCGATCGCGGAGGGGTCGACCCGCGCGGCCGACTCGACCAGCCAGTTCCGGCGGGGCTCGACCTTCTCGCCCATGAGCAGTTCGAGAGCGATCTCGGCCTTCTCGACGTCGTCCAGGGTGATCCGGCGGACCGAGCGGGTGGCCGGGTTCATCGTGGTGTCCCACAACTCGTCCGCATCCATCTCACCAAGGCCCTTGAACCGGGGGACCGGCGTGACGACCTGCTTGCCGGCCTTCTCCAGCTTGGCGACGGTGGTCTCCATCTCCCGCTGGCTGAAGGTGAACACGGTCTCCCCGTTGCGCCCCTTGGTGGTGATCTTGTGCAGCGGCGGCATCGCCGCGTAGAGCCGGCCGTCCTCGATCACCGGCCGCATGTACTTGGCGAACAACGTGATCAGCAGCGTCCGGATGTGCGACCCGTCGACATCCGCGTCGGCCATCAGGATCACCCGCCCGTAGCGCATCGTCGTCAGGTCGAAGGTGCGCCCGGTACCGGTCCCGAGCACCTGCACGATCGACGCGATCTCGGCATTGCGCAACGTGTCGGCCAGACTTGCCTTCTGCACGTTGAGAATCTTGCCGCGCAGTGGCAGAAGCGCTTGGTATTCCGAGACTCTGGCCATTCTGGCGCTGTTGTGGACGAATACGCCGGCATCGAGCGCGAAGTTGTGGTAACCCTCGACGGTCAGGTCGTAGACGTCCGCCTTCTCGGCCAAGTGTTCCACCGCGACCACGCGGTGGTTGTTCGGGACGGCGACCTGTTCGGTGTCGACATGCTGCCGCACGGTGCCGTCAGCGGATCGGTAGAGCGGCATCAACGAGTCGTCCACGCACAGGGCGTCCGCGCGGCGGTACGAGCCGTCGCGCAGTCGGAACCGGTGGTCCGGGGTGCAGCGGACGGGCTCGCCGTTGTCCAGGGTCACCCGCACCAGTGGCGCGTCCCGTTTGGTGAGCCGCGGCTCGACCAGGGGAGCGATCACCACCCGACCGGCCTTGTTGGTGGTGTAGCCGAAATGGGTGACGCCACGGCGCCAGTCGTCGGCGAGGTCGGCGAACGAGCGGCGCTGGCCGGAGGCGAGTGCGACCATCGTGTCACCGGTGAAGCAGCCGAGTGCGCTGTCGCCTTCCACGAGAAAAAGTTCGCTGCGCGACACTCCGGTCGTCCGGCAGTCCACCAGTTTGGGCGGCATGGCCGCGCCTTCCAGCGCGGTCTTGCGCCGGGCCGCGTCCTTCTGCTGCTTCTGGGTCAGTCGGACGCGGGCGGCGTCGACCACCTTCTGCAGCACGATCTTGGCTTCGGCCTTGGTCCGGCGGTCCTCGGTCCACGCCTTGATGTGCCGCTCCACCACGCCCTGGATCACCTTGGTGATGCCGGCGGTGGACAGCTCGTCCTTGGTCTGCGAGGTGAACTGCGGCTCGGGGATGCGCACGTGGATGACCGCGGTCATCCCCTCCAGCACATCGTCCAGGGTCGGCGGGTCCTCCTTCGGCTTGAGCAGGCCACGGCTCTTGCCGATCGCCTCCTGCACCGCCTTCACCGCGGCCCGGTCGAAGCCCTTGCGGTGGGTGCCGCCGTGCATGTTGCGGATGGTGTTGGTGAACGACTCGACCGTGCGCTCGTAGCCGGTTCCCCAGCGCAGCGCGACCTCGACCTCGGCCCGACGCTCCACTTTGGACCGCATCACGCCGTTCTCGTCGGCGGCGTTCTCCAGGTAGGTGCCCTCGCCGCTGACCAGCAGCGTGCCGGAGACCGCCCGCTCGCCGGCCGGGGTCAGGAAGTCGACCATGTCGGACAGGCCGTTGGGGAAGTGGAACGTCTCCTCGCTGATGTCACCGGCGGTCGCGTCGCGCAGCGCGTAGTTCACCCCGGGTACCAGGAACGCGGTGTTGCGCAGCTTGGTCCGCACCGTCTCCACATCCAGCACGGCACCGGGGTCGAAGTAGCGGCTGTCGTACCAGTACCGGATCGACGTGCCGGTCGACTCGTTGCGCTTCATCTTGCCGACCACCCGCAGGCCCGACACCTGGGTGAAGATGGCCTTCGCTCCCGCGTCGTCGAACTCGCCGGGCACGCCGTGCGCGAAGGACATCTGGTGCACCTTGCCCTCGCGTCGCACGGTGACGTCGAAGCGCCGGGACAGCGCGTTCACCGCCGACGCGCCGACGCCGTGCAGGCCGCCGGAGGTCTTGTAGCCCGAGCCGCCGAACTTGCCGCCCGCGTGCAGCCGGGTGAGCACCAGCTCAACGCCGGAAAGGCCGGATTTGGCGTGTACGCCCGTTGGGATGCCGCGGCCGTTGTCGTCCACCTGGATGCTGCCGTCGGCGTGCAGTGTCACCACGATCCGGGTCGCGTGCCCGGCGACGCCCTCGTCGGTCGAGTTGTCCACGATCTCGGCGAACAGGTGGTTGATACCCCGGCTGTCGGTCGACCCGATGTACATGCCGGGTCGCTTGCGGACCGCTTCCAGACCCTCCAGGTGCGTCAGGTCGTCGGCCCCGTACAGGGTCTCAGCAGTCACAGGGTCCTCTCCCGATTCGTCGCACACGGCATGGCGCGGCCGCAGGGGCGCACCGGCGATCCACCGTACCCGCCGCCCCCGACACGATGCCGAAATGACGCCGAACCAGGGACTGACCAGCGGCTACGGTCGGCCGGGCACCACCAGCGGTCGCACCTGGGCCGGACTATAGCTGTCCGACCGTGCTGGCCCGGGCGGCTGGTGAGCGACGGCACGGGTCGACCGGCGGCGAGCAGCGGTGCGTACCCCGATCGCGTGATTGCTGCGCCATCGGGGTGAAGGATCATCCGCTGCGGTAACGCGGACGGCCCTGATTGCTAATTAAAGTGCAATTGGGGCGATCGCTTCGGAAGGACCACCATGGTGGGCGAAATGGACAACGGCGGCCCGGTGTGGCCGAGTGGTGACGGCAACGGCGCCTATCTGGACAAAACCCTTCGATACAATGACATTGAGTTGTCACTTGACGAGAGCGTCAGTTGGCGCGTGCTCTACAGCCTGTGGCTCCGCGCGTTTGTCATCGCGTTCGTGGTCTGGTTCGTTTTCTTCGCCCTGGCAGCGATCATCGGCCTGTTCTCGTTGATCTCCAGCGCCTCGGACAGTGGGGCGGCCGACCCGTACGGCATCTCGTCGTCGGGTTCGTCCGGGGGCGGTGGGTTCGGGGCGGCGGTGGTCGTGTTTGTCATCGGCAGCCTGATCGCGTTCGTGCTGTTCTGGATTATCGCGCTGTTCTCAAAACTTCCCGAGCCGATCGCGGAATGGCGGGTGCTGCAAGCGGGCCGGGGCGACAAAGCCGAATCCGTCTACAGCCAGATCTCCGGCACATTGATGCGTCGACGGCTGCCCGTGCAGTGGGGCGTCCGCCGGATTCGCACCGGGTTCGGGTCGGGCAACGTGAGCAACCGGCTGGTGCTGGTCGAGCGCTCCTACACCGCCTACGTCTCGGTGTTCGCCTACGGCAGCAGCCTCTACCTGGGCTGGATGATGTGGCGCTCGCGCCGGGGCACCGCGCTGATCAGGCAGTTCCTCTCCGACGTCGGACAGGGTCTGCTCGGCCGCGGCGACCCGGAGCGGCGGATGATGCGCACCGAGCCGGCCAGGGCGATGCGCGAGGCCGTGCACGCAGCGTGCCGCGAGGGCCTGTTCGTCGCGGTGGAGGGCCGGGATGTGCCGCTGTCCTACGGCTTCCCGCAGGGCCTGCCGCCGGTGGAGAGCGGCGACTCGCTCGACAACGGACCGGTGCCCGGCTTCGCCGAGCAGAGCTTTCCGGCCGGCGTCGGCCAGCCGTGACGACCGACGGCGTGCTGGTCGAGTCGACGGCCGCCGGGCACTGGGCGTGGGTGGGTCTGCGCCTGGTGCCCGGCGTCGTCGAGAGCCGCGCCTACGCCGACACCGACCTGCCGCAGTGGCGGGTCGAGGCGGCGCAGGCCGAGCAGGCGTGGCTGCGGGCCCAGTGGGTCACCGGGCACGGTGAACGCTGGGAACTGCGCTACACCAACATAATTCCCGGTCAGCCGCTGTCCTGTGTGCTGCTCGGCCGGGTGCACGGCCGGGACCTGGCCGAGGTGCGGGCCGTCGCGGTCGCCTTCCGCAACCGGCTCGCCGACCTGCCGCTGCACGTGCTCGCCGAGCCGATCCTGGACCCCGACCAACTCCGCGCGGTGCTCACTCCGAAGCCGCCGGGGACGCTGGGCTGCGCGGAGCTACGCAAGCCGCTGTATTGGTCGTGGTCGACCTGGCCGGACGTGCGGCGGGTCTGTGTCGCGGTGTCCCCGCTGGTGCCCACCGGCCGCTCCTGGGCGCCGATCTGGTCCGCGCTCGCCCGGTTGACCACGCCCACCACGATCGGCGTGTACGTCGAGCCCTGCGAGTTGACCCGGTCGCAGGTCGACGGCCTGAACCGGCTGGCCGCGCAGTACGGCGCGATGGCTGCCGGCCGGTGGACCGACCCGCCGTGGAAGGTCTGGGTGCCACCCGACCCGTTCGCGGTGAGCGTCGCTGCCAACTACGTCAGCGCGGTCCAGTTGTACTCCGGGCGGAGCTACCGGTTGCGGATCTCGGTCACCGCCGATGGGCCGATCCCGCCGAGCCTCGTCGAACTGCTCGCCAGCACTGCCGGCGGGGCGGCGGTCTGCTGGCCGCCGCCGGCCGAGGTCGAGGCGTCGTGGCGCAATGTCGCGGCACTGAACCAGAACTGGCTGGACGAGACCTATCGGCAGGGCGCGCCAGCGGGCGAACTCGGCGAGGCCGAGCGCACCCTGAGCGGCCTGGCTGATCTGGGCGAGGTCGGTGCGGCGTTCCAGTTCCCGCACGAGGCGCCCGACCGGGTGCCGTTGTTCAGCGCGGCCGACCCGTCGGTGACCGACGTGGCCGACGACGACCAGGAGACGATCATGGCCGAGGAACCGGTGGCACCGAAGCGTAAGCGGGTGTTCATCTCCTACGTCCGGGAGGACCTGGCGGAGGTGAACCGGCTGGTGCGCGGGCTGGAGCGGGCCGGCTACGACGTCTGGGTGGACACCAAGCACCTGCGGCCGGGAATGCGCTGGAAGTCGGTGATCCGGGATGAGATCGGCACCGGCGACTACTTCATCGCCTGCTTCTCGCCCCGTTACTGGAAACTTGAGTCGTTCATGAACGAGGAGTTGATCGTCGCGGTCGAGCGGCTGCGCAGGATGCCGCGGCACCGGAGCTGGTTCATCCCGATCATGTTCCAGGAGTGCAAGATTCCCGATCATCCGATCGGGCCGGACGAGACCATCGCCAACACGTTGCAGTACGTGGACTTCTCGCTGGGTTGGAACGCCGCTTTCGGTCAGCTCACCGAGGTCCTCGGCTAGGGTGATCGCTGTGGACACGCCTGTGCTGCCGCACTACACAACCGGCACGTTGGCCGACGTCCTCCCTTCCGCTCTCGCCGGGCTGGGCGTGCCGGGCGTGACCAACACGCTGGAGTTGCCGGCCACGCGCGCGGTATGTGTGTTGCTGGTGGACGGGCTGGGCTGGTCGCTGCTGCGCGAACACGCCGACCTCGCGCCCACGCTGACCGCGTTGGCCGCCGGCGCGGAGCCGATCACGGTCTGCTGGCCGTCCACCACCGCCACCAGCCTGGCCTCGCTGGGCACCGGCCTGCCGCCTGGCGAGCACGGCATTGTGGGCTACTCGTTCGACACCGGCCGGGGTGAGCTGCTCAACGCCCTGGGTTGGGCCCGGCACGGCCGCGGTCGGCCCGCTGACCTGCGGGAGCGAGTGGTGCCCGAGGAGTTCCAGCCGCGGCAGACGATGTGGGAGCGGGCGAGCGCGGCCGGCGTCGCGGTGCACCAGATGGCCCTGCGTGACCATCGGGACAGCGGGCTGACCCGGGCGGTGCTGCGTGGTGGGAATTTCCATTCGGTGCACGCCGTCGGCGACCTCGTGGCGACCACGGTGACCATGCTCAACTCCGCCGACCGCACCCTGTGTTATGCCTACCACGCCGATCTCGACCTGCTCGGCCACGTCTACGGGCCGGACAGCGAACCGTTCCGGCTACAGCTCAATCTCGTTGACCACCTGGTCTCGATGCTCGTCGAGCGGTTGCCCGCCGACACCCAGCTGTTGATCACCGGCGACCACGGCATGGTCACCATCGGCGCGGACGACCGGATCGACTTCGACACGCACGCCGACCTGCCCACCGGCGTGCGGGCGCTGGGCGGTGAGGCCCGCGCGCGGCACGTCTACGCCAAGCCGGGTGCGGCCGAGGACGTGCTCGCGACCTGGCGGGCGGTGCTCGGCGAGCGGGCGTGGGTGGTCAGCCGGGACGAGGCGATCGACGCCGGGTGGCTGGGGCCGGTGGTCACCGACGAGGTGCGTCCGCGGGTCGGTGATGTGGTTGCCGCCGCTCGCGGCACCACCGCGATTGTCCGGTCGGAGGTGGAGCGGCGGCTGAGCCGACTGCTCGGCCACCACGGTTCGCTGACCGCCCAGGAGCAGTTCGTCCCGTTGCTGCGGATGCGTTCCTGACCGCCGGGACGGCTGCTCAGACCGCTGCTCAGACCGCTTCGAAGTAGCGGCGTGGGGTGTCCACCAGCATCGCCTGGATCTGTTGCTCGGTGACCCCGTGCTCGCGCAGGTAGGGCAACACCTCCCGGTCGATGTGCAGGTAGTTCCACTGGGCCAGCAGCGGCCGGACCTTCGGGTCGATCCAGTCGATGTAGCACGAGGCGTCCTGGGAGAGCACCATCCGCTCGGCGAACCCGCGCCGGCACAGTTCGATCACGACGTCGGCCCGGTTCTCGAACGTCGTCGCGGTGTTGATGCCGAACCGGTCCATGCCCAGCAGGAAACCGGCCTCGGCGAGTTCGCTGAGGTGGTCGGCGTCGGTGGTGTCGCCGCTGTGCCCGAGCACGATCCGGCCCGGCTCGACGCCCTCCTCGGTGCACAGCACCTGCCGCACGGTCAGGCCGGTGCGGCTGCCCGGATGGGTGTGCACGGTGATCGGCGTGCCGGTCTGGTGGTGCGCCTTGGCCACCGCGCGCATCACCCTGGCCACGCCGTCGGTCAGGCCGGGGCGGTCGATGGCGCACTTGAGCAGGCCGGCCTTCACGCCGGTGTCGGCGATGCCCTCGGTGATGTCCCGGACGAACAGTTCGACCATCGGGTCGGGCACGTCCGGGCCGAGCCCGGGACCGCGGTGTTCGAAGAAGAACGGGGTGCTGTCGTAGGTGTAGCAGCCGGTGGCCACGATGATGTTCAGGTCGGGTACCTGTGCGGCGATCCGCTGGATTCGCGGGATGTACCGGCCGATGCCGATCACCGTCGGGTCGACGATGGTGCGCACGCCCTGCCCGGCCAGTTCGGTCAGCTTGGCGACCGCGTCGGCGATCCGCTCGTCCTCGCTGCCCCATTCGTCCGGATAGTTCTGCTGCACGTCGGCGCTGAGCACGAAGACGTGCTCGTGCATGTACGTGCGGCCGAGCGCGGCGGTGTCGACCACGCCGGTGACGGTCTGGACCTGGGGCATCGTTGCCTCCTCGGGGTAACGCCGGGCGCCCGCCCGACTGACCGGGTCGCCGTGATCATGCCAACCGAACGCCGTTCTGCAAACAGTGCAACCGGCCTTGTTGCACGGTAAGGGTTTTGGCCGGGGGTCAGCCAGTCCGATTCGGTACGGTCACGGGTTCGTCGGCCCAGCGCAGGCCGGGCAGGCAGACCGGCAGGCAGGCCAGCACCATGCCGGCCGCGCCCACCCACAGGCCGGCGCGCACGCCGATCGTCGCCGCGCAGACGCTGCCCAGCAGCGCACCCACCGGCATCGAGCCCCAGAGCAGGAAACGCAGCGTGGCGTTCATCCTGCCGAGCAGTTCGTCCGGGCAGACCTGCTGCCGCGCGCTGACCTGGGCCACGTTGAACACCACCGCGCCGACCGACACGATCGCGTAGCCGCCGGCCGCGAGCCACACCGCGCTGCCGCTGGTCACCACCGGCGTGAGCAGCGCGAACGGCGCCGTCATCACCAGGCTGAGCCCGATGATCCGCTGTCGCCCGAGGCGGTCGGCCAGCCACTTCGCGGCCAGCGCGCCGAGCACTCCGCCGATGCCGCCCGCGGTGAAGTAGACGCCCGCTCCGGCCGCGCTCAGGCCGAGGTCGCGGACCAGCCGCACGGTCACGATCGACTGGATGACCAGGGTGAACAGGTTGTACAGCGCGCCGGCCAGCGCGATCCGGCGGAGCACCGGCCGGCGCAGCACGAACCGCAGCCCGGCGGCGATCTCCCGGCCGAGATGCCGATCCGGCGCCGGCACCGGCCGCTGGTCCGGTGCGGTGATCCGGTTCAGACAGAGCGCCGAGCCGAGGAACGCGGCCGCGATCACCAGCACGGTCCCGCGCAGCCCGGCCAGCGCGATCAGGCCGCCCGCGCAGACGGGGCCGGCCACCTGCGCGACCATCTGCACGGTGGTGAGTCGGCCGTTGCCGGCGACCAGGTCGGCCCGGCCGATCAGCTTGGGCAGGTAGCTCTGCTGGGCCACGTCGAAGAACACCGCGAGCACCCCGGTGGCCAGCGCGACGACGTAGACCGGACCGAGCGCCGCGCCACCCAGCAGCGGCGCGGCCAGTGCGGCGACGAGCACGGCGCGGGCGAAGTCCGACCAGAGCAGCAGCCTGCGCTGGCGCACCCGGTCGACGAGCGCGCCCGCCGGCAGGCCGACCACGGCGAACGCGACCGTGCCCAGCACACTCACCAACCCGACCTGCCAGGCGGTCGCGTGCGCCTGCTCGATCGCGACGAGCGGCAGCCCGAAGGCGATCATCCGAGCCGCGAACTGACTCAGCGCCGCGCCCAGCCAGAGTGCCCGGAAGTCGTGCTGCCGCAACAGGCCCATGTTCGGTCTCACGTTCCTGTCGATGGATCAGGCCGACGCCGTGGCGACCTCGGTGCCGAACGGCGGCAGCGCCGGCCAGGCCGGCTGCCGCGCCGTCCAGGCGGCGATCAGGTCGGCGTCACTGGTGAGGGTGCCGGACGCGTGCAGGTCGCGCAGCCGGCGGACCGGGGTGAGGCCGGTCGGCCAGTGGGCCAGCGACCGCCGGTAGCACTCGACCGCCTCGTCCGTCTGTCCCAACTGCTCGTGGCACTGGCCCGCGTTGAACCAGGACAGCCTGCCGTAGGGGAATTCCAGGTGCGCGGCGCGCTGGTAGGCCAGTAACGCCCCGGGCACGTCGCCGGCCTGGTGGCGTAGTTCGCCCGCGGTCAGCCAGGTCTTCGG
Organism: Pseudonocardiaceae bacterium; assembly: GCA_036268615.1. Taxonomy (GTDB): domain Bacteria; phylum Actinomycetota; class Actinomycetes; order Mycobacteriales; family Pseudonocardiaceae; genus DATATV01. The sequence goes on from DATATV010000130.1 coordinate 64,945, forward strand.
GTCGATCGGGTCGATCTCGGCGGCCAGCTTCTCCACCAGGCGCAACGCCATCTCGGTGTTGCCCAGATAGCTGTGCGTGCGGATGGCGGTCTCCACGGCGGGGAAGTAGTTGTCCGCGGCGATGATCCGGGTGTGCTCGTCGTGGCCGACCAGATCGCCGGCGATGCCCAGCCACTGGTCCAGGTCGGCCAGCAGCAGGTCGCGATCGCCGATGAGGAAGGGCAGGAAGCCCATCGCGCGGTACCACCGGCTGGTCATCAGCGCCGCGTCGAACTCGGACACCTCGGGCAGCGCGGTGTACTCGGCCAGCGCGGGCTCGCCGATCCCGCGCCAGCGGGCGATCGTCTCGGGCTGCCGTTGGCGGGCCGCGTTCACCGTCGCGTTGATCGTCGTGACGACCCGCATCCTGGCGTAGCGACTGTCCGGGCCGAGTTGGTCGTGCAGCAGTTGGAAGAGCGGTTCGAGGTCGGTGCCCGTGCCGGTGGTGTGCATCTGCTCGGCGAACAGCCAACTGGCCAGCGCGTAGGCCGAGTCCGGATCGGTCACCGGGCTGTCCGGGCCGGGCAGGATCGCCTTCGCCTCGGGATAGAAACCCAAGGCGGACAACAGTCTGCTGACCAACGCCCGGTCGAGCATCGGTAGCTCGGCGGCGTGTTCGAGGGTGTCGCGGAGTTCGGTCGGGCAGCCGTCCGGGGCGTGCAGCCAGGTCTGATGGTCGGCCGAGGTGCTGTCGGAGACGTAACCGAGAACGGCCGCCGTGCGGGCCAGTTCGCTGCGGAACATCGCCGCGGTCGCACGTTGCGGGTGGATCTCGCTGAACCACGGCTCGCGTCGTTCGACGACCGCCGCCAACGACATCAGCGGCGTGTGGATCGCCACCGGCGGCACGTCCTGCTCGGCCAGACCGGTCGGCAGGCTCAGGTCCAGGAACGGCCGGTAGCGCTCCAGCACCAGCGGCCGTTCGCCACCCGCGTCGACCCAGCGCGCGGTGTCCTGGGCGACCGTGTTGAGCAGAACCGACCGGCGCTCGGCGATTCTGGCCAGCCGGGTGGGCGCCGGGTCGAGGGTGAGCAGGTCGGCCACGGCACCCGGCAGCGTGGGATCGGTCGCCGGGTCGGTGTCCTCGGCGCCGGCGAGGTCGAGCAGGCCGGCCAGCGCGGGTCCGCGTTCCACCAGGCCGTGCCGGGCGGCGCTGCGGAAGTGCCGGCGGGCGACGGCCGAGTCCTTGGTGGCCATGGCGATCCGCGCGGCGAGCAGGTGGGTGGACGCACCGGTCGGGTCCAGCCGCAGCGCGGCCTCGATCTCATGGCCGGCCACGGTCAACTCGCCGGTGGCCAGCGCGCGGCCGGCCAGCGCGAGTCGCACGGCGTGGATCGCTTCGTGGACCAGGAATCCGTTGCCGTCGGCCAATTCGGCCAACAGGTCCGCGGCGGCCGTCGGTGCGTCCGGCTCGTTGATCCGCCGGATCAGCAGCCGGGCTCGGGCGAGTGTGCGGTGCTCGTGATCGACGGTCGCGGCAGCCTGTTCGGCGGTGGCGATCAGGTCCGGGGTCGGCGCGGTCCGGTCGATGACGTGCAGGGTCCAGGCCAGGCGCACGGTTGGCGAACTGTCGGGCGGCGGCTCGGTTCCGGGCCGGTCGAGCAGGATGTCCCGCCAGCCGCGTTCGTCGGGCGTGGCGTCCGGGCCGATCCGGGCGGCGAGTTCGGTGGCGCGATCGACCCGGCCGAGCTGCGCGGCCAGCCGGGCGGTCCACAGCAGCGACGCGGAGTCGTTGGTCAACCGGTCGGCTACCGGGTCCTCGGTGAGCAATCCCGCCGAGCGCAACAAAAGCAGCAGTTCCGGTGGTGGCAATCGCAGGGCCGACCAGCCGGTGGCATCGGTGCTGTCGGCCCAGTGCAACGCGGCCACGCCGAGTAGGCTGGGCGGGACGTTCTCGTCGGCGGTGAGCCCGATCAGCGGGGCGAGGGCGAATCCGGCACTGTCGACACTGGTCACCTGTTGCGCCCATCTGATTCGTGCGGACGGTTGGCGGTGGGTGACCCGCGGTAATGCCGGGTCACCCACCGTGGAAACGATCTCGGTCAGTTGACGACCGGATTGATGAGACCGACCGCACTGCCTTCCAGATCTTCGTAGCGCTCCATCTGCCCGCCTCCTTTTTCCCGAACAGACCGTGCGCCACCTGGCGAGCGCACCGGTATGCCGACTGAGCCTCATCCCCGGCCGAAAGCCGGTCAATAGACCATTCGGCGTCCGCGTTCGAATGTTCGGTGTTTCATTTGGTGAGTTTTCGTGACCTTGACACCCCCGTTGTTTCCACCTAACTTTTGCTGGTTGGCGCGTCGAATAGGCTTCGATATTTCGAACAATTCCGTGGAGTCGACGATGACACCAGGAACACATCTCCGCCGCCGCCCGTTCCCGACCGCCGTGGGTGCGGTACTTCTGTTGGCGAGCAGCCTGTTGGCCGTCGGTGGCCCGGCGGCCGCCGGCCCGGCCCCGGCGCCCCGACCCGCCGCGCACTGGACGTTCGACGAGGGCGCGGGCACCGTCGCGCACGACTCGTCCGGCAACGGCCACACCGGCACGCTGGTCGGCGCGGGCGCGGGCTGGGGCCCCGGCAGGATCGGGCCGGACAGCCTCGCGGTGACCCCACAGTCCTCAGTGGACGCGCCGGCCGGCATCATCGACACCACCAGGAGCTTCTCGGTGTCCGCGTGGGTCAAGCTGACCTCGGTGGCCGGCTATCAGACGTTCGTCAGCGTCGACGGCGGCAACCTCAGCGGCTTCTACCTCCAGCTGCGCGCGGACACCGGCACGTTCTCCTTCACCGTGCCGACCGCCGACAGCATCACCTCCGGCGGCGCGGTCGCCTCGGCGCCGTGGACGCCGAGCACCGGGGTCTGGTACCACCTGACCGGCGTCGACGACCTGGCCGCCGGACAGGTCGAGCTGTACGTCAACGGTGTGTTGCAGGCGGAGGTTCGGGTCAGCGGGACCTGGCCGGCGACCGGCGACACCGCGATCGGCCGTGGTTACTACAACCGCGGCCAGGTCGACTGGGTCAGCGGGCAGATCGATGACGTGCAGCTGTTCCAGCAGGCGCTCACCGGCAACCAGGTGTGCGGCCTCGGCGTGGGCCTGGACGGCAGTTGTGCGCCCACGCCGGCCACCCTGGACGTGAACGGCGCGCAGCCCGGCCCGGCGGTCAGCCCCAGCCTGTTCGGCTCGTTCCTGGAGGACATCAACCATTCGGTCGAGGGCGGCCTGTACGGCGAGCTGATCCAGAACCGGAGTTTGATGGCGGCGACCACGCCGGACGACTGGTCGGCGGTGACCGGTGGTGCCGGGCAGGCGAGCATCGCGCTGGACCCGGGCCATCCGTTGAACAGTGCGCTGACCCGTTCGCTGCGACTGTCCGTCGGCACGGTCGGTGCCGGGTCCCGGGTCGGCATCGCCAACGACGGTTTCTGGGGTATACCGGTACATCCGTCGACCACCTACACCGCGTCGTTCTCCGCCGAGGCGTCCACCCGGCTCACCGGCCCGCTGACGGTGTCCGTCGAGGGCACCGACGGCACCGTCTACGCCACCGGCACGGTGCGCGGGCTGGGCACGTCCTGGCGGCAGTACTCGGTGCGGCTGACCACCGCCCGGTCCGCACCCGACACGAGCGACGCGCGGTTCGTGATCAGCACGGCCGATCCGGCCTTCGCCGGCACCAGCGTGTGGTTCGACCAGGTCTCACTTTTCCCACCCACGTATCAGAACCAGGCCAACGGTCTGCGGGTGGACCTGATGGCGAAACTGGCCGCGCTGCACCCGGCGTTCCTCCGCTTCCCCGGCGGCAACTACCTGGAGGGCGACACGATCGCCACCCGGTTCAACTGGAAGGACACCGTCGGGCCCACCGACCAGCGGCCCGGTCACCTGGACGACGCGTGGGGCTACTGGTCCACCGACGGCATGGGGTTGCTGGAGTACCTGGAGATGGCCGAGGACCTGCACGCCCAGCCGGTGCTGGCGATCTGGGCCGGCTACACACTCAACGGCACGGTCGTGCCGGCCGACCAACTCGGTCCGTACGTGCAGGACGCGGTGGACGAGCTGCAATATGCCACCGGGCCGGTCACCTCCTACTGGGGTGCCCAGCGGGCCGCCGACGGCCACCCGAAGCCCTTCCCGGTGAGCACCGTCGAGATCGGCAACGAGGACTTCTTCGACGCCTCGGGCAGTTACAACGACCGCTACACGGCGTTCTACGACGCGCTGCACGCGGCCTACCCGAGCCTCAAGTTCATCGCGACCACGCCGGTGACCTCCCGGCCCTACGACCTCATCGACGACCACTTCTACTCGCCGCCGGCGTGGTTCGACGCGAACTCGCACTACTACGACAGCTATCCGCGCACCGGGCCGGACGTGTTCGTCGGCGAGTTCGCGGCGCAGTCGGGCGTGCCGACACCGGACATCAGCGCCGCGCTCGGCGACGCGTCCTGGCTGGCCGGGCTGGAACGCAACTCCGATGTGGTGCGGATGGCCTCCTACGCGCCGCTGCTGGTGGACGTCAACGACGTCACCTGGCCGACGAACATGATCGGCTTCAACGCGTCCACCAGCTACGTCTCGCCGACCTACTACGCGCAGCAGCTGCTCGCCCAGCGACACGGCGACCGGGTGCTCGGCGTGACGACGAGCGCGGGTGCGCAGTTGCAGACCGTGGCGACCCGGGACAGCCGGACCGGCACGGTCTACCTGACGGTGATCAACCCCAGCCCGCTGGCCGCGCCCGCCACGGTGAAGCTCACCGGCCTGGGCCGGCTCGGCCGGACCGCGACGGTCACCGTGCTGGCCGGGACGAGCTCGGCCGACACCAACACCATCACCGACCCCAACCACATCCATCCGGTCAGCAGCACGGTGCACGGCCTCGGGTCGTCCTTCCACCGGGACTTCGCGCCCTACTCGATGACCGTGTTCACCATCCCCGCGGGTTGACCTGTCCTGCATCGCCGATCCAGTTCGTCGTGGTGGTACGAGCGTTCCGAACGGAGCGCCACGGCGGAGGTGAGTCGGATGTTCAACCCGTACCTGTCCGGGACGACCTGGCGGCTGGACTCGATGACCGAGCGGCAGCGGCGCACCGAGGAGGAGCAACTCGGCCGGCTCGCGGCGAACTGGTCGCGGCGGCTGCGTCGGCCCCGGCGTGAGCCCGCGGCCCAGTTGCAGCTCGGGGCCGCTCAGCCGGCCGACTGATGTGACGCCGGACACGTTCAGCGAAAATCGGGGTCGGTCTGCAACAAGCCGGTCGGCTGCCGGAGTGTGGGGGATGTGGAGTTCGACGAGTTCGCGCGCGGTCAGCTACCGGGCGTCGTGCGGTTCGCGGCCGCGCTGACCGGGGACAGCCAGCTTGCCCAGGATCTCGTGCAGGACGTGATGGTGCGTGCCTACCTGAAGTGGGCCAGGGTGTCGCGCACCGATCGGCCCGACCTGTACCTGCGCAAAATGGTGGTCAACGGCTACCTGTCGTGGCGGCGACGCTGGTATCAGCGCACCATGCGGACCGTCGGGGAGCTCCCCGACCGGTCCGACGCCACGACGGCGGACCCGACCGGGCGGATCACCGACCGGGCCGAACTGGCCGGGCTGCTGGCGGGCTTGGGGCGCCAGCAGCAGGCCGCCATCGTGCTGCGGTTCTACGAGGACCTGACCGACACCGAGATCGCCGAGGTGCTCGGCTGTGCACCGGCGACGGTCCGCAGCCACATCTCCCGTGGCCTCAGCGCACTGCGGGTCCGAGCCCGCGACGGCGAAAGCCCGACGATCAAGGAAGAGGTGTTCCCGTCATGACCGACGACATCGACGGGCTGCGCGCCGTCCTGCGCGAACGGGCCGCCGGCGCACACGATCCGGAGGCGCTGCTGGCCGCGACCCACCAGGGCGTCCGACGGCACCGCAGGCGGCAGCGGACCGGCACGCTGATCGGCGCGGTCGGGGTGACCACCTGCGGGCTGCTCGCGGCCGTCGTCCTCGCGCACACCTCCGCACTCGCTCCCCGCCCGGCGACGACCGGCCCGGCCGCGGCCAGCACGCCGGCCCAGGTGCCCCTCGCGCCGCCGTCGCTGCCCTTCTCGATCAGCTCGGTGCCGACCGGCTACCACCCGGGCAGCTGGTTCATCGAGCCCACCGACCTGAGCCTCCAGTACGTCGACGCCGACCAGGCGCAGACGATCACCGTGCAACTGCGCACCGCCGATCCCTCGATCGGCTTGGTGGACGCCCAGCGGACCACCGTGCACGGTGCGCCCGCGGTGCTCGGTTCGCTCGCCGCCACCGACATGGCCGACCGGCAGTTGAGCTGGCAGTTCAGTCCCGGTCACTGGCTCAGCGTGGCCGGCCACAACCCGGCGGTCAGCGACGCAACGCTGCGTCTGGTGGCCGACGCGGTGACCGCGAAGCCCACCACGCTGACCTCGACGGTGATCGTGCCCGACCTGCCGGCCGGCTGGTCGCTGCGGTCCTGGCAGTGGAGCCCGCAGGCCGGCATCGGTGAGTTCGTCTCGTTGTGTCCGACCAGGTCGGTCACCACCGCGCTGTGCGTGGAACTGCACCCCGGCAACGGAACCGCACCGACGATCGCGACGGATGTCAAGCCCAGCACTGGTCCGGAAGCTGATCACCTGCACACCGTGCTGCTGCACAAGGCGGTCTACAACGGGGTCACGCTGTTGGTCACCGCCGACGGGCAGACCGCGGAACGGCAGATCGATCCCGGCCACTGGATCGCGGTGGTCGGAGCGACAGCCGACCCGACGATGGTCCGGCTGTTCGCGGAGACCGCTACCGTCGGCTGAACTTCTTGCCGTACAAGGAGATCAGTGGCGGTTGGTCAGCCAGGCGGCCCACGCGTCCAGGGCCGGTCGCGGGTCCTGCCGGCCGACACCGACCCGGAAGCGATCGGTCGGCGTCGGGGTCAGCTCGGAGCGGTAGATGCTCGCCGGCAACAGCAGCACCCCGGCGTCCTCGACGAGTTCGGCGCACATCGCCTCGACGCCCTCCGCGCCGAGGTAGCGCGGGAAGCAGACGCAGCCGCCCTGCGGTGGCGCCCATTCGAACAGGTCGGGGAAGCGGGCGAAGAAGGTCTCGAAGGCGGGCAGGTTGGTGGCGATGATGTCCTGGTTGCGCGCGATGATCCGGTCGCGCGCCCGCAGCGCGATCAGCGCGAGCAGTTCGCTGGGCGCGGAGTTGCAGATCGAGCTGTAGTGCTTGGCACGTTCCAGCCGGTCGAGCACGGTCCGGTCGCGGCAGGCGAGCCAACCGATCCGTAGGCCGGGCAGCCCGTACGCCTTGGACATCACGTTGAGCGAGAGCGCGGTCGGCGACAGGTCGGCCGCCTGCGGCAGCGCGGCCCCCGGCGGGAGTTCCAGGCCGCGGTAGACCTCGTCGCTGAACAGGACGATGCCCCGATCGTCGCACAGCCGCGCGAGCCGCCGCCACGCCTCGGCGTCGGGCACCGCGCCGGTGGGGTTGTTGGGGAAGTTGACCGACACCATCCGGGTGTTCGGCCGCAGCGCGCGCTCGATAGTGTCCACGTCCAGCGCCCAGCCGTCCTCGGGCCGCAGCGCGACCCCGCTCACCGCGCACACCGACAGCGGGATCGTCTCGGCGGCCTGGTAGTTCGGCGTCAGCACCAGCACGTGGTCGGTGGGTTCGAGCAGGGTCATCATCGCCAGGTAGATGGCTTCTTCCGCACCCGCGAAACACAGCACGTCCTCGGCGGCGACCTGCTGGTAGGTGCTCGCGATCGCCGCCCGCAGTGCCGGCAGGCCGTAGGTCTCGGTGTAGCCGAGGTGCAGCGACTCCCACCGCTGCCGGCCGTCCTCGTCGGCCAGCGCCAGCAGTTCGGTCAGCGTCATCGACTGCGCGTCCGAGGCGGTCAGGTGGTGGCGGGCGGCGAACTCCCAGCGGGAGAAGTAGGTCTCCAACCGGAAATCGGGCAGTGCGGGCATCGGCGGGCGACTCCTCTGCTGCTGGCCGTCGGTCGGGACCGACTGCTCCCATCTCGGCCGGCTGGCCAGTATAAGTAAGTCATGGCCACTACTGCCTCCGAGGACTGGGACGGCGTGCCGCTGCCGTCGATGGCCAACCCGGCGCTGCTGCGCGAGCCACCGGTGACCGAGCGCGGCGCGCGCACCCGGGCCACCCTGGTGGCCGCGGCCCGCCGGGTGTTCGAACGGGACGGCTATCCGGACGCGCGGCTGACCACGATCACCAAAGAGGCGAAGTGCTCGACGGGGTCGTTCTACACGTACTTCAGGAGCAAGGAGGAGATCTTCGCGGCCGTGCTGGAGATGGTGCAGGAGGACATGCTGCACCCCGGGATGGACCGGGCGCCCGACGACGGCGACCCGTACGCCGTGCTGGAGGCGAGCAACCGGGCCTACCTGGCGGCCTTCCGGCGCAACGCGAAGCTGATGGCGCTGCTGGAGCAGGTGGCCAGCATCGATCCGACCTTCCGGGAGCTACGCCGCCGGCGCAGCGAGGTGTTCGTGCGGCGCAATGCCCGGGGCATCGCCGACCTGCAGCGGCGCGGCATCGCCGATCCGCTGCTCGATCCGGAACTGGCCGCGCACGCGCTGTCCAGCATGGTCAGCCGGGTGGCCTACAGCGTGTTCACCGGGCGTCCGGGCGGACCGGCGCGCGCGGCCGTCGACTTCGACCACGTGGTGGACACGGTGACCAGGATCTGGGCCAACGCCCTGCGTCTGCCCGTGCCCGACGGCGGCTGACCTGAACCCGGATTCAACTCGACCCATGTGGTGAAGATGGTGTGCTGCCTTGCGGTCGAGGTGTTGAAGTTGACACGGGATTCAACTATACAAAGGATGCACGCTCGCTGGTCCCGACGAAGGGAAGCCTGGTGGAGCTCGCACAGAAGGTGGCCATCGTGACCGGCGGTGGTGGTGGCATCGGTGGCGCCATCGCCGAGCGGATCGCGGCCGAGGGCGCCTCGGTGCTCGTCGCCGATCTCGACGCGGCGACCGCCGAGGAGGTGGCCGCCCGGATCAACGAGGCCAGGCCCGGTGCCGCGGTCAGCGCCGGTGGTGATGTCGCAGACGAAGCCTGCATCAGCCGACTGATCGCCACCGCCGAGGAGACGTTCGGGCCGGTCGATCTCTACTTCGCCAACGCCGGCATCACCGGCAGTCGTGGCCTGGAGGCCGGCGAGGACGTGTGGGACCGGGTGATCGACGTCAACGTGCGCGCGCACGTCCGGGCGGCCCGGCTGCTCGTGCCCGGCTGGCTGGCGCGCGGCAGCGGCTACTTCGTCAGCACCGCGTCCGCGGCCGGCCTGCTCACCCAGATCGGCTCGCCGGCCTACTCGGTCACCAAGCACGCCGCGGTCGGCTTCGCCGAGTGGCTCTCGGTCACCTACGGCAACCGGGGTATCCGGGTGAGCTGCCTGTGTCCGATGGGCGTGGACACCAAGCTGCTCAACGCGGGCCGCGGGTCTGCCGACCCGGCCCGGTCGGCCGCGAGCCGCGCGGTCACCTCGGCCGGCGATGTGTTGCAGCCCGCGCAGGTCGCCGAGACGGTGCTGGCCGCACTGGCCGACGAGCGGTTCCTGATCCTGCCGCACGAGAGCGTGCTGGACATGTACCGGCAGAAGGGTTCCGACTACGACCGGTGGCTGCGCGGGATGCGCCGCTACCAGGACCGGCTGCTGAACAACCCCTGACGACCACGGCCCGCTGCGACTACCCGGCAGGAATCGCCATGTCACTGTTCGAACTGTCCGACCGCGCCCAGCGGTACCAGGACGACCTGTTGAAGTTCATGGACTCGCACGTCTACCCGGCAGAACCCGTTTACGCGCAACAAATGCGCGACGCCGGTGACCCGCACGCCCAGCCGGAGATCCTGGCCGAGCTCAAGGCCGAGGCGCGCGGCCGTGGGCTGTGGAACCTGTTCCACCCGCATCCTGACTGGGGCCCGGGGCTGACCAACCTGGAGTACGCGCCGCTGGCCGAGATCATGGGGCGCAGCCATCTTGCCTCAGAGGCGTGCAACTGCAACGCCCCGGACACCGGCAACATGGAGCTGCTGACCCTGTTCGGCACCGAGGAACACAAGGAGAAATACCTCAAGCCCCTGCTCGACGGCACGATGGCGTCCGCGTTCGCGATGACCGAGCCCGCGGTGGCCAGTTCGGACGCGACCAACATCGAGCTGAGTATGCGCCGGGAGGGCGACGAGTACGTACTCAACGGCCGGAAGTGGTTCGCCTCCAACACGATGCACAAGAACTGCCGGGTGCTGATCGTGATGGGCAAGACCGACCCGACCGCGGCCAGCCACCGCCAGCAGTCGATGATCGTCGTGCCGATCGACACGCCCGGCGTCACGGTGCTGCGCAGCCTGCCGGTGTTCGGCTACGTCGACCGCGCCGGGCACGCCGAGATCACCTTCGAGGACGTGCGGGTGCCGGCGGAGAATCTGCTCAAGGGGGAGGGCGAGGGCTTCGCGATCAGCCAGGCCCGGCTCGGCCCTGGCCGCATCCACCACTGTATGCGCGCCATCGGCGTGGCCGAGCGGGCGTTGGAACTGCTCTGCCGGCGGGCCCGTGGCCGGGTCACCTTCGGACAGCCGCTCAGCGAGCGGGCGAACATCCAGGACTGGATCGCCGAGTCGCGCATCGACATCGAGATGGTCCGGCTGCTCACTCTGAAGGCCGCGTACCTGATGGACACCGTCGGCAACAAGTCGGCCCGAATGGAGATCGCGGCGATCAAGGTGGCCACCCCGAACGTGGTGCTCAGGATCATCGACCGGGCGATCCAGGTGCACGGCGGCGCGGGCGTGACCAACGACTTCCCGCTGGCCAGCATGTACGCCCACATGCGCACGATTCGACTGGCCGACGGGCCCGACGAGGTGCACAAGCGGGCGATCGCCCGACAGGAGCTGCGCAAGTACAACGACTAGCGTTGGTTTTCGTCCACGCAGAACGAACAGGGAGAACAGCCGATGACCGACAGCCCCCAGTACCGTCGTGACCGGGTCGGGGCGACCCGGTGACCGGGCTGTTCGACGTGCGCGGCAAGACCGTCGTGGTTACCGGCGGATCGCGTGGCATCGGGCTGATGATCGCCCGTGGTTTTGTCGAGGCGGGTGCGTCCGTGCTCATCTCCTCGCGCAAGGCCGACGCGTGCGCCGAGGCGGTCGAGGCGTTGTCCGCGCTGGAGGGCGGGGGCACCTGCGTGGCGCACCCGGCCGACCTGTCCACCGACGAGGGGCTGGCCGGCCTGGCCGCGCGGATCGGCGAGTTCGCGCCCCGGCTGGACGTGCTGGTGAACAACGCCGGTGCCGTGTGGGGCGCGCCGCTGGGGGAGTTCCCCGACGCCGGCTTCGACAAGGTGCTCAGTCTCAACGTCAAGGCGGTGTTCTCGCTGACCCAGCGGGTGCTGCCGCAGCTGCGCGCGGCAGCCAGCGACGCGGACCCGGCGCGAGTGATCAACATCGGTTCGATCGACGGTCTTGTCGTCTCCCAGTCGGATAATTTCTCTTATGTGGCAAGCAAAGCCGGCGTGCACATGCTGACCCGCAAGCTGGCCGCGACGCTCGCCCCGGACCGGGTGACGGTCAACGCGATCGCTCCCGGCCCGTTCGCGACCAAGATGATGGCCTACGTCCTGGACGACCCGGAGCGGCGGCGGGGCGTGGAGCAGCGGGTTCCCCTCGGCCGGATCGGCAGCTACGAGGACGTGGCCGGTACGGCGATCTTCCTCGCCTCGCGTGCCGGGGCGTATCTGACCGGGGCGATCGTGCCGGTCGACGGCGGGGCCAGCGGCGCGCGCTGACCGGAGGGGACGGGACTGTGCAGACACCGCCGGAGGGCTTCCCGCTGGCCGACGTCACCGGGTTCTTCGCGGCGATCCAGCCGGACCGGGTGGCCGTGCGGTGCGGCCCGGACGAACTGACCTGGGCGCAGCTGCATCTGGCCAGCAACCGGGTCGCCCGCGGGCTGCGGGCCCGTGGCGCGGTGCCCGGCAGCCTGGTCAGCCTGTTGCTGCCCAACGGGTTGGCCGTGGTGGTCGCGGTGTTCGCCTGTTACAAGGTCGGCGCCACCCCGCAGCCGCTGTCCACCCGGCTGGCCGCCGTCGAGCGCAACGAGATTCTCGCGCTGGCCGACCCGGCGGTGGTGGTCGTCGAGGACTCGGCCACCGCTCCGGCCGACCTCTCACCGGTCCCCGGCACGGTCGCCGAACTGGCCGAGCTGGGCGGTTCGGACGCCGACCTGCCCACCGAGATCGCGCCGTCCTGGAAGGCGCCGACCTCCGGCGGCTCAACCGGCCGGCCGAAGATCATTCTGGCCGGCAGCGAGGCGGTGATCCGGCCGCTGTCGGCGCAGCGGTGGGGCATCGCGCCGGGCGAGCAGATGCTGATCACCGCGCCGCTGCACCACAACGCGCCGTTCGGCACGGCGTTCTACGCGCTGTTCACCGGCGGCACGGTCACCCTGATGACCCGGTTCGACGCCGAGGGCGTGCTCGCCGAGGTGCAGCGCACCCGGACCACCTGGCTCTACCAGGTGCCCACGATGATGCGGCGCATCCACGCCCTGCCGGCGGAGACGAAGCGCCGCTACGACCTGTCCTCGCTGCGCTCGGTGTGGCACGTGGCCGCGCCCTGCCCGCCCTGGCTCAAGCGGGCCTGGATCGACTGGCTGGGCGCGGAGCGGATCTGGGAGCTGTACGCCGGCACCGAGGCGGACGCGGGCTGCACGATCAACGGGGTGGAATGGCTGGCCCACCCCGGTTCGGTCGGCCGGACGACGTGGGGCGAGATCAAGATCGTCGACGGCGAGGGCGCGGACGTGACCCGGCCGAGGGTGGCCGGTGAGGTGTACATGCGGGTCACCCCGGGTTATCCGCCGGCCTACCGCTATCTCGGTGCCACCGCGAAGGAACTCGACGGCTGGTCGTCGCTGGGCGATGTCGGCGAGTTCGACGAGGACGGCTACCTCTACCTGCACGACCGGCTCACCGACATGATCCTGGTCGGCGGCGTGAACGTGTTCCCGGCGGAGGTGGAGAACGCGCTGATGGCCCACCCGGACGTGCTTTCCGGCGCGGTCATCGGCCTGCCCGACGCCGATCTGGGCAGCCGGGTGCACGCGATCGTGGAGACCCCGGCCGACTCGACCGTGTCCCCGGCCGAGCTGCTGGCCTTCCTGGAGTCGCGGCTGTCCGCGCACAAGCGCCCGGCGGCCATCGAGATCGTGCACACCCCGCTGCGCGACGAGACCGGCAAGATGCGTCGCTCGGCGTTGCGCGCGGAGCGGTTGACCGCGTGACCGCCGGGCGCCGCTACCGCCGGTGCCCCGGCAGCGGGAACGAGTCGATCCGGTCCGGCGTGCGGTACGGGTCGAGGCTGATCATCTGCGAGACGTACATCCGCCCGTCGAAGACGGCCAGCGCGGCCGGCCGCTGATAGGGCCGGGTGGCGGTCGGGTGCGCGACGATCCGGCCGGTGGAGCCGTTTTCGGCCAGCACAACCTCGGCGACCTGCCCGGAGTCGTTCTGCGCCACGTAGAGCACGGTGCCGATCCGGTGCAGCCCGTCGGCGAAGGCGAGGTCCCCGCCGGACAGCCGGACCGTGCGGGTGACCCCGGTGCGCGGGTCGACCCGGAACAGCAGGCCCGCGTTGGTCTGGTCGATCAGCAGCGCCCGGCCGTCCGGTGTCGGCTGGATGCCGTTGGCGTTGAACGGCAGGTCGTAGCGACCGGTCGGGCTGTAGTGGATGTCGCCGACCAGCCGGACGACGCGCCCGGCCCCGGCGCCCGGCAGGCGGCCGTGGCCCGGTAGCGGGAGCACGTACAGCTGCTGCGCGACCGAGTCGGTGGCGTACACCGCGTTCGGCGTCACCAGCAGGTCGTTGATCAGCCCCGAGCCGTTTCGCGGGCCGACCTGGTAGGTGGCCAGCCGTCGGCCGGTACGCGGGTCGAACACCCGGATCTGGCCGGTGGCGCCGTAGGCGACCCAGAGCCGGCCCTGCGGGTCGATGGAAACGCCGTAGGCCTGTTCGCCGGCGACCGTGTCGTGCACCAGCAGCCGGCCGCGACCGGTGAACAGGTTGCCGGCATAGATATCGCCGGTGACGTGGGAATCGGCGTAGAAGGTCGCCGTCGTGTCGTTGATGGCGATCCCTTCCGCGGTATATCCGTCGGGTAGGAAGAGCACGTGTTGGGCTTCCGGGGCCGGCCCACCGGCCGCGGCCGCGGTGTCGGGCGGGTAAATCACCACACCGACAACCGCGCCGAGTAATAACGAGATCAATGTGTTGGCGAATTTTCGAGTATTTGTCATGGCACGCCTCGTGGGCTCGACAGAGCTGAACTGCTGGGTGAATCCATGGTAGGGCGGTGCCTGAATCTTTCAGGGTACGCGCTGATAACTTTCGGTACGGTGGGCATTCGTACTGCTCAGCCGCGCGTTGTCGATCAGCCATGGGCCAGCGGTTGCCGGCCGAAAACTTTCAGCCCATATTTCCGGAAGCAGTCCGCAGAACGACGCTGTTTCTGGAGGAACCGATCATGTCAGTTGGTACTTCTCCCGGTCGCCGGGCAGGTGTTCGCGCCTTGCCGGTCCTCGCTGTCACCGCGACAGCAGCCGTGCTCGGCCTCGTGTTCGCCATGCCGGCCGGCGCGGCCGGCACACCGTTGCGCCAGCTCGCCGAGGCGAAGGGCATCTACTTCGGCACCGCGCTCACCCAGAGCAATCTCAGCAACTCGACTCTGACCTCGGTCGCCGCCGCCCAGTTCGACATGGTCACCCCCGGCAACGAGATGAAGTGGGACACCACCGAACCGTCCAACGGCTCGTTCAACTTCGGTCCGGGTGACGCGATCGTTTCCTTCGCGCAGGCCAACAACGAGCGGGTGCGCGGGCACAACCTGGTCTGGCACAGCCAACTTCCCTCCTGGGTGACCAGCCTGCCGCTCAACCAGGTGCAGTCCGCGATGGAAACCCACATCACCACCGAGGTCAACCACTACAAGGGCAAGGTCTACTCCTGGGACGTGGTGAACGAGCCGTTCAACGACGACGGTTCGCTGCGCCAGGACGTGTTCTACAACGCCTTCGGTGGTTCGGGTTACATCGCCGACGCGCTGCGCACCGCCCGCGCCGCCGACCCGAACGCCAAGCTGTACCTCAACGACTACAACATCGAGGGCACCGGCGCGAAGAGCAACGCGATGTTCAGCCTGGTGCAGTCGCTCAAGGCACAGGGCGTGCCGATCGACGGCGTCGGCTTCGAGAGCCACTTCATCCTCGGCCAGGTGCCCTCCACGATGGAGGCCAACATGGCCCGGTTCGCCGCCCTCGGCGTCGACGTGGCGGTCACCGAACTCGACGACCGGATCCAGCTGCCCGCGACGAGCGCGAACCTGACCCAGCAGGCGTCCGACTACGCGGCCGTGGTCAACGACTGTCTGGCCGTCTCCCGCTGCGTCGGCGTGACCCAGTGGGGCGTCGGCGACGCGGACTCGTGGATTCCCGGTGCCTTCTCGGGTTTCGGCGCGGCCACCATGTATGACCAGAACTACCAACCGAAGCCGGCTTACACGTCCACCCAGAGCGCGTTGGGTAGCAGTGGCGGCGGTGGTGGCGGGAACACGGTCACCGTGACCAACCCCGGCACGCAGACCGGCACGGTCGGCACCGCGGCCGGCGTGCAGGTGCACGCGACCGACTCGGGCGCCGGCCAGGCGTTGACCTACTCGGCCACCGGCCTGCCGGCCGGGCTGTCGATCAACGCGAGTAGCGGCCTGATCTCCGGCACCCCGACCGCCGCCGGCACGTCCAGCGTGACGATCCGGGTCACCGACGCCACCGGCGCGGCCGGCACCGCGACCCTGACCTGGACGGTCAGCGCGGCCGGTGGCGGAGGCGGCACCGGTGGCAGTGGCACCTGCCATGTCAGCTACGCCAGGCAAACCGAGTGGGCCGGTGGCTTCGTGGCCAACCTGACCATCAGTGACACCGGCAGCGCGGCGATCACCAACTGGTCGCTCACCTTCTCCTTCCCCGGCGACCAGCGGATCACCAACGGGTGGAACGCCACCTTGGCGCAGAGCGGCACGGCGGTGACGGCGACGAACGCCGGCTACAACAGCACGATCAGTCCCGGTGGCAGCACGTCACTGGGTTTCCAGGGCACGTGGACGAGCAACGACAGTTCGCCGACCGCGTTCAGTGTGAACGGTGTCTCGTGTAGCTGAGGAAGGATCTGGTCGGTGGGTGGCGGATGTCGCGCCACCCAC
>DATATV010000131.1:0-3411 GCA_036268615.1 Pseudonocardiaceae bacterium
AACGCGGCCAAGGGCGGGGTGCACGCGATGTGTTCGGCCCTGGCCCGCGAGTTCGCCTCGGCCGGCATCACCGTCAACACGGTGGCCCCGTCCTACGTGGAGACCCCGGAGATCACCGAGGGGGTCCGGGCCGGCCGGTTCTCACCCGAGTTCCTCACGGTGCTCGACCGGGCGACCGACCTCATCCCGCTGGCCCGCCCGGGCACGGTCGAGGACGTCGCCGGGGCAATCGCCTACCTTGCCGGTCCGGACGCCGGCTTCGTGACCGGGCAGGTGATCAGCGTCAACGGCGGCAGCAGCATGGGTTAACTGGACCGGGACCTTGGCCAGGTCGAGCTCGTAGACCTGGCCCACCAGGTCGACCCCGAAGCTGTTGTGTGGCTCCTGCTCGGTCAGGACGAAACCTCGGCGCAGATAGATGTGGCGCGCGGCGGTCAGGGGGTGGTTCGTCCACAGCAGCATGTGCTCGTATCCGGCTGACCGGGCGAACTCCACGCAGGTGTCCACCAGCCGGCCACCCAGCCGGTGCCCACGCGCCCCGGGATCGACTAGCAGGATGCGCAGCTTCGCGGTGCGCTCGTCCTGCGCGACGCAGAACACGCAACCGACCCGCTGCCCGTCGAGCTCGGCGATCCAGGCCGCCTCCCGCGCCGGGTCGTGTCCGTCGGCGTAGTCGGCCACGATCCGCGCCACGAGCGCCTCGAAGCTGGTGTCCCAGCCGAACTCGCTGGCGTAGCTCTCGCCATGGGCCATGATGACCCAGCCCAGGTCACCCGGCTGATCCGCTCGTCGGATGCTGGCCTGCCCGGAAGCCATGGGGACTCCTCGCATTTCGGGTACTGACACGACTGTTTCAGCCTGCCAGGCTACGACTGTGACCACCGGGGACTCAACACCGTCGACAACATCGGCTCGCGGTCGTGAACTGTTGGAACGGGCCTACGAGTACGTGCTCGAGCACGGGTTGGCCGAGGTGTCACTGCGACCGCTGGCCAAGGAGATCGGCTCCAGTCCCCGGGTGCTGCTGTATCTGTTCGGCAGCAAGGATGAGCTGGTACGGACACTGCTGGCGCGGGCCCGGCAGGACGAGCTGGACATGCTGGAGCGGCTGCGGGCCGGCCGGCAACAGGCCGGACTGGATGAGGTCGGCCGTCGCCTGTGGTCCTGGCTGTCGGCCTCCGAGCACCGCGCGCTGCTGCACCTCTGGGTGGAGGCCTACGGGCGGTCGTTGGTCGAGCCCGACGGGCCGTGGGCGCAGTTCGCCGGTGCCTCGGTCACGGTCTGGCTCGACGTGCTGGCCGACTCGCAGCCGGACTCGGAGCGCGACAGCCCCGCCGGAACGGCTCAGCGGACAGCGGTGCTGGCCGTGCTGCGCGGCGCGTTGCTGGATCTGCTGGCCACCGGCGACCTGGAGCGCACGACCGAGGCGGTGCACCGGGTACTGCCGATAGCGATGACCAGCGGCGATGACCGGCGGTCGACGGGCGGGTGCGACACCTAATCACCCGGGTGCGCAGGTTGCCGGCGCGATCAGGCGGCGCCACCCTGCGCCGTCTCGGAGGTCAGGGCCGTCCGGAGTGAGGCGGCCTCGGTATCGACCATCGAGCGGATTCGACTCGCACCGAGGCGGCCTACCGGGCCGCCGAGCGGGCCCTCCATCGTGAAGCTCAGTTCGACCGTGCAGGTGCTGCCGCCGGTTGCGGTGACGACGTGGTCGGCGGACTGGCGAACTCCCAGGCGGTCGCTGCCCCAGCGGAAGCGCTGCCCCGGCTCGACCAGGTCGACGGTGTAGCTGGCGATCCGGCGCCCGGGCTGCTTGATGTGCACGACCGCGCCGACCTCGAGCGCGCTGCTGCCGACCGAGTTGCCGCTGACTGGGTTCCCGCTGACTGGGTTGCCGCTGACCGGGTTGCCGCTGACCGGGTTGCCGCTGACCGATTCGACGGTCGGGGTCCACGACGGCCAGTTGTGCACGTCGGCCAGTAACGACCAGGCGCGGTGCGCGGGGACCGGCAGTGAGAGTCGCGTCGAGTAGTGCATGGATCTGCCTCCTGTTGACCATTTGGTCTAACTCTGGACAGAATAGACCAAATGGTCAAAACGGGCGATGGTGAGTTGCGGCAGGTGAAACGCGAGGTGGGCCCGCGTCAGGCGCTCGTCGAGGCGACGCTGAATTACCTGCTCGAAGGGGGCCGGCCCGAACAGAGCCTGCGGGCACTGGCTGCCGGGGTCGGGGTCAGCCACTCGCTGCTGCTGTATCACTTCGGCTCGACCACCGGGCTGCTCGGCGCGGTCCATCTGGCCTGCGAGCGGCGGGAGCGCGATCACCTGGCGACGCTGCGGGTGGCCGGTGCCGATCCGATCGGCGTCATGGACGCGATGTGGCGGCATCTCGCCGATCCCGCCATGTGGCCGCTGTACCGGCTCGGCTTTGCGCTGCGAGTCCGTGCCGATGTGCCCACCAGTGATCAGGAAGCCGAGCGGGCGGCGTGGGCCGACGCCCTCCTGCCACTGCTGGCGGCCCTGGGTGTGACCGGGTCCGATGCGAACGACGAGGCTCTGCTGTGGGTGGCGTCCTGCCGGGGGCTGCTCTGGGAGTTGGTCACCGGGGCCGATCCGGAGGCGGTGCACCGTGCGGCGGCGCGTTTCGCCACCCACTACCCAGGAGCGTCGGGACCGGATACTCTACGCAATAAGTAGAGCGATCTATCTAGAGGAGCGTGCGATGCCCAGCATCGAGCTCTCGGCCGGAACGATCGACTACCAGGACACCGGAGGTGGCGGGCCGGTCCTGCTATTGAGCCACGGGCTGCCGATGACCGGAACGCAGTGGCGCAAGGTGGTGCCGGAGCTGGCCGGTTACCGGTGCATCCTCCCCACGCTGCCACTCGGCGGCCATCGCCGGCCGATGAACCCCGACGCGGACCTGTCCCAGCGCGGAGTTGCCCTATTGCTGGCCGAGTTCGTCGACCGGCTCGGTCTGGACGACGTCACGCTGGTTCTCAATGACTGGGGCGGTGGGCAGTTCCTGATCTCGGAAGGGCGGGCCGAGCGGATAGGTCGACTGGTGCTGGTCGCCTGCGAGGCGTTCGACAACTTTCCGCCCGGCCCGGCGAGACCGCTGTCCACGCTGTGCCGGATTCCCGGGGCGGTGTGGCTCCTCGCGCACCTGATGCGGGTGAAGGCGGTGCGGCGCAGTCGTCGGGGTTACGGCGGCATGAGCCTGCGCGGACTGCCGGATGAGATCCTGCTCGACTGGTTCGCGCCGCTCGCCTCGGATCGGGCCATCCGTCGCGACTTCGCCCGGTTCGCCACCTCTACCCCACCGGCGTCGACGCTGCTGGCCTGGAGCGAGCGGCTGCGTGAGTACGAACGGCCGGTTCTGGTTCTATGGGCCGACCAGGACACGAT
>DATATV010000132.1:0-30455 GCA_036268615.1 Pseudonocardiaceae bacterium
ATGTCCGAACATCCGGACATCGCCACCGGGACCGCCGGAGCGGTCAGTGCTGGTCGTGCGTCGGCCAGATCGGGCCGGTCATCGTGGTTGTCGTGCTCGGGTTCTCCGGGCGGCGCGGCGGCGCGGTCATCGGCGGCCGGACCGGGCGGACCCGTTCGGTGGCGGCCATCGCGGCTGCGGTGGCCGCCTTGCGGGCCTCCGCGCGCTTGACCTTGGCGGCGGCCTCCCGGGCCTTCTTGGCCCGCAGGCGGCGCAGGTAGAGCACCACGATGAGCAGCAGCGCCACCACGGCGATCGCGGTCAGCGGTCCGCCGACGTTGCCGAACGTGGACATCGCGGGCGGCGGCTGGATGCCGGGGCCGGTGCCGCCGCCGGGGTGGCCCTGGACCAGGCCGGTCGGCGCGCCGGCCAGGGCCAGCGTGGTGGGTTTGGGGCCGGCCGGCGAGGCAGCCACCAGCTGGCCCACCGCCGACGTGTGCGCGTTGGCCAGTGCGAAGCCGTAGGTCATCAGCTCGCTCGCGTTCTGGTACATGCCGTCCAAATGGTTGGTGCCGTGCATCAGGATCAGCGCGATCCGGTGGCCGTTCTGAGCGGCGGCATCAGCGAAGGTGTGCTGCGCGTCATCGGTGTACCCGTTCTTGCCGCCGAAATCGCCCGGGTACTTGGTGAGCAGATGGTTGTCGTTGTAGACGGTGAAGGTCGGTTTGCCGCCGTACCCAGGGAATTGTATCTGGGCGGTGTGCATCGCGTCCGCGAGCAACGGGTTGTTCAGATCGGCCCGAAAGATCACCGACAGGTCGTAGGCGGAGCTGGCCATGCCCGGTCCGTCCAATCCGGACGGGGTCGCGGCCCTGGTGTCCAGCATGCCCAGCTGCTTGGCCAGCGCGTTCATCTTGTCGACGGTGACCTGCATACCGCCGCAGGCCATCGCCAGCGAGTGAGCGATGTCATTTCCGGAGGCCATCAGCAGGCCGTGCAGCAGCAGGCTGACCGAGTACTGGCCGCCCGGACCGATGCCGACCCGGGTGCCCTGCTGGTTGGCGTCGTCCTGGGTACCGGTGATCACCTGGTCGGGCTTGAGCTGGCGGACCACGACCTGGGCGAGCAGCAGCTTGATCAGCGACGCGGGCCGCTCCCGCGCGTGCGGGGCCTTCGCGGCCAGGATCTGGCCGGTGTCCAGGTCCTGCAACACCCAGGAACTCGCGCCGAGATCGGTGGGCAGCGGGGGTGCGCCGGGCGGCAGCACCAGGTCACAGCCGGCCATCTGCGGTCCACCGGCGGGGCTGGCCGGCACGGCGAGCGCGGGTGGCACGGTCTGGCCGGGCGCCGGCACCTCGGAGGTGTCCACCTCGGGCGGCGGGGCCGCCTCACCGGCGCACACCGGTGCGGGAGCCGCCGCCGGTGCCGGCAGGGCGGCCGCACCGGCGGCGCCGACGCCCAAGACGGCGACGGCAGCGACAACCATGGCGGCACACATCATCACCACGAGTGTGACGATCGGCGTCCGGGCGGAATGGCGCACCATCGCAGGCTAGCCATAGGTGAATTCGGCCCGCCAGTCGCCGTCACGGACGCTGGGCGATACTACGTAGCGTGGTATCTGCTAAGCCGATAAGTCCAACCGAGTCGACGCCGAATGGGGTTCCGGCAAAGGAAACCAATCGGACGCCGCGCCCGACCAAGGCGGTGAGCTGGACACTCGTCGTGTTCGGTGTCTGGTCCTGGGTGATTTGGCCGGTATTCATCAAGAATATCTCGGCCGATCCGAGATCGTGGAACCCCGGTGGTGGTCCGTCCGCGTTCTTCCTGGTGCATCTGGCGCTGACCGTGGTGTCCCTGGTGTTCGCGGTGATCCTGCCGGTGATCGGCATCCGCGGCCTGCTGGCCGCGCGACGGGCGGCGCGGTCGTGACCGTCCTGCTGCACATCCTGCTGATCATCCATCTGCTCGGCATGGCCACCCTGATCGCCGCGTTCTTCGTGCAGCGCACCCGCACCGACGGGCTGACCAACCTGTGGCTGTGGGGCAGCCTGGTCCAGGCGGTCACCGGGCTGGCCATGGTCGGTGTGATCGACGGCGCGCGCATCGACGGCGGCCTGTCCACCAGCGGACACATCAAGATCGGCGTCAAGCTGGTCGTGCTGCTGGTGATCGTGCTGCTCGCGGTGATCGGCCGCAACCGGCCGGAGCGGGCCCGCCAGCTGTCCACCGCGATGGCCGGCCTGACCGTGGTCAACGTCGCGATCGCGGTGCTGTGGACCGGCTGACCGAGTTGGGCCTGCGGGCGGACGCGGACGTTCCGGCGTTCGTCCGCGCACTGGGTCTGCCCGGGCTCTTCGACGCACACGTGCATTTCCTGCCGCCGCGGATGCAGCGCCGGGTGTGGGCGCACTTCGACGAGGCCGGCCCGTTGATCGGCCGGGAGTGGCCGATCCGCTACCGGCAGTCGGTCGAGGAGCGGCTGGCCATCCTGCGGGCGTTGGGCGTGCTGGCCTTCCCGGCACTGTCCTATGCGCACAAACCGGACATGGCCGAGGATCTCAACACGTGGGCGGCCGAGTTCGCCGAGGACGTGCCGGAGTGCCTGCGCTCCGCGACCTTCTACCCGGAGCCCGGCGCGCCGGGCTACGTGCGCCGGGCGATCGAGGACGGCGCCCGGATCTTCAAGGTCCATCTGCAGGTCGGCGGCTACGACCCGGGCGATCCGCTGCTGGACGACGTGTGGGGCCTGCTCGCCGAGACCGGGGTGCCGGTGGTGGTGCACGCCGGTTCGATGCCGGTGGCCAACGGCCACACCGGCCCGGGGCCCTTCGGCGCCGTGCTGGCCCGGCACCCCCGGCTGACCGCCGTCATCGCGCACATGGGTTCACCCGAGTACGTCGACTTCTTCGAGCTGGCCAGCCGGTTCGACCGGGTGTTCCTGGACACCACGATGGCCTTCACCGAGTTCACCGAGGAGTTCTCGCCGTTCCCGCGGCAGCTGCTCATCCCGCTGCGTGAGCTGGGGTTGGCCGGCCGGGTGCTGCTGGGCAGCGACTTCCCGACCATCCCGTACCCGTACGCGGAACAACTCGCCGCACTCGCTCGGCTCGACCTCGGCGAGGACTGGCTGCGCGC
The DNA here is from genome assembly GCA_036268615.1 of Pseudonocardiaceae bacterium. Lineage (GTDB taxonomy): Bacteria > Actinomycetota > Actinomycetes > Mycobacteriales > Pseudonocardiaceae > DATATV01. The sequence goes on from DATATV010000132.1 coordinate 3,118, forward strand.
GGTGCTCTGGCACAACGGGCGGCAGCTGTTCAACTTCCCGGAAGTCGCGCTGTCCTGAGGCTCAGTCCACCTGGGTGGCGGCGATCACCTCGGCGAGCAGGTCGGGCCGGGACAGGAACGGGTGGTGCCCGGTGGGGATCTCCACCACTCGGTCGGCCCGCTCGGCCATGATCCGCTGCCGCTCCGGCGCGGTGGCCCGATCGTCCGCGCAGATGACCGCCGTGGTCGGCACGACCTGCCAGGCGCAGCCGCGCGGGCTCTGCACGAACGACGCCGCGGCCTGCCGGGTGATCCGCTGCCAGGCGCCCCGCTGGAGGGCCGGTTCGCAGTCGGCCAGGAAGTGCGCGCGGAAGTCCGGCTCGGCCAGGTCGCCGCGCAGGCCGAGGGTGGTGTCGCCGACCATCTCCAGCCAGTAGGGCGGCTCGCTGCCGGTGCGCTTGTTCACCGTGTCCATCAGCGCGCCCAGCGACTCCCCGTCCCAGGGCAGCATCGAGCTGACGTAGACCAGGTGCCGCACGCTGGGCTGGCCGACCGCCGCGTCGGTGATCACCATGCCGCCGTAGGAGTGCCCGAGCAGGATGGTCGGCTCGGGATCGGCGGCCAGCACCTCGGCGACCGCTGCCGAGTCGGCGGCCAGACCACCGGTTGGTTCCGGTCCGCAGCTGGGCAACTCCACGGCCCTGCTGCCGATGCCGAGCGCGGCCAGCGGGGCCACCATCGGCTGCCACCACCAAGCCGCGTCGGTCACACAGGACCCGTGTACGAACACCACTCGCATGGGGTCCACCCCACCATGATGATCATGATCGGCTCAACCCGGTTCGCGTTGGGCGTAGCCCGTCCGCGGCGAGGTGTCAGCCGTTGAAGATCATCAGGCTGCTCGTGGCGTGCGCGATCAGCCGGTCGGCGGCGTCCCGGAGTTCGGCCTGGGCCAGACCGGTGCGTCGACCCTTGTTGAGCACGGTGCCGATCGCGCGCAGCGGGCCGCTGTGCTTGCTGACCGGACGCAGGTACTTCAGGTTGAGATCGAGGCTGGTGTAGCCGACCCCGGCGGGCAGCGTGGTGTGCAGGGCGCAGCCGGCCGCGCTGTCCAGCAGGGTGGCGATCACCCCGCCGTGCACCATGCCGATCGGGTTGTACATGAACTCGCTCGGGGTGCAGGTGAACACCGCCCGGCCTGCGGCGACCTCGGTCAGGTTGAAGCCGAGCGTGCTGCCGATCGGGGACGGCGGCTGCTCGCCGGCGAGCATCGTGCGCAGGAAGTCGATGCCCGCCAGGTCGCGCCCTGCCTCGGCCAGCGCCATCGGATCTGACCAGCTGTACTCCCGCGTGCGATCCATCGGCTCACCCAATCATCTGAGTCCGGCTGTCAAACTCAGGGTAGCCTGGCGGCATGAACGAGGTCGACCACCCGAGCGAAGTGTGTTCCGTGGCACGTACGGTCGCGCTGTTCGGCGACCGGTGGAGCTTCCTGATCCTGCGTGACATCGGCAACCGGGTCAGCCGGTTCGACGAGCTGATCGGCCACCTCGGCATCGCCCGGGACGTGCTGTCCCGGCGGCTGGGCACGCTGGTCGACCACGGTCTGGTGGCCAAGCGCCCGTACCGGGAGGCCGGCCGGCGGGAACGCGTCGAGTACCGGCTCACCGACGCGGGCCGGGACTTCGTGCCGGTGCTCGTCGCCCTGATGAGCTGGGGCGATGAGCACCTGCCCGGACCGGGCGGGGCGCCGGTGACGCTGTCGCACGAGGGGTGTGGCGAACCGGTGGGGTTGGAGCTGCGCTGCGCGGCCGGGCATGTTGTGCGGCCCGGCCGGGAGATTCGCCGCGAGTTGAACGCGGCTGCGGTGGCGGGGGCTGGGGTTTAGTTAGGTCGCTTCGCTTTTGGTCCTGGGGTGTCGCTGGCGCGACAGGACCGCCCGACAGGACCGACCTCAGAATCGCTTGAACAGCAGGGCGCGCTTGACTTCCTGGATCGCCTTGGTCACCTGGATGCCGCGCGGGCATGCCTCGGTGCAGTTGAACGTAGTGCGGCAGCGCCACACGCCCTCACGGTCGTTGAGGATGTCCAGCCGCTCCTCGGCGCCCTCGTCCCGCGAGTCGAAGATGAACCGGTGCGCGTTGACGATCGCGGCCGGCCCGAAGTACGACCCGTCCGCCCAGTACACCGGGCAGGACGTGGTGCAGCAGGCGCAGAGGATGCACTTGGTGGTGTCGTCGAACCGGGCCCGGTCGGCCACCGACTGGATCCGCTCCATGGTCGGCTCGTTGCCGTAGGTGATCAGGTACGGCTGGACCGCCCGGTACGCCTCGAAGAACGGCTCCATGTCCACCACGAGGTCCTTGAGCACCGCGAGGCCCTTGATCGGCTCGATGGTGATCGTGGTGGGCCTGCCGCCGCCGGCCAGCAGGTCGCGAACCAGAACCTTGCAGGACAACCGGTTCACGCCGTTGATCCGCACCGCGTCCGAACCACACACGCCGTGCGCACAGGACCGGCGGAAGGTGAGCGTGCCGTCCAGGTACCACTTGATGTGGTGCAGCAGGTTGAGCACCCGGTCGGTGGGCAGCGCCGGCACGTCGAAGGACTGCCACTCCGGCTCGTCGCTCACGTCGGGGTTGAACCGGTGGATCCGCACCGTGATGGTGACGGCGCCCTCGGGCACCGGCGGCTCGCCGCTCCGGCTGCCGGTGCTGGGCTCTGCGGTCGCTGTCATCAGTACTTCCGCTCCATCGGCTCGTAGCGGGTCTGCACCACCGGCTTGTAGTCCAGCCGGATGTCCGCGGTCAGCCCGTCGCCCTGCTTGTAGGCCATGGTGTGCCGCATGAAGTTCACGTCGTCCCGATTGGGGTAGTCCTCGCGGGCGTGCCCACCACGGGATTCCTTGCGCGCCAACGCACCCTGTACGAGGATCTCGGCCATCTCCAGCAGGAAGCCCAGCTCGACCGCTTCCAGCAGGTCGGTGTTGAACCGCTTTCCCTTGTCGTGTACGGAGATGTGCGCGTAGCGGGCCTTGAGTCCCTGCACGTCGTGCAGCGCCTGCTTGAGGGTTTCCTCGGTCCGGTACACCGATGCGTTGTTGTCCATGCTGTTCTGCAGTTCGTTGCGGATGTCGGCGACCCGCTCGGTGCCGTGCTCGGACAGCAGCAGTTCCAGCTGGTCGTCCACCACCACGGTCGGGGTCTCCGGCAGCTCGACGAAGTCGTGCGAGCCGGCGTACTCGGCGGCCGCGATGCCGGCCCGCCGGCCGAACACGTTGATGTCCAGCAGCGAGTTGGTGCCCAGCCGGTTGGAACCGTGCACCGACACGCACGCGCACTCGCCGGCCGCGTACAGGCCGGGCACGACGTGTTCGTTGTCGCGCAACACCTCGCCGTGCACGTTGGTCGGAATCCCGCCCATCACGTAGTGGCAGGTGGGGAAGACCGGCACCGGCTCGGTCACCGGGTCCACGCCGAGGTAGGTCCGGGAGAACTCGGTGATGTCGGGCAGCTTGGTGTTGAGCACCTCTTCGCCGAGGTGGGTCACGTCCAGCAGCACGTAGTCCTTGTTCGGGCCCGCGCCGCGGCCCTCACGCACCTCGATCACCATCGACCGGGCGACGATGTCGCGCGGGGCGAGGTCCTTGATGGTCGGCGCGTAGCGTTCCATGAACCGCTCGCCCTCGGCGTTGCGCAGGATGCCGCCCTCGCCGCGGACCGCCTCGGAGATCAGGATGCCCAGCCCGGCCAGGCCGGTCGGGTGGAACTGGAAGAACTCCATGTCCTCCAGCGGCAGGCCCTTGCGGAAGATGATGCCCAGGCCGTCGCCGGTCAACGTGTGCGCGTTCGACGTGGTCTTGAAGATCTTGCCGGCGCCACCGGTGGCGAACACGATCGCCTTGGCCTGGAACACGTGGATCTCGCCGGTGGCCAGCTCGTAGGCGACCACCCCGCTGGCCACCGGGCCGTTCTCGGTCTCGGTGAGACACACGTCCAGCACGTAGAACTCGTTGAAGAACTCGATGCCGTGCTTGACGCAGTTCTGGTACAGCGTCTGCAGGATCATGTGGCCGGTGCGGTCGGCCGCGTAACACGCCCGGCGGACCGCGGCCTTGCCGTGGTCGCGGGTGTGGCCGCCGAACCGGCGCTGGTCGATCTTGCCCTCGGGCGTCCGGTTGAACGGCAGGCCCATCTTCTCCAGGTCGAGCACGGCGTCGATGGCCTCGCGGCACATGATCTCGGCCGCGTCCTGGTCGACCAGGTAGTCACCGCCCTTGACGGTGTCGAAGGTGTGCCACTCCCAGTTGTCCTCCTCGACGTTGGCCAGCGCGGCACACATGCCGCCCTGCGCCGCGCCGGTGTGCGACCGGGTCGGGTACAGCTTGGTGAGCACCGCGGTGCGGGCCCGGGGGCCGGCCTCGATGGCCGCGCGCATACCCGCGCCCCCCGCGCCGACGATCACCACGTCGTACTTGTGGAACTGCATTGCCGATACTCCCTGATGACGCCCCCGGCGTCAGTCGGTGGCGATGTTCGGGTCGAAAGTGAAGATCACGAACGTGCCGAGCGCCAGGATCAGGATGGCCGACGCGTAGAGCAGCACCTTCAGCCAGAACCGGGTGCCGTCCCGGCGCGCGTAGTCGTTGATCACCGTGCGCAGGCCGTTGGTGCCGTGGATCTCGGCCAGCCAGAGCATGGACAGGTCCCAGAACTGCCAGAACGGCGAGGACCAGCGGCCGGCGACGAAGGCGAAGTTGATCCGCTGCACACCGCCGTCGAGGATGTTCATGATGAACAGGTGGCCCAGCACGAGCACGATCAGCAGCAGGCCGGACAGCCGCATGAACAGCCAGCTGTAGAGCTCGAAGTTGCCGCGCCGGGCGGCCGGCCTGCGGGGGCTGCGCGGCCGGGCGAGGTCGGGGGCGTCGGCTGTGCTCATGTCAGTTGCTCCCGAACAGCTTCTCGACGTTGTACTGGAGCATGAAGTAGGCGCTGGGGATCATCACCACGACCCACACCACGATGATCGTCCAGAGCATCAGCCGCTGGAAGCGCGGACCCTTGGCCCAGAAGTCCACGAGCATCACCCGCAGCCCGTTGAGCGCGTGGTAGAGCACCGCGCCGACCAGGCCCAGCTCCATCAGGTTGACCAGCGGGTTCTTGTAGAGCTCGATGACCTTGTCGTACGCGTTGGGCGACACCCGGACCAACGAGGTGTCCAGCACGTGCGCGAACAGGAAGAAGAAGGTGAGCACGCCAGTGATCCGGTGGGCCACCCAGGACCACATGCCCAGGTCACCGCGATATAGCTTGCCGCCACGAGCGCCGGTCGACCGTCCCTGCGGGGCGGCCGCGGCAGCTGTGGGGCCGGCCGTGGTGGACATCGTGCAACGCCCTCCAACGTCACTGGTGAACCTGTGGACCCCCGTCCATCCGGAACGGTCGAAACCGCCCAGGTCCGACTTGCCGCGGGTACGGGGTCTTTTGACGCAACGGATGCTAGACCCGCCGCTGCCAGGGCTCCCAGTCGAGAAAGGCGGCTGTGATCGATGAAACACGCCATCGGGTGATGGCCATCATCCGGATTGATTCAGTACCTCCCCGTGTCGGCGTGTCCACCGCGGATGACGGCCGCGTAAATCCGGACATCATGATCGGCCACGATTCGGTCACGCGGTCGCCGAGTGCGGCAAGAAGTTCGGCGGCAGAGGTACGGTCTCGCGAACGGCACCGGCGTGCGCCGGCAGCGTGATCGGAAGGAGAACGCCTTGCAGCGAGTTCGATGGATAACCGTGGCCGCGGGCGTGGCAACGCTCGGCCTGGTGCTCGGCGGCTGTGCGAGCAAGCCCACCCCGGCTGGGGGGTCCTCGTCGTCGACCGCGGCGTCGGCCAGCAGCTTCAAGGCGTGCATGGTCACCGACACCGGTGGCATCGACGACCGGTCGTTCAACGCGGCCGCCTGGCAGGGCATGCAGAAGGCCCAGTCCGACGGCAAGGCCACGGTCTCCTACGTGCAGTCCAAGGCTGAGACCGACTACGCGCCCAACATCGCCGCGCTGGAGTCGCAGAGCTGCAAGTTCATCGTGACGGTCGGCGGCCTGATGGGCCCGGCCACCACGGACGCGGCCAACAAGTCGGCCGGCCAGCACTTCGCGATCATCGACTCCAACGGCAACCAGAAGAACGTGACCGGCCTTCAGTACAACACCGCCCAGGCCGGCTTCCTCGCCGGTTATCTGGCGGCCGGGTACTCCAAGACCGGCAAGGTGGCCACCTACGGCGGCGAGAAGATCGGCCCGGTGACCATCTACATGGACGGTTTCTGGGAGGGCGTGCAGTACTACAACACGGCCAAGGGCAAGAACGTCCAGGTGCTGGGTTGGAGTGAGACGACCCAGAACGGCAGCTTCACCGGTTCGTTCACCGACCAGACCCAGGGCCAGCAGTTGGCCAACAACTTCATCGCCCAGGGTGCGGACGTGATCTTCCCGGTCGCCGGCGGCACCGGCCTCGGCAGCGCGGCGGTGGCCCAGTCCACCAGCAAGGCCGTGATCATCTGGGTGGACACCGACGGTGTGGTCAGCGCGCCGCAGTACTCAAGCGTGTTCCTGTCCACCGCGTTCAAGAACATCGCCCCCTCGGTGACCAAGGTGATCGAGGACGCGTCCGGTGGCACCTTCGCCGCCACCGACTACCTCGGCACGCTGGCCAACGGTGGCGTCGGCCTGGCGCCGTTCCACGACTTCGCCTCGAAGGTCGACCCGACCCTGCAGTCCGAGCTGACCACGATCAAGCAGAAGATCATCTCCGGCGAAATCAAGATCACCTCGCCCGCCCAGCCGAAGGTCTGAGCCCGCGAGTGTCCGCTCCGCTGCCGCGCTGGTCATCCGACCGGCGCGGCAGCATGTTTGTCCCTCCTTTGTTCACCCGGAAGGGGTGCCGCTGATGCGGCTTGAGCTTCGGGGAATCACCAAACGGTTCGGCACCCTGGTCGCCAACGACGCGATCGATCTCGTCGTCGAGCCGGGCGAGATCCACGCCCTGCTCGGCGAGAACGGTGCCGGCAAGTCCACCCTGATGAACGTGCTGTACGGGCTCTACCAGCCCGACGACGGTCAGCTGCTGGTGGACGGCGAGCCCCGTACCTTCGCCGGCCCCGGCGACGCGATCCGCGCCGGGATCGGCATGGTGCACCAGCACTTCATGCTGGTGCCGGTGTTCACCGTCGCGGAGAACGTGATGCTCGGCGACGAGTGGACCACCGGTCCGTTCGGCCGGCTCTCCCGGGCCACCGCGCGGGCGAAGGTGCGCGCGCTGTCGGAGCGCTACGGCCTGGACGTCGACCCGGACGCGCTGGTGGACGACCTGCCGGTCGGCGTGCAGCAGCGGGTGGAGATCCTCAAGGCGCTCGTCCGCGACGTCCAGGTGCTCATCCTGGACGAGCCGACCGCGGTGCTCACCCCGCAGGAGATCGACGACCTGATCCGGGTGATGCGCGAGCTGCGCGACGCCGGCACGTCGATCGTGTTCATCACGCACAAGCTGCGCGAGGTCAAGGCGGTGGCCGACCGGATCACCGTGATCCGGCGCGGCAAGGTGGTCGGCGACGCCGAACCGTCGGCCGCCGAGACCGAGCTGGCCGGCCTGATGGTCGGCCGGGACGTGCAGCTCGTGGTGGACAAGCCGCCGGCCGAGCCGGGCGAGGTGGCCCTGCGGATCACCGACCTGACCGTGCGCGACGACCGGGACGTGCGCACCGTGAACGGCCTGAGCCTGGACGTGCGGGCCGGTGAGATCGTCGCGCTGGCCGGCGTGCAGGGCAACGGCCAGGAGGAGCTTGTCGAGACACTGCTGGGCGTGCGCCCGCCGGAGTCCGGCTCGATCACCCTCAACGGCGAAGCGCTGGTCGGCCGCTCGCCGAGGCACATCCTCAACGACGGCCTCGGCTACGTGCCCGAGGACCGCCAGGAGGACGGCCTGGTCGGCTCGTTCACCGTCGCCGAGAACCTGGTGCTCGACCAGTACGACCAACAGCCCTACGCGCGTGGCCTGAGCCTGCGGCTGGCCGAGGTGAAGCGCAACGCCGACGAGCGGGTCGCCGAGTTCGACATCCGCACCCCGACGGTGACCGCGCCGGCCGGCACGCTGTCCGGCGGCAACCAGCAGAAGGTCGTGCTGGCCCGGGAGATGTCCCGGCCGCTCAAGCTGTTCGTCGCCTCCCAGCCGACCCGGGGCGTGGACGTGGGCGCCCAGGAGTTCATCCACCGCCGGATCGTGGCCGAGCGGGACGGCGGCACCCCGGTGGTGATCGTGTCCACCGAACTGGACGAGGTGCTCGCACTGGCCGACCGGATCGCGGTGATCTACCGGGGTCGGATCATCGGCGTGCTGCCCGGCGGCGCGTCCCGCGACGCGGTCGGCCTGATGATGGCCGGCGTCGCCGCCGAGCGGGCGCACGCCGAGGCCGAGGAACACCCCAGTGCGTTGACCGTCGCCGAGACCCAGGAGACCGAGGGATGACCACCACCCTGGAGAGCCCGCAGGCCCCGGCCGAGGAGTTCCTGCCCAAGGCGAAGCCGCCGCGCGGGGACACCTGGCTGGTGACGCTGCTGGCGATCGTGGTCGCACTGGTCCTCGGCGGGCTGTTGATGATCTTCACCGACAGCACCGTGCAGAGCGACCTGCCCTACCTGTTCGGGTCGCCGGGCTACTTCTTCGCCGACTCCTGGCACGTCATCTCCAGCGCGTACGAGGCGATGTTCTCCGGCGCGGTGTTCAACGTGCACAACGACGGTTCGCTGGCCGGCGTGCTCGGTCCGATCGTCAACACGCTCTACACCGCCGCCCCGCTGATCTGCGCGGGCCTGGGCATCGCGCTGGCGTTCCGGGCCGGCATGTTCAACATCGGCGGCCAGGGCCAGGTCATCGCGGGCGCGTTCATGTCCGGCTTCGTCGGCTTCGCCTGGCCGCTGCCGGGCGGGCTGCACGTGCTCGTCGCGATCATCGCGGGCATCCTCGGTGGCGCGGTGTTCGGCTTCATCCCCGGTTACCTCAAGGCGCGCACCGGTGCGCACGAGGTGATCACCACGATCATGCTCAACTACGTCGCGCTCAACGGGCTGGCCTATCTGATCACCCGGCACGGCATCCAGAACCCGAGCAATCCCCAGGCCAGCAAGCTGATCGACAACAGCGCCCGGCTGCCCGAACTGCTGGGCAGCAGCGTGCAGCTGGACCTGGGCATCGTGCTCGCGCTGGCCGCCGCGTTCGGCGTGTGGTGGCTGCTTTCCCGCAGCACCATCGGTTTCCGGCTGCGCGCGGTCGGCGCGAACCCGGCCGCCGCGCGCACCGCCGGGATGAACGTGGGCGGCTCGACCGTGCAGGCGATGGTGATCGCCGGCGCGCTGGCCGGCCTCGGCGGCACGATCCTCGCGCTGGGCGGGCACACCTCCTACCAGGTCACCCCGAACATCGACTCCAACGTCGGCTTCGACGCGATCACCGTGGCCCTGCTGGGCCGCAACAGCCCGTGGGGCACGTTCGCCGCGGGCCTGCTCATCGGCGGCCTGCAGGCGGGCGGCCGGACGATGCAGGCCAGCACCGGTGTGCCGATCGACATCGTCACCGTGATCGAGGCGCTGATCGTGGTGTTCATCGCCGCGCCCCGGCTGATCCGGGCGATCTTCCGGCTGAAGGGCCGGGCCGGCGGTGCGCTGGCCGGCGTGACCACCAGCCTCGCGGTCACCATCAGCACGGTGCGCAAGGCCCGGGTGCCCAAGCACCTGCTGATCGGCGGCATCCAGGTCGTGCTCGGCGTGCTGGCCGTGCTCGCCTTCGCCCTCGGCGGCCGGGCCGGCGACCGCACCATCGTGCAGTTCTCGCTGCCGGGCGCGGCGGTGAACCTGGGTAGTTGGTCATTCGTGGTCCGGCCGGTGGTGCTCGTGCTGTGCGCGCTGACGATCGTGGTCGGCGTGCTGCGGCTGCTCCAGCGGATCAGCCCGCGCTGGGCGGCGTCACTGGCGATCTTCGGGCTGGTCACCGCGTTCATGGTGTGGGCGGCGGCGGGTTCGCCGACCGGGCTCAACCTGATCTCGCTGTTGCAGGGTTCGCTGTTCCCCTCGGCGATCCCGCTGATCCTCGGGGCGTTGGCCGGCGTGATCGGCGAGCGGTCCGGCGTGGTCAACGTCGGTCTGGAAGGGCAGTTGCTGCTCGGCGCGTTCGTCGCGGCGATGGTCGGCACGATGACCGGCAGTGTGTGGTTCGGGCTGCTCGGCGGCATCCTGGCCGGCGTGCTGCTGGCCGCGGTGCTGGCCGTGCTGGCCATCCGGTACCTGGTCGACCAGGTGATCATCGGCGTGGTGCTGAACGTGTTCGCGCTGGGCATCACCAACTTCCTCTACGACAAGCTGCTGTCGGTCAACCCGCAGCACTACAACACCCCCGGCCACCTGTCGCTGATCAAGATCCCGCTGCTCGGCGACATCCCGATCATCGGCCCGGTGCTCTTCGACGGCACGATTTTCCTCTACCTGACCTATGTTCTGGTCGCGTTGATCCACTTCGGACTGTTCCACACCCGGTGGGGCCTGCGGCTGCGCGCGGTCGGCGAGCACCCCCGGGCGGCCGACACGGTGGGCATCAACGTGCACCGCACCCGCTACCGGGCGATGCTGCTGGCCGGGGTGGTCGCCGGTCTGGCCGGCGCGTTCCTGGTGCTGGGCACCGGGTCGGGCAGCACGTTCGGGATGAACATGTCCTCCGGCAAGGGATTCATCGCGCTGGCCGCGGTGATCTTCGGCCGGTGGAGCCCGACCGGCGCGGTCGCCGCCGCACTGCTGTTCGGCTTCGCCGACCAGTTGCAGAGCCTGCTGGCCCAGGCCGGCGCGCCGATCGACTCGAACCTGCTGCTCACCGCGCCCTACATCGCCACCATCATCGCGGTGGCCGGCGTGGTCGGCCGGGTTCGGGCGCCGGCCGCCGACGGCCAGCCCTACACGTTGGGATAGCTGCTGTGTCCTTCGAACCTGACTGGGCGGCGCTGCGCGCCGAAGCGGTCCGGGCGGCCGCCCTCGCCTACTGCCCGTACTCCGGCCTACAGGTCGGCGTCGCGGCGCTGTGCGACGACGGCCGGGTGATCACCGGCTGCAACGTGGAGAACGCGTCCTACGGGCTGACCCTGTGCGCCGAGTGCACGATGGTCGGCCAGCTCCGGCTGACCGGTGGCGGCCGGCTGCTCGCGGTGGCCTGTCGCAGCGGCGCCGGCGAGCTGCTGATGCCGTGCGGCCGGTGCCGGCAGCTGCTCCACGAGTTCGGCGGCCCGGACTGTGTGGTGGACACACCCAGCGGGCCGCTGCCGATGAGCCGGGTGCTGCCCGACGCGTTCGGGCCGGAACACCTGCCCGCTGACCGGTAGAAAGGGCGTCATGAGTCAGGAGCCGTTCTCGGCCGTCGAGGTCATCCAGGCCAAGCGCGATGAGCGTCGGCTGTCCGACGAGCAGATCGACTGGGTGGTGGACGCGTACACCCGGGGTGCGGTCGCCGAGGAGCAGATGGCCGCGCTGGCGATGGCGATCTGCTGCCGGGGCATGGACGACGTGGAGACCGCGCGCTGGACCAGCGCGATGATCGACTCCGGCGAGCGCCTGTCGCTGGCCGGGGTGCCCCGGCCGACCGTGGACAAGCACTCGACGGGTGGCGTCGGCGACAAGATCACCCTGCCGCTCGCGCCGCTGGTGGCCACCTGCGGCGCGGCCGTGCCGCAGCTGTCCGGCCGGGGCCTCGGCCACACCGGCGGCACGCTGGACAAGCTGGAGTCGATCCCCGGCTGGCGCGCCGCGCTGTCCGAGGCGGAGATCATGGCTCAGCTGGGCGAGATCGGCGCGGTGGTCTGCGCGACCACGCCGACGCTGGCACCGGCCGACCGCAAGCTCTACGCGCTGCGGGACGTGACCGGCACGGTCGAGTCGGTCCCGCTGATCGCGAGCTCGATCATGAGCAAGAAGATCGCCGAGGGCGCCGGTGCGCTGGTGCTGGACGTGAAGTTCGGCTCGGGTGCGTTCATGAAGACGCCCGAGCGGGCGCGCGAACTGGCCACCGCCCTGGTGCGCATCGGTGACCTGCACGGGGTCCGGGTGAGCGCCCTGCTCACGGACATGTCGGTCCCGCTGGGCCGGGCGGTCGGCAACGCCGTCGAGGTCGCCGAGTCGGTCGAGGTGCTCAAGGGCGGCGGCCCGGCCGACGTTGTCGAGCTGACCGTGGCGCTGGCCAGGGAGATGCTCGCCCTGGCCGGTCTGTCCGAGGTCGATCCGGCGGCCGTACTGGCCTCTGGTGCGGCCTACGAGACGTGGTCACGGATGATCCGGGCGCAGGGCGGTGACCCGACGGCCGCGCTGCCCACGGCCGCGCACGTCCGGGTGGTGGCGGCGCCGACGGACGGCGTGCTGGGTCGGCTGGACGCCTATGCGGTCGGGGTGGCCGCGTGGCGGTTGGGCGCCGGGCGGGCGCGCAAGGAGGACCCGGTCGACCACGCGGCGGGGGTGATCTGCCTGGTCGAGCCGGGGGAGACGGTGTCCGCCGGGCAGCCGGTGCTGGAACTGCGCACGAACAACGAGGCGACCCTGCCGGCCGCACTGGCCGCCCTGGACGGCGGCTGGGAGATCAGCCCGGCGGACGCCCCGACGCCGGCCAGGGGCCCGCTGATCCTGGACACCATCCGCGGCCAGCACTAGATCAACAAGTCGACAAAACGACAAAGGGGCGATCCGCGGCCGGCGGATCGCCCCTTTGTCAGTCGGTCTGTGCTCAGGCGCCTTCGGCCAGGTGGTCGGCTTCCAGCTCCAGTTCCTTGCCGTTCGTCTTCGGCTTCGGGCCACGCGCCCGGCGCTGCTGCCGCGGCAGGGCGGTGGGCGGCGGCGGGGTCGGCGCCCCGCCACCCAGGATCAGCTCGGCGAACGTGGCCATCGCCTCGTCCAGCTGACCGGCGTTGTGCCGCTCGGAATCGGTGTGCGCGGACTGGATCATCGCCGCCACCGAGTCGCTGTCGGGCCGCGACGAGATCGTGCCGCGCACCTGGTGCAGGCCCTGCTCCACGGTGCCGGTCAGCTCGCCCAGCCGGCCGCCGATGCCGCTCTCCACCGCGTCCAACCGGGCCGCCATCGAGTCCAGCCGGCTGGTGACCTGCTCCAGCCGGTCGGCCAGCGACTCCAGCCGGTCGGCCGGGTCGAGCGCGGCGTGCGTCTCGCCGATCAGCTCGCGGACGTTGTCCCGGGCGCCCTCAATACCGCTGCGCAGCAGGTCGCGGGCCTCGGTCAGGCCGTCGCGCAGGCTCTCGGTGTGCTGGTCCAGCTTGCCGTCCACGGCCTTCTGCACCTCGTCGAGCCGGCCGCGCAGCGCGTCCCGGCCGGACTCCACCGAACTGGTGACCTGCTTGCCGAGGCTCTCGGTGGTCTCGGCGACCGAGCGGTACAGCGCCTCGCGGGTGCCGTCCAGGTGCTCGTGCACACCCTCGCCGACCTCGTCGACCCGGCTGCGCAGCGTCGTCTCCAGCAGGTCGATGCGCTCGCGCAGCGGCACGTGGATCTCCCGCGGCAGCGCGTCCACCTTGGTGTCCTGCTTGTCCAGGTGCACGTCCAGGTCGTCGATGCGCTTGTGGATGCTGGACAGCTTGTCCTCAAGGCCGTCCATCCGTCCGGCGACTCCCTCGAAGCGGCCGGCCACACCGTCCAGTCGGCCGTCCAGCTGCGCGAAGGGCTTGGCCAGCTTGTCGACCACGGATTCCACCGAGCGACCGAGGTCGGCTACGGCACCTTCCTGCGACTCCAGCTTGGCCAGGGCCTCGTCCAGCCGCTCGGCCAGCACGCTGACCTCGGTGCGGTCGGGCAGCTCGGACATGCGCTTGCGCACGGCACCCAGCGACTCGACCGGAGCCAGCCTGGCGTGGATCTCGTCGAGGGCGTCGAAGATCTGCTGCTGTTCGCTCTCGCGCACTTCGGCGGCGCGCACCATCATGTTGCGCATCCGGTCGAATGACGTTGTTGAGTAGTTCGGCTCGTTCACGGCAACAAACCTTCATCCGTGGGGAGGGGAAGCCTCCGTTAGGAGGGGAGACCCGAGCGTAGCCACTGTCGGGTGGCGGCCATCAGCGCCCCCCGTCGGTTGGTCACCGCGAAGTGCTCGCGATGGGCCATTTGGGGGTACGCGAAGCCGGCAAGCAGGCTAATCGATCTTCATTTGGTCAACAGTTAGCAACCCGATCGGTGATTGAGTGATCCGCTCGAACAGTTGTGATCGCTCAGTGCCATGAGAGATCACCCGTCCCGGTCGGCTCTACCCCAATAGGGTGAATTCCATCAACGTTGTTAACGCCCGTTTCGATCATACTCGGCCATGATCGCTTTGTTCGGGAGGTCGGGGCAACCCGGAGTACCGTGTCGCCATGCCGACCCCGTTGACTCCGGCGGCGGTGCGCCGGGCCCCCAAGGTGCTGCTGCACGACCACCTCGACGGTGGCCTGCGGCCGCAGACCGTGATCGAGCTCGCCGACGCCACCGGCTATCGTGACCTGCCCACCACCGACCCGACCGCGCTGGGCCACTGGTTCCAGGAGGCCGCCGACTCCGGTTCGCTGGTGCGCTACCTGGAGACCTTCGCGCACACCTGCGGGATCATGCAGGACCGCGACGCGCTGATCCGGGTGGCCGCCGAGTGTGTCGAGGACCTGGCCGAGGACGGCGTGGTCTACGCCGAGGTGCGCTACGCCCCGGAGCTGTTCACCGAACGCGGCCTCGGCCTGGACGAGATCGTCGAGACCGTGCAGGAGGGCTTCCGCGAGGGCGAACGGCGGGCCGCCGCGGCCGGTCGGCAGATCCGGGTCGGCACCCTGCTCTGCGCGATGCGGCAGAACGCCCGCTCGATGGAGATCGCCGAGTTGGCGGTGCGCTACCGCGAGGCCGGCGTCGTCGGGTTCGACATCGCCGGTCCGGAGGCCGGCTACCCGCCCACCCGCAACCTGGACGCGTTCGAGTACCTGCACCAGCAGAACGCGCACTTCACCATCCACGCGGGCGAGGCGTTCGGGCTGCCCTCCATCTGGGAGGCGATCCAGCACTGCGGCGCCGAGCGGCTCGGCCACGGCGTGCGGATCATGGACGACATCAAGGTGGACGGCGACGGCTCGGCGCACCTCGGCCGGCTGGCCAGCTTCGTCCGGGACCGGCGCATCCCGCTGGAGATGTGCCCCTCGTCCAACGTGCAGACCGGCGCGGTGCCCTCGATCGCCGAGCACCCGATCGGCCTGCTCGCCCGGCTGCGCTTCCGGGTCACGGTGAACACCGACAACCGGCTGATGAGCCACTGCTCGCAGAGCAGCGAACTACTCGCGCTGGTCGACGCGTTCGGCTACGGCTGGGCGGATCTGCAGTGGTTCACGCTGAACGCGATGAAGTCGGCGTTCCTCGGTTTCGACGAGCGGTTGCAGATCATCAACACGGTGATCAAGCCGGGTTACGCCGAACTCGCCGGCTGACCGGGACGCGGATCACTCCCAGCATGTGAAAGATGCTTTGCCCACGGCAAGCATCTCGGGCTACCGTCCAGAATACAGGACGGTGCTCTCACATATTGGGAAGTGACTATGGACGGCGAACAGGGCGGCAGACGGCGCTGGTTGATCCTGTTCATCGGACTCGCCGCGCAGGCGGCCACCTGCTCGTTCCTCTACGGCATCCCGTTCCTGGTCCCGACGATCCGCGCCGCTGACCACCTTTCCCTTGCCCAGGCCGGAGTTGTCGTGTCCGCGCCGACCGTCGGGCTGCTGCTCACGCTGATCGCCTGGGGTGCGGCGGCCGACCGGTGGGGTGAGCGGCTGGTCATCGCGATCGGCCTCGGCGGCGCCGGGATTCTGGTCGGGGTGGCCGTACTGGCCACCGGGGGCGGTCCCGGACTGGTCGGCTTCGCAGTGCTGCTCGGCGCCGCGGGCGCGTTCGCCTCCTCGGTGAACGCGGCCAGCGGTCGGGTGGTGATGGGCTGGTTCGCCGCCGACGAGCGCGGCATGGCGATGGGCGTGCGGCAGACCGCGCAACCGCTGGGCGTCGGCATCGCCGCGGTCGCGCTGCCGATGCTGGCCGAGCGGTTCGGCTACCGGGTCGCGCTGCTGTTGCCGGCCGCATTGTGCGTGCTGTGCGCGATCCTGGTGCTGGCCCTGGTGGTCGACCCGCCACGGCCGGCGCGCGAACCGGGCGAGCGGGCCGGGTCGCCCTACCGGTCGTGGACGCTGTGGCGGGTGCACGGATCGAGTGCGCTGCTGGTGGTTCCGCAGTTCACCATCTCGGCGTTCGCGCTGGAGTACCTGGTCAGCGTGCCGCACTGGTCGGCCGGCGCGGCCGGGATCTTCCTCGCCGTCGCGCAGGTGCTCGGTGCCGGCGGCCGGCTGGTCACCGGCTACTGGTCGGACCGGGTGGGCAGTCGGCTGCGGCCGACCCGGCAGCTGGCGTGGGCGAGTGTCGCGGTGATGCTGCTCGCCGCACTGGGCAACGTGACCTGGACCTGGGTGGTCGCGGTGGCCATTGTGGTCGGTGCGGTGGTCACCGTCGCGGACAACGGTCTCGGCTTCACCGCGACCGCCGAACTCGCCGGGTCGGCGTGGGTGGGTCGCGCGCTGGGCGTGCAGAACACCACCCAGAACATCGCCGGCGCGCTCACCCCACCGCTGCTCGGCCTGGTGATCGGCGGTGCGAACTACACCGTCGCCTTCGCGCTGGTCGCGGTGTTTCCGCTGCTGGCTGTCGCGGTTGTGCCGGTCCGGGCGGAGAACCACCTCGGCACCGCGATGAAAACCGTTGGTGCCAAGGCGGTTCCGCCGGTCAGTGCTCGCGCAGACGATCCTCGAACGCGGTGACCAGGTCGCGCCACTTGGCTTCCTCGGTGTCGAACGGCGCGCTGGGTGCCAGCCGGGTCGGGTCCGGCCGGATCACGTAGGACACCAGCCAGCCCAACGTTTCCGACGGCGCCAGTGCGCTGCCGACCGAGTCGTCGCCGGCCCAGTCGGCGGCGTCGGTGAGCAGCTCGACAGCCAGGTCCAGCTGCACCGGGTCCACACTGTCCGGACCTTCGGCGATGTCCTCGGCGATCCCGGACAGCACGTAGCTGTTGCCGTCCTCGACCTCGATCTCCAGCGTTCCGCCGGTCGCCTCGGTGACCACGTCCTGCCAGGTGGACACGTGCGAGAGGTCGTTGCCCTCGTCCTCGATGCCGGCGTCGGCGAGATAGCGGACCAGCGCCTTGGCCGAGCGGAACACGTCGATCTTGCCGCTGGTGCCGAGGAACTTCGGGTCCTCGTTCTCGCCGAGGAAGCAGCGCAGGCTGAAGTACTCGCCCTCGGTGGTGATGATCTTGATCGGGTCGATGCCGACCTCGGCCCAGAAGCCGACCGGCTCGTCCTCTTCGTCCTCGTCGGACTCCTCGTCGGCGGAGGTGTCGTCCTCGTCCGTCGCGGCAACGTCGTCGGCAGCGTCATCGGCGCTGCCCTCGCCGGCTTCCTCGGCTTCGGCCTCGGCGGCGGTGCGCGCCTCGACCTCGGCCTCGAACTCGGCCAGCTCGGTCTGCGCGGTGGCCAGCGCGGCCTTCTCCACGTCCGGAACGGTGACCACCTCGTCGATGGCGTCGAGCACCTCGTCCCAGCGCTCGGCGATCACCTCGGACAGCTCGGTCCACAGGATCGCGCCCTCGCGGCCGCTGAAGGGCAGCGTGCCCTGGTCGAGCAGCGCGAAGCCGGACGCCGACTGGAGAATCTCCAGCACGTCGTCGAGTTCGCAGACATCGGCGAGCGAGCGCACCATGTTCACGATGTCGGCCAGTTCGGACAGCACCCAGGTGTCCGGGTCCTCCGCGACCAGCTCCGGCACGCCGACCAGGTCGAACTGGTGGTCCTCGTCCGGAATCAGCTCACCGACGCTCAGCGCGGGCACCACGTGCCAGGCCGGATGGTCGGCCAGGTCGTGCTCCCGCTCGGTGCGCACGAAGGCGGCGAGGTGGGCGGTGTCGGGGAAGGCGTACAGATCCTCTTCGTGGCCGAGGAACGCTTCCCACTCCTCACCTTCCTCACGCCAGCGGGGGGCCCAGAGGGTGACCACGTCACCCTGCGGCAGTCCCAGCTCGATCGGGACGATGTCCTGCGCCATGCGACCCTCCCGGTCACCAAAAGCCTGTGGTCGGCACCGCACCAGCGGCCCCTGAGACGAGCGGAAGCCTACGGGGTGACACCGACGCACCGATTCCGGGTCACTCGGTGGGAAATGCCGGATTTCGGCGCAGCGACCACGGGCGCAGATGGTGGTAGCCGCGGACCGACGTGGGTCGCAGCGACTTGAGCACAAACCGCTGATCGGAGCCGAGCGCGTCGGCCATCTCGTTGTCCACCAGCGCGGTGCCCGGCCGGGCCAGCGCGGTCAGCCGGGCGGCGACGTTGACCACCGAGCCGTACACGTCCCCGTACCGGCTGAGCACCCGCCCGACCGCCAGGCCGACCCGCAGCGTGGGCAGACCGCGGTCGGCCCGGGTGGGGTCGGCCAGCTGGACGGCGATGGTGGCCGCGTCGGCGGCCCGGTCGGCGACGAACAGCACCTCGTCGCCGACGGTCTTGACCACCCGGCCGTAGTGCGCGGCGATCGTCTCGGCCGCGTCGTCCTCAAAGGCCTCCAGCAGGCCGGCGAGCTCGTCGATGTCGGAGTGCCGGGTGGTGGTGGTGTAGCCGACGATGTCGGCGAAACCGATGGCAAGCGTTTGCGTGGCCAGTTCGTCCCGGGCCACCGACAGCGCCCGGCCGGACGCGGCGGCCAGGTGTCTGCGCCAGACGTAGTTCTGCAATCCCTCGATCAACGGCAGCAGCGCCCCGGCGAGCTGGGACAGGTCCTCCGGCGCACCGCCGATGTCGCGCATCCGGCGCAGCACCTCCTGCGCCTGCCAGTCGGCCAGCCGGGACAGCGGCTGGCCCAGCGCGCGGGCGATGGACACCTCGTCGGCCTGGCTGATCGCGCCGCTGGCCACGAGCGCGTCCAACAGCCGCAGCGCCTCGATGTCGCCGTCGGTGAAGACCACCTCGTCGTCACCGACCTCGGCGAAACCCATCGCCATCCACAGCCGGCGAACCCGGTCCAGCTCGACGCCGGCCTTCCGGGTGACCTGGATCCGGTTGTATCTGCGCTCGCCGCCGAGCAGTGTCTGCTCGATCTCCCGGGCGACGCCGGGGTGGTCCGGGAGATCGGTCACCGCACGGTGTGCACGATCAGCACGTCGCAGCCGGCGTGCCGGGACACGTCCGAGGGCACCGAGCCGAGCACCCGGCCTGCCAGCGTGTTCAGGCCCCGGTTGCCGACCACCAGCAGGTCGACCTTGTGCTCGCTGATCGCCTTGGTCAGCGCCTTCACCGGGTCGCCGACCGCGGCGACGGTCCGCACCTCGCTCGCGCCGGCCTTGTTGGCCCGTTCGGTCGCGGTGCGCAGGGTCTCCTCGGCCGGTGTCGAGCCGACCACGTGATAGGCCTCCTCGCCCAGCACGTCGGAGGCCGAGGACACCTCGCGCTCGCTGGCCGGCCGGTACGCGCAGAGGATCACCAGCGTCGCGGCGGCGTCGCTGGCGATCGCGGCGGCCCGGTCGACCGCGCGGTAAGAGGAGTCCGATCCATCGGTGCCCACCAGCACCGTCTGGTATGCGCCCATCGCTCGCTGTCCCTCCGGCCTGCCGATCTGACGATTGCGCAGACCCTACCGGACAGTAGCAACACCCCGCTCACTATCGGCTCCGACCAGCGCTGATCCACCATGCGCGCTGTAGACGCAACTTACTTGATTCGACTACGCGCAACATTCAGACTCGGCAGCATGAGTGGTGACCAGGGGGCGGTCGACCTGTTCCGCCGGGTGCCGGACTTCCGCAGGCTGTGGACAGCGGGCGCGATCAGTCAGCTCGGCGACCGGGTGAGCCTGCTGGCGTTGCCGCTGCTCGCGCTGACCGTGCTGCACGCGAGCGTGTTGGCGGTGTCGCTGCTGCGCACCAGTCAGTCGTTGGCCGCGCTGGCGATCGGGCTGCCGGCGGGGGTGTGGTGCGATCGGCTGCGCCGCCGGCCGGTCCTGATCACCGCGGACCTCGGCCGGGCGGTGTTGTTCGCGTCGGTGCCGATCGCCGCCGCGCTGCACCTGCTCGGTCTGGTGCAGCTCTACGTGGTGGTGTTCACCGCGGGCGCGCTCACCGTGTTCTTCGGCGTCGCCAACCAGTCGATCCTGCCCAGCCTGCTGCCGCGCGCGGACCTGGTCGCCGGCAACGCGCGGTTGCAGATCAACCAGTCGGTGGCCGCCACCGTGGGGCCGACCATCGGCGGCTGGCTGGTGCAGTTCCTGTCCGCACCGGTCGCGGTGCTGCTGGACGCGCTGAGCTACCTGTGGTCGGCGGCCTGGCTCGCGTCGATCCGCACCCCCGAACCGAAATCGGACCGCACGGCCGACCGCGCGCTGCTCCGTGACATCGCTGCCGGCCTGCGGTTCGTCTTCGGCCATCCGATCGTGCGGGCGCTGGCCCTGTCCGGCACCACCGTGTTCCTCTTCCAGAGCATGTACGACGCGATCGGCACGGTGTTCCTGGTCCGGGACGTCGGACTGTCTCCCGGCCTGATCGGCTCGGTGTCCGGGGTCGCCATGCTCGCCGCCGTGCTCGCCTCGGTGCTGGCCGGCCGGATCGTCGGGCGACTGGGCGACGCGCGGGCGCTCCGCTGGGCCGGCGTGGTGATGGGCGTGGGCATGTTGGCCATGGCGCTGACCCGATCCGGTTGGTGGCTGACCTGGTTCGTGCTCGGCGACGCGGTCCTGGGCTTCGGCATCATCGTGGCCGGCGTGGTGGAGACGAGCTACTGCCAGACGGTCTGCCCGCCGGAACTGCTCGGCCGGATGAACGCGACGCTGCGCTTCCTGATGTGGGGCATGGTGCCGATCGGCAGCGTGCTGGGCGGGCTGCTGGCCACGGAGTTCGGCGAGCGGCCGGTGGTCTGGCTGGCCGGTGCCGGGACCCTCGCGGCCGTGCTGTGGCTGGTCTGCTCGCCGGTGCGGTCGGGTCGCCGGTTACCGTACGAATCGTGACCGGGCCGTGGGTGATGGGACCTGGAGCGGTCCAGGGTGGCCGGTTGAGCCGGCCCGGTCCGTTCGAGAGCGGGCTCACCGTGGAGAGTGAGCGAGCGCTGCGGGCCGCCGGCTTCGCGCCCACCCGCCGGGTGCTGGGTGCGACGGTCTTTCGGTTGTCCACCAAGGGGATGTGGAACTGCGGCGCCACCCCGTTCGCGATCGGGCAGACCCTGCGCAGCCTGGAGGTCGGGCCGATCCAGGAGGCGCACGCGCACTGCCGCCGGCTCGCCTTCGACAGGCTGGCCCAGGAGTGCGCCGGCGCCGGGTCCGACGGTGTGGTCGCCACCGGCCTCGAACTCGAACTGATCGCCGGGGTCGGCCACGAGTACCTCGCACAGGGCACCGCGATCCGGTCCGGCGGCCAGGTCCGGCCGCCCCGGCCGTTCGTGGCCGGCCTGTCCGGCAAGCGGTTCGCCGCGCTGCTGCGGGCCGGCTGGGTCGCCTGCGGGATGGCCGTCGGGGTGGGCGTGACGGTGCGGCACGACGACCTGCGCACCCGGCTGACCGGGCTGTCGATGGCCAACCAGGAACTGCCGGCGTTCACCGAACTGGTCGCGCTCGCCCGCTGGCGGGCCCGCGAGATGCTGATCGCCGACTGCGCCCGGATCGGTGCGGAAGGTCTTGTGCTGCACCACAACACGTCCTTCGCCAGCCACCACGAGTGCACCCGCACCGCGCGCAACTACCTCACCGAGGGCGGTGACGTGCAGGACATCATGGTCACCGTGACCATGTGGGGCACCGGGCTCGTCCCGTTCGCGGCCCACCTCGGCGGCACTCCGCCTGAGCTCGTGATCAATCTCAACGACCTGTAGCGCGAGGGGGAGCCAGACCATGACCATGCCGCCGCCACCCGGACCGCCCGGGCCACCAGTGATGCCACCAGTGATGCCACCGGGGATGCCCGGGATGCCGCCCGTGGACCCACGGCAGTACGGGCTGCCCGACTCGGCGATGGCCCGGCTGGCCCAGCTCCGGCCGGGCGCACCCGGCACGATCTTCACCTCGGACCTGTCGGCGGCCGAGTTCCTGCTCGTCCGGCAGGCCGGGTTCCGGCCGTTGGGCCTGGTCATGGGCTCGTCGATCTACCACGTGGGCATGCAGGTGGGGAACTGGGGCCAGAACATGGAACTGGCCGTACTCAGCCAGGCCACCTACAACGCCCGGCACCTGGCGATGACCCGGATGCAGGTGGAGGCCGACCAGCTCGGCGCGGACGGCGTCGTCGGCGTCGCGCTGACCGTGCAGCACGGGCTGATGGAGCACGCGGCCGAGTTCGTCGCGATCGGCACGGCGGTGAAGGCCGAGGACGAGGGCCAGTGGCGGGACAACCAGAACCGCCCGTTCACCTCGGCGCTGAGCGGCCAGGAGTTCTGGACGCTGCTGCGGACCGGCTACGCCCCGGTCGGCCTGGTGCTGGGCGCGTGCGTCTACCACATCGCGCACCGCACGATGACCCAGTTGTTCGGCAACATCGGCCAGAACGTGGAGCTGCCGCAGTTCACCCAGGCCCTCTACGACGCGCGTGAGCTGGCGATGGACCGGATGCAGCGGGAGGCCGAGGCACTCCAGGCGGAGGGCGTGGTGAGCATGGGCATCAGCGAGCACGGCTACGGCTGGAACGGCCATGCGATCGAATACCTGGCCATCGGCACCGCGGTCCGCTCGCTGCGTGCCGAGCACACCATTCCCGAACCGCAGATCGTGCTCGGCCTGTGAATAACGGCCCGAGAATCCGCCGCTGAAAACCGGTGCCGTCCGGTCCGCCCGCTCGGCTACCGTGTCGGCGCTCGACGGGACGGAAGGCGGGCACGGGACATGCGGTACGCGGAGGTCGGCCCGGCGGGGGCGCGGATTCGGTGGGCGGAGGTCGCCGGCAGTGCGCCGGTGCGGCTGTACCTGCACGGTCTCGGCGCCTCGGCGCCCGCCTACTACGCCGGGGCGGCGGCCCATCCGGCGCTGGCCGGGCACCGCTCGCTGCTGCTGGACTTCCTCGGCTTCGGCCTGTCCGACCGTCCCGCCGACTTCGGCTACCGCCTGACCGACCACGCCGACACGGTGGCCGCGGTGCTGGACGCCGAGGAGATCACCGGCGCCGAGGTGATCGCGCACAGCATGGGCGGATCGATCGCCGTCCTGCTCGCGCACCGCAGGCCCGAGCTGGTCTCCCGGTTGGTCGTGGTGGACGGGAACCTGGACCGGCGCGAGCCGGCGCCGACCGGTGGCGGCAGCCGGCGCATCGCGCACTACACCGAGGACGAGTTCGTCCGGTCCGGCTTCGCCGCGATGGCCGAGGTGTGTGGTCCGGAGTGGTGGGCGACGATGCGCCAGGCCGACCCGGTGGCCCTGCACCGCAGCGCGGTCAGCCTGGTGCGCAACACCGAGCCGTCGGTGCGCGAACTGCTGTGCGGCCTGCCGATGCCCCGCGCCTACCTGTCCGCCGGCCAGGAGCGGCCGTTGGTCGGTGGCGCCGAACTCGTCGCCGCCGGCGTCGACGTGCGGATCGTCGACGCCGGCCACAACATCATGTTGGACGACCCGGACGCGTTCGCCGAGGCGACCGCGGCGGTACTGCGCTGAGGGGTCGCGGTCAGACGCCCATCGGGTGCCAGACCGTCTTGGACTCGACGAACTTGCGCAGCCGGCTCAGGTCCGGCGCGTGCGTCCAGTCCGGCTCGGTCACCGGGCTGGCCAGCACCCGCTTGACCGTGCCGGCCGCGGCCCGCTCCAGGTCGACCCGCTGGCTGGTGGCCGCACCGCACAGGTCCAGTGCGTTCACGTCGCCGTGCGAGGCCAGCCACGGGGCGATCTCGGCCACCCGGCCGGTGAGCACGTTGACCACGCCGGCCGGCAGGTCGGAGGTGGCCAGCACCTCCGACAGGGTGACCGCCGGCAGCGGCCGGGACTGGCTGGCCAGCACGACCGCGGTGTTGCCGGTGGCGATCACCGGGGCCAGCACGCTGACCAGGCCCAGCAGCGCGGACGACTGCGGCGCGAGCACGGCGACCACGCCGGTCGGCTCCGGCAGGCTGAACGAGAAGTACGGCCCGGCAACGGGATTCGCCCCGCCCAGCACGGTGGCCACCTTGTCCGTCCAACCCGCGTACCAGACCCACCGGTCGATCGCGGTGTCCACAAGGGACTGTGCGCGCCGGGCTGGCACGCCCTCGGCCTGGGTGAGCTGGCCGACGAACTGCTCGCGCCGGCCCTCCAGCATCTCGGCGATCCGGTAGAGCACCTGGCCGCGGTTGTAGGCGGTCGCGGCCGACCAGCCGCCGAACGCCTTGCGCGCGGCCACCACGGCGTCCCGGGCGTCCTTGCGCGACCCCTGGGCGACGTTGGCCAGGAACCCGCCGCGCGAGTCGCTGACCGGGTAGGACCGGCCCGACTCCGACCGGGGGAACGCGCCGCCGATGTAGAGCTTGTAGGTCTTGGCGACGGTCACGCGCGAGTCAGACATTGAGGTACGCCTCCAGCCCAGTGCGGCCGCCCTCACGGCCGAAGCCCGATTCCTGGTAGCCGCCGAACGGCGCGGCCGGGTCGAACCGGTTGAACGTGTTCGCCCACACCACGCCGGCCCGCAACCGCTGGGCCAGCCACAGAATCCGCGAGCCCTTCTCGGTCCACACGCCCGCCGACAGCCCGTAGGGCGTGTTGTTGGCCTTGGCCACCGCCTCGTCCGGGGTGCGGAAGGTCAGTACCGACAGCACCGGCCCGAAGATCTCCTCGCGGGCGATCCGCATCGCCTGGCTGACGTTGGCGAACACCGTCGGGGCGAAGAAGAAACCCTTGTCCGGCAACGGACACGGGCTGGTCCACCGTTCGGCGCCCTCGGTCTCGCCGGACGCGACCAGCTGGGTGATCCTGGCCAGCTGCTCGGCCGAGTTGATCGCGCCGACGTCGGTGTTCTTGTCCAACGGGTCA
Source organism: Pseudonocardiaceae bacterium (assembly GCA_036268615.1). Taxonomy (GTDB): domain Bacteria; phylum Actinomycetota; class Actinomycetes; order Mycobacteriales; family Pseudonocardiaceae; genus DATATV01. Next base: position 28,187 of record DATATV010000132.1, read on the forward strand.
CCCACCCGCAGCGTGCTGGTCCGCGCGCGCAGCTTGGCCAGCAGTTCGTCCACAACGGACTCCTGGACGAGCAGCCGGGAACCGGCGCAGCAGACGTGGCCCTGGTTGAAGAAGATGCCGTTGACGATGCCCTCGACTGCCTGGTCCAGCGGCGCGTCGTCGAACACGATGTTGGCCGCCTTGCCCCCCAGCTCCAGGGTGAGCTTCTTGCCGGTGCCGGCGAGCGAACGCTGGATCGACTTGCCCACCTCCGTCGACCCGGTGAACGCGACCTTGTCCACGCCGGCGTGGCCGACGAGTTCGGCGCCGACGTCCCCGGCGCCGGGCAGGATGTTCACCACGCCGGGCGGCAGGTCGGCCTGCTGGATGATCTCGGCGAGCACCAGCGCGCTCAGCGGAGTCGTCTCGGCCGGCTTGAGCACCACGGTGTTGCCGCAGGCCAGCGCGGGCGCGATCTTCCAGGCAGCCATCATCAGCGGGAAGTTCCACGGGATGACCTGGCCGGCCACGCCCAGCGGCCGGGGGTCGGGCCCGTAGCCCGCGTAGTCCAGCTTGTCCGCCCAACCGGCGTGGTAGAAGAAGTGCGCCGAGGCGGTCGGCACGTCCACGTCCCGCGACTCGCGGATCGGCTTGCCGTTGTCCAGGCTCTCCAGCACGGCCAGTTCCCGGCCGCGCTCGGCGATCAGCCGGGCGATCCGGAAGATGTACTTGGCCCGCTCGGCACCGGGCATCCGGCCCCACACCTTGTCGTAGGCCCGCCGGGCCGCCTTCACCGCTTTGTCCACATCGGACGGTCCGGCGGTGCTCACCTCGGCGAGCACCTCCTCGGTGGCCGGGTTCACCGTCTTGAGCGGCTCACCGGAGCCCTCCACGAACTGGCCGTCCAGGAACATCCGGTAGCTCGGCTTGAGCTGGGCGATGTCCCGCGACTCCGGTGCCGGCGCGTAGGTCCACACGTCCTTTGCCGGCGCCTCGGACTTCTTGGCCGGCACCGAGTTGGTGGCCGCCGGGGTCTTCTTCGCCGCGCGGGTCTTCGCCGGCTCGGTCCTGGCCACCTCGGTCCTGGGCACCTCGCCCTTGGCCGCGACGTCGTTGTTGGGTCCGCCCTCGTTCATCAGTCCACCGTCACGTAGTCGGGGCCGCTGTAGTGGCCGTCGGTTTGCGTGCGCCGCTGCATCAGCAGGTCGTTGAGCAGACTGGACGCGCCGAAGCGGAAGAGCTTGGCGGTCAACCAGTCCGGCCCGGCGACCTCGTGCACCGCCACCAGGTAGCGGATCGCGTCCTTGGTGTTGCGGATGCCGCCGGCCGGCTTCACACCGCGGTGTTCGCCGGTCAGCTCGTACCAGTCCCGCACCGCCTGCAGCATCACGTGGGTGACCGGCAGCGTCGCGGCCGGTGACACCTTGCCGGTCGAGGTCTTGATGAAGTCGCCGCCGGCCAGCAGGGCCAGCCAGGACGCCCGGCGCACGTTGTCGTAGGTGACCAGCTCGCCGGTCTCCAGGATGACCTTGAGGTGGGCCCGCCCACAGGCCGCCTTGACCGCCTTGATCTCGTCGAACACCAGGCCGTACCGGCCGGACAGGAACGCCCCCCGGTCGATCACCATGTCCACCTCGTCCGCGCCGGCCGACACCGCCTCGGCCACGTCCGCGAGCTTCACCGCCTGCGCCGACCGCCCGGACGGGAACGCGGTGGCCACGCTGGCCACGTTCACCCCGGTGCCCTTCAGTTCGGCCACCGCGACCCCGGCCAGGTCTGAGTACACGCAGACCGCGGCCACCGGCGGCACGTCCGGGTGATCGGGATCGGGCCTGCGGGCCTTGGCGGCCAGCGAGCGCACCTTGCCGGGAGTGTCCGCGCCCTCCAGCGTGGTCAGGTCGACCATGCTGATCGCGGTGTCGATCGCCCAGCGCTTGCTGTCCTTCTTGATGCTCCGGGTGGCCAGCGCCGCCGCACGCGCCTCCACGCCGACCTGGTCGACACCGGGCAGGCCGGTCAGGAACCGACGCAGCGAGGCGTCGTCGCGCACCGCGTCGGTCAGTGCGGGCGGCAGCTTCGTGGGCGCCGACCGCGCTGTTGACGGAGCTATCGATTGGGCAGCCATGCCGGCGAGTCTATGACCCACCCAGGACGTTCCACCCGGTTGTGGCCGTGACATCCGTCCAGGGCAGGTGATGACATCGGACATGCGGTCGGGACCACTGGAGTTCCTACTGTCGAAGGCATGAGATCCACACTGATTCCGGGGGTGATCGTGGCCTCGGTACTG
>DATATV010000133.1:0-4312 GCA_036268615.1 Pseudonocardiaceae bacterium
GCCCATGGCGCAGGTCGCGGTGCTCGGGTCCGGCGTGGTGGTGCTGCTGGGCGGGTTGTCGGTGATGCTCGGTGTGTGGCCTGATCTTGGCTCCCTGGTGCTGTGCGCCTTCCTGGTCGTCTCGGCGGTGCTGTTCCACAACTTCTGGGCGCAGTCCGACGCGGCGACCAAGCAGATCGACCAGGTCATGTTCATGAAGAACATCGCGTTGGCCGGTGCCGCACTCGTGCTGTACACCGGGTTCATCGGGGAGTCGCTCGGCGCGACGTTGACCGATCCGCTCTTCTTCTGACCGGGATGCCTCGGGCCCCGCGCTGATCCGTGCCGCGCTGAGCCGTGCCGCGCTGAGCCGTGCCGCCCTGATCCATGCCACGGTGGGCGGCGCACTGGCAGGATCGGGGTCATGCGGCTGGTTACGGTTGACGAGGTGCGCGCTGCGGCGCGTCGGATCGACGGGGTCGCGGTACGCACGCCGCTGCTCGCGTGTCCGTGGGCGGACCGGCCCGAGCGGTCGCTGCGGCTCAAACCGGAGAACCTCCAACCGGTCGGCGCGTTCAAGGTGCGCGGCGCATGGAATGCCCTGGCGATGCTGCCCGAGGCGCGCCGTGCCGCCGGTGTGGTGGCCTACTCCAGCGGTAACCACGCGCAGGCCGTCGCCTACGCAGCCCGTGCCGGTGGGGTTCCCGCCACGATTGTGATCGACGACACTGCGCCGGCATTGAAGATCGCCGCCACCAAGGAGCTGGGCGCCGAGGTCGTGTTGGCGCCGCCGGCCCAGCGCGCGGCCGTGGCCCGCGCGCTGGCGCAGGAGCGGGGTGCCACGCTCATCCCGCCGTACGACCATCCGGATGTGATCGCCGGCCAGGGCACGGCCGGCCTGGAGATCGCCGAGGACCTACCGGACGTCGCCTCCGTGCTGGTTCCGATCAGCGGCGGCGGTCTGGCCTCCGGTGTGGCCGTGGCGATCAAGGCACTGTGCCCATCAGCGGTGGTCTACGGCGTGGAGCCGGAACTGGCCGCCGACACCCGCGACAGTTTCGCGGCCGGCGAGCTGGTCCGGTGGCCGTCCGAGGATCGGGCCCGCACCAGCGCGGACGGGCTGCGAGCGGAACCGTCCGAGCTCACCTTCGCGCATCTGCGGGCCCTGCTGGACGGCGTACTGACGGTCACCGAGGCGCAAATCCGGCACACGGTCGGCCTTCTGGCCGCTCGCAGCCGGATCGTCGCCGAGCCGTCCGGAGCCGTCGCGCCGGCCGCTTACCTGCATTTGACTGAGTCGTTGCCACCCGGTCCGTGCGTCGCGGTGGTGTCCGGCGGGAACATTGATCCCACTCTTTTTGTCGACATACTGTGTGAGCACATGGATACGCGTGCCTGATGCCCTGCCGATCGGCCAAAACGGACCTAGTGTGCGGGGGTGGCTGATTTGATCGAACAGGCACCATCGGCGAGTGCGGTCCGTCGCGCGTTGCGGCGGGCCCGCGACGGCGTGACGGTGAATGCGGACGAGGCGGCCGTGTTACTGGCCGCCCGGGGCGAGGCGCTGGACGAGCTGCTGGCCATTGCCGGCCGTGTCCGGGACGCCGGTCTGGTGGACGCCGGCCGGCCCGGGGTGGTGACCTACAGCCGAAACGTGTTCATCCCACTGACCCGGCTGTGCCGGGACCGTTGTCACTACTGCACCTTCGCGACGGTTCCGCACCGGCTGCCGGCGGCGTTCCTGGAGCGCGACGAGGTGCTCGACATCGCGCGCGCCGGAGCGGCGGCCGGGTGCAAGGAGGCGCTGTTCACCCTCGGCGACCGGCCTGAGGACCGCTGGCCGGCGGCCCAGGAGTGGCTGGAGGCCCGCGGCTACGGCTCCACCCTGGACTACGTGCGGGCCTGCGCCATCGCGGTGCTGGAGGAGACCGGCCTGCTGCCGCACCTCAACCCGGGCGTGCTGTCCTGGGCCGAGTTGACGCGGCTCAAGCCGGTCGCGGCGAGCATGGGCATGATGCTGGAGACCACCTCCGAGCGGCTCTGGGCGGAGAAGGGCGGGCCGCACTACGGCAGCCCGGACAAGGAACCGGCCGTGCGCGTCCGGTCGATCACCGACGCCGGCCGGGTCGGGGTACCGTTCACCACCGGAATCCTGATCGGCATCGGTGAGACCCGCGCCGAGCGGGCGGACTCGCTGTTCGCCATCCGGTCCGCCGCCCGGGCGCACGGGCACATCCAGGAAGTCATCGTCCAGAACTTCCGGGCGAAACCGGACACGGCGATGGCGAACGACCCCGACGCGGACCTGCACGATCTCGCCGCGACGATCGCGGTCGCCCGATTGGTGCTGGGGCCCAAGATGCGGCTGCAGGCGCCACCGAACCTGGTGGGCGAAGAGCTGAACCTGATGCTGCGTGCCGGCATCGACGACTGGGGCGGCGTCTCGCCGATCACGGTCGATCACGTCAGTCCCGAGATGCCGTGGCCCGCTCTCGACGCGCTCACGGCGAGCACGGCCGAGGCCGGCTTCACACTGCGGGAACGGCTGACCGCCTATCCGAAGTACGTGCTGGCGGGCTCGCCGTGGATCGACACCCGGATCCAGGCCCATGTCGCCGCCCTCGCGGACCCGTTGACCGGGCTGGCCAGGGACGGCGCCGAGGTGGTTGGCCGGGCCTGGCAGGAGCCGGACGGCGGGTTCGAGTCCTCCGGACGCACCGACCTGCAGGCCAGCATCGACACCGAAGGCCGCACCGACGACCGGCGGGGCGACTTCGAATCGGTGTACGGCGATTGGGACGAGCTGCGCGGCGAACTGGCCGCCCAGCAGGAGAGGACCCGGCTCGCCGCCGACGGTTCCGCGCCGGAGCGTCTCGATGACGACGTGCGCGCCGGACTGCGACTCGCCGAGACCGATCCGGCCGCGTTGCTGGATCCGGCCCATCACGACGCCGCGATGGCCGTGCTCACGGCGGACGGCCCCGCGCTGGAGGAGCTGACCCGGCTCGCCGACGCGGTGCGGGCCGACGTCGTCGGCGACGACGTCACCTACGTCATCAACCGCAACATCAACTTCTCGAACGTGTGCTACGTGGGGTGCCGGTTCTGCGCGTTCGCGCAGCGTGAGCGCGACACCGACGCGTTCCGGCTCTCGCTCGACGAGGTCGCGGCGCGGGCGGTCGAAGCGGCCGGCGACGGTGCGACCGAGGTGTGCATGCAAGGCGGTATCGACCCGAAGCTCCCGGTCACCTTCTACGCCGATCTGGTGCGCGCGGTGCGCAAGGCGGTCCCGGGCATGCACGTGCACGCGTTCTCCCCGATGGAGATCGTGTCGGCGTCGGCCAAGGCCGGGGTGTCGATCCGGGATTGGCTGGCTGAGCTGAAGGAAGCCGGGCTCGGGTCGATCCCGGGTACGGCGGCGGAGATCCTCGACGACGAGATCCGGTGGGTCCTCACCAAGGGCAAGCTGCCGGCCGCGCAGTGGATCGAGGTCGTGAGCACCGCGCACGAGCTGGGCATCCCGTCGTCGTCGACGATGATGTACGGCCACGTCGACGAGCCGAGGCACTGGCTGGGACATCTGCGGACCCTGGCCTCGATGCAGGATCGGTCGTTCGAGGCCGGTGGCGCGGCGTTCACCGAGTTCGTCCCGCTGCCGTTCGTGCACCACAACGCACCGATCTATCTGGCCGGGCTGGCGCGACCGGGCCCGACGACGCGGGACAACCGGGCGGTCCACGCGTTCGCCCGGCTGGCGCTGCACGGGCGCATCGACCACATCCAGTGTTCCTGGGTGAAGCTCGGCGACGAGAACGCGGCCGACATCCTGCGGGGCGGCGCCGACGACATGGGCGGCACGTTGATGGAGGAGACGATCAGCCGGATGGCCGGATCGGAGAACGGGTCGGCGCGCACGGTCACCGAGCTCGCCGCGATCGCCGATCGCGCGGGACGCCCCGTTCGCCAGCGGACCACGACCTATCAGGGATCGGCCAGCCGGTTGAAGCCGGCGCCCGGTTCCGCGCCTCGGTTGTTGCCGCTGACGACCGCGTGACCTGGGACTCACCCGGTTCAGCATTTGCCCACTGTTGCTCTTCTGGTAACCCTGCGGCCGGGAACGCCGTTGCATGCTTCCCAGCGTTGGGTGATCGCCGGTGAGGGGGAGTCGCTGGCCAGTGGTTGATCACCACTGAGCGAAGGGAACAGCGGGTCACGCATGACCAGTCTCCAGGCGGTCGGTTTCCTGTTCGGATCGATGTCGAACCTGACCACCGGTGCGGTGGTCGGCGTCGAGATGCTGCCCCGCCCGCGCTACCCCGAGTTCGCCGACGTG
>DATATV010000134.1:0-178277 GCA_036268615.1 Pseudonocardiaceae bacterium
GGCCGATGAACATCCCGGCCAGGCCGGCCACCTGGTTGATGCCCAGGGCGAAGCCGCGCTGCTCCTTGGGGAACGCATCCGTGAGGATCGCGGCCGAGTTCGCCATCAGCATCGACCCGCCGACGGCCTGCAACACCCGCCAGCCGATCAGCCACAGTGCGCCGTGCGCGGCGCGATAGGGATCGAAGGACAGCAGGATCGAGGCCAGGGTGAAGACTGCAAAGCCCGCGTTATAGATCCTCACTCGGCCGAACATGTCGCCGAGGCGGCCCACGGTGACCACCAGGACGGCCTGGACCAGCCGATAACCCATGATCATCCACAGCAGGTAGGCGATGTTGCCCGGGGCCAGTGGGTCCAGGTGCACGCCCCGGAAGATCGCCGGCAGGGCGATCAGCACGATCGAGCCGTCCAGTGCGGACATGAAGACCGCGGCGGTCGTGTTGGTCAGCGCCGTCCACTTGTACCGGTCGGCGGCCGACCGGAGGGCGGTGGGCGCCTCGGCGGGATCAGTCATCAGGTTGCTTCCTCGTGGTTTCGTCTCCGCGTCAGATGTTCTGGGCCAGCCGCTCCAACAGCGGTGCTGCCGCGGTGAGCTGCGCCAGTTCGGTCGGCGTGAACGCGCTGCTGGTCAAGGCCCGGGCGACGAGTTCGGCCCGCGCGTTGCGCTTGTTCTTGAGCGCCTCTTTGCCGGCCTCGGTGACCGTCAGCACCACGCGTCGGCCGTCATCGGGGTCCGGGCGGCGTTCGATCAGGCCGCGGGTGCGCAGCGCGCTGAGCGTCGCACCCATCGCCTGTGCGGTGATCTGCACCTCCCGGGCCAGGGCCGAGGAGGTGGCGGGGCCAAGTCGGTCCAGCCAGGACAGGGCGGTCCGTTCGGGCATGGTTAGCCCGCCTCCGGTGGGTACCTGGCGCACCCGCCGCACCAGAACGCTGATGCTCGCCAGTAGCGCCGTGGCGACACCGGTCGGGTTCACATCGTCGACCATGTACTAAGTCTACCTTATCAGGTTGACTTAGTGACCACGGTCCTGTCGCGGCGGCCCTGTCGCGCCAGCGACAAGGGAGGGCCGGGAGCGAAGCGACCATCTTTGTAAACTGGACGAGCGGCGCGCCGCCAGGAGGCTTGATCGGATCAACACACACGCCACTCAGGTCCCGGTTAGCGGTGGCCCCTTCAAAGCACGGTGGCCCCGGCGCGCTATTGGCGCGCCAGGGCCACGAACGAGTTGACGAGCTGTGCCGGTTCAGTCCACTTCGGTTGCTGCCCTGGACCTCCTCGGTAGCCCGATGGCGATCACGCTGACCGTGAGCACGCCGATGATTGCCATCACCAACCAGGCCCGGTCATAGGTCGACAGTTGGTGCAGGCTGTGGCCGGCCAGCAGCGCCACGAAGATCGCGACGCCCAGTGCGCTGCCCACCTGCCGGGCCATGTTGAGTACCGCGCTGCCGGTGGTCGCCCGTTCGTGCGGCAGTGAACTCGCCGCGGCCAACAGCGGCGCCTGGATGAAGCCGGCAGCCACCCCGCCCAAAATCGTGCCGGGCAGATAACCGACCACGTATTCGGGCGAGGACTTGGTGATCAGCACCCAATACGCGGCGGCGACGACAAATGCGATCGCGCCGATGCTCGCGGGCACCCGGCGGCCGAATCGGTTGGCCAGGCGGCCGCTGATGATCGCGCAGACCATTGCGGTGGCCGGGCCGGGAGCCAGCGCGAGGCCGGCCCGCAGGGGGCTGTAGCCCCACTGCTCCTCCAGGAACTGGATGGACACCAGCAACCACGCGGCGAAGTTGACGAAGAACAGCAGCAGCGCGACGGTCGACACGGTGAAGTCGCGGTAGCGGAACAGGGCCGGTTCGATGACGGCGTGCGACACGGTTCGGATGCGCCACAGGGAGATGGCCAGGCCGACCACAAAACCGGCGATCAGCAGCAGTTCACTGGGACTGGACCAGCCCCAGGTCGGCCCCTGCACGGTGGCCAGCGCGAGCATCGCGATGGTGTACAGCACCGCCACCACCGACACGGTGTCCGGCAGCTTCGAGCCGATGCCCGCCCGGACCTCGGGCAGCACGATCAGTCCGCCGATCACCACCAGCACGCCGATCGGCACGTTCACCAGGTAGATCCACCGCCAGTTGACCGCGATCAGCAGGCCGCCGATCGTCGGGCCGGAGGCGCCGGCCACCGCGCCGACCGCGGCCCATGTGCCGACGACCATGTTGTGCTGGTGGCGGGGAAAACTGGGCAGCAGCAGGCCCAGCGAGGTGGGCACGATCATCGCCGCGCCGATCGCCTGCACCGCTCGGCCGACGACCAGCACCGGCAGCGTCGGAGCGATCGCGCAGAGCGCCGAGGCGAGGGTGAAGGCGACGGTGCCCAGCAGCAGCACCCGGCGCCGGCCGAGGTGGTCGGCCAGTCGGCCGGCCGGCACGAGCAGTGCGGCGAAGACGATCGTGTAGGCGTTCAGCACCCAGGACAGGCCGCCCAGCGTGCTGCCGGCGAACGAGTGGGCCATCGCCGGCAGGCTGACGTTGACGATGAACACGTCCAGCTGTGCCATGAACGAGACCGCGCTGAGTACGACCAGCACCGTCCACCGACGCGAGCCGGTGACCAGCGGCGACGGGGTGCTCCTACTGGGTGCTGGTGCTGGTGGTGTCGTGGTGGCGGCGTGTCTCGCTTCGGTCATGGCCGTGCCCCTCGTTTGTCCTGCGGTCGCGTGCCGGAGACTTTGTTCGTTCAATGAACAACTCTCGAACAAGGTAGCACGGCTTGTTCGTTGAATGAACAAAGCGAGGCTATGATGGCCGTCATGGCGCTTCGACGGGACTACACGAGCCAGGTGTGCTCGATGGCGCGGACGCTGGAGATCGTCGGCGAACGATGGACCCTGCTCATCATCCGGGACTCGTTCTTCGGTGTGCGCCGGTTCAGCGATTTCCTTGTGCACCTTGGCATTCCCAAGGCCGTGCTGTCCGAACGCCTCGGCTCACTGGTCGACTGGGGCGTGCTCGCCCGGGAACTCGGCCGCGGCGGCCACGACGAGTACGTGCTGACCGAGAAAGGTGTTGCCCTGCGGCCGGTTCTGCGTGCGCTGGGCGACTGGGGCGACGCGTTCTGCTCGCCGGACGGGCCGGTGCGGACCTATCGGCACCACGACTGCGGCGGCCGGCTGGACGACATCGACCAGTGCGAGACGTGCGGCCGGCGGGTGGCGCCGGCGGACATCCTGCTGGAGCCCGGCGCCGGCCTGAGCACCGACGCGACCGATCCGGTCAGCGCCGCGCTGCGCAGCCCGCACCGGCTGCTGACGCCGCTGGAGACCGGCAGCCGGGCCAGGGTGAGCTGACCCCGGCGCACGGCTTGCGCATCAGCCTCACAGCAGTGCCGTGAGGCTGATGCGCAGGGTGTGGGCGGATCAGTCGTGCGCGGGCTGCGTCGCCCTGGTCGGTTGCGAGGCGGCCATCGGCTCGGGAGCGGCGTCCAGTGCCACGCCGGTGGTGCGCGGGCCGAGGATGCCGATGTCGGCCGCGACCACCACGAGGGCGGCGGCGACCACCACGAACAGCGTGGTCGGGCCGGCGTGGTTGAGCAGCGGTACCAGCACGAACGGCATGGCCGCGGTGGCCAGTCGGGACAGCGAGTAGGTGCCGCTGGCCGCGGTCGAGCGCAGCGCCGTCGGGAAGATCTCCGCCTGGTAGATGTGGTAGGCGTTGGAGAACACGTTGCTGGTCGCCGTGTAGAGGAAGCCGAACACGACGATGAGCACCATCGAACTGGAGTAGCCGAACGCGATCCCGAACACCGCCATCACCAGCACCGAGCCGGTGACCAGGTGCTTGCGTTCGAACCGCTCGACCAGCGGCAGCGACAGCGCCGAACCAACCGGATAGCCGACGAAGGTCATCGCGGTGAACAGCAGCGACGTCGAAACCGGATAGCCCTTGGCGGCCAACACCAGCGGGACCATCGTGCCGAAGCCGTAGTAGCCGACCGTCTGCAGGATGTGGAACAGCACCATCATTCCGGTGCGCCGCCGGTGTTGCGGCCCGAACAGCGCGCTGACCGGCGCCGCCTTGGTCCGGGTGACGGCCGCGGCCGGCTGCTGGGCGGGCGTCGGCTGGTCGGGTGCGATCTGCCCGGCTTCCGCCTCGATCGCGCTCACCACCTGCTCGGCCTCCGCGCGGCGGCCGACCGAGGCCAGCCAGCGCGGCGACTCGGGCAGGCCACGACGCAACAGGAACACCAAACCGGCGCCGACCGCGCCGATCACGAACAGCCAGCGCCAGCCTGCGATGCCCAGGAACGTCTGCTGGGTCAGGCCGCGAGCCAGGAAGCCGACCGCCGGCACGCCGCAGAAGGCCAGCGTGTAGGCGATCGCGATGAACCGGCCGCGCTTCCTGGCCGGCAGCAGGTCGGTCAGGTAGGTGTCGGCCAGCGGGGGCTCGGCGCCAAGGCCGATGCCCGCGAAGAACCGGGTGATCAACAGCATGACTGGTCCGACGCTGAACGCGCCGACGAACGAGAAGACCGCGTACAGCCCGAGATTGATCAGGAACGCACCGCGCCGACCGAACCGGTCGGCGACCCGGCCGAGCAGTAGCGCGCCCAGGAACATGCCCACGAAGGTGGAGGCGAGCAGCGGGGTGAGTTCGGACTTGGTCAGCGAGAACTGCTCGACCAGCACGGAGCTGAGCACGCCGGCCAGGAACACCTCGTAGAACTCGAAGAACAGGCCGAGCCCGACGGCGGTCGTCGCTCGGCGATGGGTGCGGGTGATCGGCAGCCGGTCCAGTCTGACCGCGATCGGGTCCGCTCCGGTGACAGGTGCACTGATGGGGTTCGCCATCCGTCGTCTCCCTTGACTGTCGCTGGCTGGTACCGGTGTTCGATCATTTTGCAGATTCACAATGTGATTTGGTCAACCATGATGTGACTGACAGGTGGGTGCAGTCAAGGGGCAGAACGGAAAAAGGTCAGACCTAACCGGGGTGGCGGCCGGCGCGGTGTCAGCTGCTGGTGCTGAGGCCGATGTCGATCCCGGGCCGGTAACCCAGCTTCTCCGAGGCGCGCTTGCCGGCCTCGATCACCACGGGGGCCAGCTGCGGAATGTCCGCCGCGGACATCCGCTGGGTCGGCGCGCCGATCCCGATCGCGGCGCTGAGCTCGCCGTTCATGCCGAACACCGGCGCGCTCAGCGAGGCCGCACCGAGGTCGCGTTCCTCGAAGCTGCTCGCGTAGCCCGCTTCCCGGATCTGGCCGAGCTGGGCGGTGAGCAGTTCGATGTCCACCACCGTGCGCGGGGTGAACTTGGTCAGGCCGTGCCCGATCGCGTCCCGGAAGGCCAGCCGGTCCCAGGCCAGGAAGACCTTGCCGGCCGAGCCGGCGTGCAGCGGCATGACCATGCCGACGACGAACAGCCGGATCACCGGGTGGCGTGACTCGGCGATCGAGATGACCGTGCGGAACGCGCCGTCGCGCACGTAGAGGCAGGCCGTTTCGCCGGTCTCGTCGCGCAGCTGGTGCAGCACAGGACGGGTGAGCCGGACCAGGTCGAGGCCGAAGGTGCCGGGGGCGGCCCAGCGGACCAGGCCGAGGCCGACCCGGTAGGTGTCCTCGTAGCGGTCGAGGAAGCCCTCGCGGACCAGGTTGTGCACCAGTCGTTGGCAGGTGCTCGCCGGCAGGCCGGTGGCGCGGGTGATCTGTTGCAGGGTCTGCTCGGGGCACTCAATGGTGAACGACTCAAGGATCTGCTTGAACTTGTGCAGCACCAGCACCGGCGTGGTGCCGCCGCGTTCTTCCGTCGTCGCCATAGCTCGTTCTGTGCCGTCTCGCCGTTGGCCCGCCAGGTGGCCGACCGGTCGTCCCGCTGGCTGCTGAGTGTAGTCACTGTCCGCACCTTGACGCAGCACGATCCGCCCGTATTCTGAGTTGGAAACTCACGATGTGGTTTGGAGTCGACAATGGGTGATCGGGGACCTCTGGACGGGGTGCGGGTGGTCGAGCTCGGCAACTTCATCGCCGCGCCCACCGCGGGCCGGCTGCTGGCCGACTTCGGCGCGGACGTGATCAAGGTCGAACGGCCGGGCACCGGGGACGAACTGCGCCGCTGGCGACTGCACGGCGGCGACACCTCACTGCTGTTCCGCACGCTCGGGCGCAACAAGCGGTCCATCACGCTGGACCTGCGCCAGCCCGCCGGGCAGGAGATCGCCCGGCGGCTGATCACGCGCGGCGACGTGCTGCTGGAGAACTTCCGACCCGGCACGCTGGAGCGGTGGGGCCTCGGCCCCGACCAGTTGCACGAGCTGAACCCGGACCTGGTGGTGGTGCGGGTGTCCGGCTACGGCCAGACCGGGCCGTACCGGGACCGGCCGGGTTTCGGTGGGGTCGCCGAGGCGATCGGCGGACTGCGGGCCCTCACCGGTTATCCCGATCTGCCGCCCACCCGGGTCGGCGTGAGCCTGGCCGACTCGGTCGCCGGGCTGTATGCGGTGATCGGTGCCCTGCTCGGGTTAGCGCGCCGCGAGCGGGCGGCCGGGCCGAGCGGTGAGGTGGTGGATGTCGCGCTGTACGAGGCTGTCTATTCGCTGATGGAGTCGCTGATCCCGGATTTCGACGCGTTCGAGGTGGTGCGCGGGCCGGCCGGGTCGGCGCTGCCCGGGGTGGCGCCGTCCAACACCTACCGGTGCGCGGACGACAAGTACATCGTGATCAGCGGCAACGGCAATGCGATCTACCAGCGGCTGATGCGCGCGATCGGCCGGTCCGACCTCGCCGCCGATCCCGCCCTGGCCGACAACACCGGCCGGGTGGCCCACGCGGACCTGCTGGACCAGGCGATCGGCGCCTGGACGGCGACGATGACGCAGGAGGCGGCCGAGGCGGACCTGCTCGCGGTCGGCGTGCCCAGCGGGCCGATCCTGACCGCCGAGGACATCGTGAAGGACCCGCACTTCCAGGCCAGGGGCATGATCGATCGCCGCCGGGTGCGGATCGACGGCGACCACACGACCGAGGTCGCCTTCCCGGGCATCGTGCCCACGCTCACCCGCAGGCCCGGCCGGACCAGGTCGCTGGGCCCCGAACTCGGTGAGCACACCGAGGCCGTGCTGGCCGAACTCGACATCGACATCAACACGCACGCGAAGCTGCGCGAACAAGGAGTGATCTGAGATGACCGCACCGGTCGAACAGGTCCTGATCACCGAGGTCGTCCTGCGCGACGGCCTGCAGGACGAACCGCTGACCGTGCCGACGCACGAGAAGGTCCGGCTGGCCCGGGGTCTGGTCGATGCCGGCCTGCAATCCCTTGAGGTGGGCTCGTTCGTGTCCGCCCGGCGGGTGCCGCAGCTGGCCGACACCGGTCAGCTGCTGGGCGAGCTCGGCCCGAGCACCGGGGCGGCACTGCATACCCTGGTGTTCACCGAACGCGGTGCGCGGCAGGCGATCGAGGCCGGCGCGCGGTCGGTGCGGCTGATCGTGTCGGCGAGCGAGGGCCACAGCAAGGCCAACTCCGGGGTGGGCACCTCGGCGGCGGTGGACCGGCTGCTGGCCTGCGCGGAACTGCTTGGCCCGGCCGGGGTCGCGGTCGAGGCGTGCATCGCGACCGCGTTCGTGTGTCCCTTCGACGGGGACACCGATCCCGCGGTGGTGGCCGGCATCGCCGAGCGGCTGGTCGGGCTGGGGGCGCGGGTCGTGCATCTGGCGGACACCATTGGTGCGGCCAATCCCAGCCAGCTGCACGACACCGTGTCGGCCGTGCGGGACCGAATCCCGGACACCGCACTGGGATTGCACCTGCACAACACCTACGGGATGGCGTCGGCCAATGCCTGGGCGGCGCTGCGACTGGGGATTCGGCGGTACGACGCGTCGCTCGGCGGGATCGGCGGGTGCCCGTTCGCGCCCGGAGCGTCGGGCAACCTCGCCACCGATGACCTGGTGAACCTGTTCCACCGGGAGGGCATCGCCACCGGGATCGATGTGCGGAAGTTGGCTGTGCTGCGGGATCAGGTCGCGGTCGCGGTGGGGCATCCGCTGGCGTCGGCACTCGCGTCGGTGCCGGCCGTCCCCGCTGCGTTGCGCTGAGCCTCCCTCCTGGTCGGTCAGTAGTAGATAGCGCCGGGGGCGCCGCCACCGACGGCCACGGCGTCACCGGTGATCGCGACGCTCCTCGGCGACGCCAGGAACGCGACCACGTCGGCGACTTCGGCGGCGGTGACGATGCGGCCGATGGTGTTGTCGCCGCCGATCCGGGCCTCGACCTCCTCGGTGCTGACGCCCTGCTCGGCGGCGAGGCGCTCGACGACACCGGCGATGCGTTCGGTGCCGGTCAGGCCGGGGTGCACCACGGTGACGTTGATGCCGTCGCGGCCCAGTTCGTCGGCGAGGTTCTTGGTCATCGCGGCCACCGCGACATTGCGGACGGAGCCGAACATGCGGCCGGTCTGACGTGCGCCCAGGCCGCTGATGTTGATGATCCGGCCCCATTTCTGGGCGATCATGTGCGGCGCGACCGCCCGGATGCAGCGCAGATAGCCGAGCACCTTGGTCTCGATCTCGACCCGCAGGTCGTCGTCGGCCAGTTCCAGCAGGGTGCTCCCGGCGGTCGGGTCGCCCGGTCGGGCCGCCGCGTTGACCAGGATGTCCACCCCGCCCCACTGCTCGACGGCCCGGTCGACCATGGCTCGCACCGCTGTGTCGTCGGTCGTGTCGGCCGCGACCGCCAGCACCCGGCCGCCGTGCCGGGACACGCGCTCGGCGGCGGCGTCGAGCGCGGTCTGGTCCCGTGCCACGAGCACCACGTCCGCTCCCTCGCCGGCCAGTACGTCCGCCACGGCCAAACCGATGCCCCGACTCGCACCGGTGATCACCGCACGCTTGCCGGCCAACCGCAGATCCATCACAGCCCCTTTTCCGCGCCGAACCAACCGGTTCGGCTCCGCTGACATTGTCGACGCGGACGGACCCCGGGATTGTCGGACTCACTCGGTAACGTCGGTCACACCCGGTCAGCGGGACCGGGTGTTCGGCCGCGGCGGGGATTGCCCGGAACTCCACGGCCGCCCGTGCCGACCAGTGGTCGGAGGTGACCCGTGCTAGGTGGTCCGATAGCGGTGGGCTGGCTGTGGGCCGGCCTGTTCCTGGCGGTTTCGGCGTACTGCCTGACCCGGGTGGTGGCCGGTCTGCGCAACCGGGTCGCGCCCTCGTGTGCCGGGCACGCGTTCGGCCCGGACGTGGACCTGGCGCACATCGTGATGGGCGTGGGCATGGCGGCGATGTTCAGTCCGCTCGGCGACCACGTTCCGCGCCTGGTCTGGGTCGTGCCCTTCGCTTTGACCGCCGGCTGGTTCGCCGTGCGGATGCTGCGGGACTGGCCACGGCTGCGGCACGCGGGCTCGCGCGAGCGCGCCTGGCACTGGCATCACCTCGTCGACCCGCTGGCGATGGTGTACATGGCCGCGGTGATGCCCACCGGCTCGACGGCGATGGCCGGGATGGCTGACATGGCCGCGTCGAGTGCGGCCGCCAACCCGTTGACCACCACGGTCGACCTCGGCTTTCTCGGTTATTTCGCGCTGTTCGTGGTCTGGTCGGCCGGCGCGGTGGTGCGGGTGCCGGCCCGCGCGCAGCTGGTGCCG
This sequence comes from Pseudonocardiaceae bacterium, assembly GCA_036268615.1. Lineage (GTDB taxonomy): Bacteria > Actinomycetota > Actinomycetes > Mycobacteriales > Pseudonocardiaceae > DATATV01. The sequence continues at coordinate 9,655 of DATATV010000134.1, forward strand.
GCCGGTGCGGGCGGAGCCCTGGGGTCGGTGCTGCTCTCGCCCCGGGCGGGTGTCTCGTGCCAGACCCTGATCGGGATCGGGATGGCCTACGCGTTTGTCGTGATGCTGTAGCCGGGAACTCGGCCGACCGGGTGAACGACTCCTGGGTGAGCAGGTGCCACACGCAGGAGGAGCGAAGAGTATGACGGTGGTCTCATCGCCGACCCGGACGGTTGCCGACGAGCGGACCGATCCGGTGGAGCTGGCCATCGGCGGGATGACCTGCGCGGCCTGCGCGGCCCGGGTGGAACGCAAGCTGAACAAGCTCGACGGGGTGACCGCGACGGTCAACCTGGCCACCGAGAAGGCCACCGTGCGCGCGCCGGGCATCCCGGTCGCGGACCTGATCGGTCAGGTCGAACGGGCCGGCTACCAAGCCGCCCTGATCGAACCGGCCGCGCCCGCGCCGGCCGATCCGGACGCCGACCGGGTGCGCTCGTTGTGGCACCGGCTGGTCGTCGCGCTGCTGCTCGGCGGACCGGCCGGTGACCTGTCGATCACTCTCGCGCTCGTGCCCTCGCTGCGGTTTCCCGGCTGGCAGTGGCTGCTGCTCGTGCTCGCCGCGCCGGTGGTGACCTGGTGCGCCTGGCCGTTCCACCGCAAGGCGCTGGCCGGCGCGCGGCACGGCACCAGTTCGATGGACACGTTGGTGTCGCTGGGAATCATCGCGGCCACCGGCTGGTCGCTGTACACCGTCTTCGGCACCGACGCGGCCAGCCAGCCCACCGACGGCGCGTGGGGACTGATCTTCCGGCCGGGCGGCTCGGTGTACCTGGAGGTCGCCGCCGGAGTGACGATCTTCGTGCTCGCCGGCCGGCTGTTCGAGGCGAAGGCCAAGCACCGGGCCGGCGGCGCGCTGCGGGCGCTGGCCGCGCTCGGCGCGAAGGACGTGCGGGTGCTCGGCGCCGACGGCCAGGTGCGTCGGGTTCCGGTGGAGCAGTTGCGGGTCGGCGACACCTTCGTGGTGCGACCGGGCGAGACGATCGCCACCGACGGCGAGGTGATCGGCGGCGCGTGCGCGGTGGACACCAGCACGATGACCGGTGAGTCCGTGCCGGTCGAGGTCGCCGAGGGCGACCAGGTCACCGGCGGCACGGTGACCATCGGCGGCCGGCTGGTGGTGCGGGCCGAGCGGGTCGGTCGGGACACCCAGCTCGCGCAACTGGTGGCACTGGTCGAGCGCGCGCAGACGGACAAGTCCGGTATCCAGCGGCTGGCCGACCGGATCTCTTCGGTGTTCGTGCCGGTCGTGTTGGGTCTGGCGGTGCTCACGCTGGTCGGCTGGCTGCTGGTCGACGGTTCGGTGCAGCACGCGGTGAGCGCCGGTCTGGCGGTGCTGATCATCGCCTGCCCGTGTGCGCTCGGCCTGGCCACGCCGACCGCGCTGCTGGTGGCGTCCGGCCGGGGCGCGCAGCTCGGCGTGTTCATCAAGGGCCATCAGGCATTGGAGACCGCCCGCGCGATCGACACGGTGATCCTGGACAAGACCGGCACGCTGACCGCGGGCCGGATGGCCGTCACCGACCTACAGCCGGCCGAGGGCGTGTCCCGGGTGGAACTGCTGCGGCTGGCCGGTGCGGTCGAGGAGGCCTCCGAGCACGTGGTGGCCGCCGCGATCACCGAGCGGGCCCGGCTGGAGGTCGAGACGCTGCCGCCGGTCGAGCAGTTCACCAGCGTTGCCGGGCTGGGCGCGGGTGGAGTTGTTGCCGGGCAAGAGATTCTGCTCGGCTCCGCCCGGCTGTTGGCCGAGCGGGGCGTCACCGTCGCGGCCGACCTCGACGCGCAGCGGGCGCACTGGGAACGGGCCGGCCACACCACCGTGCTGGTGGCCGGGGACGGCGTCGCGATCGGCGCGTTCGCACTGGCCGACACGGTCAAGCCGAGCGCGGCCGGCGCGGTGGCCCAACTGCGTGGGCTCGGTCTGCGGACCGTGCTGCTGACCGGGGACAACGCCGCGACCGCGCGGGCGGTCGGTGCCGAGGTCGGCGTGGACGAGGTGGTCGCGGAGGTGCTGCCGGCCGACAAAGCCGCTGTGGTGCAACGGTTGCAGCAGCAGGGCCGGGCGGTGGCGATGGTCGGCGACGGCGTGAACGACGGTCCCGCGCTGGCTCGCGCCGACCTCGGCCTCGCGGTGGTCACCGGTACCGATGTCGCGCTCGGCGCCGCCGACGTGATCCTGGTGCGGGACGGTCTGGACGTGGTGCCGACCGCGATCCGGCTGGCCAGGGCGACCCTGCGGACCATTCGCGGCAACCTGGTCTGGGCATTCGGCTACAACCTCGCGGCCGTGCCGCTGGCCGCGTTCGGCCTGCTCAACCCGCTGATCGCGGGCGCCGCGATGGCCTTGTCCTCGCTGTTCGTGGTCTCCAACAGCCTGCGGCTGCGCCGGTTCGGCCGCTGAAGGTCAACGGTGCCGGGCGAGTTCGGCCAGGATGCGCTGGTAGTCGTCGAGGCCGGCCTCGTCGGCGGGTTCGTCCACCCGCTGCCAGCGCAGCAGCAGCGCCGCGATGACCAGCAGCAGGCACACTTCGCCGACGGCCAGGGCGATCTCGCCCGCGGTGCGCTGGTCGGCCAGCAGGCTGTGCACCCAGGGCAGCGCGAGCGCCTGGTAGAAGTTCGAGCCGGCCGAACCGTTGCCGATCACCCGGTGGGTGCTGATCAGCAGTGCGCCGAACAGGATGTCGAACGGCATCGCGGCGAGCACCATGCCCAGCCGGGCGAGGTTGGGCAGCGGTCGCGGCGTCGGGTCCACACCGATCACCGGCCAGACGAACAGGTAGCCGATCACCAGGAACACCGCGTCGATGATCAGGTGGGCCCAGTGGAAGCGGACCGCCGCGTCGAACAGCCCGGTGAAGTAGAGCGCGAACGGTGCGCCGGCGAACACCGTCAGCGCGGCGATCGGCTGGGTCAGCGCCCGCACCGCCGCTGATTCGCCCAGCGCGTCCAGCCAGTGGCTCGCTGCCGGGGGAGCGGCCTGCCGGGCGAGGGTGAGCGGACCGCCGAGAGCGAACAGGATCGGCGCGAGCATCCCGATCAGCATGTGGGCGGTGATGTGCAGGCTGAACATCGCGGCCGCGTACCGACCGATACCCGAGGACGTGGCGACGAGCAGCACCAGGCAGCCGGCCAGCCAGCTCACGGTGCGGCCAACCGGCCAACCGCCCACCCGGCGGGCGGCGAGCAGGTAGCCCACCGCCAGCAGGACCGCCAACGGACCGAACAGGGCGTCGATCCGCCAGTCCAGCACGAGCCGGAGCAGCGTGGGCGGGCCGGCGAGGTCATAGCCCAGCAGGGTTTCCTGCGCGGTGACCGGGCGCCCGACAAAAGCCGGCGGCGGCAGGTGGGTCAGCCCGATCGACAGGGCGAACGCGCCGGCCAGCGCGAGCAGTTCGATGCCGACCAGTCGCGACCGCGAGGCCAGCACCCGTCGTCGTCCGCGCAGCGCGATCAGCCCCACCGCGCCGGTCAGCACGAGCTTTGCCAACAGCACCAAGCCATAACTCGTCCCGACGAGTTGTCCCGCCGGCACCAGGAGCAGGGCGTCGACCACCCCCGAGGCGACCAGGACGACCCAACACACCTCGGCGATCCGGGCGTATCGACGGCCGATCGTGGCGTCCGACCGGCGGCCGTAGCGCAGGAAGGCGACGAGCACGCCGAGCCAGATCGCCGCCGCCGGCACGTGGATCATGATGGCCGCGATCGCGATGTCATGGCCCGCATCGGAGGACGAGTGGCCGGTGGCTAGCGCCGGCAACAGGCCGAACACGGCGAGCCCGAGCAGCGCGACGGCCGGCTGCCAGCGCAGGGTGAGCCGACCGCCGACGGCCACCAGCACCGCGACCACCGCGGTCACCAGCCACGCCTTCGGCTCCTCCAGGGCACCGGTCAAGGCGACGAGGTGGGCCGGCGCGAGCGTGTCGGCGAGCGGTTGGCCCGCGGTGTCGGCGACGTCGAAGGGGATCAGCAGCAGGGTGGCCACTGCCCAGAGCACGGCCCAGCGGGCGGCGTCGCGCAGGGTGGCGTAGCCCAGCGGGGTGAGAGCGCCGGTGGAGTCGGGGCGGCTGCAGAACGCGGTGCAGGCGAGGGAGCCGGTGCACAGCGTGGCGGACAGGTCGACCAGCAGCCGCAACAGCGGTGTACCCAACCGGACGACCGGGCCCGGATCGGTGTTGCCCAACGCGGTGTAGGGCCCGGTTCCGGCCAGCCAGGCCAGTACCGCAACCAGCGCCCCTGCCAGCAGCACCCCGCCAAGCAGCAGCCAGGCCCAACGCGGCCCTGGCGCGCCGGTGACGCTCCAGGGCCAGGAGCGAACCGACCATCTTTTCGTCACGCTCACGCGGGGCCCTGTCGCGCGAGCGACGCTCCAGGGCCAGGAGCGAAGCCACCATCTTTCATCCGAGGGCCAGGAGCGAACCGACAGACTTTCCTCGCGCTCATGCCGCTTGCCGCCGGCCAGCCGGGCGCAGCGGACGCCCATTCACGTTTCGCGGCGGAGGAGCGTCATCGATCGTCGCCGACACCGTTGTCGCGACATCGCTGGCCGTTGCCGCGCGCCAGGGCAGCCCATCGTCACGCTGGCGGCCCTGCCGATGTACCACGCACATCAACGCGAACCCGGCCACCAGCAGCCCGTGTGAAACCACCCGCGCCACCGGCACGTCGCCGACGATCAGATCGTGGACGCTGAAAGCCGTCAACAGCGCCAAAAATCCACCGAATACCGGCAACATCCCGGCCGCGGCACGGGAACGCAGGGCCACCCACAGCATGCCGATGCCCAGCGCCACGTTCCACGCGGTGCTCTCGTCGAACAGGTGGGCGCTCATGTCGCCGGGCGCCGCGCTCGGCGAAGTCATCCCGGTGTCCACCCCGAGCAACTGGCCGAGACCGAGGCCGAGTTGGGCGATCGCCACCCCGCCGAGCGCCGCCCGCCACCACCAGCCGCGGTCGGCCGCGGACACGGCCGCGAGGATCTGGTCGGTCAGGTCGGGGGTGGCGGTCGCCGGGCGGACCCGCAGTGTCCGGGTCAGAATGATCGCCTGCTGCTGCCACGCCTGGCAGGCCGTGCACCCGAGTAGATGCTCGTCGGCCCGCTCCGCCGGTACCGGCTCCTGCTCACCGTCCAGCCGGGCGGACAACGCCTTACGACAGGTTTCACACTCCACCCCGGATTGGTCGGGCGCACCCGCCGGGAAGTTCCCCACGGCAGATGGCCTAGCCTGACAGCCATGGTCGGCGGGGCGAACGAGGACGCGCGGATCACCGCGTTGGCGCTGGCCGCGGGCACCGGGGACCGGGCCGCGTTGGACGCCTTCATCCGGGCCACCCAGCGCGACGTCTGGCGGTTCATCGCGCACCTCGCCGATGTCGGCTCCGCCGACGACCTCGCGCAGGAGACCTACCTGCGGGCCATTCCCAGCCTGCGGCGGTTCGCCGCCCGCTCCTCGGCGCGCACCTGGCTGCTGTCCATCGCCCGGCGGGTCGTCGTCGACCAGGTGCGTTCGGCGCTGGCCCGGCCCCGGCTCGCGCCGGGTAGTGACTGGGTCGAGGCTGCGGACGCCGCCACCGCCCGGCAGCGGGCCGCCGCCGGGTTCGAGGACGTCGTCGAGCTGAACCTGCTGCTCGACGGGCTCGACCAGGACCGGCGGGAGGCGCTGGTGCTGACTCAGGTGCTCGGCCTGCCCTACGCCGAGGTCGCCGAGGTGTGCGGCTGCCCGATCGGCACCGTCCGCTCCCGGGTCGCCCGCGCCCGGGACGACCTGCAGACCGCGGTGCGCGAACGCCGCTCCGGCTGACCGTCAGGCCAGCGTGACCGGCAGGGCGTCCACGCCGTAGACGATCGAGGTCTGCCGGTAGGACAGCTCATCCGCGCCGACCGCGAGCCGGATCTGCGGGAACCGGCTGATCAGCGCGGGGTAGGCGGCCCGCAGCTCCATCCGGGCCAACTCGGCGCCGATGCAGCGGTGGAAGCCGTAACCGAACGCCAGGTGCGAGGACGCCTTCCGGGTCGGGTCGAACGTCTCCATGTCGGTGTCGTCGTCGCCAAGGCCGGGGTCCCGGTTGGCCGCGCTGAGCGAGACGAGCAGGATGTCACCCGTACTGACCTGCACGCCTTCGATCTCCATGTCCTCGGTGGCGAACCGGGGGAAGGCGACCTGCACGACGGTCAGGTAACGCAGGATCTCCTCGACGAACCGGTTGACCGGCTCCGCGCCCGTGGTCACCTGCTCACGGGCGGCCGGGTTCTCCATCAGCAGCAGCGCGCCCAGCGCCAGCATGCTCGCGGTGGTCTCCAGCCCGCCGGTGAGCACGCCGTCGGCCAGGCCGGCCAGTTCCTCGTCGTCGATCTCGTCGCCGTGCTCCCGGATGAGCATGCCCAGCAGGCCGTCACCGGGGGACTTGCGCTGCCGGGCCACGGTCTCCCGCAGGTAGCCCAGCGACTCGGTCATCGCGCCCAGCGACGCGCCCGCACCACCGAACAGGTCGAACCGGGTGGTGCTCAACCGCTGGAACTCGGCCCGCTCCGAGTAGGGCACGCCGAGCAGTTCGCAGATGGTCAGCGAGGGGATCGGCAGGGCGAAGGAGGTCCACAGGTCGACCGGGCCCTCGGCGGCGGCCATCGCGTCCAGTTGCTCGGCGATGATCGCGTCGATCCGGGGCGTCAGCCGGGCCAGCCGACGCATGGTGAACTCCGGGGTCAGCACCTTGCGCAGCCGGGTGTGCACCGGCGGGTCGGCGAAACCGAGGCCGCCCGGGTTCTCGTCGGCCTGCACGCCCGCGGTGCCGATCAGGTTGGTGAAGTCGTTGCTCAGTCCGCTGGTCCGGCCGAGCACGGTCTTGGCCTCCGGGTGGCCGGTGACCAGCCACACCGAGCGGCCGGGCAGCGGCAGCGGCAACTTGCTGATCGGCGCGGTGCTCCGGCGTCGGCCCAGCTCAGCGATCGGATCGAGGCCGTTGCGGCGCAGCGGGACCAGCGCCGCGTTCGGGATCAGCCGCATCTTGGCCAGGTCCAGGCCCTTCTTCTGGGCGCGCGCCAGATAGGCACGCCCCAGCCAAGCAGTAACCCGCGACCGCAGCATTGTCATGACCACCATGTATATCCGTCCCGGCGGCTCATCCTACGGAGCCCTCCGTCGTGACCACAGCCGACCGTGCCAGCCGGTCAACCCCCGGGGTCACTATGCACACCGCGGGGCGAGTCGACAATGTGATCTCCACAGCGTCAGCCACCTGCGGCGATGTCAGTGCGTCAAGCGGCGCCAAGTGCGGATTTGGCCGGCGCCACGGCCGGTCGCGCGACCCGCCGGTTGATCAGTGCCACACCGGCGATGCTGATCAGGCCGCCGACCAGCTCCACCCAGCGGGGTGTCTCGTGCAGCCAGCCGAACGCGACCACAAGCGCGACCGGCGGGACCAGGTAGAGCGCCGCGGTGGCCGTGGTGATCGACAGCCGGGCCACGGCGTAGCCCCAGACGACAAAACCGACCGCCGAGGGCAGCAGGCCGAGGAAGACGGCCGCCGCCGTGGCCGAGCCGGGCGCGGTCAGCACGCCGCGTACGGCCCACGGGACGACCGGGAGCAAGGAACAGCGTGCCGGCCCACATCGCGTAGCAGGCCACCTCCAGACCGGTGTAGTGGCGCAGCAGCGGCTTGCTGGCGAAGTGGTAGACGCCTTGGGCCAGCGCTGCGGCCAGCACGATCCACGCGCCGGTCGAGTAGCCGGCGCCGCCGCCGGCCAGCGCGATCAGCGCGCAGCCTGCGATCGCCACCACGCTGCCGACCACCGTGCGCCTGGAGGGCCGTTCGCCCAGCCAGATCGTCGCCAGGAAAACGCTGAACACCGGGGCGACGGAGATCAGCAGGCTCGCCGTGCCGGCCGGCACGTGGGTCTCGCCCCAGTTGAGCAGAAGCTGGTAGGCGCTCATCCCGCTCGCCCCGCACAGCGCGATCAGCGGCAGGTCGGCCCGTCGGGGCAGCCGCACCCGCAGCAGTGGTGCGGCCGGCGCGAGTGCCAGTGACGCCACCACGAGCCGAAGCAGCGACAGTCCGGCGACGCCGTAGCCGGCCAGGCCGACCCGGATCGCCGGGAACGCCGAGGCCCACAACACGACGGTGAGGGCGAGGGCCGACGTGGCGCGGGAGATGTGGATGCTCACCCGGTCAACGGTGCGCGCCGAAACCACAAATGTCTAGTTACTCTTTCTACGTTGACCCAGAAGGTCAGCTTTACATTGCCGGGCAACGGTGGCGACTACGCACTGTCAATGGGCCTGCCGTGTCGGGGTGCTCACAACAAACGGGAAATCGGTCAATAATTCCTGTTGAGTCAGTTGACGAACGTGTTGCCCGCGCGGCTTTGATTCTGCCTTAAGGCTCTCTTCAACTGGTGAAGTACGCCGGAATTCACATGCTTGAACAGATTGCCGGGCGGACCGGAGGGGGGACTGGTCCGAGCCGTATTTGCGTTTGCCACGCCACGGTTCCGGGACTTGGCGGGACTGTTGCCATCCGCTCTAAGTCACGGTATAACTCCATTACGACATGGTATGACTCCCTTACAAAAGGCGCTGGAATGGCCGAGTTGGCCTACTGGTGGCGTGCGGATTTATACCGAAGTCGTTTGTCCGGATGGGCGTGTTTTCGCGTGCGCCGGAGTGCGTTAACCGGCTGCCTGACCCCCCTCCAGGCAGTTGCGGAATCCTCATAGGAGAACAACGATGCGCATTTCCCGCACCAAGGTCTTACTGGCCGCGGCGATACCCGCCGCGATCGGTACGGTGCTGATCGGGCAGGCTACTTTCGCCAGCGCCGCGGCAGCACCGGCGGCCGGCGCGGCCTTTCCCGCGCACTACGCTGCGCCATACCTGCAGATCGGCGACGACGACGCCGGTGACCTGGCCAGTGACATGAATGCCACTGGCACGAAGTTCTATACGTTGGCCTTCCTGACGCCCAAGTCGGGCTGTACGCCCGAATGGGAGGACGGCGGCGACGCCGTTGGCGCGTTCAAGTCTCAGATCAGCTCGCTGCAGTCGGCGGGCGGCAACGTGGCGATTTCGTTCGGTGGTGCCCAGGGCGGCGAGATCGCCCAGACCTGTACCACCACGTCGAGCCTCACCGCCGCCTATGCCAACGTGGTCAACACCTACGGTGTCGACCGCCTCGATTTCGACATCGAGGGCGACGTGATGAGCGATACCGCGTCCAACGCCCGTCGGGACTCGGCGCTGGCCGCACTTCAGGCACAGAACCCCGCTGTCCAGATCGACTTCACCATCTCGGTCAACGGGGACGGTCTGCCCGGCAACGAGCTCGACATGCTCCGGGACGCGCAGAGCAAGGGCGTCAAGGTCAGCGTCGTGAACATCATGACGATGGACTTCGGTGACGGCCAGAACGCGCTGAACGACTCGTTGTCCGCCGCCAAGGGCACCGCCGGCCAGCTGGCGAGCCTGTACGGCATCAGCACCAGTGCGGCCTACGCCAAGATGGGGCTGACGCCGATCGCCGGCAAGAACGACGACAACGAGAACTTCACCCAGGCCAACGCCCAGACCCTGGAGAGCTTCGCGGCCACCAACGGTGTCGCGGAACTGTCCTTCTGGGAGGTCGACGAGTACGACAAGAACGTCGGTTACGCGTACTCGCGCATCTTCAACGCCATCACCGGCAGTAGCACCGGTGGCGGCACCGGCGGTGGCGGTGCCACCGGTCAGATCACCGGTATCGCGAGCAAGTGTGTCGACGTGCAGAGTGCCAGCTCCGCCGACGGCACGCCGGTCCAGCTGTACACCTGCAACGGCACCGCCGCGCAGCAGTGGACGGTCGGGACCGACGGCACGCTGCAGTCGCTGGGCAAGTGCATGGACGTGACCGGTGGCGGCACCGCCAACGGAACCCTCGTTCAACTGTGGACCTGTGCCGGCAACGCGAACCAGCAGTGGACCGCTTCCAACGGCGAACTGGTGAACCCGCAGTCGGGCAAGTGCCTGGACGCCACCGGCCAGAGTTCGGCCGACAGCACCAGGTTGCAGCTCTGGAGCTGCACCGGCTCGGCGAACCAGCTGTGGAAGCTGCCGTGAACTGATTGTCCGATCAGGTGCCGTGCCCCGCGACAGTTGTCGTGGGGCACGGCATTTTGTTGTGCTCTGCCGGCCATTCGGTTGAACTCGTCGCCTCACCCGTTCAGAGGCAGCCGGGAGTCGGTCCCGGCCATACGCTGATGGCCGCTCGATCCGCCGTCACCCTGTGACCACAGAGAAATGAGTCCCACCATGGCGTCGTTCGGTCGAAGATCTCGGTTCGCTGTACTCATCGGTGTTGTGCTCGCGCTGGCCATGATCGTGTCGATCGCGCCGGCGTCCGCGGACGACGCGGTGGTCAGCACGTCGGTCGACAAGTCGACGGTGGCCGTCGGCGGCTCGGTCACCATGACGGTGACGTTCACCAATCCTGATGCCAGCACGATCACTTTCGACTATCTGAGCATCATTCCCACGTTCACGACGTGGAGCACCTACGGCATGATCTTCGACTTCACCGGCTGCACCGGCGATGTGACCTGGTGCGGCTCGCTCGGAGCCGAGGGTGAGGCCGTGCACCACACCGTGCCGATCGCGGCGGGGGACAGCCGGACCGTCTACTTCACCTATCAGGTCGCGGCGAACTCGCCCTGTGGCGGTGTTTCCGTGGGGCTGGTCGTCTACAGCTATCGCGAGGACGCCCAGGGGGACACATCGGACGAGACGAACACCGTGGCCACCGGGGTCACCTGCTCCTGACGATCCACAGTGGACAATAGTGCAGACAGAGGTTGGGCGTCTCTGGTCCGGGAAACCAGAGACGCCCAACCGGAAGGACCGATCCGTGAATCGGCCGGGCCGGATTCGGCTCAGCCGGTGTACTTCGCGAACGCCAGGGCGAACGCGTTGGCCGACTGGGTGATGCTCGAACACGTCGGCGAGGCGAAGCTCTGCGCCCCACCCGAACACTGCTGATCCCGCGCGGCTGACCAGAACGACAGCCAGGCCAGGTGCTTGGACTGGGCGAAGGTGACCAGTTTGGCCGCGTCGGCCGTGGTGAACGTCTCCGAGCTCACGTCGTTGACCCCGATCATCGGCGTCACCGCGATTTCCTTCCACGCGGCCGTGTCGGCCAGGCCCCACACCGACTTCACGGTGGCCTGCACCGCGGTGGCCGCGTCGATCGCGTTCTGGCCCATGTCGCTGGGGAACGACCCGCCGTAGTCCATCGCCATGATGTTCACCGCGGAGATGGCCGCGTTGTTGGTTTTGGCACTCTGCAACAGGTTCACGCCGTCCTGAGTCAGGCCTGAGGGCAGCACCGGCAGCGTGTAGGACACGCTCAGCGACTTGCCGGCCGACTTCGCGGTCTGCTCCAGCATCGAGATCGCCTGGTTGCGCCGGTCGTTGGCGGCGGTGTTGGCCACCGCCGCGCCCTCCACGTCGAAGTCGATCTGGGTGGCGCCGACCGTGTTGATCACGCTCTGGTAGGCCGCCGCGAGCGTGGACGCGCTGGAGCAGTTCAGCGCCAGCTCACTGCCGCTGGCCCCACCGAAGGACACTCGCACGTCGCCGCCGGCCGAGCGCAGCGAGCTGATGTCGGCGGCGATCGACGGGTCGTTGAGTGCGGTCACGCCACCCCACTTGGGCGTGCAGCCGCCACCGTCCACCACGAAGGCGAGATTGAAGAACTTGCTGCCGGTGGCCTTCGCCGCGCCGGACAGGTCGTAGAGCGGGAACAGCGACAGGTCCACGTAGGGCGCGAACGCGCCGAACGACCCGCTCGCCGGCGGTGCCGCGCTCGTCGTCGACGTGGTCGGCGGTGCGCTCGTGGTGGTGCTGGTGGGCGGTGCGGCGCTGGTCGTGGTCGTCGGCGCCGTCGCGGTGGTGCTCGTGGTGGGCACGCCGACCGGGGTCGAGGGAGCCGTTCCGCCACCGCAGTCCTGGTTGTTGATGGTGCAGCCGCTCGGCGTGTTCCCGCCGCCGCCCTCCACCTGGAAGCCGAAGTCGGTGCTGGCGCCGCCGGCGAGCGTGCCGTTCCAACCGTCGTCCTTGACCGTGTACTCGTTGCCGGACTTGGTGTAGATGCCGTTCCACAGGCTGGCGACGGTGTCGCCGGCCGGCAGGTCGAACTGGACGGTCCAGCCCTGCACCGACGCGTCGCCGCCGTTCTTCACCACGTACGTGGCCACGTAGCCGTCGGTCCACTGGCTCGACTTGGCAAAGGTGGCCGACAACTCGGCAGCCGAAGCGGTTCCGGTCAGGGCGATGCCGGCGCCCAGGACCAGCACGGTTGTCGCGCCACCGAGGACCGCCCAACGCAGCGGCCGGCGTCGGGCGCGGGCGGCTCCTGCCGCGGCGCCTCGACCCGACGCCATGCGCTTGCTCATGAATCCTCCGAACGCTGAGGGATGTGACGCTGTGGGATGTGCTGACCGGAGATCAACGAACCCGGCCGCGCTCGAACCTAACGACGGATCTCCGAGGGCGGAACCGTCGTGGATCAAGCCCGCCTTAAGCGACGGTTATCCCTGCTCAGGCAGGCAACCTCGGCTCAGGACTCGTAGGTCTGGACCGTCGGCGCATGGCCGTTCCAGGTGGCGATCACGGTGGAGGTGAGATTGCCCGAACTGAAGTCGACCCGCAGCCAGTCGGTCTCCTGCCACACCTGCACGCCGTAACCCTCGGCCGGGGTCGCCGACACCAGCGTCGCCTCGGTCTCGGTCATGTCCAGCACCACCTGCCCGCCCTTGACACCGAACCGCTGCACGTCCGCGTCAACCGCGGCAGAAGCGCTGGTCGGCGTCGTTGTCGGTGGTTTCGTGGTGGTCGTCGGCGGGGCGGTCGTGGTGGTGGGCGGCACCGTCGTGGTGGTCGTCGGCGGGGGCGTGCTGGCCACCGGTGGGGACAGCGGCAGCGGCGGCCGACCGCTACTCGCCGCGACCGCCGGGACGGCGACCTGGGGCAGTGGCAGCACGGTGTCCTGCACGACCGTCCGCACGCCGAGCCAGGACACGCCGACCGCGGCGGCGGTCGCGCAGAGCCAGGCACCCGCGATGGTCATGGGACGCACGGCGCACATCTTGCCCCATCCATGTCGTACCGTGCACAGCTGTGGCGAACGTGCTCGTGGTCGAGGATGAACCAGCTGTGCGCACCGCGGTGATTCGGTACCTCACCGAGGCGTCCCATTCGGTCCGCAGTGTCGGCACCGCGCTGGAAGCGTTGCGCGAGGTCGCCCAGCGCTGCCCGGACGTGGTGGTGCTCGATCTCGGCCTGCCCGACCTCAACGGCGCCGAGGCGCTGAAGATGATGCGCGGCGTGTGCGACGTGCCGGTGATCGTGGCGACCGCGCGGGACGACGAAACGGAAATAGTCCGGCTGCTCAACATCGGCGCCGACGACTACCTGATCAAACCGTTCTCCGGTGAGCATCTCAACGCCCGGCTGACCGCACTGTTGCGGCGCACCCAGCGGGACACCGACCAGCATCTGCTCGTGGTCGGCGGCCTGCGGATGGACCTGCGCCGCCGGGAAGTGGTGCTGGACGGGGTGCGGTTGGACCTGGTTCGCCGCGAGTTCGACCTGCTCGCGTTCCTGGCCGCGCGGCCGGGCGAAGTGGTCACCCGGCGCGAACTGCTCGCCCAGGTCTGGCAACAGCCCTACGGCGAGGACCAGACGATTGACGTGCACCTTTCCTGGCTGCGCCGGAAAATGGGCGAGCGGGCCGCCGAACCGCGTTATCTACACACGGTGCGCGGCGTGGGGGTGAAGCTGGACGCGCCGCAGCCGTCCGCGTGAGATGGGCGCTGGGCCGAGTGGCCGTCGCGGTGACCGCCATGGTGGCACTGGCTTTCCTGATCCCGCTCGCGATGACCGTCCGTGAGGTCGCCCGGGACCGGGCCTTCTCCGCCGCCGAACAGCAGGCCGCCGCGATCGGCCCGGTGCTCGCGGTGACCGCCGACTCCGAGGCACTCAGCCGGGCGCTGGCCAGCACGCCCGGTGGCGCCGCCGGCCGGATCGCGGTGCATCTGCCCGACGGCACGGTGATCGGCCCGAGCCACGCCAGCCAGGCCGCGCTGGCCACCGCGACCGCCGAGGCCCGCTCGGCGACCGCCGACGCCGCCGGTGGGTACACCGTGTTGCAGCCGGTGGTGCTCGGTGCCGGCCGGGTCGCGGTGATTGAGGTGTACCTGCCCGACAGCGAGCTGAGCGAGGGCGTCGGCAACGCCTGGCTGATCCTGGCCGGTGTCGCGGTGGTGCTGGTCCTCGTGTCCACCCTGGTGGCCGACCGGTTGGGCGCCCAACTCGTCCGCGCGGCGCGGCATCTGGCCGGCGCGGCCCGCGAACTCGGCTCCGGTGACACCACGGTCCGGGTGACCGCGCAGGGGCCCTACGAGCTGCGCGAAGCCGGTCAGGCGTTCAACATCATGGCCGCCCGGATGGAACTCATGCTGGCCGCAGAGCGGGAACTCGCCGCCGACCTGTCCCACCGGCTGCGCACCCCGCTGACCGCGCTGCGGCTCAACGCCGCCTCGCTGGGTGATGGGCAGGCCGCCGAACAGACGCGCAACGCGGTGGACCGGCTGGAGCAGGAGGTCGACCAGATCATCCGCGCGGCCCGCAGCAACGGCCAGGCCAACGGTGGCAAGGTCGGCTGCGACGCCAGCGCGGTGCTGCACGAGCGGCTGGCGTTCTGGTCGGCGCTGGCCGAGGACCAGGGCCGTGGCTGGCGGTTCTTCGGCGGCAACCGGCCGGTGCCGGTGCCGTTGACCGCCAGCGACCTGGCCAGCGTGATGGATGTGCTGCTGGGCAACGTCTTTCGGCACACCGAGGAGTCGGTCGGCTTCTCCGTGGCGCTGTGGACCGATCGGAGTACCGCGTACGTCTTCGTGGAGGACGCCGGGCCGGGCATTCCCGACCCGGAGGCGGCGCTGCGCCGGGGGCACGGGGCCGGCGGCAGCGGGTCGACCGGGCTGGGTCTGGACATCGTCCGGCGGGTCGCCGAGGGTTCCGGTGGGGGTGTCCACATCGGACCGTCTCCGATGGGTGGTGTGCGGGTGCACGTGTGGTTCCCGGCCACGCCGACGTCGGTGACCGACCCGGACGCGCCGACCTTCCGGTGGCGCCGCCCCGGCCGGCACCGGCGCCCGGTCGAGCTGCCCGGTGGTGGTGCCCGAGCGATCTCTTCTCGGGTCAACTAGTCCGGTCGGCGGCGAGCACAAATCGCCCGATTTTCACATGTTTATCAAGCCCTACTTTCGGCCGTGGAACGGGCATCGCCCGCTTGCCTAGCGTTCTCGGCCGGAGGTGTCCGATGAAACGTGCGCTTGTCCCGCTGGTGCTCGGCTTTCTGGTCGCACTCGTCGCCGCGTTCGTACCAACGGCCGCGGTCGCGGACGGGCATTCGGCCGCACTGTCCTCGATCCAGGGCGGCGCGACCCAGGACACCTATTCCTATGCCAATGCGATTCGGCAGTCGGTGTGGGTCGACACCGGCCTGACCGCGAGCGGGCAGCCGGGCGGGCACGTGCGGGTGGCCGCGGACATCATCCGGCCCGGCGAGTTGGACGGCACCGCCAAGGTGCCGGTGATCATGGACGCCAGCCCCTATTTCTCCTGCTGCGGGCGCGGCAACGAGTTGCAGGTCAAGCAATACGACTCGGCCGGCAATCCGACGAGTTTCCCGCTGTTCTACGACAACTATTTCGTGCCGCGCGGCTACGCCGTGGTGCTGGTCGACCTGGCCGGCACCAACCGTTCGCAGGGCTGTGTCGACACCGGCGGCCCGGCGGACGTCACCTCGGCCAAGGCGGTGATCGACTGGCTCAACGGCAGAGCGACCGGCTACACGAGCAGCACCGGCAGTACCGCCGCGTCGGCCTACTGGGCGAGCGGAAGCGTTGGCATGATCGGTAAATCGTGGGACGGCACGATCGCCGAAGGGGTCGCGGCCACCGGTGTGGCCGGACTGGACACGATTGTGCCGATCTCCGCGATCAGCAGTTGGTACAACTACTTCCGGGCCGACGGCGCCCCACTCGACCGGGAGACGCCGGGCGAGTTGGCCACCGAGGTCGAGTCGAGCAGCACGGTCAGCGCGTGCGCGTCGGTGGCCAGTGGCATCGACGCCGGCTCACCGAGCAACGGCAACTACACCTCGATGTACGCGCAACGCAACTATGCGGCGAACGCGGGCAACGTCAAGGCCAGCGTGTTCATGACGCACGGGGTCAACGACTACAACGTGATGACCATCGACTTCGGCCAGTGGTGGAGCGCGCTGCCGGCGTCGGTGCCCAAGATGATCTGGCTCTCCCAGACCGGGCACGTCGACCCGTTCGACTATCGGCGCTCGGCGTGGGTGGACGAACTGCACCGATGGTTCGACCACTACCTGATGGGCATCGACAACGGCGTGCAGGGCGATCCGCAGGCTTCCGTCGAGCGCGCCCCGGACCAGTGGGTCGACTACCCGACCTGGCCGGTCCCCGGCACGACGCCGACCACCTGGCACCTCAGGCCGGGCAGCACGGCGGGTGTCGGCACGCTGGGCGCGCCGACCGCACCGGCCGGCAGCACCGCCGCGTTCACCGACAATCCCAACCAGGACGACGACAACTGGGCGGCGACCCCGACCAGCACCGCGAGCGACCGAATCATCTACTCCACCGGCCCACTGACGGCGGCGACCACGATCTCGGGCACCACCACGGTCACCCTGACCGTGACGCCGTCCACCTCGGCCGCGCGGCTGTCCGCGGTGCTGGTCGACTACGGCAGCACGACGATGCGCGACTACCAGGACACCGATGCGGGCATCACCACGCTGACCACCCGCTCCTGCTGGGGCGACAGCACAGCCGCCGACTCCGCCTGCTATCTGGACACCGTTCCCGACACGACCACGGTGTCCGACGACGTGTTCGAACGCGGCTGGGCGGATCTCGGCCACTACAAGTCGCTGACCAGCCAGCAGACGCTCAAGCCGGGCACGGCGTACCCGATCACCTTCCAGCTCAACACGACCGACCACACCGTGCCGGCCGGGCACACCCTGGCGCTGATCATCGGTGGCACGGACGCCGGCTACATCGACGGGCCGGCCGGCAAGCCGAAGCTGACCGTCAACCTGGCGGCGTCCTCGGTGCAGTTGCCGTTGTCGACGGGCTGACCGCTTTCTGCCGGGCCCCGGCGACGATCACCGCGACCAGCGACACCGTGATGATCGCCTCCGGCCAGAAGAAGGCGACATAGTCCAGCAGCGAACCGATCGGCGGCGACCCCGGTGCCGCGTTGCGGAAGCTCACCAGGGCGAACAGGCTGGCGGCCATCCAGCCGAAGGCAGGCCAGACCAGGCCGAGCCGTCGGCGGATGATCACCAGTGCGCCGATCAGCACCGACAGCGCGATCGCCCACATCGCGCACATCATGAAGACCGCCAGGATGACCGTGCTGCGCGAGCGGGACACCCGGGCGGACACGGTCACCTCGCCCGGTGTGGAGTTCGCGCCGGTCAGTTCGGCGGTGAAGAACGGATCGGCGTTCTCCACCGTCGTGGACACCGGTACCGGCGCGCCGGCCTCCTCGACGTAGAACCCGGGCACGGCGGTGTAGCTGTCGAACGGGTAGTCCGACGCCACCCCGTCCTGTAGGCCGATTCTGATCTCCTGCAAGGAGATCCGCTCGTGTGCCGGGAAACGTAGGGTGGCGGTGGTCAGCGAGGTCGTCTCGACCACCAGGTCCTGGTCGGGCACCAGCGGGTTGTCCTGGTCGGCCAGGTCGCCGTGCACCGTCGCGGTCACCCGCAACAACAGGTCGCGCGCGGTGGTGTCCACCCGCTGCACGGTGACGTTGAGGTCGACCCGGTTCTGGCTGGCACCGCTGCCGGCCTCGTAGTAGGTCTGGCGGCTGCTGCGCTCGCTGAAGTAGCCGAACAGGCCGATGGCGACGGCGACCACCACCAGCACAGGCACCAGCGCACGGCGCATGATCACGCTCGCGACGCTAGCCCAGCCCTACCGCTGTCACCTGCGCAAACCCGGACAACCACCGGTCCGGGTGACCAGACCGCTCACTCGACGTGGGTCGGCAGGCCGATCGCGGTGGCCAGCCGCCGGCCGGAGGCGCGCAGCGGCGCCAGCCACGTCTCCGGGTCCAGCCGCCCGCCGTGCTCGTCGACCAGTTCGCCGTGCCGCTTGCGCCAGCGGCCGGCGACCATCACCGAGTCGACGTTGGCCAGGCTGGTCTGCATCAGCACGGTGTTCACCGGATCGTGCACCGGCTGCATGTTCGGCCCTCGGGCGTCGATCAGCACCAGGTCGGCCTGCTTGCCGGGGGTGATCGAGCCGATCCGGTCGGCCTGGCCGAGCATCTCCGCACCGCCCATCGTCACCCAGCGCAGCGCGTCCAGCGTGGTCAACGAGTGCGCCGCCGGGATGGGCGGTTCGCCCGGCCCGGCGGCCCGACGGAAGACCGCGTTGTCCAGGGCCCGCTGGTGGGCCAGTGCGATCCGGGCGGCGGTGAACATCTCGCCGGAGAAGTAGGACTCCAGGTCGACGCCGAGCGAGGGCGCGCCACCGGCGGCGCGCAGCCGGCCGACCAGCGGGTGCCCGTGGCCGGCGCTCATCTCGCTCTCCGCGGTGACCGAGAACGAGACGCCCAGGTCCAGGAAACGGGCCAACTTGTCGTCGCTGAGGTCGTGGCCGTGCGCGATGTTGATGTGCGGCCCGAGCAGTCCACGCTCGGTCAGCACCGGCCACCCCTCGGGCGCCCGGGCCACGCCGCCACCCTGGTGCATCGAGGTGACCAGGCCCAGTTCGAGGGCGAGCACGCAGTCGGCGATCGCCACCTCCAGCGTCGCGTACTGCGGACCGAGCACGGCCATGCCCAGGCTGAGCAGGCCGCCGGAGCCGAACCGGGACTGGCCGGCCAGCCGTTCGATCTCCGACCGCGGGTGCGGCACCTCCCAGAACGGGCGCTCGCCGGGGATCGGGTCGGGTTTGGGGCTGCCGTGGAAGAAGGCCGCGCGGATGCCGCTGCGCTCCAGCGCGTCGACGGCCGCGTCGGTGTGCTGCGGGGTCGGGTTGTTGTGGCACCAGTCGACCAGCGTGGTGGTGCCGGAGTTGAGCTGGTTGAGCGCGCCGGCCAGGGTTCCCTGGTGGATGTCGTCCGGGGTGAAGAAGCGGGCCAGGCCCGCGTGTGTCCAGCGGAAGTACTCCGGCAGCGTCCAGTCCGCCGCGATGCCGCGCAGCGCGGTCTGCCAGGTGTGCAGGTGGGCATTGACGAAGCCGGGCACCAGCAGGAAGCCGCGGCCGTCGACCGGCACGACCGGTACGTCGCCCTCGGCGGGTGCGGCGGCCCGCGCCGCCGGCAGCACCGACTCGATCCGGTCGTCCGCCACGATCACCTGGGCGTCGGACAGCACCCCGATCGTGCTGTCCATGGACACCACGGTCGCTCCGGTGATCACTGTGCGACCGGTCGAACTCGTTGGCCCGTCAGGCATGGGTCGGCCACTTCGCCGTGGCTGGTAGAACAAGCATCAGCACCCCGCCGACGCTACCGCCCCGACCGACCGGGGTGATCATGCGCACAGATCCGCAGTTGTGTAGAAAGTCACAGGTGTCACCACCGATGGCGGAACCCGGTCGCCCACACGGTCAGCTGCGCCGCTGTCACCCGCTGTGACATGGGTTTTACCGGATTCGGCGTACGAAGGGGGCCGAGTTGGCCGAGAATACGCGTACCCGTCGGCGGCTGACATGAAGCAGGCCCGGCAATCGGGTGAACCTATGGTGGCAGCACGTACGTAGTGGGTTATGTAACTGGACTTCGCCCGCGTCTGACGGGGGAAAGGGGACGTGGTGACCGAGTCACGGTTGACTCCTCAGCAGGAGCTCTCGTCGGCTGCGTGGGGGCAGGCGCAGGCTGACGGCATTGTCGCGCAACTGCGGGAACAGGCGGCCAAGCTCCGGGAACGGCAGTCTTCCGCGCTGTCGGGCAAGAGCGAGGCGACCGCCAAGGACGGGTCGGTCAAGGCCGTCGTCGACGCGAGCGGGGTGGTCACCTCGCTGGAGTTCTCCCCGTCGGTGTTCGAGCGGACCACCCCGGACAAGCTCGCCCGCACCGTCGTGGCGACCATCCAGTCGGCCGCGACCAAGGCCCGCGCGCAGATGAACGAGTCGCTGGAGTCGATGCGCGGCGAGGGCTCCGGTCTGCTTGCCCAGGCCGCGGCCGGCGCCGAGCGGCTCGGCCTGCCTGCGGTGGGTGTGCCCGAGGTCCCGCACACCGAGGAGGACCCGACCGGTCGACCGGAGGCGTGGACCGCCGGTCCCGCGGCGGACGAGGCCGCCGACAAGTGGTCGCCGCCGGCTGAGGAGCCGGAGATCGTTCCGGCCGGAAACCCGATGCCGACCGGAACCCCGATGCCGGCTGCCGCGTCAAAGGTCCCGTCCCGCCGTCCCGCCGCCGCAAGTGTGGATGAGGACGACGACGGGCTCGACGACGAAAGGCCTTGGTGACCGTTGTGGGTTTGGTACTGCCAGACGCTCTTGCCTGGGTCCTGAACATGATCGGGATCGAGTGGCCCAACATCGACGAGGACGAGCTGACCTCGGGCGCCGACCAGATGCGGCAGCTGGCCAGTGAACTGACCAGCAACACCGGCGACGCGCAGTCGTCGATCGCGCAGATGCTCTCGGCGAACTCCTCGCAGTCGTTGGAGCTGTTCGACACCCTGTGGCAGAAGCTCGCGGCCGGTCACCTGCCGCAGCTCGCGGACGGCCTCAAGGCCATCGGTGTCGCGTTGGACGCGTCCGCGGGGTTGGTGGTGGGCATGAAAGTCGGGGCGATCGTGCAGCTGGGCATCCTGGCTGCCGAGATCATCGCCGACCAGGTCGCCGCGCCGTTCACCTTCGGCCTGTCCGAGGCGGCCATCCCCGGTGAGGTCGAGCTGACCGAACAGTTGGTCAAGCAGATCTTCAAGCAGGTCGCCGACCAGGTCGAGCAGGCGCTGCTGAACGCCGTCGAGGGTCCGGTGTTCGCCGCGCTGGGCAGTGCCGGCGAGGAGTTGGCCGGCCAGTTGCTCGGCGACGCGGCCGGCACGAGCAGCGGCCTCAACGTGGGCGCGGTGGTCGGCGCGGCCGTGGGCGGTGGCGAGTCCGCCGCCGGCAGCGAGGCCAGCAACCCGCTGTCCGTCATCGGTCTCGGCGGCGACTCCGGCTCGGACGGTTCCACCGACACGTCCAGCGACGACTCCGGCGATGACGGGTCTGGCGACGGTTCCGATGACGGTTCCGACGACGGGTCCGACGGTTCGGATGACGGCTCGGGCAGCGATGACACGCTGGCCGGGGCGGACACGGGGATCGGTCCGGTGATGCAGACCGGCGGCATCGACACCTCCGGCGGCTCGGACAGCTACGACGACTCGGACGACTCGGACGACTCGGGCGACTCCACCGACGACACCAGTGCCTACGACACGGCCAGCGACACCGGTGACGACACGAGCGCCTATGACACGGCCAGTGACACCGGTGACGACACCAGTGGCTACGACACTCCCAGTGACACGAGCGAGTACCAGGACAGCAGCTACCCGACCACCGATCAGGACTCGCCAGTCAGCGTCGACCAGGGTCCTGGGCTGGAACAGCCGGCGCAGACTCCGCAGCAGTTCGCTCCGTTGCAGACAGGCCCCGGCCTGGTCGAGCCGGAGACTCCGCAGCAGTTCACTCCGTTGCAGACGAGCCCGGAGACTCCGCAGCAGTTCACCCCGTTGCAGACGAGCCCGGAGACCCCCGCCACCCCGCGGTTCCAGGAGTCGATCCCGGTGCAACCGGCAACGCCGCGCACGTTCAGCCCGGTCATCCGCGAGGAGTAGCAGTCGATCCACTGTGGACAGTGGGGGCGTCCGGCCGAGCCGGCGCCCCCACTCACGTCTCGGGCTGGTCCGGGGTGGCCACGTCGATCTGCGGCAGCTTCTTCAGCTCGGCGGCGGTCATCGATCCGGCCGTGCCGAACAGCCGCTCCTGGTGTTCGGTGATGCGCTGGTTGACCAGCTGGCTCAGCTCGTAGGCCAGCGCGCCGGTCTGCCGGACGGTGATGTCGTCCAGTCGCGGTTGGACGGTCGAGGTGACCGCGATTCCACCCGGGCCACCGTTCTGGTCCTGCACCACGCCGACCTCGAACCGCTCGCGCGGGTTCTCGGTGGGGGAGGAGTAGTGCTTGCGCAACTCTCGGAGCACCTTGTGCCATTCCAGCACCTCGCCCTGGAGCTTGACGCCGCGCACGTCGTCCTCGGTGAGCCCCATTCCCCGGCTGCCGGTGGCGAAGCAGCGTGCGTAGGACAGCGCGGCCGTCGTCCAGATCGCCTCGATCGCCAGGTCGTCGGAGCGGTTGGGCGGTACCGCCAGTTCGGTGACCAGGCGTTCGCAGCAGCGCAACACCGTCTGCAGGTCGTCGAAGATCGACACCAGATCCGCGAGCGCCAGGGCGGCCGGGCTGCCCAGTCGCCGGACGACCGTGGGCTGTTCGGTGGTGCTCGTCATGCTGGGGCTCCTGTCTCTCCGGGCGCCGGGCATCGGCCCGCGACGGAGATCGTCGTGAACTTGTGGACCAGGGTGCCGCCGGTCGGTGCTGTCGTCACCGATCCGGCGTGACGATGCCGTACTCGTGGATCTTGCGATACAGCGTCGCTCTGGACATCCCGAGGAACTGCGCTGCTCTGACCTTGTTGCCCGCGGCGTCCTCAAGGCTGTGCACGATGGCGTCGCGTTCCATCGACTCCAGCCGGTTGAGCGGCCGCCGGGTGACCGTGCGGTACTCGGCCGGCAGGTCGCCGGGCTGGATCGAACCGGTGCGCCGGTGCTGGGCGATCTGTTTGAGCACCTGGTAGAGCTGTGCGATGTTGCCCGGCCAACTGGCCCGCATGAGCAGGTGGATCGCGGCCGGCGAGCAGGTCAGCTGGCTGCCGTGGCCGACCTTGTTGAGGAACAGCGGTACCAGTTCGCTCATGTCCTCGGCGTGCCGGCGCAGCGGCGGAACCTGCACCGTGCGGGGGAAGAACGCGAGCAGTTCGGCGAGTTCCTGGTTGGTCTCGGCGTCCGAGGTCAGCGTGACCGCGACCCAGGGCAGCTTCACGTCCCGCCGGTCGGTCACCTCCTGCAACACCTTGACCAACGTCTTCAGCGCGTCCCCGGCCAGCCGGTCGACGTGCCGGATGACCAGCGCGTCCACCGGGTCGTCGAGCAGTTCGCGCTCCAGGTTCTCGCCCCAGTCGGCCTCGACCACGTCCTCGGCGTCGAGTGAGTGCACCCGACCGGTCGGGTTGCGCCGCTGGTGCACGCACCGGGCCAGGGTGAACTTGCCGACCCCGCGTTCGCCGGCGAGCACCAGCCATTCGCCGCGGCCGTAGCTGGCGTCCACGTCGTAACAGCAGCGCAGCCACAGCGGTGCCGAGCCGACCACGCCGGGCAGGAACATCGGCATCATCGGCGCGGGGGTGTCATTGCCCTCGTTCTCGGTCTCGATCAGCTTCACGCTGAGCACGCCGCCGGCGATGTCGCCGCGGTTGTCGCCGGTCACCCGGCGGCACTGGAGCCGAACCTTGCTGCCGGTGGGCAGCGCGACCGTGGTGTTGGTGCCGCGGCCCTCGGCCAGCGCCTGGGTGGCGTGCCCGAGCAGTACCGCCTGGTCGGCCGGGTCGAGCAGGCGGCGGGCCCGGTCGTTCATCATCACCACGTCGTCGTTGAACGCCATCACGATGCCGGTGGTGCGCCGGCAGGTGCGCAGGTACGCCTGGAACAGCGTCAGCTCGCGCATGTTGCTGTGCGTGAGCAGCGCCTGCTTGATCTGTTCCGCGGTCGTCCTGGCCAACGCGATCAACAACTGCCCCGCGTCCTTCTCCCAGCAGGTCAGGTCGACCGCGCCGATCGTCTTGCCGGAGATCGGGTGTTGGATCGGCGCGCCCGCGCAGGCCAGGTTCTCCAGGTTCTCCGCGTAGTGCTCGTGGCCGAACACGTGCGTCGGCCGGCCGTCCTCCAGCGCGGTGCCGATGCCGTTGGTGCCGACGAACTGTTCGCCGTAGTTGAACCCGGGCGCCAGCGCGACGCTCTCCAGGTGTCGGTGCAGGTCAGGGTCGCCGGTGCGCTGGGTGAGCACGATCCCGGCGGGGTCGGTGAGGATCAGGCTGATCGGCTGGCCGTCGAGCTGGTCGCCCAGTCGATCCAGGACCGGACCCGCCGCGTGGATGAGCGGGGTGTCCATGTCCTGGTCACACACGTAGGGCAGGTCGATCCGGTCGGCCGGGACGCGGAACTGCCGCGATCGCCACCAAGACGCCAGGATCGACTGCCGAACGTTGTCGGCCTCGACGGTGTCCGCCGTCAGGAACTTGACCCGCGTACGGGCCAGCCCGGGATCGTCCGCCGGCATCCGCTGCGCGGTTGCCATCGGGCTACTTGCCTGCCGAGCGAGTGGAATGCCCTCCACATAGTCCTCCTACCGCTGCTCACGAACAGCCTTGGCCGCGAACACCGCAGGGTGTGTCCCGCAACACAGCGTATGCCTCGGCCCGTGCGGTCGCTGTCTCAAATTGAGACACCCCGGCGTCTGGATCGGTTGTGTCATAGGTGGTCAGCGAAGTGTGCGGTCAATGTCGGCGTGCGCTGGAGGTGTGCGATGTCCCAGGATGGTTCATCCGAAGAGACGTACAACCCGTGGACCATCGTGAACGTGGTGTTCCACTACCTGGTTGAACAAGGACTCCATCCCACGCTCGGTGAGTGCGGCCATCCAGGTGAACCGGCGGCGGCCCTGTTGCGCGCGATGGGCATCGTGCCGACTGCCGAGGGTGACGCCCGGGTGCCCGAGAAGGTCAAGGACCAGCTGGCCCAGCTGCGGGCCACGATGCTGGGTGAGCCCTGATCAGGCGCTTCGCCGGATGTGGCGACTGTCTCATATTGAGACCGGAACGTGCTTGGTTCCGCGCTGTAATCAACCTGTAGGACATGCGCCCACGGCCTCGCCCGGTGCCAGGGCCGGCAGAAACCGACGACGTAACGGGCTGATCCGAAGCTGTCACCGTCGGAAACCGGCGGGTAAGGAGTGATCATGAGCCGCCAGAGTGTGGCGAAAGCCCACCAGAAGATCCAAGAACTCTCCTGGGAACCGGCTTACCATGAGCCGGTAGCCCACTACGGAACTGACTACACGTTCCAGAAGGCGAAGAAGAAGGACCCGCTCAAGCAGGTTCTCCGTTCGTACTTCCCGATGCAGGAAGAAAAGGACCACCGCGTCTACGGCGCTGAGGACGGCGCCATCCGCGGCAACATGTTCCGGCAGGTGCAGGAGCGCTGGCTGGAATGGCAGAAGCTCTTCCTGAGCATCATCCCGTTGCCGGAGATCTCGGCGGCCCGCGCGATGCCGCTGTTGTTCCGCACCGTGCCCAACCCTGAGCTGCACAACGGCCAGGCGATCCAGATGATCGACGAGGTCAGGCACTCGACGATCCAGCAGAACCTCAAGCGCCTGTACATGAACAACTACATCGACCCGGCGGGCTTCAACAGCAGCCTGCGCAACTTCCAGAACGACTACTGCGGCACCATCGGCCGGCAGTTCGCCGAAGGCTTCATCACCGGTGACGCGATCACCGCGGCGAGCATCTACCTGACCATCGTGGCCGAGACGGCGTTCACCAACACGCTGTTCGTGGCCATGCCGGCGGAGGCCGCCGCGAACGGCGACTACCTGCTGCCCACCGTGTTCCACTCGGTGCAGTCCGACGAGTCCCGGCACATCAGCAACGGTTACGCGACCCTGCTGATGGCGCTGTCCGACGAGAGCAACCACCAACTGCTCGAACGGGACCTGCGCTATGCGTGGTGGAACAACCACCGCGTGGTGGACGCGGCCATCGGCACCTTCATCGAGTACGGCACGAAGGACCGCCGCAAGGACCGGGAGAGCTACGCGGAGATGTGGCGTCGGTGGATCTACGACGACTACTACCGCAGCTACCTCGTCCCGTTGGAGAAGTACGGGTTGGTGATCCCGCACGACCTCATCGAGGAAGCCTGGAACCAGATCTGGAACAAGGGCTACGTGCACGAGGTCGCGCAGTTCTTCGCCACCGGGTGGCTGGCCAACTACTGGCGCATCGACCCGATGACCGACGAGGACTTCGAGTGGTTCGAGTACAAGTACCCGGGTTGGTACGACCGCTACGGCAAGTGGTGGGAGAACTACGCCCGACTGTCCACTCCGAACGGTCATCACCCGATCGTCGCGGAGGACGTGGACTACGTCTACCCGCACCGGTGCTGGACCTGCATGGTGCCCTGCCTGGTCCGTGAGGACATGGTCGTGCAGGAGGTCGACGGCCAGTGGCGGACCTACTGCCACGAGGCCTGCCGGTGGACCGACGCCGAGGCGTTCCGGCCCACCTACCAGGGCCGCAACACGCCGAACATGGGCAAGCTGATCGGTTCCCGCGAGTGGGAGACCCTGTACCACGGTTGGAACTGGGCCGATGTGGTCTCCGACATGGGCTTCGTCCGGGACGACGGCAAGACGCTCGTCGCCCAGCCGCACCTTGACCTCAACCCGAACAAGATGTGGACGCTGGACCACCTTCGGCGGATGCCGAACGTGCAGAGCCCCAACGTGTTGCTCAACGAGATGACCAGCGAGCAGCGGGCGGCCTTCGTGGCCGACTACAACAAGCAGGGACCGGCTGGTCGGCCGGCTCCGGCTACCTCCTAGTTCCGGCTCATCGGGCGTGGGAGGCCCTGACCTCCAGACAGGGCCTCCCACATCCGTTTCCCCGACCCGCGGATCGAACAGAGGTAGCCATGGCAGACAAGCACCGCGTGCGCTTCGAGCCGGTCGGTATCGAGATCGAGGTGGACGAGGACCAGACCATCCTGCGGGCCGCTGCGGAGCAGGGAATCATGCTCATGCACGGCTGCAAGGAGGGCCAGTGCGCCGCGTGCAAGTCGTTCATCCTCGACGGAGACGACGTCGACCACGACAGCTACTCGACCTTCGCCCTGCCCGACTTCGAGAAGGACGAGGGCTACACGCTGCTGTGCCGGGCGCACGCGTACGAGGATCTGACGATCGAGCTGTTCAACTACGACGAGGAAATGATCCGCTCGGGGCTGCCCATCCAGCAGGCCGTCGCCGAGGTGGTGTCCAACGAGAACGTCACGCACGACATGCGCCATCTGGTGATCAAACTGGTGGAGCCCACGCAGCTGAAGTTCTTTCCCGGCCAGTACGTGGACTTCGCGATTCCCGGCCAGGAGGCCACCCGGTCGTTCTCGATGGCCAACACCTCCAGCATGGAGAGCGGCCAGTTGGAGTTCGTGATCAAGATCTATCCGAACGGCCTGTTCTCCACGTTCCTGGACAACGAGGTCTCGGTCGGCGACCGGCTCGACATCACCGGCCCGTTCGGTGTCTTCACCCTGCGCGACGCGCCAAGCGCCGACATCGTGTTCGTCGGCGGTGGCGCGGGTATGGCGCCCATCCTCTCGTTGCTGCGCACGATGTCCGAGCGCGGTATCGAGCGGAAGGCGACCTTCTACTACGGTGCCCGCCGGCGTCGGGACCTGTGCTTCGAGACCGAGCTCAAGGCTCTTGAGGACAGTCTGCCCGGCTTCCGGTACGTGCCCGCGCTGTCGGAGCCCGACCCCGAGGACGGCTGGGACGGCGAGGTCGGCCTGATCACCGATGTGTTGCGGCGACAGGAAAAGAACCTCTCCGGAGCCGACGCGTACGTGTGCGGGCCACCCCCGATGGTGGAGGCGGCGCTGGAACTGCTGCCCGCGCTCGGGGTGGCGGACAAGCGGGTCTTCTACGACAAGTTCACCACGACCGGCAACGCGGACGGACCGTGAGGCCGAATACCGATCCACCGCGCCTTGCCGGCCGGTCTCGGCGAGGAGAGCACGAGAGGTAAAGGAAGCAGCAGATGACAACGACGCCAGAACGCAGCGTGCCGAAGCCGCAGTTCACCGACGCGGAGGCGGGCGCGAAGGTCTTCCCGGACTCCGACGCGCGCCGGTTCAACTACTTCAACCCGCAGAAGCGCAAGCAGAGCCACTACGAGGATGTCACCGTCGAGGTGCAGCCGGACCCGCGGCACTACCTCGCGCAGGGCTGGCTCTACGGATTCGCCGACGGCAAGGGCGGCTACCCGCTGGAGTGGACGACGCTCAAGGCGTGGGGCTCCGACCGGCCGGTGCCCGAGCGTTCGCCCGGTTCGGGTGGCCGCGGCTACGAATGGCCTGCGCACGGCTGGCACGAGTTCCGCGACCCGAACGAGGAGTGGGAGCTCACCCTCTACCGGTACAACTCCAACGTGGTCCGCCAGCTCAACCAGAACATCGACGCGGCCCGCCAGTCCAAGGCGTTCGAGCAGTGGAACCCCAACTGGGTGCAGTTCGTCGCGCAGAACGTCGGCGCCTGGATGCATGTCGACCACGGCCTGGGCCTGTACCTGTTCGCCAACGCCAACCGGCGCGCGCCGACCAACATGCACAACAACGCGATCTCGGTGAACAGCATGCACCGGATTCGCGCGGCCCAGGATCTGGCGCTGTACAACCTGACCCTGAGCGAGGAGATCGAGGGCTTCGACGGCACCGCGCACGTCGAGGCGTGGAACTCCGGTCCGGCCTGGCAGGGCGTGCGGGACACGGCCGAGCAGCTCACCGGCGTCTGGGACTGGTGTGAGGCGATCTTCGCCGCGAACCTGGTGTTCGAGCCGCTGGTCGGCGAGCTGTTCCGGAGCAACCTGGTGCAGCAGGCCGCCCCCTCCAACGGCGACTTCATCACCCCGACGCTGATCGGCGCGGAGGAGTTCGACTTCGCCGAGCGCGACCTGCGCTACAGCAAGGCGATGTTCCACCTGCTGGTGAACGACAAGGAGTTCGCCGAGCACAACCGCAGGATCATGCAGGGCTGGCTGGAGACCTGGGTGCCGCGGTGCATCAAGGCGGCGCGCACGTTGCAGCCGCTGTGGTCGCAACCCGACGCCAAGCCGCCGCGTTTCGAGGACGGTCTCGACCGCGCGAAGAGCCGCTTCAGCGGCATCCTGTCCGACCTGGATCTGCAAGCACCGAAGGAGTTGGCCCAGTGACCACCTTCAAAACGGCGGAGAGCCCGTTCAAGTCCGACAACACCGCGTCCAACATGTGCGGCTTCACGCTGATGAACAACCAGGTGGGCGCGATCATCGCGGAAGTGATGGGTCACAAGGAGAACGTGGTCATCACCCCGCTGCCCTCGATGATCCGGGTGGATGCCCGCGGCCGGATGGATCTCGTCTACTCGGAGGTCGACGAGGCGGCCGGCGAGGAGGAGGGTTGGTTCGACGCGGCCGAGTTCGAGGAGAGCATGTCCACCCACTACGGGCGGATGATCCACGAGGACGACCGCACCATCATGTTCGCCAACCCCGAGGAAGCGGCGGAGTATCTCGACTTCGACCTCGTCGCCCGCTCGTAATCGACACCCACCGCGAGCAGCGCTCGATCCAGCCCGGGAGGAAGAAGAACAGTGTACGAAAAAGATGGTGAGAAGTACTTCGTGGTCGACGGCCACACCCACTTCTGGGATGCCAGTCCGGCCAACTGGGTTCCTGGCCAGGAGAACTATGCCAAGGGCTGGATCGAGTGCTTCCACGCGTACCAGTCGTTGGGCCCGGCCGAGACCCACTGGCCGATCGAGAAGTTCCAGAAGTACTCCGAGGAAACCATGATGCACGACCTGTTCGAGGTCGGGCACGTGGACAAGGCGATCTTCCAGCCGACCAACCTGCGCCAGTGGTACACCGAGGGCTTCAACACCACCGAGGTCGACGGTGGCATGTCCGAACGGCACCCGGGCAAGTTCCTGGTGAACACCACCTGGGACCCGCGCGAGGGCGACGCGGGGCTGAAGGGCCTTGCGGAGCGGGTGAAGCGCTGGAGCCCCAAGGGCGTCAAGCTCTACACCGCGGAGTGGCGCGGTGACTCGCGCGGCTGGAGCCTGAAGGACCCGGAGTCCTCCCGCTTCCTGGACAAGTGCCAGGAGTTGGGCATCAAGAACATCCACATCCACAAGGGCCCGACCATCTGGCCGCTGGACAAGGACGCCTTCGACGTGCGCGATGTCGACTACGCGGCGACCAACTTCCCCGACCTCAACTTCATCGTCGAGCACGTCGGCCTGCCGCGTATCGAGGACTTCTGCTTCATGGCGACGCAGGAGCCCAACGTGTACGCCGGCCTGTCGGTGGTCGTCGGTGGCCTGATGCACGCCCGGCCGAGGTTCTTCGCCAAGGTCATGGGCGAGCTGATGTTCTGGCTGGGCGAGGACCGGATCGTGTTCGGCTCCGACTACGCGATCTGGGAACCCAAGTGGCAGGTCGAGGGCTTCGTCGACTGGCAGATGCCGACCGGCGAGGAGTTCTCCGACTACAGCCAGTTCAGCGTGACGGCCAAGAAGAAGATCCTCGGCCTGACCTCGGCCAAGCTCTACGACATCGAGGTGCCGGCCGAGTGCCAGGTTGCCGCCCCGGAGGTAGAGCCGGTGGGGGTAGCGGGATCGTGACCGCCGCCCACACGGCTGGCGTTCGCTCCGACCAGACCGCCGACGTTCACTCGGCGGTCTGGTCGGCGCTGGCGACGGTGCGTGACCCCGAACTCGACGAACCCCTGACCGAACTGGGGTTCGTCTCGCATTGTGCGGTCAGCGCGGCGGGGGAGGCGGTGGTCCGGCTGCGGCTGCCTACCTACTTCTGCGCGCCGAACTTCGCCTTCCTGATGGTGGCCGACGCCTACGACGCGATCAGTTCGGTAACCGGAGTGGCGCACACGGATGTGCGGCTGGAGGACCACTTCGCCTCCGACGCGATCAACGGCGGGGTGGCGGCCAGGGCCGGCTTCGTCGCCTCGTTCGAGGGTGAGGCGGCCGACGAGTTGGACAGCCTGCGCGCCGACTTCCTGCGCAAGGCCCTGCTGGCCGGCACCGACCGGCTCTGCCGGACCATGCGCGCGGCCGGCACGGACGTGTCGCGGCTGGCCGAGCTGACGCTCGGCGACGCGCCGGCCGGGCCGGAGCGGG
Source organism: Pseudonocardiaceae bacterium (assembly GCA_036268615.1). Classification (GTDB taxonomy): domain Bacteria; phylum Actinomycetota; class Actinomycetes; order Mycobacteriales; family Pseudonocardiaceae; genus DATATV01. Next base: position 40,842 of record DATATV010000134.1, read on the forward strand.
AGCGGCTGCGGGCCCGCCGGCGCGAACTCGGCCTGCCCAGCGGCGACGAGGACGCGTTGGTCGTCGACCCGGTCACCGGCGCGCCGGTCGGCCCGACCGACCTTCGCCTGCACCTGGGCCTGGCGCGCACCACCCGGGTCAGTCAGGACGCGAACTCCAGCGTGTGTCGAGGCATGTTGGCCGCCCGCTATCCGCACGCCGAGGAACAGGAGAAATCAGCATGAAGGCCGTCCGGCTGCACACTTATCACCAGCAGCCCGTCATCCAGGACGTACCGGAGCCGACTGCCAAGGACCCGTTCGACGTGGTGGTGAAGATCGGTGGGGCCGGGGTGTGCCGCACCGATCTGCACATCATCGAGGAGCAGTGGGCGGCCAAGTCGAATGTGACCCTGCCGTACACGATCGGCCACGAGAACGCCGGCTGGGTGCAGGAGGTCGGGTCCGCGGTCACCAACGTGGCCGTCGGCGACACGGTGATCCTGCACCCGACACCGACCTGCGGGCTCTGCCACGCCTGCCGCGCCGGCAACGACATGCACTGCGAGAACAGCAAGTTCCCCGGCATCGACACCGACGGTGGCATGGCCGAGTACCTGCTCACCTCGGCCCGCGCGTGCATCAAGCTGGACCCGGCCACCCAGCCCGAGGACGTGGCCGCGCTGGCCGATGCGGGCATCACCGCCTACCACGCGGTGCGCAAGGCGGTGCCGTTGCTCTACCCGGGCACGGTGTGCGTGGTCAACGGTGCCGGCGGGCTCGGCCACATCGGCATCCAGTCGCTGGCCGCGCTGACCGCCACCACGATTGTCGTGGTGGATCGCAACGCCGACGCGCTGGCGCTGGCCAAGGAACTGGGCGCCGACCAGACCGTGCTGGCCGACGGCAACCAGGTGGACACGGTGCTCGACCTGACCAACGGCAACGGTGCCGAGGTGGTGCTCGACTTCGTCGCCGAGCAGGGTGCCCAGCAGGATGCGTTCGCGATGACCCGGCGCAACGGCTCGCACTTCGTGATCGGCTACGGCAGCAACATCGACATCCCGACGATCGACATCATCTCCACCGAGCGCAACGTGGTGGGCAACCTGGTCGGCACGTACAACGACCTGGTCGAACTGATGGTGCTCGCGCAGGCAGGCAAGGTCACCCTGCACACCAAGAAGTACCCACTGGACGCGGCGCTCGACGCGTTGGCCGATCTTGACGCCGGCCGGGTCCGTGGCCGGGCAATTCTCACCCCCTGACCGCGGCACACCTGTGCACGTAGACGAGGAGCACGCACGATGGCCAAGGAACTGCGCTTCGGCTCTGAAGCTCGCAACCTGCTTCTGACAGGTGTGGACAAACTCGCGGAGGCGGTGAAGTCGACGCTGGGGCCCAAGGGTCGCAACGTGATCATCGAGAAGATCACCGGATCTCCCGTTGTCACCAACGACGGCGTCACCATCGCCCGGGAGATCCATCTGAAGAACCAGTTCGAGAACATGGGCGCTCAGCTGGTGAAGGAAGCCGCGATCAAGACCAACGACGTGGTGGGTGACGGCACTACCACGGCGACGGTGATCGCGCAGGCCATCGTGCGCGAGGGTATGCAGCGGATCGGCCAGGGGGGCAACCCGGTGCTGATCAAGCGGGGCATCGACCACGCCGTCGGTCGGCTGGTCGAGCACCTGGAGAAGGTGGCGCACCCGGTCAAGGACGAGAAGGACTTCGCCCGGGTCGCCGCCATCTCGGCCAACGACGACGACGAGGTGGGCGCGGTCATCGCCAAGGCCCTGCACACCGTCGGCGAGGGTGGCGTGGTCACCATCGAGGAGACCCCGCGGATCGGCATGAGCGTCGATTTCGTGGAGGGCTTCGAGTTCGACAACGGCTATCTCACGCCGTATCTGGTCACCGACCCCGGGCGGCTGGAAGCGATCCTCGACGACCCCTACATCCTGATGTGCAGCGAGAAGGTGACCAGTGTCCAGCAGTTGATGCCGGTGCTGGACAAGATCATGCGCGCGCCCCGCCCGCTCGTGCTGATCGCCGAGAACGTCGAGGGCACCGCGCTGAGCATGCTGGTGCACAACCACGTCAACGGGACCTTCCAGTCGGTGGCCGTCCGGGCACCGGGCTTCGGTGACCGCCGGCTGCACAAGCTGGAGGACCTGGCCGCGATCGTCGGCGGCCAGGTGCTGAGCAAGACTTCCAGCTTCAGCCTGGAGACGATGACGCTGGAGCACCTCGGCCGGGCCCGGCAGGTCCGGGTGGACGAGAACTCCACCACCATCGTCGGCGGCTACGGCACGTCCTCGGACGTGGAGTTCCGGGTCAACCAGCTGCGTGCCGAGCGGGACCGGGCGCAGTTCGGCATCGACGACGACGTGCTGACCGAGCGGATCGGCGCGCTCACCGGCAAGGTGGCCGTCATCCGGGTCGGTGCGGCCACCCCGGCGGAGCTGAAGGAACTCCAGCACCGGGTGGAGGACGCGCTCTCGGCGACCAGGGCGGCGATGTCCGAGGGCATCGTGGCCGGCGGCGGCGCCACGCTACTGCACGCCGAGAAGGTGCTCACCGGGCTCAACCTGGAGGGCGACAACGCCACCGGCGCGGACATCGTGCTGCGGGCGCTGAGCGAACCGGCCTTCCTGATCGCCAGCAATGCCGGTCTGCCGGCCGCGGAGATCGTTGCCAGGACAAGGGAACTCGGCGACGACGAGGGCTTCGACGCGCTGCACGAGAAGTTCGGCAACATGATCGAGATGGGCATCATCGACCCGCTGCGGGTGTGCCGCTCGGCGCTGCAGAACGGCGCGTCCGTCGCCGGGCTGCTGCTCACCACGAACTCGCTGATCGCCGAGGAGCAGACCCCGTGGGGTGGCAGCGCGGCGCTGATGACCGAGTTCGGACCGCTCGACGAGGGCCTGCACCAACCGTCACCGGACGCCAGCACGCCGCAGTCCCTCGGCATGGGCCCTTCCGTGGGCTGACCTGATGAGGAAGGGTGCACAGGGAGCGCACGCACCGTCCAGTTCGGACGCGGCGGGGCAGGTGAGTGGCCCCGCCGCGGATCGGCTCGGCGTCGCGACAGACCGTTCCGGCCGCTGAGCAGTGATCTGCTCTCCTGACAGGGGGTAGCGCACCGTGTTCGAACGTGACCCGGCCACCGCCACCGTGGTGACCACTCCCGTCGTGGCCCAGCGTCGCCCGGCCGCGACCCTGTTCGGCCCGGCCTTCGTGGCCGCCGTCGCCTACATCGATCCAGGCAACTTCGCCACCAACATCACCGCGGGCGCCCGGTTCGGCTACACGCTGGTCTGGGTGATCGTGGTGGCCAACCTGATGGCCATGCTGGTGCAGTACCTGTCGGCGAAACTGGGCGTGGCCACCGGCCGTGACCTGGCCGAACTGTGTCGGGAGTACCTGCCCAAGCCGGTTTCCCGGGGTCTGTGGGTGCAGGCCGAACTCGTCGCCATGGCCACCGACCTGGCCGAGTTCGTCGGCGCGGCGATCGGGCTGTACCTGCTGTTCGGCGTGCCGCTGCCGATCGCCGGGCTGATCACCGCGGTGGTCGCGTTCGGCATCCTGGCCCTGGACCGGCGCGGCTACCGCCGGTTCGAACTGGCCATCACGGCCCTGTTCGGGGTGGTGTTCCTCGGCTTCGCCTACGACCTGATCCGGGTGGGCGCCGACCCGGTGGGGGTCGCCCGTGGTCTGGTGCCCGGCTTCGCCGGCTCGGACAGTCTGTTGCTCGCGGTGGGCATCATCGGCGCGACGGTGATGCCGCACGTGATCTACCTGCACTCGGCACTGACCAAGACCCGCCGGCACCGCGGCAGCGAGGTCGCCCGCCGGGAGGTGCTGCGCTCCCAGCGGTTCGACGTGGTCATCGCGTTGGGCACGGCGAGCGTGATCAACGTGATCATGCTCGTGCTCGCCGCGTCGCTGTTGCACCGGGGTGGACTGCACGGCGCCGACCCGCTGTTCCTCGCGCACGCCGACCTCGGCCGCATGGTCGGCGGGGGAGCGGCGATCGCGTTCGCGGTGGCGCTGTTGGCCTCCGGACTGTCGTCCTCCAGCGTCGGCACCTACGCCGGGCAGATCGTCATGCGCGGCTTCATCAGGCGCAGCCTGCCGCTGTTCCTGCGGCGGGGCGTGACAATGCTGCCCGCGCTGGCCGTGCTCGCGCTCGGGCTGCCGACCACCGACAGCCTGATCCTCTCCCAGGTGGTGCTGTCCTTCGGTATCCCGTTCGCGCTGGTCCCGCTGCTGTTGCTGACCCGGCGGGCGGACGTGATGGGCTCGTTCGTCAACCGGCGGACCACCACCGCGGTCACCGCGTCCTGCGCCGCACTGATCATCGTGCTCAACGCCTACCTGGTGATCGCGGCGATCCGCTCATGACGACACAATCCGCACCAATCGGGGACACGCCATGGACCTGACCGTTCTGCGCACCATCGCGCTGGCGGCGCTCGTGCTCGGCACGGCCGGCACCCTGTCCACCACGGCCTGCCGGCTGGGCCTCTGCTGGGTGGACCCCACCCTGTTCCCGGCTCCGCTGCTGGCCAGGGCCCGCTGGTGGACCAGCCACATGGCCGCCGCGTTCCGCGGCAGCCTCGTGTTGATCCTGCTCGGCGTCGTTGGCCTGGTCCTCGGCTGAGTGACCCTGCCGCGACAGCACGGCCGTTCGTCACACCGACGCCGTAATTGATCCTTTGTGGACTGTCTGCTCAGTGGGAAGCCATGATCTCGGTGGAGATCCACGGCGAGTCCAGGTCCGCGTCGGCCTCGTCCAACTCGGCCACACCGGCGGCGGCGGTGTAGAGCCGCAGCACCAGGCCGTCCGGATCGGGGAACACGAGCAGTTGGCCGACGAACCCACGCAGCACCGGGGAGTGTTCGACGCCGACCTCGTCGAGGTGGCGCACCCACTCGTCCAGCGCGACCCGGTCGGCCACCGCGAAGGTGATCGGGTCGTAGCCTGCCGTGTTGGCCGCGGCCTTCGGCGCCAGCCGCAACTCCACCGGCACGTCCACGCCCGGCACGGAAAGGATCACCGCGAACAGTCGACCGCTCGGGTCGCGGTGATCGAACTCCGGGCGTCGTCGGGCGCCCAACACCCGCTCGTACCAGGTTGCGCTGAGTCGCAGGTCGCGCACCGGGAACTTCAGGTGGTGCACCCCGGACAGGGTGGGGGACATGCTGGCCTCGTTTCTGCCCGCCGGTCAGGGATTCTCAGCGGTGGTCGTGTTGTCGTACGGTGGGGCGCGCTCATCCATTGTGAGCGGCGGCGATCAGGACGACCGAGGAGGCCACCGGTGCCAGCGGGTTCGGCGCGGATGCGGAGCGTCGAGGTCGTGTCGACGTTACGTACGGACATCGTCAACGGAACCTTCGAGCAGGGCCGGCGACTGACCGAGGACCAACTCAGCGAGCGCTACGGCGTGTCCCGCATCCCCATCCGGGAGGCGCTGCGCATCCTGCAGAGCGAAGGCTTTGTGCAGGTCACACCCTACAAGCACACTACCGTCGCGGTGCTCGGCGCCGACGAGGCGACCGACCTGCTGGAGGTGCGGTCCGCGGTGGAGAGCACGGCCATCCGCCGGGCCGCGCGCCGCCCACGGGAACTGCTGCGCCAGGCCGAGGGCATTCTCGCCCGGGGCCTGGCCGCGCTGGCCGCCGGCGACCTGCCGGCGCTGCCACAGCTCAACACCGACCTGCACACCGAACTGGTCGAGGTGTCCGGCAACAGCAGCCTGGTCGCCATCCACCAGCTGATCCGGCACAAGATCCAGTGGGTCTACACGTCCAACATCGAGACCCGGGCGCCACACTCGTGGCGCGAGCACGAGGCGATCATGGCCGCGGTGGTGGACGGCAATGCCGATCTGGCCGCCCTGCTGATCCGCGCGCACATCGCCCAGTCGGCGATGCACTACCGCTACCGGGACACCACGCCGATCGACTGACCCGCCCGGCGGCCCCGTGATACCGGTCATGACCATCACGTGTGGCCGGCGGGACGTGCTTACCTGTGCGGAAGTCCATCAATCACCAGCGAGAGGACCAGCATGGCCGGGCATCGCCTCGATCCCACCGCGGACACCGTGACCGACGTGTTCTCCCGTGCTCTCGCCCCGGTGCTGACCGTGGACCCGGGCGACACGATCACCGTGCACTCGTTGGACGCCTCGGGTTACGTCCGGCCGCAGCAGACGCCCGGTGAGCAGGCGGCCAGGCTGATCGCCAACTCCCGAGGTCACTGCCTGGCCGGCCCGATCGCGGTGCGCGGCGCCGAACCAGGGTCGATGCTCGCCGTCCGGCTGGTCTCGCTGCGCCCGGACAACTGGGGCTGGACGGTCGCCGGGGCCAACGACAACGAGCTCAACCGGCGGCTCGGCGTGACCGACGGACCACCGACGTGGCTGCTCTGGGACATCGACGCGGACAAGGGCACCGCCCGCAACAACCACGACCTGAGCGTCGACCTCGCCCCCTTCCTCGGGGTGACCGGCCTGACCCCGGCCGAACCGGGCGAGCACTCCACCATTCCGCCGCGTCCGTGCGGCGGCAACATCGACTGCCGCGAACTCGTCGCCGGCTCGACGCTCTACCTGCCGGTGGAGGTGTCCGGCGGCCTGCTCTGCGTCGGTGACGGGCACGGCGCCCAGGGCGACGGCGAGGTGTCCGGCACCGCGGTCGAGTGCGGCATGACCACCGAGCTGGAGCTGGGTTTGGTCGCCGAGCCGGCGCTGACCAAGATCCACGCGGTCACGCCGAGCGGCCGGATCACCTTCGGCTTCAGCACCGACCTCAACGAGGCGATGGCCCAGGCTCTCGACGCGATGGTCGACTGGGTCGCCGTCCTGTTCGGGGTGGACCGCAAGACCGCGCTCGCGTTGGCCAGCCCGACCGTCGATCTGCGGGTGACCCAGGTGGTCAACCAGGTGTGGGGCGTGCACGCGGTGTTGCCCGACGGTGCGCTGCGATGAACTGGCCGACCGAGGAGGGTGTCTTCGAGTTGGGCGAGCTGACCGTCGAGTGCGGCGGGCTGATCGCTGATGCCAAACTCGGTTGGCAGACGCACGGCACGTTGAACGAGGCGCGGGACAACGTGATCGTCTACCCGTGCAGCTACGGTGCGACGCACACCGACCTGTCCTGGCTGGTGGGGCCGGCCGGCGTGCTCGACCCGAACCGGTGGTTCGTGGTCATTCCGGACATGTTCGCCAACAACGTCTCCTCCGGCGCGGCCGACACCCCCGACTATCCCGCGCTGGTCACCATCCGGGACAACGTGCTGGCCCAGCGCCGGTTGCTGGTCGAGCGCTTCGGCATCAACCGGCTCGCCGCGGTGTACGGCTTCTCGATGGGAGCCATCCAGGCGTATCACTGGGCGGCGATGTTCCCCGACCTGGTGGACCGGGCGATCGTGGTCTGCGGCAGCGCCCGCACCTCCGTACACAACAAGGTCTTCCTGTCCGGCCTGCTGCGCACCCTGGAGGCCGCGCCCGAACACCTCGGTTACGGCCGGTTCTCGGCCGAGCCGACGCTCGCGCTGCGGGCGTTCGGGCACATCTACGCCGGTTGGGGCCTGAGCCAGGACTTCTACCGTGCGGAGTTGTACCGGACCGCGCTGAACGCACCCGACCTGGACACCTTTCTGCGCACCGACTGGGCGGACAACTTCGGCGCGAAGCACGCGGCCAACCTCTACGCGCAGGCATTGACCTGGTACCACGCCGACATCGCCGCCGACCCGCGTTACCACGGCGACCTGGCGGTGGCGCTCGCCGCGATCCGGGCCAAGGTGTTGTTACTGCCCGGCGAGACCGACCTCTACTTCCGGGTCGCCGACAACGCCGCCGAACTGCCGCACCTCGCGCATGGGGAACTGCGCCCGATCCCGAGCATCTGGGGCCACCGCGCCGGCAGCCCGGCGTCGATCCCCGAGGACTTCGCCTTTCTCAAGGCTGCCGTGCACGAGTGGCTGGCCGGCTGACGCGTCAGCCGGCCAGCCCGGCCCGGTTCAGGAGCTGTGGTGAATGGACAGGGCATAGAACTGGACGCGCGCGCCGACCGTGCTGCTGCTGCCGGTGGACTGGTCGTAGTCGCCGGCCTTGAAGTACATCGTGTACCCGTTGAACGCCGAGGGCAGTGCCCAGGTGTGCTTGGTACCGTTGAGAGTCAGGCTGATCGTGTTGCTGCCGGACAGGCCGATCACGTAGCTCCACGGGGTACCCAGCGGCACGTTGCCGACGGTGTACTGGATCTCGTTGCCGCCGGCCGGGGTCTGCTCGATGGCCATCTTGATGTCGCCGTTGCTGTAGTAGAACAGTTCCAGCAACGGTTTGGTCGAGCCGGAGTTGTCGCCGAGGTGGATCTGGCCGACGCAGACGTGGTTGGGGACCTGGGTCGCCTTGACCGTCGCGCTCAGCGTGTGGGTGCCCGGAATGGACCACGCGGCGGCCGACCCGTCGGTGTTCATCTCCCGCAGCTCGGACCGCGAGTAGCTGGAATTCGGCGTGGTGACCCCGTTTTCCGGGTCCCAGAACTCCATCGAGCCGTCACTGGTGTTGGTGTAGAAGTAGCTGTCCTGGAATCCGCTGGAGCCTTCCAGTTTGGCCGGCGAGATCGTCGTGGGCGATCCCGCCGAACCGGTCGGCAGTTGGAGTTCCCACCGGGAGAGGTCGAAGTTGCCGCCGGGGGCGATCGACGGGCTGAGCGCGGGTGCTGCCACCGGTGCGGCTGCCGCGTCCGCCGAGTTCACGGCGAACACGGGGACGAGCAGGGCGATGGCCAACACGCCTGCTCCGGCGGTGAGTGTGCGGCCTCGGATCTGATGGTGCGACATGGCACGTCCTCCTCAGCGAATGGTGTTCATGTATGTGAATCAGGTCTGGCTCGATATCAGAAATCACATACATGGCATGTGCCGGAAAGTTAGTAGTGGCAACTGTCCGCTGTCAACGGGTTGTGCACGCGCGGGCACCACGAGTTATTAACACGTACGGCGGCGGGTGGATCGGCCGCGGACCTACGGTGCCGGAGTCACAGCTGCCGGACCTACAGCGGCCGTGGCCGGTATGCCTCGACGAGCCGGTCCATCGTGGCGCTCAGCTTCTCGTCGACCCGCTGCCGCGCGGGATCGGCGTCGTACCACTCGATGATCTCCCGGGCGCCCTGCCGGAACGGGATGACGGGCCGGAATTCGGGCACCACCGAGCGGATCTTCGCATTGTCGAAGATCATGCTGTGCGCCATGTCGCCGAGTAGCGCGTCGCCCCAGTCCCGGTCGGCCGCGGCGATCGCGTCCGAGGACACATGCACGACGCGCGGCTCGGCCACCCCGGCCGCGTCGGCGAGCGTGCCGATGATCTGGTTCCACGTCGGCGCCTCGTCGGAGGTGATGTGGAAGCTCTCACCGATCGCGAGCGGATTGCCCAGCAGGCCGACAAAACCGACCGCGAAGTCGGCGTGGTGGGTCAGTGTCCACAACGAGGTGCCGTCGCCGTGCACGACGATCTCCTGCCCGCGCCGCATCCGGTCGACCACCGTCCAGCCGCCGACGGTGGGCACCGCCGTCCGGTCGTAGGTGTGTGACGGCCGCACGATGGTCACCGGGAACCCGTCCTCGCGATAGGCCCGCACCAGCACGTCCTCGCAGGCGATCTTCTGCCGCGAGTACCGCCAGACCGGGTTGCGCAACGGTGTCGACTCCAGCACCGGCACCCGTCCCGGCGGCGTCTGGTAGGCCGACGCCGAACTGATGAACACGTACTGCTTCGTCCGTCCGCGGAACAGTTCCAGGTCCGCCTGAATGTGCTCCGGCGTGAACGCGACGAAGTTCACCACCGCGTCGAAGTCGAGATCTCCCAGGGCGGCGCGTACGGCGTCGGCGTCCCGGATGTCGGCCCGGTGTTCGTGCGTCCCGGCTGTCACCGGCCGGATCGTGCTGGCTCCCCGGTTGAGCACGTGCAGTTCGATGCCGACCGACAGTGCCCGCCGGCAGCACGCGGAACTGATGATCCCGGTACCACCGACGAACAACACCCTCACCGGAGTCACGTGGCGACCTTTCCCTTGGTGGACAACGTCAGTACGGTTGCCGAGCGATCTTCGAACCACTCGCGCCGGTGAGGAAGTCGAGATCGGCGCCGGTGTCGGCCTGCAACACGTGGTCGGTGTACAACCGCGTCCAACCACGGGCGAACGACGGCACGGTGAACGACTCGGGTGCCGTCCGCCGCGCCAGTTCCTCGTCGTCGACCTCCAGGTGCAGCACGCGGTTGCCGACATCCAGCACGATCACGTCACCGCTGCGCACCAGCGCCAGCGGACCGCCGGCTGCCGCTTCCGGCGCGACGTGCAGCACCACCGTTCCGTAGGCGGTGCCGCTCATCCGCGCGTCGCTGATCCGCACCATGTCCCGCACGCCACGCTCCAACAGCTTGCGCGGCAACGGCATGTTGCCCACCTCGGGCATTCCGGGGTAGCCCTTGGGTCCACAGCCGCGCAGCACCAACACCGAGGTCTCGTCCACGTCCAGGTCCGGATTGTCCACTCTGGACCTGAAGTCCTCGATGCTGTCGAACACGACCGCGCGGCCCCGGTGGCTGAGCAGTTCCGGGGTGGCCGCCGCCGGCTTGATGATCGCGCCGTTCGGGCACAGGTTTCCGCGCAGCACGGCGATTCCCGCCGACGTCTGGAGCGGGTCGGTGCGTGGCCGGATGACCGCCGGGTCCTGGTAGTCGACCTCGTCCAGCCCGTCCACCAGCGGCCGCCCGGTCACCGTGATCGCCGTGGGGTCCAACAGGTCGGCCAGTTCGCGCAGCACCACCCGCAGTCCGCCGGCCCGGTGGAAGTCCTCCATCAGGTGCTTGCCGGCCGGTTGCAGGTCGACCAGCAGCGGCACGTCCGCGCCGATCCGGTCGAAGTCGTCCAGGGTGAGCGGCACGCCGACCCGGCCGGCGATGGCCAGCAGGTGCACCACCGCGTTGGTCGAGCCGCCGATCCCGGCCAGGGTGGTGATCGCGTTGTGGAAGGAGCCCGCGGTGAGGATCTGGCTGGGCCGCAGGTCCTCGTGCACCATGCCGACGATCCGCCGCCCGGCCAGGTGGGAGAGCTCCAACAGCCTGCTGTCCGGAGCGGGCAGCCCGGCGTTGCCGGGCATCGCCATGCCCAACGCCTCGGCCAGGCAGCCCATCGTGGACGCGGTGCCCATCGTGTTGCAGTGGCCCCGGCTGCGCACCATCGCCGACTCGGTGGACAGGAACTCCTCCTCGGACAACGTGCCCGCGCGCACCTCCTCGTGCAGCCGCCAGCCGTCGGTGCCGCAGCCCAGCGGGCGACCCCGCCACGACCCGGTCAGCATCGGTCCGCCGGCGATGACCAGCGCCGGCAGATCGACCGAGCACGCGCCCATCAGCAGCGCCGGAATCGTCTTGTCGCATCCGCCGAGCAGCACGACGCCGTCCACCGGATTGGCCCGGATCAGCTCCTCGATCGCCATCGCCGCGAGGTTGCGGTAGAGCATCGCGGTCGGCCGCATCTGGTTCTCGCCCAGTGAGGGCACCGGGACTTCCTGCGGCACCCCGCCGGACTCCCAGATACCGGCCCGCACGTGCTCGGCGACCTCGCGCAGGTGACTGTTGCACGGCGACAGATCCGACCAGGTGTTGCAGATGGCGATGTGGGGCCGCCCGTCGAAGGCATCCGAGGGCAGCCCACGCCGCATCCAGCCGCGCTGGTGCATCGAGTTGCGGTCGGCGCCGTGGTACCAGGCCTGGGTGCGTCGTTCGATGGTCATCGGCTGATCCGTCCCATCGGTTCGATCCGAAACATCGATCAGAACACCGGCGCCACACCGGATCGCGCGGCCGGCCCCTGATGATCTCGCCGTTGGCGGGCCCGGTCAACCGCTCGCCGGGCCGGTTGGCCTGGTCAGGCCAGCCGCGGGTCCGGTTGCTAGGTTCGGCGATGTCGTCGGGAAGGGGAGCACTCATGCGAATTCTGGTGGTCGGCGCCGGGGCGACCGGCGGGTTCTTCGGTGCCCGCCTGGCTGCGGCCGGTCGGGACGTGACCTTCCTGGTCCGCCTCCGGCGCGCCGCCCTGCTCCGCGAGCGCGGCCTACGGCTGGTCGGGCTCGGCGAGCCAGCGGTGCTCACCCCGCAACTGGTCACCGCCGATACCCTGACCACGAGCTACGACCTGGTCCTGTTGTCGGTCAAGGCCACCGCTCTGGACGAGGCGGTCAAGGACCTGACGCCGGCCGTTGGCCCGGACACCGCGATCGTGCCCTTTCTCAACGGTCTGGCCCACCTCGACGTGCTGACCAGCACTTTCGGCGCCGAACGGGTGCTCGGTGGGGTGGTCAAGGTGGCTACCACGGTCGACCAGAACGGCGACATCCGCCGACTCGGCCGGACGGCCGCCGTGGAGATCGGCGAACTGTCCGGCCGGCCCTCGGCCCGACTCGACGCGGCGGCGGAGCTGTTGTCCGGCGCCGAGTTCACCTTCTCGGTCGTACGGGACGTCATCGCGGCGATGTGGCACAAGTGGGTGCACGTCAGCTCGGTCGGCGCGCTGACCTGCCTGATGCGCGGCACCGTCGGCGACGTGGTGGCCGTCCCCGGCGGCCCGGACCTGGCCCGGGCGATCGTCGCCGAGGCGGCGGCGGTGTCCTCGGCCGCAGGCCACCCGGTGCCGGCCGCGGCCCTGAACTTCATCGTCGACCGGGTGACCGAAGCCGGCTCGGCCACCACGTCCTCGATGTACCGGGACGTGGTGGCCGGCGTACCGGCCGAGGTCGAGCAGGTGTTCGGCGACCTGATCGCCCGCGCCCGTGACCTGTCGGTCGCCACCCCGCTGCTGGACCTGGCGACCCTGAACCTGCGGGTCCACCAGCACCGGGTGACCGGTTGAACCGGGCTCAGCCGGCCTTGCGGTGGTCGTCGAGCAGCCGGGTGCGCAGCGCGGCACCGGACAGCCCGAGGGCCGAGACGATCCGGGTCGCCGTGGTGTCCTTGGCCGACACCAGCGCCAGCGCGAGGTGCTCGACGCCGATGTAGTGGTCGTGCAGCGCGAGCGCCTGTCGGAGTGACTGCGACAACGTCTGTTTCGCCTGTTCGCTGAAGGGCGTGTGGCCGCGCCGGCCGGCCGGCACCCGCCGCATCGACCGTGGCCACAGCCCGCGCGACACCGCCTCCGCTGGTTCCCGCGCGGGCGGGGGAGAACCGGTGAAGTCCGCCTCGATCTTGCTGCGGATCGCGTCCAGGTCGATGCCGATGGCGGCGAGTGCGTCCTTGTCGATGCCGTCGAACGCGCTGGCCGTGTCGACGGTGCCGAGCTTGGTGATCTCGGCCTCGACCCGGTCGGGGGTGAGGCCCTGCTCGTGCAGCATCGCGCTGACCGGGCCGTTGGTGGAGACCAGACCCCACAGCAGATGCTCGCTGCCGATCCGGTCGTGGGCAAGGCGATCGGCGGACTGCTGGGCCAGGACCACGGTGTTCCGGGCGGAATCCGTGAAGCGTTCGAACATCATCGCCTCCCGCTGCGTCGGCCGTGCTTGCGGTGCACGGTTTGTTTGGTGACGCCGAGTCGTTCGGCGATGTCCTGCCAGGACCAGCCCAACTTGCGGGCGTTGTCGACCTGGAGGACTTCCAACTGTTCGGCCAGTGTGCGCAGGGCGGCGACCGCACGGAGCCCGGTGTCCGGGTCGTTGCTGGCCGCACCCTCGGCGAGTTCGACGGTGGTCTGCATGGATGTCAGCATATGCTGACGTCGGCGGATCGTCAACACATGCTGACGGCGGTCCCGACCCGGCGCGTATCCGATCAACAGGAATCATGCGAGTTCCATAATGGACGAACGACGGGCAATTGTGTCCGTCCGCCGCCGTAACCTACTTGCTCGTTAAATAGCGACACCCACGGGAAATCCGGGGTCAGTCGCCGTTGAAGAGGAGGTAGCGATGCGTCTCGTGCTCGATCCGGCTGGCCAGCCGGATCAGTTCGCGGGCCGCCTGCGCCTCGTCGGCCGGTGAATCGTCGGCGAGTTTCCGCAGTTCAGGAATGACGAGTCGCATTTGTGAGCGGTTGAAGACGGTGTCGTCGTACGGATCGACAAAGCCGAGCATGGGCATTCCGAGGCGCGATGCCCGTTGGCACAACGACGGGATTGCCGGGTGGGTGCAGGTGGTCTCGACGGCCCCGCTGAAAGCCCGGACCTGCACGCTGATTGCCATGCGAAATATCCTAGTTGAGCAGGTCGGCGCCCACCGCTCATTCTGATCACTGTTTGGAAATTCTCAGCCTGCTTCCGGTCCGGGTCGCATGGCAGGCTGGCCGACGACCGACTGCGGCGGATGGAACAGGATTCACGGTGCGGACAATCGGACTATTGGGCGGAATGAGCTGGGTGAGCAGCGCCGAGTACTACCGGCTGCTCAACGAGCGTGTGCGGGACGAACTGGGGGAGTACCACTCGGCCCGCTGCGTGCTCTACTCGGTCGACTTCGCCGAGGTGGAGCGACTCCAGGTGGCGGACCGCTGGGCCGACGCGGCCACCCTGCTCGGTCAGGCCGCCCGCTCGGTCCAGGCAGCCGGCGCCGACCTGCTGCTGCTCTGCACGAACACGATGCACCGGGTCGCCGAGGAGATCCAGGCCGCCGTCGACATCCCGCTGCTGCACCTCGCCGACGCGACCGCCCGGGCGGTCACCGCGGCCGGGCTGACCAAGGTCGGCCTGCTGGGCACGGCGTACGTGATGGAGCAGGACTACTACCGCGACCGACTCCGGCGGCACGGCTTCGAGGTGATCGTGCCGCCTGCCGCCGACCGGGCCACCGTGCACGGCGTCATCTTCGACGAGCTGGTCAAGGGCCGGTTCTCGGCCGGGTCCAGGGCTGCCTGTGGCGCGGTGATCGATCGGCTGGCGCAAGCCGGCGCGCAGGGCGTGATCCTCGGCTGCACCGAGATCGAGTTGCTGATCGGTGCGGAGGACAGCTCGCTTCCGGTGTTCCCGACCACGCGGCTGCACGTCGAAGCCGCCGTTCGTGCCGCACTGGCCTGAGTGATATCCGACATAACCGATGGGCGTCATCGAACATAACGCCCGGTCGGGGCCGGTCGAGGCGTCGCCGGGCGATCCCGTGGCACCCTGACCAGGGCGTTCCACGGGCCGAAAGCTTGCCTGACTAGGACCAATGGACTAACCTTCAGGCCGTGCTGTCCGTCACTGCTGACCCCGACCGGCGAGAGTTGCCCCTCGCGCCGGTTGATGTGGCGTCGTTCCGGACAGCAGCCCCGCGCGGATCGGCGCCAGCAGCCACCACGGCCGGCCGATCCCGCCATGTTGATCGTGAACCCGCTATGGAAACAGTGAGGGAGTGAACGATGGCCAAGAAAGGTCGTGTCTTTCTGCGCGGCTTGACATCGGAGACGTACGGTCTGGGCGAGTTCCGCGCCCAGCAGCTCGCGGCGCCGCGCGTCCGCGACGACACCGTGGTGACCGATGACGCCAAGGTTGGACACTCCGGCGACTCGGAGCAGTCCAAGACCTGGTGGCGAGTCGGTCCCGGTGACGACCCGTTCCTCACCCAGACCTTGCAGGTCCACTTCGTGCAACTGCCGCCGCAGTCGTCCAACCACGGCCACGGCCACCAGAACGAGGCCGCCTTCTACATCCTCGAAGGCCGCGGTTACGAGATCCACGACGACCAGCGCTACGACTGGGCCAAGGGCGACTTCGTGATCGTGCACACCGACTCGGTGCACCGTCACTTCAACCCGTACGACGAGCAGGCCACCGCACTGGTGATGAAGGCCAAGTGCACCTGGATGTACCTGGGCCTGATCCAGCAGGGCCGTAGTGGTCCGGTGAAGGACGAGGACAAGTTCGGCCCGCGCGAGGACTGGTCGCAGATCTGGACCCCGGGTGTGCTCGACCGCAAGAAGGTCGTCAAGCCCGAGGACACCGTCTGGGAGATGACCCCGTTCGGCAACGTCCGGGTGCTGTCCTCGCCGGACACCACCGACACGCGCATCTTCAGCGTCGACGCGTTCGAGCTCCAGGTGCCCGCCGGCAGCCGGTCGGGCAAGCGTTGGCAGATGGCCGACGAGGTCAACTACGTGCTGTCCGGTTCGGGCTACAGCCTGCACTGGGAGGTCGAGGCGGAGATCGCGGAGAAGTACTACGCGCGCATCGCCAAGGAGCCGACCCGGCACGAGCTGAAGCAGGGCGACACGCTGTACGTGCCGCAGAACACGATCGTGCAGCACTTCGCCAACGACGGCACTCCGCTGTCCCTGCTGTCGGGTCAGAACCGGGTGTTCAAGCACCTCGGCTACGACAAGCTGCACTTCTTCGAGAACGCACCGGAATTCGAGGCGCACGCGTCCGCCAGTGCCGGCGCGGCTGTCTGAGTTCTTCGTTTGCCCTGGTGAGTGGCAAAGTCCGTGACACGGGCTTTGCCACTCACTTTTTTCGTTTGACCAAAGGGAAAACGGCGGGCGCGGTGATCCTTTCGGTTGTTTCTCGCGTGTTCTGCGCTGCCATTGGGCAAATTCGGCTCTAGTAGGGCAGCCGCACTTTGAGGATCGTGCCTGGTGAGGACGTTCGCGGACCCCGCCTGATCATGAAGACAGCCGCCTCAAGATCATCAAGTTGTGACGCAAGACGAAGATGAGGCGGCTGCGGCTGTCATCGTAGAGGGCGAGCTGGCGGTGGCGAATCTGGCTACGTTGCACGAGCGGCTGGCGCCATGCTTCGCCCGAGCGAAACCGTTCACTCAGGCCAGGAAATATGTGTCCGGACTGATCAGCGACCTGCCCCGGAAGAACGCGTGGACGCTGGCCGAACACGCCGGTGACACCACACCGGATCGGATGCAGCGGCTGCTCAACCACGCGGTCTGGGACCACGAACAGGCGATGCGGACAGTGCGTGGATTCGTCGCCGAACACCTGGCCGATCAACCGCTGGTGGTCGCGGCGCTGGACGAATCCGGGCAGGAGAAGACCGGCCAGGCCACCGTCGGGACACAGCGGCAGTACATGGGCTGCGCCGGCCGGATCGCCAACGGCGTGAACACCGTCTAGTGCTCCTACGCCACACCCGGAGGACATGCCCTGGTCGACGCCCGGATCTATGTCCCGGCCGATCAGCTTGCCGACCCGCAACGCCGCGCCGCCTGCGGGATCGGTGATGATCTCGCCTTCCGCACCAAGCCCCAGTTGGCCATCGACATCTGCCGCGACATGCTCGTCGATGACACGATGCCACCCTGGGCCGCGGGCGATGAGGTGTACGGCCGTTCGAGCCAGTTACGAAACTTCCTGCAAGACAACGGAACCGGCTACGTGATGCGGGTCGGCTGCGCCTTCCACGTCGACGTGTCCGCTGACCTGTCCGCGCGCGCGGACACCGTGGTCGCCCGATTCGTCGGGCCGGACGCCTGGCAGGTCTGCTCCGTGACCGGGTCCAAGGGCGAACGTCGTTATGCCTGGGCCTGGATCGGCACGACCAGTCCTCGGCATTACCTGCTCATCCGGCGACATTTGACCACCGGCGAGCTGGCCTTTCACTATTGCTACGTACCCGAAGACCGCCGGGTCACGATGATGACGTTGGTGCGGGTGGCCTGCCTGCGCTGGCCGGTGGAAGAGGGGTTCGAGTTCGGCAAAGACCACTTCGGACTCGATCATTCGCAGGTTCGGCTCTACACCGCGTTATCGCGGCATATTGTGCTCACCCTCGCCGCGTTGGCCGTCTGCGCGGTCACCGCCGCTCAAGCGAAAGCCGCCGCACCCAACGATATTCTGCCCACCACGCCCGACGAGCAGCCACCGGCCGATCCCGGGTTGATCGCACTGACCGTCGCCGAGGTCAAACGCCTGTTCATGCTGGTCACCCGCCAGCAGCTACCCCAGGCGCATCACCTGCGCTGGGTCTGGTGGCGACGTCGTCACCAGGCTCGGGCCCGCTGGTTTCACCACCGTGTACGACTCCGCCGACAGATCGTCATGGCATGACCTGATCAAAGTGCGGCTGCCCTACTAGGTTGGCCAGGCGTGGGAGAGGACGGAGAAAGGAACGCCAACCATGGCGGCCAGCGACGAGAGCAGCGTGCGCACCCGGGAGTTCGGCACCGCCCGAACGGGCGGACGAAGGAACACCGTTACGAGGCGCCCATCCTGGGCGGTTGCCCAGAGGGGCGCTCGCGTTGAACGCAACACCCAACCCGCCGACCACAGCGGTGGATCGGGGCTGAGCGCCGTTACCCGCTGCCTCAACGCTTGGGAAGGCCCGGCCTAACCCGAATACTCCTCATCGGTGACCTGACGTCCCCAAGTGGTGTGATTGCCGGCCTCGTCCGCCTCCTGGTAGGCGAGCTGCACCGTGAAACGCTTGGGTGGGGCACCGTGCCAGTGGTTCTCGCCGGGCTCGATGTAGACGCGGTCACCGGGTCGCACCTCTTCGATCCCGCCTCCCTCGCGCTGGACGAGGCTGACTCCTTCCGTCACATAAATCGTCTGGCCGAGCGGGTGGGTGTGCCATGCCGTACGCGCACCGGGCGCGAAGTGGACGATTCCGCCCATCACTTTCGAGGTTGATGACGGCGTGCTGACAACATCGATGTAGACGTTTCCGGCGAACCAATCGCTGGGGCCGGCGGGCATCGTATCCAGTTCGTTTCTCGTGATCCGCACTGTGGACCTCCTGTGTGTGTTCGTGCTCAACTCCCAGAAAAGCACCGTTCCGGGAACGGGTGAGAGGGCAGGTTTGTCCATGCACTCGCAGGGCACCCCCGGGTACTCGGCGCCGTTGTACGATGTTTTTCATGGACGCAAAAGCCGAGGTGAAGGACTTCCTCACTTCGCGTCGCGCAAAGATCACGCCCGAGGAGGTCGGCCTGACCACCTACGGTGCGCGACAGGTCCCCGGGCTCCGCCGCGAGGAGGTGGCGACCCTGGCGGGGGTCAGCGTCGACTATTACAACAGGATGGAGCGCGGCAATTTGTCCGGCGTGTCGGAGGGCGTCCTCGATGCGGTCGCGGGTGCGCTCCGGCTGGACGAGGCCGAGCGTACACATCTTTTCGATCTTGCCCGGGCCTCGAATGATCGCGCCACCGGCAGGCGGCGCGGCCCGGTCCGGCGAACTGTGCGCCCGAGCGTCGAGTGGATGATTGCTGCGATGACCGGCGCCGCCGCGTTCGTGGTGAACAGCCGCCAGGACATTCTCGCTGTCAACCATCTCGGACGAGCGTTCTTCGCGCCGATATTTGAATCGCGCTCGCCGGCGAACATGGCCCGCTTCACCTATCTCGACCCGCAGGCCAAGAATTTCTTCGCCGACTGGGATCGAGCTGCGAAAGAATGCGTCGCCGCTCTCCGGGCGCAGGCCGGCCGCGATCCGTTCGACCGTGAGCTCTCGGACCTCGTTGGCGAACTCTCGACGCGGTGCGCGGAATTCGCCGCACTCTGGGCCACGCACAACGTGCGATTCCATCGCAAGATGGAAAAGCAGTTCAATCACCCGGTCGTGGGTGAGCTGACTCTGCGGTATGAGCGACTCGCGGTCGCCGGTGATCCCGGTCTGGAGATTTTCGTCTACGTGGCGGAGCCCGGGTCACGATCCGCGGAGGCAGTCGACCTCCTGGCGAACTGGGCGGCGGACGGAAGCGCTGTGCCAGGCCACTTGTCCGTCACGACCGACGCCTGACCGCCCGCGAAGCCGCGGTCGGGGCGGGTCTTCCCAGGCGTTGCCCAACTCAGGAGGCCGCCGGTGAGGGCAGATCGATGGGGGAGACTTCACCGATCGGTGCCGCCAATGGTGAAGGCTTGACCAACGAAGCCGTCCGCATCAGATGCGCGCGCATCACGGTGGTCGCGGTGTACGGGTCCCGGTCGCGGATCGCCTCGACGAACCGCCGGTGTTCGGCCGGTCCGTGAGATCCCATGGTCGGGGACGCTTTTCGCGCCTCGCGCAGAGATCGGACCATCGGGCCGTGGAAGGGATGGAGGATCATCTCGATCGCCGCGTTGTGCGCGACCCGGGCCACTCGCACGTGGAACGCGGCCGACATCTCGACCACGTAGGTTCCCTCGGCCATCGCCACGTCGGCCTGGTCGCACAGGTCCAGCAGCTCGGCGAGGTCCTCGTCGGTCGCCCGTGCGCAGACGATCGGCACGATGCCCAGCTCCAGCACCAGCCGCGCCTCGGTCACCTCGGCTGCGGTCACCGCGGGCGACAGTCGCAGATAGTCCTCGATGCCCCGGCCGATCCGATCGCTCGATGGCGCGGTGATGTAGGCACCGCCGCGCGCACCCACCTTGATGGACACCAGGCCGCCGGCTTCCAGGATGCGCAACGCCTCCCGAACCGTTACCCGACTGACTCCGAAGCGTTCACAGAGGTCGCGCTCCGAAGGCAGTCGCTCACCCGGACGTAGGTGTCCGTTCTGCAACAGCAGCCGAATCTGGTCCACTATTGCCTGGGAGGCACGATTCAGACTGACCGGGTTGAACAGCTCATCCGTCGTTGTTCGTGCAGGTGACACCGGTGATTCGGGCCCTCGTTGGCTCATCAGGCAGTACCTCCCGAAGATTCTCTTGACCAGTGTATCCGGTGGGCCTATGGTCTGACCAATAGTCTTCTGACGTGTAACGGTGGTCCCCTCCACCAAGTGCACTCGCCGGACGGGTCGAAGTAGCCGTCAGTCGCGAGTGACCTTCGCATGTCCCCAACCCCGTGCGTTCGCGCGCCGGTAGTCCACAAGGGAGTGGTTCCGCATGGACACGACCTCGGTAGCTCCGCAGGTCGACAGCCGCACGTCCAGTCGTCGCTGGCTGCATGTCGGTATGCCGCTACTCATCAGCTTCGCCGTGGCGCAGTTGATGAAGACGTCAGTCGGCATCGTGGTGGCCAGCCCGACGTTCGTCGAGCGGTTCGGCGTGACCTCACACGCCTCCTCCGTCGGCTGGGTGTCGAGTTCGTTCCTCTACGCCTACGGTGTCGCCCTGCTGTTGTGGGGATTCCTCGTCAAGGCGTGGGGTCCGCGGCGGGCAATGCTGGTCGGCAGCGCCATCTGGGTGCTGGCACTGGCGGTGACCCCGTTCGTGAACACCCTGCCCGAGTTGTACGGCACCCGAATCGCGTTGGGTGTCGGTGAGGCGTGCTTCTACCCGGTCGCGCACACCCTCACCGCCCGCTGGTTCCCGATGCAGGAACGCGCCCGGGCCAACGCCTCCTGGCTGTGCGGCATCTTCGTCGGTTCGACGTTCGCCTCGTTCCTAACCACCTTCACGCTGTCCAGCCTCGGCTGGGCCGGCACGTTCTTCGTGCAGGCCGGGATCGCCCTGGTGCTCGCGTTCGGTATGACCCTGCTGTTCGTGCACGACGACCCGCGCGATGCCAACGCGGTCACCACGACCGAGGTTGGCCACATCGAGCAGAACCGATTCGAAACGACCGAGTTGATCCCGAAAAATGGGCCGGACTCGCCGGTCCGCAACTACCGGTACTGGCTGACGATGTTGATGTACCTGGGCAGCAACATCCCGTTCTACGGCCTGGTCACCTGGCTGCCGACGTTCCTCAAGGACCAGCGGCACCTGGACTTCGGCGTGGTCGGCGCGATCCTCACCGGCGCCAACGCCCTGTCCATTGTGGTCATGCTGGTCGTCGGCGCGCTGTCGGACCGGCGGATGCGGCGGGCCGGCTGGGCGCTGGCCGGCTTCGCCGTCGAGGGCATCGGCATCCTTGGTGCGGTGCTCGGCCCGGCCAACACCCCGGCGGTGGCCACCTTCGTGTTTCTCGGTCTGGCCGGCAACGCGTGGTGCATCGTGGGCAACTGGGGTCTGCTGCACAGCCTGATGCCGACCCGGCAGGTGGAGACCTCCAGTGGCCTGTTCTCCTCCATCACCAACATCGTCGGCGCCGGTTTCCCCGCGCTGATGGGCGTGCTGCTGACCGCGACCGGTTCCTACACTCCCGGGTTCCTGTTGCTGGTCGGCACCGTGATCATCTCGATCGTCTGCTGTGGCGTGCTGATCCCGCAGCGTTACTGAGTACGGGCGTACTCGGTACACCTGTACCGGGGTCTGCCGTTACTGAGTTGTGTCAACCGAGGGCGTCAACGGTCCGTCGCGGACCGTTGACGCCCTCGTACTAACGTGATTATGGTTAGTCCAATAGCACGTCAGCCCGCTGCTGGCGGTGAGGGAGGCGAGCATGACTGCCATTCCCGACCCCGGCTCCGGCCTGCCGGGCAGTGTCGCGGCGGCGGTGGCCACCGACCCGGGCACCACCGAACTGCGTCAGCTCCGGATGCCCAGCACCGGTCCGGACGACGGCATGCTGCGGGTCGAGGCCACCGCGGTCTCCGGCAAGGACTGGCGCATCTACCAGCGGCAGTCCCGGGGCGCGCAGCTCGGTCCGGTCATCCTCGGCCGGGAGATCGTCGGCCGGGTCGCCGAACTCGGCGAGTGGGCCGCGCAGCGGTGGGACGTGTCGATCGGCGACCGGGTGGTCGTCGAGGAGTTCCTGCCGTGCGGGGTCTGCCGGCTGTGCCGCAGCGGCGCCCAGTCGCTGTGCCGGACGACGAACTCCTACGGCAGCACCCCGGTGGCCACCGAACCCGCGCTGTACGGCGGCTTTGGTGAGTACCTCTATCTGCATCCGCGCGCCATGGTGCACCGGGTCGGCCCGGACGTGCCCGCCGAGTTGGCCACGCTCTACGTCCCGATCGCCAACGGCATCCGTTGGGTGGTCCGCGAAGGCGGCCTGACCATCGGCCAGACGCTGGTGGTGATCGGTCCCGGCCAGCACGGCCTGGCCTGCGTGCTGGCCGGCCGGGAGGCCGGCGCGGGCCGGATCATCGTGATCGGCACCCGGCGAGACGGGTCCCGGCTCGCGGTGGCCAGGGCGCTGGGCGCCGACCACACGCTGTTCGCTGACGAGGACCCGGCCACCGCGGTCGCGGACCTGACCGGCGGTGTCGGCGCGGACGTCGTGGTCGACCTCGCCGCGGGCGAACCGGGCACGGTCGAGGACGCCATCGCGATGTGCGCGCCGCGCGGTTCGCTCGTGCTCGCCGCGTCCAAGCACGGCCGGCCGGTGACCGCGTTCCCGCACGATCTTGTTGTCCGCAAGGAACTTCGCCTCATCGGCGTGCGGGGTGGCGATCATCGGTCGGTGATCGCCGCGCTGGAGCTGATCCGCACCGGCCGGCACCGGCTCGGCCTGCTGGCCACCCATCGTTTTCCGTTGCGGCAGACCGCCGACGCGCTCGAACTGGCCGGCCGGCGGGCCGATCCGAGCGCGATCCATGTGACCGTCCGACCCTGACTGTCCGTCCCCACTGGAAAGGTGTCCAATGCAGAGCACCGACGAGGTCGAGGCGCTGCGCGCCGAGGTCGCCGAGGCGTGCCGGATTCTGGCGGTCGAGGGCCTGGTGGACGGCATCCTCGGGCATGTGTCGGCCCGGGTCGGTGACGGACAGATGCTGATCCGCTGTCGTGGACCGCGGGAGCACGGCCTGTTGTTCAGCCAGCCCGAGGACGTCCGGCTGGTCGACTTCGACGGCCAGGGCGCCGAGCTGACCGACGGCTTCAAGGTCGCCAACGAGCTGCCCATCCACGGCGAGACCATGCGGGTCCGGCCCGAGGTCAACGCGGTCGTGCACGCGCATCCGCCCGCGGTGTTGGCCTGCGGCATCGCGAAGTTGCCGCTGCGGCCGATCTTCGGCTCGTTCAACATCCCGGCGATGCGGCTGGCCCACGACGGGGTACCGGTGTATCCGCGTTCGGTGCTGATCCGGCGGCCGGAGCTGGCCAAGGAGATGCTCGCGGCGATGGGGGACCGGCCGGTGTGCCTGTTGCGCGGGCACGGGATCACCGTCACCGGGTCGACCGTCCGTGCGGCGGTGATGCGCGCGTTGAACCTCAACGCGCTGGCCCAGGTCACGCTGACGGTCGCGATGAC
The DNA here is from genome assembly GCA_036268615.1 of Pseudonocardiaceae bacterium. Taxonomy (GTDB): domain Bacteria; phylum Actinomycetota; class Actinomycetes; order Mycobacteriales; family Pseudonocardiaceae; genus DATATV01. The sequence continues at coordinate 64,818 of DATATV010000134.1, forward strand.
CGGTGAGACGGCGGAGGAGATCTCGCCGGAGGATCTGGCCGAGCTGCCCGATCTCGGCTCTGCCTTCAATGACGACGCGAACTGGCGTTACTACTCCGCGAAAGCAAAGTCGCTCGGTCACTAGCCAGCTCTGGACAGGAGCTGTGTTGGCGGCTAAGTTCAGCAAAACTATTGCAATGGTCATACCTAAAGTCCGATACTGGACGGGCCGGTATGGCGTTAGCAGCTCTCGACCCGATCCCCTAGCAGAACTCCGCCAAGGTCGCTGGAGGCACAGCACAATGCGAGTACATCGATTCAACGTCAGAACTGGTGCGGTGGCGGGGGTGGTGGCCAGCCTCTTTCTGCTGGCCGCCTGCGGCGGCGGGTCCGGATCGTCGGCCAACGGCAATTCATTGAGTTCCGTGACCAGCCTGTCCGCCGCGAAACTCCAGTCGACCGCCGAGCAGGAGGGCCAGGTCAACTGGTACACCACCTTCGCGGCTGACGACGTGAACGACATGATCAAGGCATTCAACAAGGTTTATCCGAAAATCAAGGTGAATGCGCTGCGCCTGAGTGCCGACCAGCTGCCGCCGAGGGTCATCACCGAGCAGCGCGGCGGCGAGTTCAACGCCGATGTCGTCTCCGGTGACGCGCCGCAGGTGGACCAGCTGATCAACGCCGACGCCCTGCAGCCCTACTGCCCGCCGCAGGAGCAGCCGCTGCCGGCCGGTCAGGCGATGCCGAAGGGCTACTGCGGCAACGTCTACGTCGTCACCACATCCATCGCCTACAACCCGGGCGCGCTGCAGAAGCTCGGCCTGACCAAGCCGACGTCCTTTCAGGACCTGACCCAACCCCGGTGGAAGGGCAACTTCTCGATGGACCCGGGCGCGGTCAACCTCTACGAGGGCCTGATCACCGCGATGGGTCACGACAAGGCGCTCGCCCTGTTGCAGGCCCTCGGCCGCAACTCGCCCAAGCTGGTCACCAGCCACACCCTGGCGCTCACCCAGGTCGAAGCGGGTGAGCCGGCCGCGACCGCGACCGCCTACGGCTACAAGGCGTCCAGCGAGAAGCAGAAGAACCCGACCTCGATCGACTTCGTCAACCCGAGTCCGCTGCCCACCTCGTTCACGCCGATCGACGTGGCCAGCAACGCGCCGCACCCGGCCGCGGCCGCGCTGTTCACCAACTGGATGGTCTCCCAGCAGGGACAGCAGGCGATCATCGACACCACCAACCACACGTCCCTGCGGACCGACGTGAAGAACGACCCGACCGTGTGGAACCCGACCGAGTGGCCGCCCGCCTGGGGCACCGGCAGCATCACCGCCACCGCCTACAACCAGTACGCCAGCGAGATGAAGAAGGCGCTGGGCGACGACTGACCCGCAGGGCTGGGAAGAAGGAACAGCGTCATGACCGTGGTGACCGATGCACCTGAGACAACACCTTCCACACCCCCCGCGCCTGCTCCCAAACGGCGGCGTCGATGGCGTGTCGAACTGCGGTACCTGATCCTGGCTGTTGCCGCCGTGATCGTCGCCTACCTGGCGCTGGTCCCGGTCGGCACGATGGTGGTGGCCAGTCTCCAGTCGACGTTTCTGGGGATCGGCCCCGCCACCTGGACGTTCGCGCACTACGTGCAGACGTTCACCAGCGACGGTTTCGGTCAGCTGGTGGGGAACTCGTTCGGCTACGCCATCGCCACCGCGGTGCTGGCCATCATCATCGGCTTCGGGCTGGCCTGGCTGGTCACCCGGACGAACACGCCGGCCAAGGGCTTTGCCCGGGTCGCCGCGCTCGTGCCGCTGATCATTCCCGGCATCCTCAACACGGTGGCCTGGGCGCTGCTGTTCTCGCCGCAGACCGGCCCGCTCAACGGCCTGCTGCACGATCTGCACCTGCCGGTGTTCAACATCTATTCGCTGCTGGGCATGATCTTCGTGCAGACCACGCACATGACGCCGGTGGCCTACCTGATGGGCGTCGCCGCCTTCACCTCGATGGACTCCTCGCTGGAAGAGGCGGCCCTCGGGTCGGGGGCGGCGCCGCTGCGGGTGTTCCGGACGATCACGCTGCGGCTGATCCGCCCGGCCATCCTGTCCGCCGGGCTGCTCATGTTCATCCAGACCATTTCCACCTTCGAGGTGCCGCAGCTGTTGGGCGTGCCCAACCACACCTTCGTGTTCGTCAGCCGGATGTATGAGGCGATCCAGTCGTTCCCGGCCGACTACGGCACGGTCGCGGTGATCGGCGTGTTCGTGCTGGTGCTGGCCGCGATCGGGCTGGGAGTGTCGCAGTGGGTGGTGCGCCGCTCGCCGACCCAGACGGTCACCGGCAAGGGTTTCCGGCCCAAGATCACCGATCTCGGCCGGTGGCGGTGGCTGGCGTTCGCCGCGTTTGTGCTGTTCTTCGTGGTGACCGTCGTGCTGCCGCTGGTGATGTTGATCTGGTCCTCGCTGCTGCCCAGCTACCGGCCGCCGTCGTGGGCGGCGCTCAGGACGGTGTCCTTCCACAACTACGGCACGCTGTTCTCCTCGCCGACGCTGCTGGACGCGGTGCGCAACACCGCGATCACCGCCCTGTCGGCCGGCGTGATCGTCACCGTGCTCACCGCCGTGGTCGCCTACCTGACCACCAAGACGAAGATCAAGGGCCGGTTCCTGCTCGACGGCCTGGCCACCGTGCCGATCGCGGTGCCCAGCATCGTGCTGGGCGTCGGGGTGCTCTACTGGTACCTGGTCGCGCCACTGCCGTTCCACCTCTACGGCACGCTCACCATCCTGGTGATCGCCTTCGTCACCATCGGGCTGCCCTACGGAATGCGTTATCTGGGGCCAGGTCTCGCCCAGATCAGCGACGAGTTGGAGGAGGCCGCGTCGGCCAGTGGCGCCGGCTGGTTCCATGCCTTCCGCAAGATCTACGTCCCGTTGCTGATGCCCTCGCTGCTGGCGGCGTTCCTCTACACCACGATCGTCGCGTTCCGGGAGATCTCGGCGGCGATCTTCCTCTACTCGCAGAACACCGACGTGATGTCGGTGGAGATCTACAACCTGTGGTCCAGCGGCGACTATCCGGTCGTCGCCGCGCTCGGCATCCTGATGGTGCTGCTGCTCACCGCCGTCGTCGGGCTGGTGCGGCTGGTCGGCGGCCGGGTCGGGCTCAACAACCACTGACGGATAGTCGCGGTACCTGGAGGAATTCCATGATCAAGCTAACCGGAGTGGTCAAGCGCTACCCGGGTCGCACCTCGACCGCCAACGCGGTCGACGGCATCGACCTGAACATCGCCGAGGGTGAGCTGGTCACCCTGCTCGGCCCGAGCGGGTGCGGCAAGACGACCACGCTGCGGCTCATCGCCGGCCTGGAGAAGCCGACCGGCGGCGAGATCTCCATCGGCGGTGAGGTGGTGGCCGCGCCGGAGCAGAGCGTGTTCCTGGGCGCCAACAAGCGGCCGATCGGCATCGTGTTCCAGTCCTACGCGATCTGGCCGCACATGACCGTGGTGGAGAACGTGATGTTCCCGCTGCGCTCCCAGCGACCGAGGGCCAGCAAGGCCGAGGCGCGCAGGCGCGCGCTGGAGGCGTTGGACGGGGTTGGCCTCGCCGACTTCGCCAGCCGCCCGGCACCGATGCTCTCCGGTGGCCAGCAGCAGCGGGTCGCGCTGGCCAGGGCGCTGGTCCGGGAGCCGAAGGTGCTGCTGCTGGACGAGCCGCTGAGCAACCTCGACGCCGGCCTGCGCGACCGGATGCGGGACGAGATCCGGGCCGTGCAGCAGCGCCTCGGCATCACCACGGTGTTCGTCACGCACGACCAGGACGAGGCCCTCGCCGTGTCCGACCGGGTGATCGTGATGAACGGTGGCAAGGTGGTCGAGGAGGGTCTGCCGCAGGAGATCTACGCGTGGCCGACGGCCGAGTTCACCGCGCGCTTCCTGGGCGTGTCCAACACGATGACCGGCACGGTGACCAGCCTGTCCGGCGACTCGGTGGACATCACCGTGGCCGCCGGTTCGCTGCGCTGCCGGGCGTGTGACGGGCTGTCGGAGGGCGAGGAGGTCAGCGTCTTCATGCGCCCGGAGAGCTTCCGGATGTCCCGTCGGCCGCACAGCGACCGGGACTGGAAGGGCACCATCGACTTCAGCATCTACCAGGGCGACTGCTGGGACTACCACGTCACGCTGGAGAACGAGCAGTCGGTGAAGGTGCGGGTCTACCGGGAGAAGGTCGGCCTGTCCCACGGTGACCAGGTCTACCTGGAGCCCGACCAGGAGTCCGCACTGGTCATGCCGGCCACCGGCCGGGCCACCCGGGTGCCGGCCGAGAGCGCCTCACCCGCCGTCTGACCGAGTAACCCGGCCCGTCCGGTAGCGAGGTCCTGGCTACCGGACGGGCCGCCTTACTCGGTCACCGGTCGACCCGGCCCCGCCGGCAGGTGCAGGCCTGCCGGATTGGTCTGGTCCGACCGGTCCCGGGCCGGCTGGTCAGCCGGCGGTCCGGGCCACGAACAGGCAGCTGATCAGGCCGCGCCAGGCGGTCTCGCGGTCGGTCAGGCCGGCCGCGTCCAGCGCGTCGGTGTGGTCCTGCACGCCGGTCAGCGGGTAGTTGTGGTGGTGCGGCTTGGCGTCCGGGGCGGGAGCCTGGAAGCGCTTGCGCACCGTGCGGAACAGCGTGTCCCACTCGTCGTTCTTCGACCCGACGTGGTCGAGGTTGACCAGCCAACCCCCGGGTGCCAGGTGCGCCGCGGCCTCCTTGTAGAAGGCGTGCAGCCCGGTGCGGTCCAGGTGGTGCGCGGCGCGTGAGGTCATCACGACATCGGCGTCGGTGGGCAGGTTGCCCGCGGCCAGGTCGGTCATGTCGACGACCTTGAACTCGACCCGGTCGCCGTACTTGGCCAGCCGCTCCTTGGCCATGTCCAGCATGGCCTCCGAGGCGTCGGTCCAGACGCCACGGGCGTTGGGGAACTCATCCAGGAACACGGACAGGAAGGTGCCCGTGCCGCTGCCGATGTCCACCAACGTCATGGTCTGCGGCCGGTCCTCCTTGACCAGCGCCGCGGCCAGTGCCCGCGGGAAGGCCAGCATCTCTCCAACGACGTCGGCGTTGGCCCACCCGCTGGCGTAGTCCACGTCCCGCCACGGCTGGGCGGCCTTGAGTCCCTGCTCGGTCATAGATACCTCCTATTCAGAGGTAAATGGTAGGACCAAAGTAACCGGGAGGCAACACTTCCGGCGGCCGTCTTCCGGCACGAGTGCCTTGGGCCGAACGGGCGATAGTGATCGCCGGTGCATGCCCGGGTCCAGGCACGACGCGGATTGCTCGGACAACGATCCAAGCGCGTAGTGACCCGCCGTGCGCGGACACCGGTACTTTTGAGTAGGTCGCCCGCAACTGGGGGAGGAGCGATCTGTGTCGCAACGTTCACCAGGCAGTTATCGCAGCATCGTGGTCGTCGACATGGCCGGTTTCACCAGCGCGACGAGGACCCAACTGCACCGAACCGCAATGGTCGACGGCCTCAAGAAGGTACTCGACGCGGCGTTTGACGACTCCGGAATCGACCTGAGCAGATGTGAGGTCGAGGACCGGGGCGACGGCAAGATCATCCTGATTCCACCGGCATTCGCCAAGAGCCAGATCGCCGACCGACTGCCCGGCCGGTTGCGCGCCGAACTCGACCGGCACAACGCCGTGCACGCGCCGGAGGCCACGATCCAGCTGCGGGTCGCGATGCACGCCGGCGACGTCCAGTTCCGGCCGGATTCGTTCATCGGTGACGAAATCAACCACACCTGCCGGATCATCGAGGCGGCCGAGGCGAAAAATGTGCTCACCCGATCGGGCGGCGTGCTCGCGTTGATCGTCTCGGATCACTTCCACCACAACGTGATCGAGACCGATCCGGGCACCGCGCCGACCGAGTACCGGCGGATTCCGGTGCTGGTCAAGGAAACTCACGACGTCGCCTGGCTGCGCATCCTCGGCGGGCAGCACGATGTGCCCGACGAGTCGCGGGTGATCGGCGTGCTGCCGGAATCGGAGTTGATCAAACTCCGCGATCTGCTTGTCGGGATCTATGTGCCGCAGCTGCCGACTCTGGTCGGCCGCGCCGCCGGTCCGGGTGTGCCGCCGATGCGCCGGGAGGCTGATGCCTGGGAGGCGGTGCGGTACCTGTCGGATTTCAACGCCGGCCCGGACGGCCTGCCACCGCCGATGGTGTTCGTCGAACTGGTCGCCGCGCAACTCGACGCCGACCGGGCCCTGCCGTTGCGACGCTGGAACGACGAGCAGGCAAAACGATGTCGACTCGGGCCGGCGCTCCGCGAACTGCGCGCGGCCGACCACCCGTCGGTGGACGCGACGTTGTGGCTGCACCTGGTGATCGTGATCGAGCACGACGGCGTCGACCGTGACCTGTACCAGCTCTCCTACTGGCGGCAGGACGACCCGGACACCTGGCCGCCACCACGCGGCGAGACCCGAATAGTGGCGTTCGACGATCTCGAAGCCGAGGTCGACCAACTCGTCATGAACGCCGAGATCGCCTGGACCGGGTTGCGGGGCGACGCCGCGGTGGAGTTTGTCCTACCGCGAACATTGCTCTCCGTCCCGGTTGATCAATGGTACAAAGAACGCGCGTCCGGGTCACCAAGACCATTGTCGTTGGACTATCCGATCTTGGTGAGATCGCTGGAGAGAATGCTCGCCCGACACTGGCACCGCTCGTGGATCAACCGTTGGCGGACGCTCATCGACGACCCGGATTCGGCGCGCGTATATTTCGCTGGCGGCGCGGAGACCGACAAGCCGTTCCGTATCGACGTCGCTCTTAAGGAACCGCAACACGTGTCGATGGTACTGAGCGCAGCACCGTCCCCGGAGGCAAAATCGGGCGACGAGCTGGGTTCTGCCCTGCGCGGCGGTCTACCGGTGGTGCTCTGGTGTCGCGGCGAGGGGGACGGCCTGGCGGACGCGTTCCGCAGATTTGTCACCCGTTTGGCGGATTCCGGCGGATTAATTGAGTTGCCGCGCCGAACTCTTTCCGCACGCCAAGACGCCCTGGGTGGCACACTTGCCGCAGATATAGACCCACGGGTCGTACACAATTTGGTAGTGTTATGGGACGATCCAGCTCGCATGGTGAATCTCGATCAGCCGCCGCCTGTGGCGGCCCAGGGGGGACACCGCTGATGAGCGCAGATGAGCGTCCAGCAGAAATCTCGGCCGAGCGGCGCGGTTCCAGATTCAACACGCCCGATTGGTGGATCTATCGGGGTACCGGGCGGCCGTCGGAGGGAAATGTGCTGGGCACGTTGCCCGCGCCGCCCCCGTGGCGAACATTCCGCGGCGAGCCGCCGGCCGAGGACCAGAGCCCACCGCCGGACGACGGCGAGATGGAACGCAGGCTGGGACACGAGCGCTTCAAAAATGATCCGGCCGTCGATCCCGAAGTCCTCGACATGGTCAACAGCGCGTTGTACCTGCGGCGACCGTTGCTCGTCACCGGACCGCCCGGTGCCGGAAAATCGAGCCTGGCTTTCCGTATTTCCCGGGAGTTGGGCCTGGGGCGGGTAGCCAGATGGCACATCACCAGCCACACGACGCTGAAGCAGGGCCAGTACAGCTATGACGCCATCGGCCGCGCCCATGCCGTCGCGGCGCGCCAGGAGATGGCCCGCATCGCCGCCGGCGGTCGTGAGCCCGCCGGCGTAGCCGGAATCATGGCCGACGAACAGATCGGCGCCTTCATCCGGCTCGGCCCGCTGGGCACCGTGTTCCTCCCCGGCCGGCTGCCCCGAGTGCTCTTGATCGACGAGTTGGACAAGAGCGAGGCCGACCTCCCGAACGACCTGCTGGGCATCTTCGAAGAAGGCACGTTCCCGATTCCGGAACTGGAGCGGGTCCGTAACCAGCTGCCCGAGGTCGAGGTCTTCACCGACGACCCGGACCGTCAGGCCGTGATCGCCGGTGGCCGGGTGCTGTGTCATTCCTTCCCGATCATTGTCATCACCAGCAACGGCGAACGCGAATTCCCGCCCGCGTTCCTACGCCGCTGCCTGCAACTGGAGATCCAGCCGCCCGATGCGGAGGAACTGGCCGCGATAGCCGCCGCGCACCTGAGCAACATGCGCAACGACCAACTGCTGGAACTGGTCCGCGAATTCGTGCAGAGCAGTGAGCGCGCGGGTGGACTGCCGACCGACCGACTCCTGGACGCGATGTATTTGGCTACTTCCGGTGCGTACGATCGTAATTCGGCAACGTGGTCGAGGTTGCGCGACGCGCTGTGGCGCCAGCTGAGATCCGCGGTGTGACGTGGCGGAGCCTGCTGGCGTTCCGTGGAGGGATCTCAAGAATCCGGTGAGGTCCGGTAACCCCCTGGCCCGAGGCCGAATCCACCGCGTGAGCGACGTCGCGGCGGAAACCCCGACGTGGACCGAGGTCTGCGACGCGATCTGGCTGACCTCGGTCGTCGACGCGGTCTCGCCCCATCCGGAAATCCCGCCGCCTCCCGCTCCGCCGCACAAGCCGAATCCCGAACCGGTGGAAAACAGCGATCCGCCACCTTTCACACCGCCGGCCGAAGAGGAGGAACCGCCACCGGCTACCGACCCGCAGTCCTATGCACCACCGGAGAATCCGGAAACCCCGGCACACAATGGTCATGCAGCGGCGGTCGGGGACCCCGACCTGGCCATCAGGGCACGTGCGCCAACCGTGCTGGACGCCCCCGCGATCATTCGGGCATTGCGCCCACTGCACCGCAAGACGCTCTCCGGTCGCCCTGAGGACCTGGTGCTGGACGAGGAGGCGACAGCCGAGAGGGCCGTCCAGGACGGGCTGTGGTTTCCCGAGTTGAAGCAGGTCAGCGAGCGCTGGCTGGACCTGACCCTGGTTATCGACGCCAGCCCGTCAACGGCCCTGTGGCGCTCGACGATCGTCGAGTTCGAAGACGTGCTCAACCAGTTGGGCACCTTCCGAACCATCCAACGCAGGCTGCTGGACAGCCAGTGGCCGGAGGACGGTTCGGCCCCCGTCCCGATCCTGCGCACGGGTTTCCATGGCGCCCCGACCAGCGGCCCGGCGGAACTGCTCGACCCCAGCGGCCGCCGCGTGGTCCTGGTGCTCACCGACGGTGTCAGCGACCACTGGCGCGAGCCGACCTTCACCGCCGCGCTTGCCCAATGGGGCCGGCTGATGCCAACTGCCCTGGTGCAACTCCTGCCGCAGCGATTGTGGCGCCGCAACGGGATGGACCTGCGCCGAGCCCGGGTGACCTCGACCGGCCGGGCGAAACCGAACACCCGCTGGTCGCTCCACCTACCTGACGCCTGGCTGGAACCGGACCCCGGCGCGCTGACCCCGCCTGCGGCCGTGCCGATACCGGTGCTTGAGTTGGACGCACGCTGGTTACGCCGTTGGGCGGCACTCTTGGTGGGTACGAACAATGATCCGGTTGACGTTCCGGTAATATTTGCCGGTGAGCCGACGATAACCCGAGACGCCTCGGCAAGAAGTGAGAGCAATTCAGAGTCGACACCGCCGCTCGATCAGGTGAATTCTTTCCTGAGTGCGGCTTCGCCGACGGCGTACCGGTTGGCCACACTGCTCGCCGCAGTGCCGGTCAATCTCGGTGCAGCCCAACTGATACAGGCGGAGTTGGTACCGGACGCCCGTACTGAACACCTGGCCGAGGTCCTGACCAGCACACTTTTCCGCCCGGAACCCAGTCACACGAGCCGTTCCGCATGGTCTAATGTCTCCTACACCGTCCACCCGAGGGTTCGAGAGGTGTTACTCAGCGGCGCACGACGATCTGAAACCGCGCGTGCCGTGCGATTGGTTGCTGCGCACCTGGGCGATCAGTCACGCACGTTTACGAATATTGGCGAAGCACTCGACGCGCCCGACAGCACGTCTGATCCTGGCGGTGTTGTAGAGGGCGTCGACGATGTCGTGGTGGAAGAGATCGTGATGCGGGCGCTGAGTGGTCCTTACTTGTCTCGCGCTGGACGGCTTCGTTCCGCCGGCACGATTGACCCTCCAACCTCGGTGAGTAAAAACATGTCTGAAACGGTCGAGCTCGCGGGTCCAGCAGCGCAGACCCATCTTGTCGGGCCTACCATCGAGGCCTCGGCCGCCACAGCGCCCACCAGCGCCAGCACCGCCGGCTCCACGTCCGCTCTTGGTCAGTACGACCGGCCGACATCGTTGACTCCGAACCTCGGCTTCGAGCGCCAGCCCGACGACGCTCCACCGGTGTGGGGCACGATTCCACCCCGGAACCCGAACTTCACCGGCCGGATCGAGTTGCTGGACGGCCTGAGCCGACGGCTGCGGGCCGGCGGGGCAACCGCGATCCTGCCGTCCGCGCTGCACGGCATGGGTGGCATCGGCAAGACGCAGACGGTCGTGGAGTACATCTACCGACACCTGCGGGATTACGACGTCGTGTGGTGGATTCAGGCGTCCCACACCACCCAGATCAGGGCCGGCCTCACCGAGCTGGCCCAAGCCCTGCGGCTGCCCGGTGGCGGTGAGGCGAACACCGCCGTGCCGGCGGTGCTGGAGGCCCTACGCCGCGGCCACCCGTTCCGCCGCTGGCTGCTCGTCTTCGACGCGGCCGAGAGCCCGGAAGCGGTCCGGCAGTTCTTCCCGACCAATGGCCCCGGCGAAATCCTGGTCACCTCCAGGAACCCTGATTGGGCCAGTATCGCGAGGCCGCTGGAGGTCAGCACGTTCGACCGCGACGAGAGCGTGGAATTGCTTCGTCGGCGCGGTCCCGACATCTCCGACACCGACGCGGACCGCCTGGCCGACACCCTCGGCGACCTGCCGCTCGCGATCGAACAGGCGGCCGCCTGGCGGGCCGAGACCGGCATGCCCGTCGCGGAGTACCTGAGGTTGTTCGACGAGAAGGTCGCCGAGATCCTGGACACCACCGCACCGGCCGACTACGAGGTCTCGGTCGCAGCCGCGTGGAACGTCTCGTTCGACGAACTACGCACCCGCAGCCCAGCCGCTCACCAACTGTTGCAGGTCTGCGCGTTCTTCTCGCCGGAACCGATCTCGCGCAACCTCTTCACCGGCACCCGCGGTATTTCCATCGCGCCACAGTTGGATGACGCCCTCCGCGACCCGATGCAACTGAGCCGGGCAATCCGGGATATCAACCGGTACGGCCTCGCCAAGATCGACCACCGAAATGACACGCTGCAACTGCACCGGCTCGTGCAGTTGGTACTGCGCAACCGGATGTCGCCGGAGCAGTATTCAGAAATGCGTCACGGCGCGCACCTGTTGCTCGCCAACTATGACCCCACGGACCCCGGCTCGCCGAAGAACTGGCAGCGTTATCAGGATGTTCTGTCGCATGCTTATGCGGCCGACCTGATCGAGTGCAGTGATCGCTGGAGTCGGCAACTCGTCATCAACCTGATGAAGTTCCTCTACCGGTGGGGCGACCACGACGAGGCTGTCGCGCTGGCTGAGCGGGCGCACCACCGTTGGGTGGACGATCTGGGCGAGAAGGACCCGCAGACCCTGGAAGTGGCCATCGAGCTCGGCTACTACTACTGGATTGTCGGCAAGTTCGCCGAGGCCCGCGAACTCAACCAGAAGACGTACAATATTCGCAAAGAAACCGATGGCGAGAACAACGAGGCCACCCTCACCGCGGAACTCGCGGTGGCAGCCGATCTGCGTACCCAGGGAAAGTTCACCGGTTCGGCCGGGCTGACAGCGGATGTCCTCGCTCGGACGAAGAGCCTGTACGGCGACGAGGACCCGGTCACCCTGAATGCCGCGCGAAACCACGGCATCAGCCTGCGGCTCGTCGGACAGTTCCGGGACGCGGCTGCGCTGGACAGTGACACCTACCAGCGCCAGGTCACCATTCTCGGTTACGACAATCCCGAGACACTCAGTTCGCTGAGCGGCCTGATTCTCGACCGTCGCGAGGCCGGGGAGTATGTCTGGGCGAGCGACGAGCAGGAAAAGCTGGCACTACGGGCAGAGGAGATCCACGGCGAGAACAGCGCGGACACCCTGCGCCGATTCGCCTACCTGGCTGTTGCCCGACGTAAGGCCGGGGACCACGACGGCGCGCTGGAGTTGTCGACCCGGGTACTGGACCGCTTCACGACGCGATACGGCCTGGACAACCTCAATGCCATGGCGTGTGCGCTGGGTCGGTCGATCGACCTCCGACATGCTGGTGATCTCCGCTCGGCCCGGGCGTTGGGTGAGGAGACGTTCGAACGCTATCGAGGGAGGCTTGGCGACACGCACCCCTATACCCTGTGCGCCAAGACGGACCTGGCGGTGACCTTGCGGCTGTTGGGCGATGCCGCCGCCGCCCGCGAGCTGGACGAGCGTGCACTTGAGGTGCTTCGTGACGAACTCGGGTGGGACCACGTCTTTTCCATCGTGTGTTCCATCAATCTGGCCAGTGACCTCGCCGCGCTGGGTGAGGCGGAAGCCGCACTCGGCATCAACTCGGATGCGTTGGAGCGGTCCGAGCGGGTGCTGGGTGCCGACCACCCGACCTCGTTGGCCGTGGGCCTGAACCTGGTCCTGGACCAGCGCGCGCTGGGGCGGGACGAGGAAGGCAAGCAGCGGTACGCGGACACGCTCGCCGGCTACCGCAAGGTGCTCGGCCAGCGCCACCCGGCGACTATTGCGGCCGGTCACGGCGTGCGGGCCGACTGCGACATGGACCCGTTGCCCATGTGACGTGCGTCAGCGGGTGACCCGGGCGATCCATTCGGCCAGGTCCTCGTAGCTCGGCACGGTTGTCGTCCGTGCCCGGATCGCGCGATGCACCGCCCGGACCAGTTCCGGGCGGTGCGTCAGCATCCGGACCGCCCGGCTCGGCCCGAGGACGGGCAGGGAGAGAGCGAGGCCGACCAGCGAGGCCGGCCGATCGGGGTCCTCAATGAGTTCGGTGCGGTAACAGCGAACCGCGTCGATCAGCCGGCCTGTTGCCCACGCGAAGTCGCCGAGAGTTGCGTCGGGAACGGTGTCCCAGGCCCGCAACGTGAGCGTTGGCTCTTCCCGATGCGGGTCCTGATCCGCGCGGTCGCCGACAGCCAGGACGAGTCGGATCAGATCGGCGCGAGCCCGTGACCAACTGCCGTCCGGTATGGGGGTGGGGGGCTTGCTGTCCGGCAGGTGCCGGCGGGGCGGTACACCGCCGTCGCGCCATGCCGTGGCGAGATAACTGACGGCGTCCGGGTGCGGCCGGACGTGCCTGATCCGCCAGCCAAGATAGTGGTCGAGAGTGATGGCGGCCGCGGCCTCCGCCGCAGTTGAGCCGACAACTTCCTGTTGCCACGGACCGAGTATGTCGGCGATGTGCTGGACGAACCGATGTCCTGCCTCGGTCAATGCGGTGTCGTCGCGCAGTGCCGTCACGGCTTGCCACGTCATGGCGCGGTGATGAGCGAACTCGAAAGGTGCTATGGCCGGACGAGCGCCCTTCGTGGCGAGTGCGCGCCAAAAGGCGGTCATGCCGAAGAACGCGAAAATTCCTTGAATGAGGCCGCCGATCGGCCGGGGGTCGTCGCGCCAACCGGTGTAGAACCGCTCGCGGGGATCGGCTTCGGACAACGGAACCAGGTGTTGCAGGCCACTGAGCCTGCTGTGCTGGAACTCGTGCACTAGGGTGGCGGCCAGTGTCGGCGCGTCGGACGGTCGGGCGATCACGGCGCTGCCGAAGGCTTCGTCGCTGGAGGAACTCGGCGTTCGGAACGGCACTGCGGGTCGGGGCGCCAGCGAGTCGAAGCCGACCCGGAGCGCCTCGGCGACATCGGGCACACACTCGACCAGCAACTGCCACGCCTGCGGTAGCAGGCGCTGCCAGGTGGCCAGCTCCGCGTCGTCGACCCGTTGCGGTGGAAGGGGTTCGTAGGAGCCGCGATACGGATCGAGGTCGTCGAGCCGCACTGACAGGGTCCCGTGATCTGCGTGTGCGACGATCTTCCGGATGCCCCACCAGTCCGGCTGGCTCGTCGCCGGATCGGTCGGCAGCCGCACCACGGCCGAGTCGGAGGCAATCCGGACGCGTCCGCCGACCCCACTGACCCGCGCGACCGACCACGGCAAATCCGAAAGTCCCCGTGCCAGGCCGAGCGTGGGTAGCACCACGTCGCCGTGCCAGACCGGCACGGTGATTTCGAAGTTGATGCCGGCGTGAACGGCGGCCGCGGCGGCGACCGCGTGCAGATACCCGATGTGCGCCCACAGCGGACCTACCCCGGTGATCCGGTGGTACAGCAACCGGGTTGTGTAGCCGGCCCACGCACCCGTGTACGGGTGGTCGAGGATGCGATCCAGCATCAAAGGTGCCGCCTGCTGGGTGCGCGCCAACAATTCCCAGGCGTCCTCGGCCGGCGGCAGGGGTGCCGCCAGCTCCGGTGTCTTCGCGACCTTGTCGACAACCGCCCGGATCAACAGCAACCGGCGGCTTCGCTCGGCTCGCCTGAGTCGGCGAACCACCGTCGCACTACCGCCGTTGCGAGCCAGAGCGTCGAAATCCGTCCAAGGCAGGCGGTGACGCGGAAAGCGCTCGACTTGAGTGGCATCCTCCTCAGGCACACGGCCCCTCTCGGCATTCACCGCCGGCTACGGGCAGGGCCTTGCCGGGTGACCATCTCGCTGGTGCAGCCCGTGCTGGTCCCACACGCGCACGTCGCTCGCCTGCCGAACGACCTCCCCCATCGCCTCGCGGAGGGTGTCGCTGCGCCAGGATGACAGTGCCGCGAGCGGCAGCGTGCCGATATCGACGAGTGCCGACTCGAAGGCTCTTTCGCTGTCAATTGGTAATGTATCCATGATGCGGATTTCTCCTCACCGCCAGCTGTTGACTTCCGCTCGCGCACTTCCATGATGTCCTATCCGCGGGTCGGTGGGGAAGGCTTGCTTAACTTCCGCGTGGTCGGAAGATCGATTGGTGCTGCTTTCGGCGGCACCTAAGGGTCGGCCGCTCGGACCGTCTGATGCCGGGCGTGACGGTGAACAACGTGGTAGGGGCGCTTTCGGCGAACCAGGATCGGGGAATTGTCCAGGTTTTGTCAGTTCCGCGCCGTGAGGGTTGATCGGGGATCGGATCGGGTAACTCATCGGCAGTTGGCGAGCGCGAGTTCCCGCGCTCGTTCGGTGCAAAGGGAGCTCCTCATGTTCGCGATCATCGCCGCTGTCCTGTTCGCCCTCGCCCTGATTTTCGACCTCGCGCACTTCGGTCTCGGCGACGTCGTCACCAACGGCACCCTGGTTGAGGCGGGCTTACTCTGTGTCGCCCTGCACCTGGCCGGCGTCGGCGCCAGCACCTCCTGGCGGCCGCGTTCGCGTCGGCGGTGACACCCGGACGATCAGCGCCCGGCTCGGATTCCGAGTCGGGCGCATTCCGCTGATACCAAGGCATTTGTCACTTTTCGATCGCCGGACCGCCAGCCGTCCATCAGCGTCGGGCCCATGGTCAACAGCTTGTTGGGGGACAGGGTGGTGAGGGCGCGGAGGGCCAACAGTTCCTGGTGGCGTTCGGACCTGGCCATCGCGGCCACGGCGCCGGCCTGGCGGGCGTAGCGCAGCCGGAGGGGCAGCCAGGTCGCCAGCACGAGCACGATGGGGCCGGTCACCAGCGCGACCGCCAGCCAGAACGCCACTTCGTGGGTCAGCGTGACCTCACCGCTGCCGGCGGTGACCAGTGACGAGCCGATCTTTGTGCCGCCGCCCAACGTGTCGGCCAGTGCGTGGCCGATCAGCGGTACCTTGCCCGCGTCGTCGGACGCGTTCTGGAACGTCGTGCGCAACCCGGTGCCCGCGCTGATCAGCGAGTTGCCCGGCCCCGCCGCGGCCAGAATGTGGTTGTGCACCTGCACGGCCAGCCATACCCAGAAAACGAGCCAGCCCACCGCGATGATGTCGGTGAACAGTTGGCGTAACCACCGGCCGGGCGTTTCTGCGTACCATTTGAATCTCATTTCGGCCTCCTGCGGTTCGCGGGCACGTCCGGTTCGGCAAACAACCGTGCGTACCACCGCGCCGGCCGGCCGAAACCGGTGTCCGGACCAGCGCCGTGATCCCGGGCACGTGCCCGCCGTTGACCAGCGGTCCGCTGCGATGATCGGGGCATGGACGCTCAGGCCCGGTCGTGGTTCGAGGCGTGCACCTCGGACGCTGCCGACTGGCCGCTGGACGGGCTGCTCGCCGGCAAGGGCGACCAGCGGGTCGCTGTGGTCATCCCCGCGCGCGACGAGCAGCCGACGATCGGGACCATCGTCTCGGTGATCCGGCGCGCGTTGATGGACGACGCCGCCCTCGTCGACGAACTTGTTGTGCTCGACTCGCGGTCCACCGACGACACCGCAGCGGTGGCCGCCGCCGCGGGCGCGCAGGTGTACGCCGTCGACGACATCCGGCCCGACCTCGGTTGCCACGCCGGCAAGGGCGAGGCGATCTGGAAGTCGCAGTTCGTGACCACCGCCGACATCGTGGTGCTGATCGACGGCGACCTGACGCAGTGGGGGCCGCATTTCGTCACCGGCCTGCTCGGGCCGGTGTTCGCCGACGAGAATGTGTTGCTGTGCAAGGGGTTCTACGACCGGAGCTTTGCTGACGCGAGTGGGGTGTCGGGCACCGCCGGCGGCCGGGTGACCGAGCTGGTGGCCCGACCGATGATCAACATCTCGTGGCCCGAGCTGGCGGCGGTGGTGCAGCCCTTGGGCGGCGAGTGGGCGATGCGCAGTTCGCTGCTGCGATCACTGCGTATCCCGGTCGGCTACGGGGTCGAGTTCGGCACGCTGGTGGACACCTGGGCCCTGCACGGGCTGGGCTCGATCGCCCAGGTCGACCTCGGCAGCCGCGGCCACAGCCACCAGGGCATGCCCGAACTGGGCGCGATGGCCGCGGAGATCATGCAGGTGGCCGGCCACCGCCTCGGGCTGTCCACGCGCTCGTCCGGTGCCATCGCGCAGTTCGACCGGGACGTGCCGGGGCACTGGGTCGACCGCCCGGTGCCCTCCGTCGAACGGGAGCCCGCACAGATCCATCTCCAGTCCGTCGGCTGAGCGGCTCGGTCAGACCGACCGGCGGGCCGTGAGCACCTGGCTGGAGTCCAGCGGGGTGGTCGGGATCGCCGCGTACCGGGTGGCCGCGTTCGCGGACGCGACCAGGGCCTGCTGCCAGGTGACGGTCGCCGCGGCCAGGTCGCCCGCGGCGCGTTGCACCACGGCCAGCCGGCGCAGGGTGTCCGCCTCGTGGTGGCGGTCCTGCAGGTCCCGGTAGGTGCTCAGGGCGCGGGTGAAGTGGCTGATCGCCTGCTGGTGGTCGCCGGTGCGGTGGTAACACTGGCCGAGGCTGTGCAGGGTGTCCGCCTCGTGGCCGCGGTCGTCGGCCTGCTGCCAGTAGGCCAGCGCGCGCTCGCAGTGCTCGATCGCGCTGACCTGGTCGCCGAGGAAGCTGTAGGTCCAGCCCAGGTTGTTCAGCGCGGCCGCCTCCAGGTAGCGGTCGCCCACGGATCGGCTCAGCTGCAACGATTTCCCGTAGTGCACCAGCGCCTGCTCGTGCGACTCAAGGCCGTGCTCGATCGCACCGAAGTTCTGGTGGGTGATCGCCTGGCCGACGATGTCGTCGAGTTCGACGTAGAGCCGCATGGCGACCGTGTAGTGCTCCCGCGCCAGTTCCCGCTCGGCGAAGTGCTCGTAGCCGTAACCCAGGCTGCGGTGGCTGTAGGCCTGCTTCCAGCGGTCGTCCAGCAGCCACGCGGAGGCCAGCGCGGACCGCTGCACCACCACCTTGTCCTGCCAGCGCCCCTGCCGGTCGTGGAACGGGTCGAGCACCCAGGCCAGCTGCCAGGTGTACTCGTGCAGCCCGTGCTGCACGGTGTAGCCGATCAACGCGTGCAGCGCCGGATAGTTGCCGGTCAGCCAGGCCTGCGCCGCCGCGTGGTCGGCGAACCGCTCGGTGCTCACGTCCGGGCCCGCCACCGGCAGCATCGCCTGGTACCGGTGCCGGTTGGCCAGGCCCGCCGCGTTCGCCGAGTGCAGGTAGTGGTCGAGCATGCGCTGCTGCGCGGCCCGGCGGTCGGCCAGCGGGTCGGCGAGCGCGAGTTCGGTGGCGTAGACCCGAACCAGGTCGTGCAGGCTGTAGCGCTGCGGCGCGTCCTGGTTGACCAGGTGCACCCGTTCCAGCTCGTCGAGCACCGGCAGCACCGCGGCCACCGGCTCGCCCAGCAGGCTCGCGGCCGCGCCGGGGGTCAGTTCCGGCCCGGGGTGCAACGCGGTGAGCCGGAACAGTGCGGCGGCGCGCTCGCCGAGGGTGCGGTAGGACAACGAGAACGCGGCGCGGGCGTCGATGGTCGGATCGGCGTTGGCGAACGCGTCCAGGCTGCCGTTGGCCTCGCGCAGTTCGGTGGCCACGGCCGAGAGCGGATGACTGGGCCGGCCGGCCAGGTCGGCGGCGACGATGGCCAGCGCGAGCGGCAGGCCGGCGCACAGCGTGATGATCTCGTCGGCGGCGGCCGGGTCGGCGTTGACCCGGGCCGCGCCGACCCGCCGGACCAGCGCGTCGCGCGCGTCCACCGGTGACAGCGGGGACAGGGTGAGCGCACTCGCGCCCTCGGTGGCGAACAGCGCGCGCAGCTGGTTCCGGCTGGTCACCAGCGTGCGGCAGCCGCTCGCACCGGGTAACAGCGGGCGCACCTGCTCGGCGTCCCGGGCGTTGTCCAGCACCACCAGCATCCGCCGGCCGGCCAGCAGGCTGCGGTACAGGTTGACCTGTGCCTCGACCTCGGCCGGCACGTGTGCCGACGGCACCCCGAGCGCGTCCAGGAAGCGGCGGATCGCGGTGCCCGGGTTGACCACCGCGTCGGAGTGGTCGAAGCCGCGCAGGTCGAGGTAGAGCTGACCGTCGGGAAACTGCTCGGCGATCAGGTGCGCGAGGCGCACCGCGAGCGCGGTCTTGCCGACGCCGGCCATGCCGCTGATCACGGTCACCGCGGCCGACATCGGGTCGTCGGCCGAGTACTCACCGAGCAGGTGCGCCAGTTCGGTCCGGCGGCCGGTGAACAGCGGCAGATCCCGGGGGAGCTGGGCGGGCACGACCAGCGCCGGCGGGTAGCCGCGGTTCGGCGCTGCCGGCTCGGGCTCCGGCTGCGCGGTCGACGCGACGAGTTCCGGGTCACCGTTGAGGATGCGGGTGTGCACGGCTTGGAGGCCCGGACCGGGCTCGATGCCCAGCTCGTCGGCGAGCTTGCGGCGCGCGTCGTGATAGACGGCCAGCGCGTCGGCCTGCCGGCCGGCACCGTAGAGGGCGAGCATGAGCATCTCGCGCAGCCGTTCGCGCAGGGGGTACTGGGCGGAGAGCAGGGACAGCTCGGCCGCCGCCTCGACGTATCGGCCGAGGTGGATCTCATGGTCGAGGCAGTCCTCCACGGTGCTCAGCCGCAGCTCGATCAGGGCCGCGCGCTGGGTTTCGGCGTACTGGCCGGGCACGTCGGCCAGTGGGGTGCCGGTCCACAGGGCGAGCCCGTCGTGCAGCGAGTCAGCCGCGCTGAGCAGGTCACCGGTGTCCCGCGCCTGCCGGGCCTGGGCCAGCAACCGGCGGAACAGCGTCAGGTCCACCGCTTCGGCCGGGGCCTGGAGCAGGTAACCGCTGCCCACCGACTTGATCAGCTCGTGCTGGTCGACGGCGAGGGTGCGGCGCAGCCGGTGCACGTAGGTCCGGATCACCGCGACCGCCGAGGCCGGCGGGTCCTCGGCCCACAGCGCGTCGACGAGCTCGTCGATCGACATCGGTGTGCCCGCCTGGAGCAGCAGCGTGGCCAGGATCGCGCGCTGCTGCGGGCCGCCGAGATTGATCTCGGAGCCGTCCCGCCAGGCGCGTACCGGACCGAGGACGGCAAAGCGGATACCACTGGCCAAGCCGCTGTCCTCCCCGGTAGCGTCAATCGTCCCGACGTGCGCAAATCGTCCACGGCGCATGTATCGGTTGTGTATTTGGTTGAGCAATCATGTTCCCATGCCGCACCGAGTGGCGTCCTCGCATACCCGGAGTCGGTTGCCCCGATTCGCGGTGCAGGTCGGACGAGTGCGGTGTCGATGAAGTTGGACGGCGGGTCGGTCCGAGCGTGGGGCCTGGGCGGACCAGCCGGTTGGTGCTCCGGGAACGGCCGGTGAGGGCCGCCGTCCCGGTTCAGTCAGTCGATCGTCACAGATTCGGCACAGGGGTCAGGGCACAGTAGTCGCGGGGAGCGGTCGGCAGTTATCGGTGGCAGGTCCAGTGGTCGTGCCCGTGGTGCTGTCGTGGGGAGCCGGGCGAAGTTTCGGGGACGTGAGGTTGGCCCGGTCGCGTATCTCAGCGGTGTCGATCGGCTCTTTGATCACCAGGCGCCGATCGCCGATGACGATCACCACTATGCGTGACTTGAGGTCGGACGTCCGAGCGGTGCTCGGCACGGTTTCGGCAGGGTGGAAGGGAGCAGCCTGATGGCGACCTTGCGGTCCCGCAGGCGACAGGTCAGCGACGAGGCCATCGTCCGCGCGTTGTACGAGGGGCACGGGCGGGCACTGCTGGCCTACGCGGAACGGCTGACCGGCGATCGCGCGGCCGGTGAGCGGTTGCTGGAGCAGACGCTGGTCCGCGGTTGGCGGCACCCGGAGGTGCTGACCTGCCCGAAGGAAACCGTGCGGGCGTGGCTGTTTTCCGTCGCCCATGACCTTCATCACGACCGGAGCCGGTTCCGACTGCCCCGGCCGGCCAGACCGGTCGGCGCGCTCGCGCTGGTCATCGCGCTGGCCCGGTTCGGCGTGGTCGATCTCCAGCCGTCCGGCCAACTCGAACAGTCCGGCGCGCACACCGTCGCGGCGGCCGAGGACACCACCGGCGCCCGGAATCTGGTCGGCTGCCCGGGAATCGGCTGACGCCCGTCCGGTCGCTACCGGCCGGACCGCCCACCGGATAGGCTTGCTGACCTGGCATTACCGGTTCGACCCTCGGACTTGTGTCTGGTGCCAAGACTTCCTGGGGGTCCACGGAGATGCTGCCGGTCCGGCTCGATCCGCTCGGTCATGACCTGCACGGCCAGAACGCCGAGTTGCGAGCGTTGGGACCGGTGGTGCCGGTCGAACTGCCCGGCGGGGTCACCGCGTGGTCGGTCACCCGGTACGCGGTGCTGCGTGCGCTGCTCAGCGATCCACGGATCGCCGCGAACTCCCGGCACTGGCGCGCGCTGGCGGCCGGTGAGGTGCCGCCCGGCTGGCCGATGATGAGCTTCGTGACGGTCCGGTCGATGGCGACCGCGGACGGCGCCGACCACCGGCGGCTGCGATCGCTGGTCGCGCAGGCGTTCACCGCACGTCGGGTGGCCGCGTTGCGACCGGACATCGAACGGACCGTCGACATCCTGCTCGACGGCCTCGCCGCCGCGCTGGCCCGCGGCGAACCGGCCGACCTGCGCGAGCGGTTCGCCTACCGGCTGCCGATGACCGTCGTGTGCGACCTGCTCGGCTTCCCGGTCGAGGCGCGCGCCGAGTTCCACCGGATCTCGCAGGTCACGTCGAGCACGTCGACCACGGCGGCGGAGGAACTGGCCAACGCGCGGGCGATGTGGGCGATGCTGGACGCGTTTGTCGCCGACCGCAGGGCACATCCCGGCGACGACCTGACGACGGCGCTGCTGGCCGCGGTCACCGAGGACGGCGAGGTGCTCAGTGAGTCCGAGCTCACCGCGACCCTGGCCACCCTGCTGGTCGCCGGTCACTCGACGGTCACCAACCTGCTGACCAACGCGGTGCGGGCACTGCTGAGCGACCGCGACCAGCTCACCCTGCTGACCTCCGGGCAGCAGCCGTGGCGGTCGCTGGTCGAGGAGATCCTGCGGTGGGATTCGCCACTGGGCCATTTCCCGATGCGCTACGCCACCGAGGACATCGAGATCGAGGGCACGGTGATCGCCAAGGGCGACCCGATCATCTTGTCCTTCGCCGCGGTCGGCCGGGACGCCGGGGCGTACGGGCCGGACGCGGACCGCTTCGACATCACCCGGCCGCCGGCCGCGCACCTGTCGCTCGGCCACGGGGTGCATTTCTGTGTCGGCGCGCCGCTCGCCCGGTTGCAGGCCGAGATCGCGCTGCCGGCGCTGTTCACGCGGTTCCCGAACCTCGCCCTGGCCGACGAGCCCCTGTCACCGCTGCCGTCGCTGATCAGCAACAGCGTGCGGGCGCTTCCGGTCATCGGCTGAGCTGCGCGGTTGAGTAGTCCACTATGGACTCACTGGCTGTGCGGATCAGGGCCTGTCGGCGGCGAGATCGACTCTTGTAGCGTAAGGCCCGGCGGAGGCGTCGGGGTGAGGCGGTACAGGGTGGTCGAGGACAGGGCGTCGGTGGACAAACTGCCCAGCGAGGTGGAGCTGGACCGGCCCAACGCGGCCCGGGTCTATGACTACATGCTCGGTGGGGCCAACAACTTCGCTGCCGACCGTGCGTTCGCCGAGCAGATCAAGGTGGTCACCGGTTCGCAGGTGCGGCCTTCCCGGGTGAACCGGTCGTTCCTGCGCCGCGCTGTCGGCCAGCTGATCAACGTCGGCATCACCCAGTTTCTCGACCTCGGCTCGGGCATTCCGACCGTGGGCAACGTGCACGAGATCGCCCAGCGGGCCCGGCCGGGCACCCGGGTGATGTACGTGGACAACGAGCCGGTCGCGGTCGCCTACGCCGAACATCTGCTGGCCGACAACCCGGACGCCGCCATCGTCCAGGCCGACCTGCGCGACCCGGCCGCGGTGCTGGGCCATCCGGCCGTCCGCGAACTGATCGACTTCAACCAGCCGGTCGCGGTGTTGATGCTGGCAGTGCTGCACTTCGTGCCCGACGAGGCCGATCCCGCCGGGATCGTCGCAGGCTACCGGTCGGCGGTCCCGGCCGGCAGTTATCTCGCGCTGTCCCACCTGGCCGCCGACGGCCACGCCGAACTACGCCGGGCGGCGGACTGGTTCCAGCAGACCGGCAGCCCGATGGTGCTACGCGACCGCGCGCAGGTCGCGGCGCTTTTCACCGGCACCGATCTGCTCGACCCCGGCCTCGTCTGGGCGTCGTTGTGGCGGCCCGACGGGGCTGACCCCGAACTGCCCTCGCCGGTGGATTCCGGGGTGTACGCGGGAATTGGCCGCATCCGAACGGCCTAACGCGCGCGCAGCTCACGCCGCAGGATCTTGCCGGTGGTCGTCTTCGGGAGTTCGGCGACGAGTTCGATCGAGCGCGGGTACTTGTAGGCGGCCATGTTCTCCCGGCAGTAGGCGATCAGCTCGGCCTCGGTGACCGTCGCGCCGGGTTCGAGCGACACGAACGCCTTGACGGTTTCACCGCGGTAGGCGTCCGGGACGCCGATCACCGCGGCCTCCCGGACCGCGGGATGGGCGTAGAGCACGTCCTCCACCTCGCGCGGCCAGACCTTGTAGCCGGCCGCGTTGATCATGTCCTTCTTCCGGTCCACCAGATAGAACCAGCCGTGCTCGTCCATGAACCCGATGTCGCCGGTGCGCAGTTCGCCGCCGGGCAGGGCCGCCTCGGTCGCCGCCGGCTTCCGCCAGTAGCCGGGTACCACCTGCGGCCCGCTGATCGCGATCTCGCCGAGTGCGCCGACCGGCACCGGACATCCCTGATCGTCCAGGATGCGCACCATCGTGTTGAACACCGGCAGCCCGATCGACAGCGCGCCGGAGGTCGGGTCCACCGGCGCCTCGACGCCCAGCGGCACCGCGTGCGCGGGGGAGTTGGTCTCGGTGAGGCCGTAGATGTTGTGGATGTAGCGGCCGGTCCTGGCCCGGAAGCGTTCGGCGACCGCGGGCGCGATCGGCGCGCCGCCGGAGTAGATCACCCGCAGCGATGCGAAGTCGTCAGGAGTCAGCGTGGCCACCCCGGACAGGCTGATGAACACGGTGATCGCGCCGATGGTGAACGTCGGCCGGTGCTCCCGGACGGCGTCCAGCACCACTTCGGGATGGAACCGGTGGGCCAGCACGAGCGGGCAGGGCAGCAGCAACGCCAGGCACACGTGCCCGATCAGGCCGGTGATGTGGAACAGTGGTGCCACCCCGAGCACGCTGTCCGCCTCGCCCAGCGCCATCCAGTCGCGGTAGGTCTGCGCGTTGAAGACCATGGTGCCGTGGGTGTTCAGCGCGCCCTTGGGCACGCCGGTGGTGCCCGACGTGTAGGTGAGCACGGCGACGTCCTCGGCCCGCGGTTCGACCAGGGGAGGCCGCGCGCCGGTGTGTTGTTCGACGAGGTCGAGCAGGTCGAGGGCGCCGGTCGGGTGGGTTTTCGCCGTGCCGGCCAGCAGTCGTGCATCGTCACGGGTCTGCCAGTCCAGCGCGGACGCGGTGACCACCGTGCGCACCGCCGTCTGCCCGGACTCCAGTACGTCCCGGGCGACCGTCTCGTACAGCTCGTCCAGGCAGAGCAGCGCGGTGGCGCCGGAGTCGGTGAGCAGGTAGGTCAGCTCACGCGCCTTGTTCATCGGGTTGATCGCCACCGCCGACCCGCCCGCCTTCCACGCCCCGAGCAGCCCGACCACGAACGCGGGATTGTTCTGCAGATAGACCCCCAGCCGGTCACCGGTCACGAAACCGTTGTCCAGCAAGGCGATCGCCAGAGCGTCGGACGCGGTGTCCAGCTGCGCCAGGGTCAGTACGCCGTCGAAGTAGCGGATCGCCTCGGTGTCCGGGGCGCGGGCCACCGACGCGCGGAACGCGGCGAGCATGGTGGTGTGGTCGGGGATGATGTCGGCCGGGCGGCCCGGACCGTAGTGGGCCAGCCACGGCCGGTCGAGGTAGCTCTCCGCGCTGAGGAACGTCGCCATACCCACCACAATGCCGCCACGGCCGATCACCCGCCATGCTCCGGCCGGCCGGGCCACTCACGCGCCCGGCCGGCCGACTCGACATTGAGGCTCAGGACACGGCTCAGGACACGGCTCAGGATGCCGCGATGCCCTCGCCGCCCACCGAGCCGGGCACGGTCACCGAGCCCAGTTCGGTGAGCGAGCCGTTGGCGTTCACCCGGAACTCGTCCACGACGCCGTTGGCACCGGTCTGGGCGAACAGTTCGTGACCATCGGAGGAGACGGTGGCGTCCACCGTGCCCGGGTCGGTCGCGGTGTTGCCCTGCGCGGTCAGCTGGCCGCTGCCACCGTCCTGGAAGCGCGACAGCGTGCCGCTGCCGGCGTTGGACGTGTAGAGCGTCGAACCGTCGGCGCTCACCCAGCACGTCGCCGACTGGCCGGTGGCCACCCGGTCGACCAGGGTGAGCGTGTTGTTGCGGTTGAGGGTGAAGGTGGCCAGCGCGTTCGCGCCCTCGGCGACCACCACGTGCCCGCGCGGGTCGAAGGTGACCGCGAACGGGACCGCGCCCGGGTCGGACGTGACGACCGGACGTGCGGAGATGCCGCCGGCGAAGTCGACATCGAACACGTCGATGCTGTTGCCGTTGTTCTTGGTGGTGACGATCAGCTTCGAGCCGTCCGGGGTGAACGCGACCTGGCCGGGCGTGCTGGTGAACTCGGGGGTCTCCGACGCCTCCAGGCCGAGGGCGCGATGCCAGGCCGGGATGCGGATCAGCGTGCTGCCCAGCCGCAGGAAGCCCTGCACCGAGCCGCCGTCGCGGGCGTTGAGCACGTAGACGACATTGCCGTGCACGGTAACGCTGACCGGGAAGTTGCCGCCCGAGCCGAGCACCTCGCGGCGGACCAGCCGGTCGCCCTCGACCGCGAACACGGTGACGGTGTTGCTGCCGGGGTTGACCGCGTAGAGCAGGCCGGCGGCGCGGTCGTAGGTCAGCGAGCCCTGCGAGCCGAGGTGGTCGACCGCCGAACCGCTCAGTACGCCGCCCAGGCCGCCGGTGGCGTAGCTGCCGGCCTGGCGCAGGGTGCCGTCGGCGGCCCGGTCGTAGACCACCACCGAGTTCCCGCTGGTGTTGTCGGTCTGCACGAACACGTTGCCGGCGCTGTGCGGGGTGGCGTGCTGCGGGGTGGCCGCGGCGCTGGTGCCGGCGAACAGACCGGTGGCGGCGATGGCGGCGAGCCCGCCGGTGGCGGCGAGGCGAGCGGACTTCTTCATCAGATCTGTCCTCCGATGGGGGCCGGGTTGTCCGGTTGGACGCCTACTTGGTGTCCGCCCCACCTCGGGTCCTTACCGGCGACCGGCGCCAGGACAGGGTTCTGTAAGAACTGGTCGCTCAGTGATCGAAGTCGCCGCGGATCGCGGCCAGCAGACCCTCGATGTCCTCCGCGCACGGGCCGCACGTCCGCAGGTGTGCGGCGACCTGCGGATACCGCCGCTCGGCAGCGCCGTCGGCGGCGACGAGTTCGGCGTAGACGTGCAGCAGCTCCATCGCCTCCGCGCAGCCGGTGTCCTGCGGATCGGTGTTGAGTAGGCGCTCCAGCGCCGGCCAGCCGTTCATGTGCGCCTCGGGGTGTGTTCGTCCAGATAACCGTTGGCGTCGAGATGTGCCCGCAACTTACGTCGGGCGTCAAAAAGGGCCTTGTAGATCGCGTTGCGGTTGGAGCCGATCCGGGCGGTCAGCGCGTCCAGCGGCACCCCGTTGAGCACGATGGCGACGAAGATCCGCCGCTGGTGTGCGGTCAGCTCCTCGTCCACGGCCCGGTGCAGCGCGGCCAGCAGGTCCTGCCACTCGGCCTGGTCGTCCGGGTCGAAACCGAGCCGGTCGGGCAGTTTCTCCCATTGCTCGGCGTCCAGCGCCACGCTCGGCGTGCGCCAGAAGTGCCGGCCGATCTTGTTGGACACCTCGAAGATGACGAACTTGTAGGCCCACGTGGTGAACCGGCTGTCGCCGCGGAACTGGCCGACCTTCTCGACGATGGCCAGCAGCGCGTCCGCGGCCGCCTGGTGGGCCAGGTCGTCGAGCTCGGGACCGGCGATCCGCAGCCGGTCCGCGCGCCGGCCCAGCTCCCTGCGGGCGATCCGCAGCAGCAGTTCGTGCAGCCGGCCGATGGCTCGTTCGCGGTCTGATCCTGTGCTGGTCAGGGATCGCACCCAGACCGCCGACTCGGGGTCGAACGCGCCGGGGTCGACGCCGGCGCGGTCGGCCGCGGGGTCCGCTGATCCCATGGTCACGAGCCTATCAATCGGCCGGTGACACGCCGTCCAGTTGGCCGGCGGGCGGCCGGGCGCCGCGGGTCGCCAGCAGCGACCCGGCGAGGATGAGCGCGAAGGCGACCAGAGTGGGGCCGGTCACCGGCTCGCTGAGCACAACCGCCCCGGCCAGCACGCTGACGAACGGGTTGACGTAGCTGAACACCACCGCCCGGGACGGCCCCACCTCGGCGATCAGCTTGAAGAACGCCACAAACGCCGTTGCCGTGCAGAAGAGGGCGAGCCCGCCCAACGCGATCAGCACCGACCGGCTGGGCAGCGCGCGGGGCCAGGTGAGCGCGGCCGGTACCAGATAGACGACCGCCGCGACGGTGAGGCATGCCGCGGTCATCAGGGGAGCCGGTACCTCGCTCAGCCTGGCGGCGGCGATCCGCGGCGCGATCGCGTAGCCCAGCGCGGTGAGCAGCACCTCCACCACCGCCCAGGTGTCGCCGCCGCCGAGGTGCGGCACGGCCAGCAGCGCGACGCCGCCGAAGCCGACCAACAGCCCGGTCCACCGGCCGGCGCCCAGCCGCTCCGATCGGGCGGCCAGCACCGCGCCGATGATCGGCACCGCCGCGATGAGCAGGCCGGTCAGCGAACTGGGCAGTCGCCGTTCGGCGTCGGAGAGCAGCCACCACGGCCCGACGATCTCGCCGCCGGCGAAGGCCAGCAGCGGTCGCCAGTGCGCACGCAGGATCGGCCAGACCTGGTGGCCGCGCACCGCGAGCGGCCAGAGCACGGCGGCGCCGACGGCGGTTCGGGCGAACACCACCATCGGCACCGAGACACCGCCGACGGCGATCTTGATCAGCACGTAGGGCACGCCCCACAGCACGCCCATCACCGCGAACAGCAGCCAACCGCGACGACTCACCGATCCTCCGCTCAACCCGCCGGCGGTCCGTCCGGGGCCGGGTCGCGTCAGTCTGGGTGCGGGCGGCGACAGCTGTCTTGAACGCTGTTGCGGAACGCGCCCGGGGTGACGCCAAGGACCCGGCGGAACCAGCGGGTGAGATGCGCCTGGTCGGCGAACCCGACCTCGCCGGCGACCTGTGCGGGCCGGCCGCCCGCTTCCAGCAGCGCCCTGGCGCGGGTCACTCGGTGCTGCGCCAGCCACGCGTACGGCGGCATCCCGACGGTCTGGCGGAACGCACGCACCACCTGGAACCGGGACAAACCCAGCTCGGCGGCGATCTTCTGGAGGGTCGGCGGGTCCACCAACTGGTCGGCCAGCCGGGCCATCGTCGTCGCGGCGACCCGGTCGGACACCCCGGCCGTCGGCGCCGGGATCGTGGCGACCGTGTGCCGGTGCACGAGGGTCGCGAGCAGCCAGGTCAGCCGGGACTCGATCGCCAGTGCGTCGCCGCCGCGACTGAGCGCGAGGTGGGTCCGGCGCAGCTCACCGGCCAGCTGTGCGTCCTCGATCACCGGCGTGCGGAAGTGCGGCTGTGGTGCGCCGCTCGCGTCGGTGACCAGGTCGGCGGCGGGATACAGGGCGCGGTAGGCGAAGCCGGTCGGGGCGGCCGGTCCGCCGGTGTGCGACTCGCCGGGTTCGACGACAACCAGAGTGCCGGGGCCGGTCGCCCACTCGGTGCCCCGGTAGCGGATGGTCTCCACGCCGGTGGAGCAGGCGCCGATGGCGAACTCCTCGTGCGCGTGCGGGGCGAACCGGTGGTGCACGAACCGGGCCGCCAGCAGGTGCAGCGGGCGGTCCGCGCCGAGGCTCACCCGCGTCCACACCGCCCGATCGACCGCCCCATCCCGCACCACCGCGAAACTACCCGCTGGTGACCGATCGGCTCAGCCGGTGATCTTCATCAGGGTGACCCGGTCGCCCGCGACGGTGAAGGCGAAGTGCGACGGGCCGTTGAAGCCGTTGCCGCCGACCTGTGCGGTGATCATCACCGTGTCGCCGGCCGGCTCGACGCCGGTCACGTCGAGGGTCACCTGCTTGCCGATGAATTCCGTGTCGCTCCACCCGGTGATCGCCGCCCGCCCACGGAACGTGCGGCCCGAGTCGTCGACCGCGCCGGTTTCGGTGAAGGCGTCCAGGAAGCCGTCGAGGTCGCCGCCGTTCGCGGCGTCCACGGCACGCCGCACGGGAGCGGGAAGCTCGGTGGCCATGATCGTGTTCCTCTCCGCAGAGCCCTGGCCGGCCGGGTCGGGCGGTGCGGTGAGTGTCCACGGCTGCCGCGTCGGGCGCAACGCGGCAGCCGGGCGATCAGTGCTGTTCGGCGAGTTCGGCGAGCAGCGGGGCGAACGTGGCGAAGGTCGGGGGCGGCACCGCCGGGTCCTTGGCGGCGTCGTCCCAGCGTCGGACCGCGACCGCGTCCGCGTGGTGCGGGGACGCCTCGAAGGCGGCGATCTCGGTCGCCGACATCGGACCACCCTGCACGCCCAGTGTGTAGACCGACGCCGGCGAGAGCTCGTCGACGTAGTCCGGGTCGACCGCGCACAGGTAGCGCTTCGCGGCGACGTGCAGCCGGACCGGTTGGGTGACTGACGCGGGGAACCACTGGGCCAGCCAGTCGGCACCGGTGTCGCTGTGGTGATTGTCCCTGCCGGCCATCAGTTCCTGGCCTGAGATGACGCCGGTGAGGTGCCCCACGTCGTGCAGCAGTGCGGCGGCCACCAGATGGTCCGGCGCGCCCTGGGCGGCGGCCAGCGCGCCGGTCTGCAACATGTGCACGGCCAGGGTCACCTCCTCGCCGAGGTAGTCGGCCGCGCCGTCGCCGGCGAACAGGTCGGCCAGCGTGCGCTCGGCCGGGCGCGGATTCTCCTTGCGTAGCAGGGTGATCGTGCTGGCCAGGCTGTCCAGGTCGGCGTAGCAGCCCTGGAGGTGCCGTCGGCCGGTCGAGCCGAACGCGGTGCGCGCGTGCAACACCCGGGTGTTGTCGAAGACGAGGCAGTCACCGGGCGCGAGGTGCAGCGTGAGCTGGAGTTCCGGGCGCTGCAACACCTCGGCGAACGCGCGGTGCGCGGCGTAGAAATCTTCGGTGTCCGGGCCGACCGGAACCGGTTGCAGCGAACGATTGTTGAACCGGACCTCGCGGATTCGGCCGTAGGGATCGGTGCCGATCATCGGCCGGGTCGCGGACAGCGCGGCGTCGGCCGACTCGAAGGCGAACGTCACCGCGGTGTGGGTCAGCGTGTCGAACGCGGCGTGGTTGTGCTCGCGCAGCATCGCCGCCGCGCGGAATCCGTCCACCAGGCCGGAATTACCGCCCTCGGCGTCGTTGTGCAGACAGTGCAGCAGTTGCAGCGTCGGCACCGGATCGCGGTAGGGGTTGTCGGTGTGCGGGGTGATCGGCAGCGCGGTGAACGCCAGGTTCACCGGGTTCTGCTCGACCCGCACGTCGAACAGGTCGCCGTAGTTGGTGTGTCGCACGAAACCGAAGCTGGTCGCCACGTCGAGTACCTGCCCCGGCACCGTTGGCACCCCGTGCAGCAGCAGAAAACCCTGTGACAGTATGGAGTTCAGCGCGTCGATCCGGTTCTGCGGGTCGGCCTGGTAGTCCGCCCAGTCGGCCTGTGGCAGCGTGTCGAGTTCGGCCGGCAGCCAGGTCTGTTTGGCCTGCTCCGTGCGCTCGTCGGCGGGGAGTTCGCCGGCCGTGGCGCGGGCGATCAGTTCGCGGGGCAGGGTGCCGACATGGCCGTCGGGGGTGAACCGCACCCGGATGTGCTCGCCCTCGTCCCACTGCTCGGCGACGCCGACTCCAGCGGGCAGATCGGTGATGCCGTGCAGTTTCTGGCCGTTGCCCGGGTGCCGGCACTCCGGACAGTGGCAGTTGTCCCTCAGCCAGATCGCTGGCACGTTCATCAACGCCTCCTGGTTGGCTGGCCAACACCAGCATGGCTAGACACGTTGACCCCGCCCTGAACGGTGCCTGAACACCAGCGGAAGGCTCGGGAGGCCAATCGGGTGAAGTCGTAACGTTCGCCGGCGGACTTCGATGAACAGGCCATTGACGGCGATTTTCCCGGAACCGACAGGTAGTTCGGCCGAGCACGGACCGGTTCGGGGCGGACAGGGTGCGGATGAACACATGTCACGAGTGCGGTCGACCGCAGCTGAACGCGGCCGGCGGCTCCTGCGTCTACTGCGGGGCCACGATGCCGCTGACGGCCGGGTCGCCGCCCGGTGAGCCGCCGACCGACCCGCAGTTCTTCGGCCCCCGGTTCGGCGCGCCGGGCGCCGTCTCCCCAGCGGGGCCGCCGGTGAACGGACCCGACCACGGCGCTGCCCCCGCCGCCGGGTCCGCGTACGCCCAACCGGTCTCCGGACCGCGGTTCGGCGGACCCACCGGCGGCCCGCAGCACACCGGTGGCCCGCAGTTCGGTGGCGGACCGCAGTTCGGGCCGCCGCCCGGTCGACGGCGGTCGGGTACCGGCGGTGACCGGCAGCGCTGGCCGATCGTGCTGGCCCTGGTGGTCACAGCGGTGGTGGCGGCGACGGCGGTGCTGGTGATCACCCGCCACCATTCGTCGGCGTCGACCGCGACCGGCGTCGTCGCGACGACCAGCACGACCCGGCCGGCGATCGGCACGATCGGCATCGCACCGGAGGAGCTCTCGGCCGAGTCGACCACGACCGTCGAGACCACCACACCGTCGGACGCGACCGATCCGGCCACGGTGGTGCAGAACTACTACGCCGCGATCAACCAGCAGGACTATCAGACCGCCTGGCAGCTCGGCGGCGACAACTTCGGGCAGACCTACGCGAACTACGTCGCGGGCTACGCCAGCACGGTGGCCGACATGCTGACGATCAGCGGCGTCTCCGGCGACACCGTGCAGGTGCAGCTCGCCGCGGTGCAGTCCGGCGGCACGACCAAGTACTTCACCGGCACCTACACCGTGCTGGACGGCCTGATCACCGCGGGAAAACTGACCCCGGCGGGCTGAGTCGGCAGCGACATCCGCGCTATGGCGCGGTCCGGGCGAGCAGCCCGTCGACGAAGGCGCGCAGCCCCAGGGGATTACGTGTCGCGGGCGGACCGTGCCGGCCAGCGGTCGGCGAGCGCGGCCAGGTGCGGCCGGTCGGCCGCGGCAACGCCTTCCCGCAGACGTTCACCGTCGATCTCGGCTCGACCCAGGCGGTCGGCTCGCTGAAGCTCGACCTACCGCCGTCGACCGACTGGGGCGCCAGCAGCCAGACGTTGTCGGTTTCCGGCAGTACCAACAACTCCACCTTCACCACCCTGGTCGGTTCGGCGGGTTACCCGTTCAGTCCGTCGACCGGCAACACCGCGACGATCACCCTGCCCGGCGGCACCTCCACCCGCTGCCTGCGGCTGGCGTTCACCGCGAGCACCGGCTGGCCCGCGGGCCAGCTCTCCGAACTGCGGGCGTTCAGCTCCTGACCCTGCCCTGACGCCCGTGGGCCGAGGCCGTGCCGGACACGCCTCGGCCCACTGGAGACCACGTGGCCGGCCAGACCGAGGCGCGCACCTCGGCCTGGCCGGCCAGCACTGTTTGCCAGCTCTCGACTCCGGGCACGTACCGGTATGACACGGTGTGCGGTGCGGCGAGGAGGTCGGATCACGATGAGGCAGGCGGGACCCGATCCGGCGGTCCGAAGTCGACCGGGTGGGATATTACGGCGGCGCACGGCCGGTCCGTTCGTGCTGGTGGTGCCCATGCTGCTCGCGCTCGCCGCCTGTTCGAGCAGCGGGACCGGCGTCCGGCCCGCGTGGCCGGTAGGCACGACCTCGGCCGGTGCGCGGGTGGTGACCGGTGCGCTCGGCGGCCGTCAGCAGGCCGAGTTGGACCTGGTCAGCGGCGCGACCACGGTGGTGGTCCGATCGGCGGACCTCGGCGACGAGCTGTTCCGCACGTCCACCCCGGTCGGCGCGAAGGTGGCGCCGGCCGCGGACGTCGCCGGTGACACCGTGCGGCTGTCGCTGCGGGACGTGGCCGGCGGCCAGGGTGCTGCCGAGATCGACGTGCAGCTCAACGCGGGCGTGCGGTGGCGGATCAACCTGGACGGCGGCGCCACCGAGGAGACCGTCGACCTGGGCGGCGGCCACCTCGACGCGCTGGACTTCGGTGCCGGCAGCAGCCGGATCGAGGCGGTGCTGCCCGATCCGCGGGGCACCGTGCCGGTGCGGATGGCCGGTGGGGCGTCCACCTTCGACCTGCACCTGCCGGCCGGGATACCGGCCCAGGTGCTGCTGAGCGGGGGAGCGGGCCAGGCCACCATCGACGGCGCCGTGCACACCGGCATCGCCGGCGGCACGGTCTACACCCCGTCCGACTGGGGCTCGGCCACCAATCGCTACACCGTCGACAACTCGGCCGGTGTGTCCGCGCTGACCCTCGACCGAACCTGAGTGCCGCCGCGTTGCTACTACGGTGAGCAGCAGCGGTAGCAACCCGGCACGAAGGACGACGATGGCTGGACAACTGACCAACTGGGCCCGGAACATCACCTTCGGCGCGCGGCAGAGCTACCGCCCGACCTCCGTTGCCGAACTCCAGCGGTTGGTCGCCGGAAGTGACCGGCTGCGCCCGCTGGGTACCGGCCACTCGTTCAACCGGATCGCCGACACCACCGGCGACCAGGTCTCCGTCGCCGACCTGCCGGCCACGCTGGCGGTGGACACCGCGCACTCCACGGTGACCGTCGCCGGCGGCATCCGGTACAGCGAACTGGCGGCGCGGCTGAACAAGCTCGGCTACGCGCTGCACAACCTCGGCTCGCTGCCGCACATCTCGGTGGCCGGCGCGTGCGCCACCGGCACCCACGGCTCCGGGGTGACCAACGGCAACCTGGCCACGGCGGTGTCCGCGATGGAGTTCGTCACCGCCGAGGGCGACCTGGTGACCCGCAGCCGGGCGGCCGACGGGGACGAGTTCGCCGGGCTGGTGGTCGGCCTTGGTGGGTTCGGCGTGGTGACCAGCCTGACCCTGGACATCGAGCCCACGTTCGACGTGCGGCAATACGTCTACGAGGGCCTGCCGGTCTCCGAACTCGCCGAGCACTTCCAGGACATCGTGACCAGCGAGTACAGCGTCAGCCTGTTCACCGACTGGCGGACCGACCGGATCAACCAGGTCTGGCTCAAGCGCCGGGCGACCGCCTCGACCCCGGCCGGCGCGCCGGAGCACTGGTACGGCGCCGCCCCGGCCACCGGCCCACGCAACCCGGTCCCCGGGATGCCCGCCGACAACGCCACCCAGCAGCAGGGCGTGCCGGGCCCATGGCACGAGCGGCTGCCGCACTTCCGGCCGGAGTTCACCCCGAGCAGCGGGGAGGAGTTGCAGTCGGAGTACCTGCTCGGCCGTGAGCAGGCGACCCAGGCGTTCGCCGCGCTGGCCGAACTGAGCGACCGGATCGCGCCGCTGTTGCAGATCTGCGAGATCCGCACGATCGCCGCCGACCACCTGTGGCTGAGCCCCAGCTATCGGCGGGACACGGTGGCCTTCCACTTCACCTGGGTGCAGGACACCGCCGCGGTCACCGAGGTGCTCGGCGAGATCGAGCAGCGGCTCGCGCCCTTCGGCGCCCGGCCGCACTGGGGCAAGGTCTTCACCACCAGCGCGGCCACCGTGCGCGGCCTCTACGAGCGACTGCCCGACTTCGAGCGGCTGCTGGCCGGCTACGACCCGGCCGGGAAGTTCCGCAACGCGTTGCTGGACCAGTACTTCCCGGCCGAGTAGGACTCAGCCGCGGGCGTTCTCGTCCAGGTTGATGTTGACGTCGCGCCCGCTCAGTTTGCGCACGACGATCAGCGCCACGCCGATGACCAGCCAGATCAGGCCGCCGATCTTGGCGTGGATATCGGCGTTGAGCAGCACGTAGCCGATGATCACGAAGCCGATCAGCGGCACCACCAGGTGCATGCCGTAGGTGTGCTGCCGGCGCTTGATCAGGTAGTACACGCCGACCGAGATGTGCAGCAGCAGGAACGAGAACAGCGCGCCGAAGTTGACCAGGGTGGACAGGAACTCGACCTGGCCGACGAAGAAGATGCCCAGCACCAGACTGACCACCGCGACCAGCAGCACGGCCCGCTCGGGCACCCGGCGCTTCGCGCTGACGTGCGCGAGGAACTTGGGCAGCGTGCGGTCCCGGGCCATCGAGAACAGCAGCCGGCTGGTGGCGTTCTGCGCGACCAGGCTGTTGGCCACGGCCGCGGCCAGCGCGGAGGACACCGCGACCAGCACCGTCATCCAGTGCCCGGCGGCCAGCCCGGCGACCTGGTAGAACGCCTGGTTCGTGGCGTCCTCGCCGGTGAACTGGGTCTTGCCGGGCACCAGCAGCGCGGCCAGGTAGGTCTGCACGATGAACAACACCGCGACGACGCACAGCGAGATCAGAGTGGCCCGGCCGACCACCTTCGGGCCGCCCTTGACCTCCTCGGACTGGGTGGAGATCGCGTCGAAACCGAGGAAGGACAACACCGCCACCGACAGTGCGGCGAACAGCAGGCTGGGGGAGAACTGGCGGGCGTTGAAGAACGGTGTGCTCGACCAGTGCGCGCCCCCGGTGCCCTTGCTGATCGCGATGATCGCGGCCACGATGAAGATGGTCAGCACGATCAACTCGGCGGCCAGGAACAATCGGTTGACCCGGGCCGTCGTCTCGATGCCGGCCAGGTTCACCGTCGTGTTGAGCACCACGAAGATGACCACCCACAGCCACTGCGGCACCCCCGGCAGCACGGTGTCCAGCGCTGCCGCGCCGGTCACGTAGAGCAGTGTGGGCACGAGCAGGTAGTCCAGCAGGATCGCCCAGCCGGCGAGGAAACCGACCCAGGCGGTGATGCCCCGGCCGGCGTAGGTGTAGACCGAGCCGGCCACCGGGAAGGCGCGGCTCATCTCCCGGTAGCTCAGCGCGGTGAACAGCATCGCGACCAGGCCGATGATGTAGGTCAGCGGGACCATGCCCTTGGCGGCGTTGAACACCACCCCGAAGATGGCGAACGGCGCGATCGGGACCATGAAGATCATCCCGTAGATCAGCAGGTCGCGCAGCCGCAGTGAGCGGCGCAGTTCCTGTTGGTAGCCGAACTCGGCCAAGCCGCTGTCGTTCTCGCTGTTCCCGTTGGTGTCCGTCGCGTCGGCCGGCTCCGGTGCCGTGGTCATGCTCGCTCCCTCGTCTCCGGTCTGGTCTCAGTTCTGCTCGACAGTGTCCAGGAAGTCGGCGACCACCGCATTGAACCGGTCGGTCTCCTCGACGTGCGGCAGATGGCTCGACTCGGCGAAAACGGCCCAGCGCACGTCCGGAATGGCCTGGTAGAACGGTTGAATCGTCTCGGTGGTCGCCTCGTCGTACCGGCCGCCGACCAACAGCGTCGGCACCGCGACCGCGGCCACTCGATCCACAATGGACCAGTCGCGCAGGCTGCCGATGACGTGGAACTCGCTGGGGCCGTTCATCGTGTGGCAGACGGTCGGGTCCTGATCCATCGCCGCGAACGTCGCGACCACCTCGGGCGGCATCGGCTGCGTCCGGCAGACGTGTCGCTGGTAGAACGCCTGCATGGCCTGCTGGTACTCGGCGCTGTCGGTGGTGCCGGCTTCCTCGTGCCGGCGCAGCGTGTCGTCGACGTCCCTGGGCAGTTCGGCGCGCAGGCCGGCGGCCGCTGTCGACCAGAGTTCCATCGGAGCAGGTAGTCGTGCGTACAGCCCGGGCCACCGTGCACGGTGACCACCGGGACGGGGCCGGCGTCGAGGTCGCCGGTGATCCGGTAGCAGGTCTGGTGTTCGCCGAACAGCACGGTGCCTTCGGTCACCGACTGGGCTGTCATACCTGCCTCCTGGTCGAGGGCGTGGGTGGCAACTGCTACCAGGGCGGGACCTCTGGAGGCTACCCTGAGCAGGTGATCCTGGCGAACGCCGCGATCCACGCGGCCGGGTGTGGTGCACCGTCCGTTGCGGACGGTGCACCGGCGGAACAGTGAGCGGAGGACACATGCGGATCGGTACGGACCGGGTGCATCATGTGTGGGACAACACCATCGCGCCGGTGGTGGAGATCGCGCCGGGGGACCGGATCGAGCTGGATCTGATGAACTCCTCGGGCGGTCAGCTGGATGCGCACTCGACCGTGCCGGACGTGGCCGCGCTCGACTTCGCCCGGGTGAACCCGGTCACCGGTCCGATCCGGGTGGCCGGCGCGCGGCCCGGTGACGCGTTGTCCGTACGGGTGCTCGAACTCGACGTGGACACCTGGGGGTGGATGGCCAACATTCCCGGTTTCGGCCTGCTGGCCGACGACTTCCCGGACGCACACCTCGCGATATCCACAGTGGACTCGAAATCGGTCGCGCTGCCGTTCGGCCCTCGGCTGCACACGCTGCCGATGATCGGCACGCTCGGCGTCGCGCTGCCCGAGCCCGGCGCGCACTCGCTGGTGCCGCCCAGCCGGTTCGGCGGCAACCTGGACATCCGGCAGCTGACCGCGGGCGCGACCGTGGTGCTGCCGGTCGGCGTGGCCGGCGCGCTGCTGTCCGCCGGGGACGCGCACGCGGCCATGGGCGACGGCGAGATCTGTGGCACCGGCGTGGAAACCTCGGCGCGCGCGGTGCTGGAGGTCGAGTTGCTCACCGGTGCGGCACCGCGCTGTCCGGTGCTGCGCACGGTCGCCGCGGCCAACCGGGACGGTGCCGCCCTCGCCACCACCGGCGTCGGTCCGGACCTGATGATGGCCACCCGGGACGCGGCCCGGGCGATGGTCGACGAGGTGTGTCGGCGCACCGGGCTGGCCCCGGTCGAGGCGTACCTGCTGGCCAGCGTCGCCGGTGACCTGAAGATCAGCGAGGTGGTGGACATGCCCAACTGGGTCGTTTCGCTGCACCTGGCCGAATCGTTGCTCGACTAGCGATCAGCCGGTGTCCTCGGTGGGGAGGATGTACGGCGACCTGGTGAATACATCGGCCATTTGTTCAGCCGGCTGAATGCGCGGATTGATTTGTTCAGCCCGCTGAATGTGCGCGGCCAGTTATGCCCGTCTTAATGGCGGACAAAGAAAAAGTAAGGGCGACGGTCTTGACCAGTCATGGTCCAGACCATGAAACTGATTCGCGTCCCCCGGCGGCCCGGGTCGCGGAACGTTCCACTCTGTCGTCCTCCCCGAGGAGAACCATGTCCATCAGGCATCCGATCAGGACGTTCGCGATCGCCGCGGCTGCCGTCGCCGTGGTCGCGACCGTGCTGACCAGTGAGGTCGGTTCGGCCGCACCCGCGGTGACCGGCGGATCGGGCGGTGCCGGCGTGGCCGCGGCGAAAGCCGCCCCACTCGCGCCGGCCGCCTTCGTCCATCCCGGTGTCCTGGTCAGTCAGTCCCAGCTGGACTTCGTCCGGTCCAAGGTGAACGCCGGCGCGCAGCCGTGGACGGCCGCCTACAACCAGATGATGGCCAGCTCGTACGCGTCACTCACCCGGACGCCGAAACCGCGCGCGGTGGTGGAGTGCGGGTCCTACTCGAACCCGAACCTCGGCTGCACCGACGAGCGGGAGGACGCGATAGCCGCGTACACCGACGCACTCGCCTGGTACATCACCCGCAACGCCGCCTACGCGCAGGAGTCCATCAAGTTGATGGACGCGTGGTCGGGCACGATCACCAGTCACACCAACAGCAACGCGCCGCTGCAGACCGGCTGGGCCGGCTCGGTGTGGCCCAGGGCCGCGGAGATCATCCGCTACACCTACACCGGTGGCTGGGCCAACATGACCCGGTTCGAAACGATGCTGCGTAACGTGTACCTGCCGGTGGTGATCAAGGGCAGCAACAGCAACGGCAACTGGGAACTGACCATGATGGAGGCCGCGGTCGGCATCTCGGTGTTCCTGGACGACAAGACCGACTACGACACCGCGATGGCGAAGTACCTGGCCCGCGTGCCGGCCTACGTCTACCTGTCCACCGACGGCGCGTTGCCCAAGACCGTGCCCGGCAGCGGACTCACGACCAGCTCGCAGATCATCAGCTACTGGCAGGGCCAGAGCACCTTTGTCGACGGCATCACCCAGGAGACCTGCCGCGACTTCACGCACACCGGTTACGGCATCGCGTCGATCTCCGATGTCGCGGAGACCTCACGAATCCAGGGCGACGACCTGTACACCGGCGACATCGGCACCCGACTGCGCTACGCACTGGGTTTCCAGGCCAAGTACGAGCTGGGTGCGACGGTGCCGTCCTGGCTGTGCGGCGGCTCGGTCAACAAGGGCCTCGGCCCGGTGACCGAGGTCGGCTTCAACGCGATGAACTTCCGTCTGGGCAACGCGATGACCAACACCCAGACGCTCACCGAGCAGAACCGGCCGGCCGGGACGAACAATCTCTTCGTCGCCTGGGAGACCCTCACCGACGCGCAACAGCCCAACTGATCGACTTCTCGATGCGGCAGGGCCGGTGGGCACGACACCCACCGGCCCTGCCGTCGGTCCGTCACCGCTGCTTCCTGAGCGAGTGCGTAGTCAGCGGTGGCGGGACGTCCTCCAGTACGCCGAGCACCGAGTTGGCCAGGATGTCCAGGATGGTGCGCAGACTGTCGTGCACCCGCTGGGTGCCGATCCGGGCGGTGGTCGCCTCGTCGCCGGCCAGGATCGCCCGGCTCATCAGCGCGTGCTGCGTCGCGGACTCGCGCAGCCGCTCCGGCCGGCGCCGGGACAACCGGCGCAGCCGGTGCAGGTGGCCGCGCAGCTCGTCGAGCCTGCCCACCACGTACGGGCTCGCCGCTGCCGCGTCGACGGCCCGGTCGAACCGTTCGGACAGTACGTAGATCTCGTGCGGGACGACCTCCGCCCGGGCCGCGGCCTGTTCGTAGCGCTGTGCCAACTCGGCGAACTCCGTCCGGTCCAGGCCGTGCGCGGCCAGCCGCAGCACGTAGATCTCCAGCGCCTCCCTGGCCTGGTAGAGGTTGATCACCTCGTCCACCGACAGTGGCGCGACCACCGCGCTGCGGCCGATGTCGGTGCGCACCAGGCCCTCCCGGGCCAGCCGCTTGAGTGCCTCGCGCACGGGGGTGCGGGACATACCCAGCCGCTGCGCCAGTTCGATCTCACCCAGTGCGGTGCCCGGCGCGAGCCGCCACTCGGTGATGTCGGACCGCAGCGCGGCGTAGGCCACGTCTCCCTGCTCCACGGGCACATCCTCCTACCGCCAGTTCTGTATCCAGACTGTATACCGAACTGGGGAGGAGTGCTCAGGCACCCGTCGGAAACTGGGCCGGCGGCACCCGCCGGCCCAGCCCTGATCAGAACTCAGCGGCCGGTGCGGCTGAGTGTCCAGGTGCCCGTCTCCGCCGTGCCCGCCGGCGGCGTCGTCACCAGCGTGGTGGCCGTGCAGGTGAAGCCGGACGAGCCGAACAGTGGTTGCGACTGGACCCCGCTGCCGAGCCCGCCGGCGAGGCCGCTCGCGGTGCCGGCCATGTCACCGAGCGACTTGTGGTCCAGCACAACGGCGGCGAACGGCTTGGTCAGCGCCACGGTGACGGTGAGGTCGGCGAAGCTGCCACTGGCCGCGCCGAACGTGCCGGTGGTGACGTTCGGCGGCGGCAGCACGATTCTGCCCGTGCCCGAGCCGTTGTAGCGGACCGAGCCGGCCGCGTTCTGGCTGGAGGTGAAGTTGACCGGCTGCATCGGGTCGAAGTCGACGGTGATCGAACCGTCGGCGCTGATGGTGAGCGCCACGCCCGCGCCGCCCTGCTCGGTCAGGAACCCGTTCGCCGCCTGGATGTCGAAGTTGACGCTGGTCCACTTGCCGACCAGGCAACTCTGCTGTTTCTTGGCGCAGAAGTCGTCAAGGTTCATCCCGGTGAGCATGGTGTGCACCGACTTCGTACCGCCGCTGAGTCCCAGATAGGCGGCACCACCGGCCATTGTGGACAGTTTGCTGCCCTCGCCGGGCGTACCCGCCGGACAGGTACAGCCACCGGGCCGGGTACACACGTCGGCACCGATCAGCCCGGCCAGCTGATGGTCGGCGCCGTCCGATGTGCCCAGAAGTCCTTGCGCGCCAGCGTCTCCGGCGATGCTGAGCACGTCGGAGCCGAGGGTCAGCGAGATCAGGTCGACACCTTCGGCCGGCGCCGCGGCCTGCGCGGTGGTCGAGTTGAGCACGTCGTAGTGCACGGCGTCCGGCGCGGTGCTCGGCACGCCGTACCCGGTGATGTCCCAGTCCTTGCCGGGTTGCCGGCCGCGGGCGTAGCCGGCGCCCCAGGTGTTCAGGAAGTCCGCGCTCGCGCCGGCCGCCTGCCAGGCCGCCGCGTTGCCACCGCTGAGGAAGGCCGCGACCATCGGGTCGATCCTGGTCCATACGTTCACGCCGGAGTCGGCGAGCTGGGCGTAGTAGCCGAGTGCGTCGTAGGTCCGGCCGAACAGTGAGGTCTTGTCGAGTTGCAGGTACTGGTTCCAGTACTTCGTCGCGATGGTGTCGCCGCCGGTCAGCGCGGTCTGCACCCAGATCGGGATGCCTTCGCCCAGCCACGCCGGCACGGTGTCGTAGCTCGCGCCGAACTTGTCGTACAGGAAGCAGTGCATGGCCTCGTGGGTGAGGAACGCCTGCCGGTCGTGGTCACTGAACGAGCCGTCGAACGCCCACGGGTTGATGTGGATCGTGCAGCCGGTCGGGTTGTTGCTGCCGGCCTGCTTGGTGCCTCGACAGGCCCAGGTGTACATCACGCTGGGCTTGCCGTTGGAGCCGTCCTCCAGCTGCTTGTTGTTGACCGTCAGATAGATCGTCAACCCGAGTGGCCGGCCCAGGTGACCGGCGATATCACTGATCGCCGCGTCGAGCGCCGTCCGGTAGGGCCCCGCGTCCGGTGAGTCCGCGGTCGCGCAAGGGAGGTTCGGACTGGTTGTCGGCGCGGCGGGGGCGCCGGTGACGAAGGCCGCCGGGGTCACGCCGCTCTCCAGTGCGTCGGTGACCGCGTGCTGCTGCGCGGAGGTGAGCTTGGACCAGTCCGCGAGGACCCACTGCACGGCCACACTGCCCGAGGGAATCATGCCCTGCGGCCCGGCCGGTGTCGGCACGCCCGGCAGCGGCGAGACCGCGAGCGAGAACGCGGCGAGCGCGGTGGCGGTGTCGACCGAACCGTCCGGGTGCACCTCACTCATGACCCGGTCGTAGGCGGTCGGCGGGGCCGGTGGCGCCGCCTGGCTGCCCCCGCCCGCCGAGCAGGCCGACACGGCGCCGGCCAGCACCACCAGCCCAGTGATCATCCGGCCGACTACCCTGCGCACACGCATGGGCGGAAACTCCTTGGGGCTAGGCCGAATGCCGGCATGATCGGTCCCCGGACCAGACCGGCCCGGTGGTGCCGACCATGGTGAGGTGGGCGCCACCCACGGGGCAATGGCCCGCGACTGGGCAGTTCTGCCTATAGCCGGATCACCCCGAGGGTCGGGACGGTGGTGGGCACCCTGTCAGCGCAGCAACCCCACGGCCTTCGCCCGCAACACCGCCGCCAACCGATCAGAAACCGCGAGCTTGCGATAGACGTGTTCCAGATGCCGATGCACGGTACGAGGCGAGATCCGCAACCGCCGGGCGATCGCCTCGGCGGTCAAGCCGTCGGCGAGCAGGCCGAGAATGGTCAGCTCGCGCGGTGTCAGGTTGTGCTCGGCGGCCCGCTCGACCGGATCGGTGGCCGAGTTCTCCCGCCAGCGGCCGAGTTCCCGGTGCTGGGCGGCCACTCCGGACAGCAGCGGTTGCAGCCGCCGCACGTAGGCGAGTTCGCGGTCG
The DNA here is from genome assembly GCA_036268615.1 of Pseudonocardiaceae bacterium. GTDB lineage: Bacteria > Actinomycetota > Actinomycetes > Mycobacteriales > Pseudonocardiaceae > DATATV01. The sequence continues at coordinate 107,656 of DATATV010000134.1, forward strand.
GTGAAGTCCATGTCCGGCCGGCCGACAGCCAGCGCCAGGCGCACGGTCGGCGAGTCGGGCACCGGCACCGCGACCTGTCGGAACCCGCCGAACGCCGCACACGAGTCGAGATAGGCCCTGGTGCCGCGCCAGGACCGGTCGTCGACCAGGTCGCTCATGGTCTTCGGGGTGTCGTCGGCGGTGGCGGCGTAATGCCGCAGCAGCGGATGGCCGTGCAGGATGTCCTCGCCGAGCGCGTCCGGCGGTCCGGCCAGGGCCGGAATCCACGCCTGCACCTCACGGTCGGGCCTGGACCGGACGTCGGTCAGCACGCCGATCGTGCCGTGCAGCGCGGTCACCACCTCGCGCAGCAGTACCGGCCAGGGCGTGCTCGCGGCCGGCGTCCGCAGGATGGTGACCGCGAGATCGAGTAATCGTTCGTAGTCCCGTGCAGCCAAAGCGGCCACGTCCACCCCCGGTGTGCGCCCGAACGCCAGCCCTACCGGCAGGCGATCACCTGGCCGGTGTGGCCCGGGATCATACCTGCCGGTAGGGCCGCTGGACGGTTCAACCGGACAGCCCGGCGAGCAGATCCTCCACCCGGCGCGCGTCCTCCGGCCTGCGCTGCGACCGGTAGAGATCCAACGCCCGCTGTAGATCCGCGCGTGCCTCCGGCCGGCCCAGCTCCGCCTCGATCTCGCCGAGCCGGTCCAGCGCGATGCCTTCCGCGTAGCTCGCGCCGACCGCCTGGTACAGCTCGCACGCCGCCCGGTAGTGCGCGACCGCGTCGGCGTGCCGGCCGGTGCGGTGGGCGATGTAGCCGAGGCTGTCCAGGGTGTGTGCCTCCTGGATCGGGTAGTCGTACTCGCGGGACAGCACGAGCGCGCGCTCGCAGTGCGTGCGGGCGCTGTCGAAGTCGCCCAGCTGCGCGTACAACCAGCCGACCGCGTTGTCCGTCTCCGCCTCGTACACCGAACTGCCCAGCGTCTGGTGCAGGCGCAGGGCGTGCAGCGCGTGGGTGAGCGCCTGGGCGTACTCACGACGCTGGTGCCACACCCCGGCCGCGACGAAGTGCGTGTGCGCCTCGTTCAGCGCGTCCCCGGCCTGGTCGGCCAGGACAAGCGCCTGCTGCACGTCGGCGAGGCCATCGGCCAGCGCGCCGGTCTGCACGTGCGCGCGGCCCAGGTGGCGCAGCGCGATCGACTTGCTGATCGGATCGGCCAGCCGGTCGGCCGCGGCCACCCCGGCCAGCCAGGCGACCACCTGGTCGTGCAGGTGACCCCGGCGCCAGTGGAAGGTGCTCGTCGCCCAGGCCAGGTGCCAGACCGACGCGTGCCAGCCGCGCTCCGCGGCGACCTGCTGCGCGGCCAGCAGCGGACCGTGCTCGGCGTCGAACCAGGCCAGCGCGGCCGACTCGTCGGCCAACTGCTCGGGCACACAGCCCGGTGCGGGCTGGCCGAAGTCGAACTGGTCACGGAACGGGTCGAGCAGCCGGTCCCCGGTCCGCGCGGTGTGCACGTAGTGGTCGACCAGCCTGCGCAGCGCCAGCGCCCGCTCACCGGCCGCCTGGTCGCGCTGGGACCGTTCGGCCGCGTAGAGCCGGATCAGGTCGTGCATCCGGTACCGGCCGGGCACGTGCTGGCTGACCAGGTGCACCGCCTCCAGTTCGCGCAGCAGCGCCCGCACCTCCGCGCGCGGCCGGCCGGTGAGGCCGGCCACCGCCGGCAGACCGAGGTCCGGCCCCGGTACCAACCCGATCAACGTGAACGCGCGCGCCGCCGGAGCGGACACCGCGTGGTAGGACGCGGCGAACACCGCCCGCAGGTTGGCCGCCAGCTCGCCGGCGTCCAGCGCGTCCAGCCGGGTGGAGGCCACCCGCAGCTCCTCGGCGAGCAGCGCGAGCGGGAAGTCCGGCCGGGCGGTCGCCCGGGCCGCGACGATGCCCAACGCCAGCGGCAGCCCGGCACAGTAGGTGAGCAGCTCGGCGGTGGCCGCCGGCTCGGCGGCCGGCCGCTCCGGACCGACATGGTGGGCGAGCAGCTGGTGCGCCTCGGTGTCGTCCAACACCCCGAGCGGCACCGAGCGGGCGCCGTGCGCGGTGACCAACCCGCCGAGCTGATGTCGGCTGGTGATCAGCACCGTGCAGGTCCGGCCGCCGGGCAGCAGCGGCAACACCTGGTTGGAGTCCTGCACGTTGTCCAGCAGTACGAGCAGCCGCCGGTCGGCGGTGATGCTGCGGTACAGCCCGATCTGCGCGTCCGGCTCGGCCGGGATCGCCCCTGGTTCCACCCCGAGCGCCTCCAGGAAGCTGTGCAGCACCACGGTCGGCGCCGCGGGCTCGCCGCCCGGGTCGAAACCGCGCAGGTTCGAGTAGAGCTGCCCGTCCGGGAAGCGGTCCAGGTTGTCGTGTGCCCAGCGCAGGGCGAGCCAGCTCTTGCCGATCCCACCCGCGCCACCGATCGCGGAGATCACCACGGAGCCGGCGGGGTCGTCCTGCGCGTCCATCAGCTTGCACAGGAGCGCGAGCTCCTGCGTCCGGCCGGCGAACGAGCGCGGCGGCGCGGGCAGTTGGCGCGGCACCGCCGGCGGCGGAGCTGCCACCTCGACCCGTTCCCGTTCGCTCAGCGCCGGGTCGTTGACCAGAATGCGTTGGTGCAGTTGGCGTAGTTCCGGGTTGGGGTCGATGCCGAGATCGTCGGCGAGCAGCTGGGCAACGGTCCGGTAGGCGTCCAGCGCGTCGGCCTGCCGCCCGACCCGGTAGAGCGCCCGCATCAGCTGCATCCAGAACCGTTCCCGCAGCGGGTGTTGGGCGACCAGCGCGCGCAGCTCGCCGATCAAGTCGGGATGACGGTCCAGCCGCAGGTCCGCGTCGATGCGCAGCTCGATCGCGGCCACCCGCTGCTCGGCGAGCTTCGCCGCGGCCTCCCGCTGCAACAGTTCGGAGGGCACGTCGGCCAGCGCGTCGCCCCGCCACAGCGCGAGCGCCGCGCGTAGCAGCGTGGCCGCCTGCTGCGGTTGTGGGGTCGCTTCCGCCTGGCGCACCAGGCTTTCGAACCGGTGTGCGTCCAGTCCGCCCTCGGCCAGGACGATCTGGTAGCCGTCCGGTCGGGTCACCACCGGGTTGTCGGCGATGGTGTCGCCCAGGCCGCGCCGCAGTCGCATGATGTAGTTCTGCAGGGTGGCGCGGCCGCTGGTGGGCGGCGTCGGACCCCACAGCCGGGCGACCAGCGTGTCGACCGGTACGACCCGGTTGGCGTCGATCAGCAGCGACGCGAGCAGGACCCGCTGCTTCGCCGCGGGGACCGGGACAACGACGCCGTCATGAATCACTTCAAGAGAACCGAGAATGCGGAACTCCCAACCCACCCTGTCACCTTCCCCTGTGCGCCGCCCCCGACATCGGCGTCGTCACCTGACTTCTGGTTTGTCAACCAGGACAAGCGTCCGTACCAAATGGTACTCACGCGGTCCATCCTCGTTCCCTGGTTGTTTTCGCGCTTTGGTTGACGCCGGCTTCGACCATTCGACGTCCCGCGCGGTTCCCCTCACCGGGAACAACAGGTATTTCTACGGAGCGCATGGACCGCGCGGTACATTCAACCCTGGAAATCAGGACCGGCCGGATCTCGCCGAACCGGCCGGTGCTCGGCAGAATATTCGTTCGATGGGGGCATCGGGCATGGATGATGGAGGAACGAGTGGCGGCCGAGCCGGGAGCGGCCCGGGAGCAGCTTCTTGGGCGCTGTATCGGGTATCTGCAGCAAGTCGGGTTCAGCCACCTCAGTCTGCGCGAGATCGCGGCCGGGGTCGGCACCAGCCACCGGATGCTGATCTACCACTTCGGCTCGCGGGACGGGCTGTTCGCCCAGATCGCCGCGCGGATCGAGGGCCAGCAGCGGGCGCTGCTGGCCGTGCTGGCCCAGTGTGAGGGCAGCCTCGCGGACAACTGCCGGACGTTCTGGAAGATGATCAGTGATCCATCGGTGGCGCCGACCAACCGGATGTTCTTCGAGGCCTACGCACACGCCCTGCACAACCGACCGTGGACCGCGTCGTTCCGCAAGTCGGTGCTCGCGGCGTGGGACAAACCGCTGACCGACCTGTTCCACCGGCACGGTTTCGCCCGCGCGGAGGCGGCCCGCCGGGGTCGGCTCACCCTCGCCGTGGCGCACGGCCTGCTGTTGGACCTGCTGCTCGCCGACGACCGCCGCACGGTCAACGCGTCGGCCGAACTGTTCGTGCAACTCGTCTCGGCGACCGCCCCACTGTGACGACCACTCCCGCAGGACACCGGCCCGTCGCTGGGATCGACGGGCCGGTGCCGTTCGCGTGGCGGTCGGTCAGCTCCCGGACAGCTCCGGCTGCGGCAGCTGCTCGCGTAGCAGCGAGCCGATCCGGGCCGCCGAGGTGCCCAGCCCGGTGGGGCTGACGAAGGTCGGCGTCGGTGCCGGCGGCGGGCTCGGCTGGTAGCGCAGTTCGGCCTCCTCGTAGCGGTGGCAGCCGGCATGCCAGGTGAGGATGCCCGACATCCAGTTCTGCAGTTCCACCGCGTAGTCCAGCAGGGTGCTCCGCGCCTCGGCGTCCAGCTGGAAGTCCTCGAACAACGCCGGCAGCTCGATCGCCAGCACGTGCTCGAACTGTTGCATCCGCGCGGTCATCAGGTCGTCGACCACGCCGAGGGCCTGGTCCTGGTCGCAGTCCAGGAAGTTCTGCACGACCAGTACGGCGTTGTGGATCTCGCCCTCGAACTCGATCTCCTTCTGGTAGGAGAACACGTCGTTGAGCAGGCACGCGTAGTCCTGCGCGGAGGTCTCCATCGCCCGGATCGGCCGGGTCCGGTAGATCTCCGGCGGTACCTTGTTGCCCTGCGCCAGCCGGGACAGGCTCATTGTCAGGTCCGAGCCGAACGTGCGGCGGCGCATCTCGACGTAGTCGATCGGGTCGGGGATTCTGTTGGTCATCATGTTGGCCAGCTCCCACAACCAGCTGTCCAGCATGACGTCCACCGCGGTGCGGAAGGTCCGCCGCGCGTCGTCCGCCATCGGGCCCGCGGTCCGCGCCCACAGGTCGGCCAGGCCGCGTTCCAACGCGTTCACCGGGACCGGGATCGGCTCGCCGTCGGTGGGCATGAAGGTCTTCAGCCGCTCGGTGTCCACCTTCGCCCCGGCGTAGTCCAGGGTTCGCCCGTAGCGCACGGGATAGATGTCATCACCCCAGGTGCCCCAGGTCAGCCAGCCGGTGGTGAGGTCCAGCTCGTCCGGGGTGGCGTCCGGGTGGATGCCCGCGGAGCACAGTGCGAAGTCGAACGCCCGCAGCTTGTGCTCGTCCCAGACGGCCTCGCTGAGCATGCCCATCCGGACGCTCCACTCGACGGCCCGCTCGCGCGCGCCGTCCAGGTGTGGGCTGAGCCGGGTGGCGTAGGGCATCCGGAAGGCGGGCAGCTCGGTCGGGCCGACCTTGCGGAACGGCACGTTGCTGAAGCTGCGCAGGCGTTGCGGCGCGGTGTCGACCAGCGAGGAGACGATCCGCGCCGCCGAGGTGCCCAACCCGGTCGGGCCGCCGAGCACGTGCGCGGGCAGGATGCCGGTGGCCGGCTGGGCGTGCTCGTTCATGTAGCGGCTGGATCGCATGTGCCATTCGTGGCCACCGGACTGCCAGTCCTGCAAGCCCTTGACGTAGGCCAGCACGTCGAGCTGCTGCTGCGGGTCGATGCCGTACTCGGCCAACAGCGGCGGCACCTCGGTCAGCGCGGTGTGCTCGAACTGGTGCAGCCGCGAGGTGAGCAGGTCGTTCACCCGCTCGGCGGCCTCCTGGGTACCGCAGTCCAGGAACTTCTCGAACACCAGCACACCGTTGGACAGTTCGCCCTCGTCGAGCACCTCACGCTCGTAGGAGAACAGGTCGTTGCGCAGGTGGACGCCGTCGGAGAAGGTGTCCCGGAGCACCTCCATCGGCCGGCTGGCCGCGATCACCGCCGGCACCTCGGCGTTGGCCGCGTGCTCGATCAGGTTGGCCGACCACGGCGCGCCACCGACCTTGCGGCGCATCTCGACGTACTCGATCGGGTTGGACACCCGGTTCTCGCTGATGTTGGCCAGTTCCCACAGCGACTCGTCCAGCAGGTTCTTCGTGCTGTTCACGAACCGGCGCCGCCAGTCGGCCGACCGGGCCGGCACGGTCCGGTTCCACAGGTCGGTCAGGCCACGCTCGACCGGGTTGGTCGGTTCCTCGGTGATCTCGCCCTCGACCGGCATGAACAGCGCCAGCCGGTCCAGATACGCCTGCGCGCCGACCATGTCCGGGGTGCGCTTGTACAGCTCAAGGAAGTGGTCGTCGAAGTAGAACACCCAGACGTACCAGTCGGTCACCAGATCCAGGTCCGGCCCGGTCGCGTCGGGATGCGTGTACGCGCAGAGCAGCGCGTAGTCGTGCGAGTCGAGGTCGTGCTCGGTCCAGATCACCGTGCCGTGCTGCGGCACGTCGATCATGTCCATTTCCCGCGCCCACGCCTTGCTGTGCGCCCGCGCCTGCTCCAGGTTCGGGTTCAGTCTCGCCGGATAGGGCATGTAGAACTCGGGAAGCTCGAACGGCTGCACGATCCGCACCTGGCCTTTCCCCGCCGTAGCGACGATCTAGGTCTCGGAGCTCCTGACGCGATGGCGCTGGGAACTCTCGGATGCAGGCAACCAAAGCCGACGAGGGGCGCCAAGGGCTTCGCTGATGTTGCACACGATCGAGCGGAGCCCGTTCGCTCGTCCGGCCCAGCGCGACGATCACCAAGGCACTACGAGGGGTCCTGGTGCACCGCCGGTCCGTCATTCGGTGCGACCGTCGTTTCCCGGCCCGCCTGGCCGTCGGCCGGCAGCACCACCTGGGTGCACCGGCTGGTGGCCAGCAGCGTGCCCGCCGCGTCGAACAGTTCGGCCGCGCAGAACACCACCCGCCGGGTCCGCCGGATGACCGTGCCGGTCGCCCGCAGCAGGCCCGGCCGGCTCGACCGGAGGAATTCCACCCGCAGGTCGGCGGTGAGGAACGCCTGGTCGAGGTCGAGCACGCTCCAGCACGCCCCACCCATCGCCGCGTCCAGGATGGCGGTGACCATGCCACCCTGGACCACCGGTCCGCCCGCGGTCCGGAAGCAGTAGTCCGGGTCGGCGTCCCACTCGATCGTGGTGCGGCCGGGCTGCCAGTCGGTCCGTCGATAGCCCAGCGTGCGCCACAGGTTGGGGCCGGTGTGCCGGGCGTCGTCGAAGCCGTCGATGTCCTTGAACCGCTCACCCGGCTCGATCCCGGGCACGGCTCCGTTCGCGATGTCGGTCACGAGGCGGCCCCGGCGGCGGTGTCCACCTCGGCTCGCACCTGGGCTCGTAACCGCTTGCGGTCCAGCTTGCCCACGCTGGTCAGCGGGACGCTGTCGACGATCCGGATGTCCCGGGGGTACTTGTTCGCGGCCAGATGCTGCTTGGCGTGCTCGGTCAGCTCCTCGACAGTGGTGCTGGCGCCCGGCCGCAGCGAGACGAACGCGACCACCTCCTCGCCCAGCCTGCGGTCCGGCCGACCGACCACGCCGGCCAGCGCGACCGCCGGGTGGCCGAGCAGCACGTCCTCCACGTCCCGGGGATACACGTTGAACCCGCCGCGGATGATCAGGTCCTTCTTCCGGTCCACCACGTAGAGGTAGCCGTCCTCGTCGAGGTGGCCGATGTCGCCGGTGTGCAGCCAGCCGTCCACCAGCGCCGCCGAGGTGGCGTCCTCGGCATGCCAGTAGCCGCCCATGATCCCGGGCGAGCGCACGCAGATCTCGCCGTCATGACCGGTGGGCAGCGCCTCGTCGGAGTCGCTCAGGATGGTCACCTCGCAGCCGGGCACCGCCTTGCCGACGCTGCCGAACCGCCGCTGGCCGAACGGGTTGCTGGCGATCAGCGCCGCGGACTCGGTGCAGCCGTAACCCTCGTAGATGGTCGCACTGGGCACCCGGGCCTCGAACTCCTGCTGCACCTCGGCAGCCAGCGGGGAAGCCCCGGAGGACACCGCGGCCAGCGCGGACAGATCGGCGGTCTCCAACGGTTGGGCGAGCAGCATCTGGATCATCGAGGGGACCAGTGTGGTGCGCTGCACCTTGTGCTGCTGGGCCAGGTCCAGCCAGCCGACCGGGTCGAACCAGCGCATCAGGATGGTGGTGCTCGGCTCGGTCTGGTGCGTGCCGACGCAGGCCACCAGCAGGCCGTAGACGTGCGCCAGCGGCAACGGCATCAGGGTCGAGTTGAGGTGGTTGTCGCCGGACGAGGACTGGTGCGCCGACCAGCCGCACCAGAACAGGTTCGCGTGACTGAGCGGCACGCCCTTGGACCGGCCGGTGGTGCCGCCGGTGTAGAGCAGCGCGGCCACATCCTCGTCGGCCCGGTCCACGATCGACCCCGGCGTGGTGTCGGCAACCTCGGTGAAGCCCAGCAGCGGGGCCGGGCTGGTCGCGTCGGCCGGCTGGTTCCCGGCGACCACGACGAACCGGACACCGGACACGCCGGCCAGCGCCGCGTTGACCTTCGGCAGGAACTCGGCGGTGGTGACGACGCCGACCGCGCCGGAGTCGCTCAGCGCGTGCCGCAGTTCGTCCTCGGTGACCAGGAAGATCAGCGGGGTGGCGACCGCACCGGCGCGCCACAGCGCGGTGTAGGTCGTCATCACCTCGGGGCAGTTGGCCATCAGCACGACCACCCGGTCGCCGGGTCGCACGCCCAACCCGATCAGGCCGGTGGCAAACCGGGACGCCTGGTCGGCGAGCAGTCCGCTGGAGAACCACTCGCCCTCGAAGAACAGGGAGTCGTAGTCACCGTTCAGTTCCAGCTGGCGTTCCGCCTGCCGGGCCAGATTTCGTTCACCCATGCCGGTTCCTGCCCCTCGCGCCGTTGCATCGGGTCGGCCCGGCCAGTCGGACACCGACCGGTCGGTATGTCGGCACCCTACGATTAACCCGAACCCGGATCAACCCCTGTGAATGCCGACGTTTTCCTCACCGATTTCCACTCGGCCGGTCGGCCGTCCGTTCCGATGATCTGCCGAGGTCACCGGCAGGGGCGTGGCGGGCGCGGCGGGACGGCGGTCCGCGACCCGCACGACAACTGGCAAAATCTTGCCCCCATTGACTTATTGACCCGGTCGAAAACGCGGTGCAACCTGTTGCGCACACTGTCAGATCGCCTTGGTCGGGCCAGGCGAGGACCAGTCGACCGCGCGGTCCGGGTGGACCGCGGCGGGCTCTGGTCCCCACCACGAAGACCACTACCGGAATAGCGGTGAAATCGACGAAGAAAATGTCCTGGTTCCGCTCCCGGCCCATGCAGAGAGCGCTCTCAGTTCGAATGACTAGCCAAGGAGGTCAGCCCGGATGTTGCCAACGAAGATCAACTCGGTCGCCGAGGGACGAACCCGACCCCGCAGACGCAAGTGGCTGGTGCTGACGGTCGCCGCGGTCACCCAGCTCGGGATGCTCGCCGCGATCTCCGCGGTGACGGCGCCGGCGGCCAGCGCCGCCGTGCCCGGACCACCGTCGGGCTGGTCGACGGTGTTCAGCGACGACTTCAACGGCGCCTCCGGCAGCGCGCCGTCGTCGGCCAACTGGGTCTACGACACCGGTCCCGGCTCCAACTTCGGCACCGGCGAGATCGAGACGATGACGAACTCGACGGCCAACACGCACCTCGACGGCAACGGCAACCTGGACATCACCGCGCTCGGCTCCGGCGGTTCGTGGACCTCGGGCCGCATCCACACGCCGTCGGCCAGCGTCGGTGCGCCCGCCGGTGGCGAACTGGAGGTGACCGCGTCGATCGAGCAGCCCAACCCGGGCAGTGGCCTCGGCTACTGGCCCGCGTTCTGGATGCTCGGCCCCGGCCAGTGGCCGGAGAACGGCGAGATCGACATCCTGGAGGACGTCAACGCGCTGTCCCAGCACTCCGGGACGTTCCACTGCGGCACCGACCCGGGTGGCCCGTGCAACGAGACCAACGGCATCGGCAGCGGCCTGCAGGGCTGCTCCGGCTGCCAGACGGGCTATCACACCTACACCGCGATCGTGAACCGGACGAACACCTCGAACGAGTCGATCACCTGGTACCTGGACGGAAACCAGTTCTACTCGGTGAGTGAAAGCCAGGTGGGCGCCGCGACCTGGCAGGCCGGGGTCGACCACAACTTCACGATCATCTTCGACCTGGCCATGGGCGGTGGCTACCCCAACGGCGTGTGCGGCTGCACGACGCCGACGAGTTCCACCACCTCCGGCTCCACCATGAGCGTCGCCTACGTCGCCGCCTACCAGACCGGTTCCAACACCGGCGGCGGCACCCCGCCGCCCACTGGTGGCAGCCAGATCACCGGTTACGGCGGGCTGTGCCTGGACGACCGCAGCGCCAGCACGGCCAACTTCAACCCGGTACAGGTCTACACCTGCAACGGCACGGCGGCCCAGCAGTGGTCGGTGGTGCAGGCCGGCAGCACGCTGCACGTGCTGGGCAAGTGCCTGGACGTCAACGGCGGTGGCACAGCCGACGGAACAACAGTGGACATCTATGACTGCAACAACACCGGGTCACAGGTGTTCATCCCCGAGTCGAACGGCGAGTTGTACAACCCGCAGTCCGGCAAGTGTCTCGACGACACAGGTTGGTCCACCACACCGGGCACCCAGGCGGAGATCTGGGACTGCACGGGCGGCGCCAACCAGCAGTGGAAACTGCCCTGACAGTTTCCGATCGGCTGGTCGCATCCCGTTCTTCGCGGGGTGCGACCAGCCCAGGGGTTGCATTGAGCACCGCGACCGGTCGAAGATCGAGGCATGACTGGCCGCGAGACACCGCCGTTCCGTGCCGACCACGTTGGTAGCCTGCTGCGCCCCGCCGCGCTGCGCCAGGCCCGGGAGAAATTCGCCGCCGGGTCGATCAGCCCGGTCGAGCTGAAAGCCGTCGAGGACGGGGCCATCCGCGAGGTGGTCCAGCTCCAACAGGCCGCCGGGCTGCGCTCGGCCACCGACGGCGAGTTCCGCCGGGCATCCTGGCACATGGACTTCATCTATGCGCTGCAAGGAATCGGGCAGAGCGACGAGAAGATCCACGTCAAGTTCCACAATGCCGCCGGCGACCTGGAGTGGAGCCCCGCGGGTCTGAAGGTCCACGACAAGGTCGGCCTCGGCGAGACCATCTTCGGCGAGCACTTCAGCTTTCTGAAGTCCATTGTGGAGCCAGGAATCACGCCGAAGCAGACGATTCCCTCACCCAGCATGGTCTACTACCGTGGCGGTCGGGCTGCTGTGTCGACCGATGTCTACCCGGAACTGGACGACTTCTACGACGATCTCGCGGCGGCGTACGCCAAGGAGATCGCGGCCATGGCCGAGCTGGGCTGCACCTACCTCCAGCTGGACGACACCAGCCTGGCCTACCTCAACGACCCGGCGCAGCGCGAGCTGGTCGCCAGCATGGGCGGCGACCCGGACCAGCAGCACGTACGCAACATCCGCACGATGAACGCCGCCCTCGCCGGCCGGCCCGAGGGCCTGACCGTGACGACTCACCTGTGCCGGGGCAACTTCCGGTCATCGTGGGTCGCCTCCGGCGGCTACGACTTCGTCGCCGACGCGCTGTTCAACGACCTCAACGTGGACGGCTACTTCCTGGAGTTCGACGACGAGCGCTCCGGTGGCTTCGAGCCGCTGCGTTTCCTGCCCAAGGGCAAGCACGTCGTACTCGGCCTGGTCACCACGAAGCGCGGCGAACTGGAGACCGTCGACGACCTGCGCAGGCGGATCGACGAGGCCGCGAAGTTCGCGGATCTCGACCAGCTCTGCCTGTCCGGGCAGTGCGGCTTCTCCTCCACCGAGGAGGGCAACGACCTGACCATCGACGAGCAGAAGGCCAAGCTGGAACGCATCGTGGAGACGGCGGCGCTGGTCTGGGGCTGACGGGCGGGGCCGGTTAAGCTCTGATCACCTGACCAGCGCCGACCCGTCGAAAGGCCCGAGCGTGAACACCCCCTTCCTGGTGGACTGCGACCCCGGCGTCGACGACGCGTTGGCCCTGCTCTACCTGGCCACCGTGCCCGAGTTCGACCTGCGCGCGGTGACCACGGTCTCCGGCAACGTCACCGCGGGTCAGGCTGCGATCAACGCGCTGAAGCTGCTGGACCTCGTCGGTGCCAGGGATGTCCCGGTCGCGATCGGTGCCACCGAGACGATCAGCGGCCCGCCGATCTCACTCGCGCCCTCGGTACACGGCAGCGACGGCCTCGGCAACGTGTCGCTGCCGGAGCCGACCGCCGGCCCGGTCGCCGCCCATGCCGTGGACCTGCTGATCGAACAGGCCCGCAAGGCCGACGGCGAACTACGCATCCTGGCGATCGGCCCCCTCAGCAACCTGGCGTTGGCCCTCCGCGCGGAGCCCCGGCTGCCGTCACTCGTCCACTCGCTGACCATCATGGGCGGCGCCGTTCTTGCCCCCGGCAATGTCACCGCCGTGGCCGAGGCCAACATCCACAACGACCCGGAGGCGGCCGCCGAGGTGCTCGCGGCGGACTGGCCGATCACGGTCGTCCCGCTGGACGCGACCATGACCGAGCTGCTCACCGAGGACATGCGCCAGCGGCTGCTCGCCAGCGACCTCCCGACCGCGCGCTTCGCGGGTGAAGTGGTCGACTACTACTTCAACTTCTACCTGGACGAGACCCTGACGACGCGCGCAGCGCCGTGCCACGACCCACTGGCCGCCGCCATCGCGGTCGGCCTGGTCCAGCCGGTGCTCGCGCCGCTGCTGCACACGACGGTCGAGACCGGCAGCGGCCCGGCCCGCGGTGAGCTGATCGCCGACACCCGGGGCAAGTACCGCGGGTTTCCCGACCAGGAGGGCGCGCACACCAGGGTCGTGTTGGAGACGGATCACACCTTCGCCGAGCACCTGGTCAGCCGCCTGCTGCGTCCTTGACCAGCATGAAGGCGGTCCGACCGAACGTCGTGCCGTTCACCTGGACCTCGATCAGGTGCTCGCCCGGGTGATAGGCCCTCGTGGTGATCACCTTGAACGAGTGTTTCCGGGTGAGGGTGATGGTGTCGCCCGGCGCGAGCGTCCTGGCGGCCAACTTGAACACCTTGGGCGCCTGGCTGCCGTTCGCCTTCTGATGGTGGATCACGTAGTCGATCGCCAACCGAGCAGGCTCGCTGCCACCGTTGGACACGGTGCAACTGAACTCCAGTTCCCCACCGACCGCCACAGTGGTCAGGGTCAGCTCCGGTCCGGCCACCGACACCCCGGTCGGGGGGTGGAAACCGAGTAGGGCCAACGCAGTTGGGTAGCCCTTCTTGACCAAGGTCCGCAGCGCATGCCGCACCAGCTGCCCGGTCTCCGGCTGGGCGTCCGCGAGCCACCGTTGGGCAACCTCGACGACCAAAGCCGGATCAGCCCGACTCAAGTCGTTGAGATGATTGGCCACCGAGCGGCGGACGTAGGCCGACTCGTCCTGGTAGAGCGCGTCCAGAATCGGCACCGTCGAGCGGGGGTCGGCCAGGATCGCCCGCACCCGCCGAGCCCAGGGGAGCAGCGGCCGGGTGCCCTCGCTGGCCAGCCGGCGGACGTTTTCGTCCGGATGCTTCGTCCAGGTCAGCACGATCGGCAGAGCGCGGTTGAGGTCAGCATCCAGCAACGGCCGAATCCCGAACTCCGCGGTCAACCTGGGGGTCAACTCGGCAAGCAGGCCCAGCGCGTCGTCGAAGGCTTGCTTGGTGCCGTCCTCGATCGCCCGAGCGGAAACGGCGGAGGTGACCGGCCAGATCATCCACCCGGTGAACCCCGGCTGCGTCAGCGCCTGCTGGATCACTTTGGTGAACTCCGCGAAATCGGTCGGCAGATCCGCCAGCAGCGCGTCCCGCACCAGATCGCTACGCTCCCGCAGGGCAAGCCCCGGGAACTCCTTCACCGCGGCCCGCACCGTCTTCAGGGGCTGTCCGGGCAGTGCGGTGGACAGGCAGGTGATCAGCCCGCGCACGGCGGTGGCGTTGAGCAGTTCGTCGGCGGTGGGCACAGCTCCTCCTCGGGTTCCGGTGCCCGGATGCTACAGACGCTATATGACAGAAACTAACCTTCGCCGCCTGCTGGGCTGTCCACCTCAGCCAGCCGATCCAACAGTTCGCCGGCAAGCTGGAGCAGGCCCCGCTCGGTCGAGGTGAGATGCGTGGTCAGCACGCCGGCCAGCCACCCGTCCCGCTGCCGCATGTCGGCTCGCAGCGTCTCCAGGCCGGTGTCGGTGATGGCCAGCAACGAGCGCCGCGCGTCCTCAGGGTGTACCTGTCGGGTGATCAACCCGTCGGCAGTCAAGCTGGCCAGCGCACGGGTCAACGACTGCGGCTGAACCCGCTCCACGGCGGCGAGTTCACCCGGGGTCAGCGGTCCGCGCCGGTTGAGATGAGCGAGCAGCCCGAGTTGCAGCAGTGGCTCCGACCGCTCCGACCGCTCCAGATGCAGCCGCCGACCGAGCCGAGTCACCCCTCGCCGCACCGCCGCAGCCGTAACCAGCACGTCCTCATCCGCCATAACCCCTACGCTAGTACGTACCTTCTGTCCATGCAAAACCCAGCTACCTTGCCGAATGTGTCATCGAGTCTCTACGCTCCAGCGTATGAAGTCCCTGCCGAACTGGTGGCGCCGGCCGCGCACCGAGGCCGTGTCCCGGACAAGCCAGGCCGTCGCCCTGATCCGGGCCGGGTTGGACCGCCCCCACAGTCCCGACGGTGATCCCGCTGCCCAGCGTGGCCTGTGCGTCGGAATGCGCCCGACGCCGGCGATCGACCAGCGCCCAGGCATAGTCGCCCGCACAGGATTCATCGATGACCACCTCCAGGCCGCTCTGGCCGACGGAGTACGCCAGGTGGTCATCTGCGGCGCCGGCTACGACGACCGAGCCCTACGCTTCCGCACCCCCGGAGTCCGCTTCTTCGAACTGGACCACCCGGCGACCCAGTCCGCCAAGAAGCGGCGCTACCGCCAGATGAAGGCCGACACCAGCGCCATAGCCCTGATCCCAGCCGACTTCCGCACCACCCAGGTCGGTGCCGTGCTCGCCGCTCACGGCCACGAGCCGACCCACCCGACCCTCTACATCTGCGAGGGTCTACTGGTCTACCTCTCCCACCAAACCTGCCTCACGCTGCTCACGGCCCTGTCCGTCCGCTCAGCCCCCGGCAGCACCCTGGTGGTCAGCTTGGCAACCCACCCCGCCGGCGCCGACTCCGCTCAGGTGGTCGCAGCGGCCAACGCCCGCCGCCGAGCCGGGCACACCGAGCCCTGGCAAACAATCCTGCCCGCTGCCGACCACCTCGACCTACTCCGTCAAGCGGGATGGCATCCGGATCAAACCGTCGACGCCGTCGAACTCGCTCCCGAGGCGACCCCGGGCCGAACTCTCCTGGTCGCCGCTTTGCGTACACGCCCGGCGGAAATCACTGTTGTCGGGTAGAAGTTCGCCTGGACGAACGCGGCGCCGCCGTGGCCGTGATGTGGCTTCCCGTAACGCCAAGACCGTCGACGCCGACGTAACCCGCAGCACTCGGCCAAGGAAGGCGTCGGCATGGACATCGCGGATCGTGCTCGGGAACTGGCAATGCAGATTCGGCAGCACAAAACCAGTATCGCGACAGAGGAAGCGACAAAGAACGCTTTCGTGATGCCCTTCATCATCAAGGTACTCGGTTACGACGTTTTTAATCCGACCGAGGTCATTCCCGAGTTCACTGCCGACTACGGTACCAAGAAGGGTGAGAAGATCGATTATGCCATCGCCCACAACGGACAGGTTCAGATACTCGTTGAGGTGAAGAAGGTCGGTGACCCGCTCCGTATCGGGCACGCTTCCCAGCTCTACCGATATTTCTCGGTGACGAACGCCAGGATCGCCATTCTGACCAACGGTGAGGTCTACGAGTTCTACACCGACCTGGACACTCCGAACAAGATGGACTCCAAGCCCTACCTGGTATTGAACTTCTCTGATATCGACGAGACTCTGCTTCCGGAATTGGCCAAGCTGACCAATGAGTCATTCGATCTTGACTCGGTGCTCAGCGCGGCCGGTGAGTTGAAGTAAATCGGTCAGCTCAAGCGAATCCTTGCGACCCAATTCAAGCAACCTGAGGATGACTGGGTGAGGTTCCTGACGACCAGGGTGTACGACGGGGCTTTCACGCAGCGGGTACGTGAGCAGTTCTATCCTTTGGTGGACAAGGCTGCGCGCCAGTTCTTGAACGACCAGGTGAAGGATCGCCTGAACAGTGCTCTTGACGGACCTGCCTATGCCGGCGATGTCATCGGTGGTGCGATCGAGTCGGTGGAGCAGACCGTGTCGAATCAGGACGAGATCGAAACGGCCCCGGAGCCTGCTCCGGCAGACCGTGTCGTTGACGTAATAACCACGGAAGAGGAAATTGAGGCGTACCGGGTCGTGCGGGCCATTGTCTGTAGCGAGGTGGCTGCCGCGAGAATCGTGGCTCGTGACACGAAGAGTTACTTCGGTGTGTTGCTCGACGACAACAACCGGAAGCCGATCGCCCGTCTCTGGTTCAACCGCTCGAAGAAGTATATTGGTCTTTTCGACGAGAACAAGGTGGAGACTCGCATCCTCCTTGATGATGTCGAAGGTATATACCAACACGCGGACCACCTGCGGAAGACAGTATCCAGATACCTGAGCGGAGCTGTCGTCGCCAACACTCCTGTGGTCGAGGTCCTGGAGGACTGAGGGCGCACGGCTGTCCACGTAGTCGTCGGCCGCGTGATCTGCCGGGCGCCGGCTCCCGCTCCGCCAACCGGCGCAACCTGACCGCAACCCGGCTGGCCTACGGTGGCGATCATGACGACCAAGCACGAAGCCGCGCAGGCGGTGCTCGCCGCGAAGACCAGGCTCGGCCTGACCTGGGCTCAACTGGCCGACACCCTGGACGCGCCGCTCGCCTGGACCACCGCCGCGCTGCTCGGCCAGCATCCGATGAGTCGCCAGCAGGCCGAAACCGCGGCGGGGGTGCTGGAACTCGGGCCCGACGAGATCGTCGCGCTGACGCTCCAGCCCACCCGTGGCGCGCTGGCCGAAGCGGTGTCCACCGACCCGACCATCTACCGGTTCTACGAGGTGCTTCAGGTCTACGGGCCGACCATCAAGGAGCTGATCCACGAGCAGTTCGGCGACGGGATCATGTCGGCGATCAACTTCAAGCTGGACGTGACCCGGCGCGAGGACCCGAGCGGGGAGCGCGTGGTCGTCACCCTGGATGGGAAGTTCCTCAAGTACCAGTGGGGCTGATGCTGGCCTGTACCAGCGGAGGCTCGGTCCGATCTTGATTCAGCGTGAGCTGACCCCGATTACTGCCGCCACGGCTGGCCACTGGGGTCTGACCCGGCGTGACCTGACCCGGCAGGGTCGAGTCGGGACAGCGACCCCGATCTCTTGACCGGCCGCTGACCCGGACGTACCGTGACCACAGCTGAACAGGTCTGGACAGGATCAGAAGAAGGTCGATGATGACCGTGAACCAGCAGGGCACCGAGGCGGGCGCGCTCCGCGTCGAGGCCAACGGGATCAATGTGATCGGGGATGCCGAGCGCAAGGGCACCCCGCGGCAGCTCTTCTGGCCGTGGTTCGGCGCGAATGTCTCCATTCTCGGGTTGAGCTACGGCGCGTTCGTGCTCGGATTCGGCATCTCCTTCTGGCAGGCAGTGATCGCCGGCGTGATCGGCATCGTGTTCTCCTTCCTGCTCTGCGGCTTCATCGCGGTCGCCGGCAAACGCGGCTCGGCGCCGACGATGGTGCTGTCGCGGGCCGCTTTCGGCATCCGGGGTAACCGGCTGCCGGCGGCGATCTCGTGGCTGCTCACTGTCGGCTGGGAAACCGTGCTGACCGTGCTCGCCACGTTGGCCACGGCGACCGTGTTCAACCAGCTGGGCTGGGGTGGCGGAGCCACCACCAAGATCATTGCGTTGATTGTGGTCGCGGCACTGACTGTTGTCGGCGGTGTGATGGGGTTCGACCTGATCATGCGCATGCAGACGGTGATCACCGTCGTCACCGCCGTGCTCACGGTGGTCTACATCATCTTCGTCGCGCACAACATCAACTGGCACACGGTCAGCCAGATTCCCTCCGGCTCGGCCCAGAACGTCGTTGGCGCATTGGTCTTCGTGCTGACCGGCTTCGGCCTCGGCTGGGTGAACGCGGCCGCCGACTACTCCCGCTATCTGCCGCGCAGCTCCTCCACCCGTGGGGTGATCGGCTGGACCACGTTCGGCTCCGCCCTCGCGCCGGTCGTGCTGCTCATCGCCGGCCTGTTGCTCGCCGGGTCGTCCACCTCGTTGAACAAGGCGATCGGCGCCGATCCGATCGGCGCGCTCGCCACCGCGTTGCCGACCTGGTACCTGGTGCCGTTCGTGATCGTGGCGGTCTTGGGCCTGGTCGGCGGGGCGGTGCTGGACATCTACTCCTCAGGGCTGGCGCTGCTCAGTGTCGGACTGAAGGCGCCTCGGTTCGTCGCCGCCCTGATCGACGGGGTGATCATGGTCGCCGGCACCGTCTACGTCGTCTTCTTCGGCGGGAACTTTCTCGGCCAGTTCGAGGGCTTCCTGACCACGCTCGGCACTCCGATCGCCGCCTGGTGCGGGGTCATGCTCGCCGACATTCTCTTGCGGCGTAAGGATTACAGCGAGACCGACCTCTACCGTCGGTCTGGCCGTTACGGGGATATCCGCTGGTTTCCGGTTGGCGTCGTGGTTGTCGGCACCGCGATCGGCTGGGGCCTGGTGAGCAACACCGCGGCCGGCTGGCTGTCCTGGCAGGGCTATCTGCTCGGCCCGATCGGGCTCGGTGGCAAGACCGGCGCGTGGGCGTTCGCCAACCTCGGTGTGCTGGTCGCGCTGGCCATCGGGTTCGTGGTCACGATCAGCGTAGGTCGGTCCCGGATTCGTGCCGAGGAAGCGGCCGAGCCGGCTGAGGTGGAAGGCGCGGTGGCGTGAGCGGTTCGCACCTGGCCGTGGTCGACATGCAGAAGGTGTTCGGCGACCCGGCCGGCGACTGGTGGACACCGCGGTTCGCTGAGGTGGTGCCGCCGATCAGGACCCTGGTCGACGCGCTCAGTCCGCAGGTGACGTTCACCCGGTTTCTCGCGCCGGACAAGCCGACCGGGGCGTGGCGGCGGTACTACGACCGCTGGCCGTTCGCCGAACAGCCGGCGGACGCGGAGATCTACCAACTGGTGGACGAGTTCGCCGACGGGGCCGGGCCGACGGTGGACGCGACCACCTTCGGCAAGTGGGGCCCGGAACTCGCCGCGCGGATGGCCGGCGCGGATCGGCTGGTGTTGGCCGGGGTGGCGACCGACTGCTGTGTGCTGTCCACCGCGCTGGCCGCGGCCGATGCCGGGGTTGTCGTCTGGCTGGTCGCCGATGCGTGCGCCGGCATCGATGACGCCGCCCACCAGCGCGCGTTGGACATTGCCCGGGGTTACGCGCCGTTGATCGAGGTCGTCGACGTGGTCCAGGTGTTGGCGGCGCGGTGAAGTTGCCACGGTTGAAGTACGAGCGGATCGTGGCGGAACTCGCCCGCGACATCCGCGGCGGCCGGCTGCCCCGGGGCGCACAGCTGCCCGGCGAGCACGAGTTGGCCACCCGGTTCGACGTCAGCCGGAACACCGTCCGGCAGGCGCTCGCCGAGTTGGGCGACCGCGGGCTGATCGCCACCCGGTCGGGCAAGGGTTCGTTCGTCACCTTCGACGACCGGCCGCTGGACGATCGGATCGGCTGGACCAGGGCACTCGCCGAACAGGGCGTGTCCACCACGACGACAGTGGCCCGGCTTGAACTGGTCTGTGAGCCGGAACTCGCTCAGCGGTGCGGTGTTCCCTCCGCCGAGTTCCTCGCGGTTGATCGGATACGGTCCGTTGTGGACGGTTCGGTGATCTCGGTCGAGCGCAGCCGACTGCCGGCGGTCGGCGAGTTGCGCACGTTGCCCGAGCGCGGGCTGCGGCAGTCGCTCTACGACGTGCTGCGCGCGGTCGGGTTGGTGCCGGAGAACGGGGAGGAGTGGGTGGAGTTGGTTCGGCTGACCGACGCCGAGGCCGAACTGCTCGGGCGGGCGCCCGGTGAGCCGTTCCTGCGCACCCGGCGGCTGAGTCGCGACCACGCCGGTCAGTTCGTCGAGCACGTGGAAAGCCTGCTGGACCCCGACCGGTTCCGGCTGCATCTCAGCTTCGGCGCCACCCCTGGGGAGCACGAATGACGGCTGTGCGGGAGCGCGCGTTGGCCGCGTTCACCGGGCTGGCCATCGGGGACGCGCTCGGGATGCCCACCCAGTCGTTCTGTCGTGAGCGGATTCAGGCCCGCTACGGCTTGCTGACCGGGTTCGAGCCCGGACCGGACGACCAGCCGATCGCACCGGGCATGGCCGCCGGTTCGGTCACCGATGACACCGAGCAAGCCGTGTTGCTCGCCCGGCTGTTGATCAGCGGCGGCGGTCGGATCGAGCCGAGACGGCTTGCCGACGAGTTGTTGGCCTGGGAGCAGGACATGCGGCGCCGCGGGTCGCTGGATCTGCTCGGCCCGTCGACCCGGGCCGCGGTCGCCGCGGTGGCCGCCGGTGAGCCGATCGAACAGGCCGGCCGGTACGGCACGACGAACGGCGCGGCCATGCGGATCACGCCGGTCGGCATCGCCACTGACGGCACCGACCCGACTCTGTTGGTGGACCGGGTGTTCGAGGCGAGTTGGGTCACCCACAACACCGGCGTCGCGTTGGCCGGCGCGGCCGCGGTCGCTGCCGCGGTGAGCGCGGGGGTCGCCGGTGCCGACGTGCGCGCGGCGACCGACGCGGCTGCCGAAGCTGCCAGCATCGGTGCGACCCGGGGTAACTGGATCGCCGCCGGTGACGTGTCGGCGCGGCTGCGTTGGGCCCGGGACCTGGTCACCGGGCTCGATCCGGCGGACGCGGCGGAGCGGATCTATCGGCTGGTCGGCACGAGCGTGGCCACCCAGGAGTCGGTGCCGGCCGCGTTCGCCGTGCTGGCTGTGTTTCCGACCGATCCGTGGCAGGCGTGTCTGCTGGCCGCGTCGCTCGGTGGCGACTGCGACACCATCGCGGCCATCGTCGGCGCGATCGCGGGTGCCTGCCACGGTGCCGGCGCGTGGCCCGCGGCCACGGTGCGGACCATCCACGAGGTCAACAAGCTGCCGCTGGCGGAGTTGACCACCGGGCTGTTGGCGCTGCGCGGATGAGCCGGCTGGTGCACGTCGGACAGGTCGTGGTGGACATCGTGATGTACGTGCCGCAGCTGCCCGAACCGGGTGGGGACGTGTTGGCCACCGAGAGTCGCACGGAGGTCGGCGGCGGCCTGAACGTGCTGGTCGGCGCGCGTCGGCAGGGGCTGGCCGCGGCCTACGCCGGGATGCACGGCACCGGCCCGCTCGGCGACCTGGTCAGAAGTCGGCTGGCGGCCGAGGACATCGAGGTGTTGCAACCGAGATCTCGGGGCGGTGACACGGGTTTCACCGTCGCCCTGGTCGATTCGGCGGGGGAGCGGACGTTCGCCACCACGTTCGGCGCCGAAGGACGCCTCGGTGCCGTTGAACTGGAGCGGTTGGCGCTGCTGCCGGACGACGTGGTTTATGTCTCCGGCTACGGGCTGGCGCTGCCGGTGAACGGTCCGGCCGTCACCGAGTGGTTGTCCACACTGGACAATCAGGTGATCGTCGACCCGGGGCCGTTGGTCGCGGAGATCCCGGCGCCGATCCTGGCCACTGTCCAGCGGCGAGCCGACTGGTGGAGCTGCAACGAGCGCGAAGCCGCCCGGCAGACCGGCGCAGCCGACCCGGTGGTCGCGGCACGGCAGCTGGTGGACCGGACGGGGCGAGCGGGCGTGCTGGTGCGCACCGGTCCGGCCGGGTGCGTGCTGGCGACCGCGAGCGGTGTCCGGCAGATCCCGGGTTATCCGGTGTCGGTGGTGGACACCAACGGGGCCGGCGACGCGCACGTGGGGGCGTTCGTCGCGGCGCTCGTGGCGGGTCTGGCACCGGAAGCCGCGGCGGCGCGGGCGAACGCGGCGGCGGCGATCACGGTGACCCGACAGGGCTCGGCGTGCGCGCCGAGCGCCGCCGAGGTCGACGCGTTCCTGGGGAGTTGAGCGGTCAGGAACGCGTCGGGCCGGTGCGTCGCCCGAACATCCGGGCCAGCACACTGCCGGCCAGCAGCGACACCGTTCCCAGCGCCATCAAGGGCTCCGCGATCGACTCCGAGATCGCCGGCACCAGCAACAGCACCAACAGACACAGCTGGCTGATCACGAAGCCGATGAACAACGGGATGAACCGGCCGGTGTGCAGCATCGAGCCGAACACCTCGCGCGCGTGCCGGCGCAGATAGGGCGACAGCATGCGCAGTCGGGACCACAGCAGGATCACCCACGCCACCAGGATCACCGCCAGCGCACCCAACCGGGGCGGCCAGCTGATCGGCGTGACGTCGTCCTGCGTCCCGTCGGAGAGGTCCGGGTCGACCGGCGGCGGCTGCGTCTGCTGCGGCAGGTTCACCCCGTCCTGACCGGTGCTGTAGCTCGGCGGTGTGGTCAGCACGGCATCCGAACCGTCCACTTGGGACATGATCGGGGTGAACGCGCCGACCAGCAGTCCGGCCAGCAGTACGGTGATCGCGGCCAGCAGGTAGCCGTACTTCACCAGTGAGCTGACCGCGACCGCGGCCATGTTGCGGTGGAACAACGTCTCCTGCGGCTTGCGGCCGGCCGCCGCGCGGAAGCCGCGCATCGCGTCGCCGAACCGCCCGCCGCGCAGTGCCAGCACCGACAGGTTGGACCGGGCGTGGGCGTGGTCGGGGTCCAGTGACAGCGCGCGTTTGTAGGCGTGTTCGGCCAGGTTCACCTCGCCCGCGTCGGCGTGCGCGATGCCCAGCAGCACGTGCGTGTCCGCGTTCTCCGGTGCCAGCGATGCCGCCCGCAGTGCGGCGTCGCGCAGTTCGGCCTTGCGGGCCGGCACGTTACGCACGGCGAGGCCGAGTGTGTAGTGGCCGGTCCACAGGTTGGGTGCGAGCCGCACGCACTGCTCGGCGGCGAGCACCGCCTCGGGGTGCCGGCCCAGTTCGCGCAGTGCGTTGCTGCGGTGCTGCCAACCCGAGTGGTGCTCCGGATCGGCCATCAGCGCCCGGTCCGCCGCGCGCAGCGCGTCCTCCGGTTCGCCGCAGCGCAGGTGCGCCCAGCTCAGCAGGCTCAGCGCGGCCGGGTCGGTCGGGTGCTCGGCCAGGTGCTCGCCGAGCACCCCGATCGCGTCCTGCGGCCGGCCGACCGCGAGCAGCTGACGGGCCCGGTCCATCGGTTGCCCGGCCGAGGTCACAGCAGCCGCTCCCGTTTCAGGTAGGCCCGCAGGTCGTCGTAGCTGCCGTCGGCGTTGCCGAACTCGACCACGTTGCGGGCGGTGTTGAGCCAGGCGCCGATGGACGGCTTGATCTCGCCGAGCGAGCCGAGCAGGTCGTCCATACCGATCATTCGCGGTGTGCCGGAGGTCACTGAGTCCATCAGTGCGCGCTCGGTGGCCGTCTCGCACAGATGCGCGAGGTCGGCACCGGAGAACCCGTGGGTGCGCTTGGCCAGCGCGCGGGTGTCGATTCCGGCGATCGGCCGGTTGCGCAGGTGGTACTGCAGGATCGCCGCCCTGGCCGGTTCGTCGGGTGGCAGCACGAGCAGGGTGCGGTCGAACCGGCCCGGCCGGCGCAGCGCGCTGTCGACGTCCCACGGGTGGTTGGTGGCGGCGAGCACGAACACGCCGTCGCCGGACTGCTGGACCCCGTCCAGTTCGGTGAGCAGCTGGTTGACCGTGCCGCGCATCGCGCTGTTGCGCAGTTGGCTGCGCTTGTGGCCGAGCGCGTCGATCTCGTCCAGGAACAGCACACACGGCGCGGCCCGCCGAGCGGTGGCGAACACCTCGTGCAGGTTGCGTTCGGAGCTGCCGATCCACATGTCCAGCACGTCGTTGAGGCCCACCGAGAGGAACTGCGCACCCAGTTCGCCGGCGACCGCCCTGGCGATGAACGTCTTGCCGCAGCCGGGCGGACCGTAGAGCAGCAGGCCGCCGCGCAGGCTCTTGCCGTAGAGCTCGCGCAGCTGCGGGTTGCGCATCGGCGCCAGGAAGGCGACCTCCAGCCGCTTCTTCACCTCGGTCATGCCACCGACGTCGGCCAGCCCGATCCCGGCGGCCTGCACCTCGAAGGCCGGCTGCGTGCCCGGGTCGTCGAGCACCGACTCGGCCTCGGCGTCGACGAACTTGGGCGCCACCACGTCCGAGAGCTGCGCTTCGGCGTGCCGCCAGTCGAACCCTTCGGCCGCCATCGGTTCGCCGGATTTGTCCGGTGGCACCGGGTGTGCCTGCTGGACCGGTTGACCGGGCTGTACCGGCGTGGCGGGCTGGACCGGTGGCGGGCCACCGACCGCGCGGGCCATCAGCTCTCGTGCCCTTGGCGACGTCGGCTCGCGTTGCAGGGCGGCGGCCACCTGTGCCACCGCCTCGTCGGTCGCGCCGGTGTCCAGCAACAACTGGGCAAGATGCAGCCGCAGCGGCACGTCCTCCGGCCGCGCTTCGACCGCGGCGCGCAGGCTGTCGATCACTGGGTCGTCCGAACTCACCTTTGTACGGTACGGCCTCGGACATCCGGCCAGCAGGTGCAGGTGATGATCTCAACCGGATCAGCCACTTCGCCGGGTCAGCTCGCGGTGCCCAGGGTGATGCTGAAACAGGCCCCGCCCTCGGCCGCCGGGCCGGCCTGGATGGTGCCGCCCATCCTGGTCACCAGGCCGTGCGCGAGCGCCAGCCCGATGCCGGTGCCGACCGGTCGGTGCTGCTGGTAGCGCCCGTGCAGCACACCACGCTGGAACGCCACCTGGTAGTCACCCTCGGCGAGGCCGGGTCCGCCGTCGCGCACCCGCAGCACCGCCCGGCCCGCAACCGCGTGCAGCGACAGCACGATCGGCCGGCCCGCCGGGGTGATCCGCAGCGCGTTCTCGGTCAGCCCGTCCAGCACCTGACGCAGCCGGCGCGGATCGGCCCGCACCCAGACCGGTTGCCCCGGGGTCTCGACCGAGAACCGGACCCGCCGGGCCGCGCAGCGCGCGTGCCACACCTCGGCGGTCGCTGCGACCAGCGCGCCCAGCTCGACCGGCGCCACATCCAGGGTGAAGTCCACCGCCCCGAGCCGGGCCAGGTCGAGCAGGTCACGGACGAGCCGGTCCAGCCGGTGTGACTCATCCAGCACCAGCGCGCCGACCCGGGGCACGTCCGGGCCGGTCACCACGCCGTCGGCGAGCGACTCGGCGAACCCGCTGACCGCGGTGAGCGGGGTCCGCAGCTCGTGCGAGACGGACAGCAGGAACTCCTTCTGCCGGGCCTCACTGTGGCCCAGGGCCTCGGCCAGCCGGTTGACCGCCTCGGCGACCTCAGCCACCTCGCTGGGCCCCTCCACCGGCGCCCGCAGGTCGCGGCGCCCGGTGCTCATCGTTCGCGCCACCTGGGCGGTCCGGCGCAGCGGCCGGGACAGCAGCCGGGCGAGCAGCAGCCCGGCGACGGCCGCGACGAGCAGTCCGACGCCCAGCGCGAGCAGGATGTTGCGCCGGATCAGCTGGGCCACGTCGACCCCCGTGCCGGCCCGCTGCACCAGCGCGAACCCGCCGCTGGTGGTCGCCCGCGCCTCCACCAGCACGGTCTGTCCGGCCAGCGTGACGGTCGCCGACACGGGGGCGGCCGGCGGCCCGGTGACCCCACTGGCCCGCAGTGCGGCCAGCGCGTCCGCGTCGGTGCTGGCCGGTGAGCCGGCGGCCGGCAGTTCGACCACCGCGATGCTCTCGCCGCGCAGCACGTCGGCGATCCGCAGCAGCCCGATCCGGGAGCCAAGGCCGGTGCTGTCCAACTGGGTGGCCAGCACGTCCGCCTGGTCGGCCAGGGTGGTCCGGCTGACCTGATCGGCGACCGAGCCGGCCAGCCGGATGGACACCAGACCGGCGACCACCACCGCGACCCCGGCCACGCACAGGCACAGCGCGGTGATCCGCACGGCCAGGCTGGTGCGCTGCGGCCGCCCGCCGATCGGCAACAGCGCCGTCTCCGCGCCCGGATTCACCGGGCCTCCGCCGAGTAACCGACCCCGCGCACGGTGCGGATCGGGCTGTGCGGCCCGAGCTTGGCGCGCAGTTGGGCGATGTGCACGTCGACCGTGCGGGTGCCGGCCGCGGCCGCGTAGCCCCACACCGAGCTGAGCAACTGCTCGCGGGTGAACACCCGACCCGGCGCGCCGGCGAGTTGGGCGAGCAGGTCGAACTCGGTGACGGTGAGGGCGATCTCCCGCACGCCGGCCCAGACCCGCCGCCGGCCCAGGTCGATGCGGACCGCGCCGACGGCGTGCTCCTGACTGGCCGCCGGGTTGCCGGCCGCCCGGCGCAGCACGGTGCGTACCCGGGCCGCCAGCTCGCGCGGGCTGAACGGCTTCGTCACGTAGTCGTCGGCGCCCATCTCCAGACCCAGCACCCGGTCCACCTCGTCGTCCCGGGCGGTGACGAACAGGACCGGAGTCCAGTCACCTTCGGCGCGCAGCGTCCGGCAGACCTCGATGCCGTCCATGCCGGGCAGGCCGACATCGAGCACCACAGCGACCGGACGCAGCCTGCGGATCGCCGCGAGCGCGGCCGAACCGCTGCCTTCGACGTGCACGCCGAAGCCGTCCCGCCGCAGGTAGAGGCCGATCAGCTCGGCGATCGAGTGTTCGTCCTCGGCGACCAGCACCAGCCCGTGGCCCGCCTGCATAGCCGCCCTGCCTCCCGCGCGGAAACGTCCGGCCGCCCATCGTAGGGGATGGCTCAGGGGCTTGAGTCGGCGTTGACCTGCGCCTGAACGCTGTCCAGCGTGGACTGGAGGCCGTCCAGCTGTGAGTTCAGCTGGGCCGCCGACCCATCGGTCGCGGTGGTCGCCGGCGGCGGAACCTGTTGGGCCGGTGTCGAACCCGACGCGAGGCCGCCCCGGCAGCCGACGCAGCCGCCGAGCACCATCGCGGCGAACCCGGCGAGCACCGCGCCGCGGCGCAGCCGGCTCACTGGCCACTTCCCAGGTAGCCGCAGTGTGCGGTGGTGAAGTCGCCGAGCTTGGTCTGCACGTCCTGCAACGCGGTCAGCACGCCGGCCCGCCGCTGCTCGCGGTTGGCCAGCAGATCGGCACGGGCCTGGTGACCGTTGGCCGTGGCCTGCTGTTCCTGCGCGTCCAGCCACTGGGTCGAGCCGACCGTGCTCGGACCGGCGTCGATCCGGGTGATCAACTGGCTGACCTCGGACTTCAGCGTGGGCACGCGCTGCTGGCACAACTGCTCGACCTGCGCGGAACTGATGGTGATCGGGGCCGGCGTCGCGCTCGAACCGCCCTGGGCACTCGCCGTGCCCACGCCGACCAGGGTCAGGCCGACCCCGGCCACACAGCCGGTGACCAGGGCCCGGCGGGTCCACTGCCTGGTACGCATGGGAAATCCTCCTCACCTCGCGGTCCCCGGGCGGGCGCCGCGACACCGAGGAGACTGGCAGCGCGAGGTGAGCGGAGCGCCAGCGTTGTGTTCGGGTCAGGTAAGGACGGACGGCTGCTCCGCCGACTCGGGCACCGCCCGATGCCAGCGCAGCACCCGGTGCTCCACCAGCGCCAGCGCCCCGGTGACCAGGTAGGCCAGCACACCGACCAGCACGATCCAGGCCCACCTGCTCGGCAGATCGGCGTCAGCGGCGAGTTGGTGGCCGATGCCACTGGTGCCGCCGAGCATCTCGGCGACGATCATCAGGATGAAGGCGATGGACAGGCCCACCCGCAACCCGGCGAAGATCTTCGGCCCGGCAGCCGGCACGATCACGCGGACAATCCTTTGGTACCAAGGGGTGCGGAACAACCGGACCACGTCCGTCGTCAGCGGGTCGATCGACCGCGCGCCGTCGGCCGTGTCGAGCAGAATCGGCCACACCGCACCGAAAACGATCGTGGTCACCGCCATTCCCGAGCCGACCCGCAACACCACCAGGAACACCGGCACCAGGACGGCCGGCGGCACCGCGCGGGCGAACGCGAACACGCCCCGGCAGTAGTCGTCGAGCACCGGCGAGCGGCCAACGACCAGCCCGATCGCCACGCCGAGCACCGCGGCCACCGCCCAGCCCAGCAGCACTCGGCCGAGGCTGGGCAGGATGTCGGCGAAGACCTGGTTGCTGAGCAGCAGTCGGCTGCCCGGCCCGGAGAGCCACAGGTGGCCGGCCTGCCGGAGGATGACGGCCGGGGTGGGGAAGTACTTGTCGTGTGCCGCCGAGGTGGCCCACTGCCAGGCGATCAGGCAGCCCAGGAAGAGCCACCACCGCCGCACACCCGTCGTCATGCCCCTGCCTCCCTCGCCGCCCAGGGCAGACATCGCCGCTGCACCACGATGATCAGCGTGTCCGCCAGCAGTCCGAGCAATCCGGCCACGACGACGCCGGCCAGCACCAGATCCGATCGGTGCGACTGGTCGATGAACTGGCCGAGCCCGTTCGGCCCGCCAGTGAGGAACTCCGTGCTGAGCAAGGAGATCAGCGCGATCGTGGCGGCCAGTCGAATGCCGCTGAGCACCGTCGGCAGCGTCGCCGGCACGATCACCCAGCCGATCGTGCGCCAGCGCGGCACCCGGAAGGTCCGGGCGGTGACGAGCAGACTCGGGTCGACCTCACCCAGCGCGTGCAGCGTGGCGAACAGCACCGGCCAGATCGCGGCGAAGGTGGCCAGGGCGATCGCGGCCCGCGCGTCGGCGCTGAGTACCGAGATCATCAGCGGGATCAGCGCGACAGCGGGCAGCGGCCGGACGAACTCGACCACGAAGGTGCTCGCCGCGCGCAGTCGTGGCGTGCTGCCCAGCGCCAGGCCGAGCAGTCCGCCGAGCACGCCGGCCAGGACCACCGCGATCAGCCAGCACAGCGCGGTGGACGCCGTGCCGGCGAGGAAGGCCCGCTCACCGAGAAGGTGCACCAGCGCGACCAGCACGACCGACGGCGGCGGCAGGGTCCGCGCGACCGGCAGACCGGACCGGCTCAGCGCCTCCCAACACAGCAATGCGACGAGCACCCCGACGACCGGACGGATTCGGGCGATCATTGCCGGCGCCCGACACTCGGCGCGCCGAGTATCGGGCGCGGTCGACCGACGGTACGCGGGTATTCGATTGTTGCCGTGCATCGGCGCGTGCATCGATAATTCACAGATTTCGGCGGGGGGAACGTGTGGAAATTGGCGGATCTTCTTCCCTTTCAGGCTGGGAAAGTTCTGTCGCATACGTATCCCTCCCGGTGTGCGGCGGCCACTTGGATTACCCTCGACTAATCCCGTTGGATCAATCGGCCGGATTAAATCCGTGTTGCTATTCGCACTCGTTGGCATGGTATGACTGATCGCCCGGTGGGAAAGCCGAAGATATCGAATTGACGCGTGCCGATCGGTGAGCAGACATCGGATAACGACGAACGTGCCGGTAACCGCGGGGTGCGGCAGCATGATGGCCAGCCGAAGGGAGGTCGGACATGACCACATGGGCCAAGGCGATGCGCGCGTGGCGGGTGGAGCGGCCGGGACCGATCACCGGGCGGCCGTTGCGCGAACGGCTCATCCCGGTGCCCGAGCCCGCGCCGGGCGAGTTGTTGGTCCGCGTGCTCGTCTGCGGTGTCTGCCGGACCGATCTGCACGTGGCCGAGGGCGACCTACCGGCCCACCTGCCCGGGGTCGTGCCCGGCCACGAGGTGGTCGGCGAGGTGGTCGCGGTCGGTGAGCGCACGGTCGGCCCGCACGTGGTCGGTGACCGGGTCGGCATCGCCTGGCTGCGATCGACGTGTGGCAGCTGCCGGTACTGCCGCCGGGGCGCGGAGAACCTCTGCCCGAACTCGCTCTACACCGGCTGGGACGCGCACGGCGGCTTCACCGAGTTCGCGGTGGTACCGGCCGACTACGCGTACGCGCTGCCCGACGGCTACACCGACGAGGAACTCGCGCCGCTGCTGTGCGCGGGCATCATCGGCTACCGGGCCTTGCTGCGCGCGGACCTGCCGCCCGGCGGCCGGCTGGGCATCTACGGCTTCGGTGGCAGCGCGCACCTGACCGCGCAGGTCGCCATCGCCGGGGGAGCGACGGTGCACGTGATCACCCGCAGCGCGGCCGCCCGTGCACTCGCGTTGGACCTCGGCGCGGCCTCGGCGGTGGCCGACGACGAACCGCCGCCCGACCAACTCGACTCGGCAATCCTGTTCGCCCCGGTCGGTGACCTGGTGCTGCCCGCGCTCACCGCGCTGGACCGGGGCGGCACCCTGGCGATCGCCGGCATCCACCTCTCCGACATCCCGGCGCTGAACTACCAGCGGCACCTGTTCCAGGAACGACAGGTACGCAGCGTCGCGTCCAACACCCGGGCCGACGGCCGGGAGTTCCTCGCGTTCGCCGGCAAGCACCCGTTGCGGGTGAGCACCGTGCGCTACCCGCTCGACCACGCCGACAAGGCTCTCGCCGACCTGGCCGGCGGCCGGGTCCGGGGCGCCGCCGTGCTGCGCGGTTAGCATGCCGACATGAACCTGGAACTGTCCGAGGAGCAGAACGCCGTTCGGGAAGTCGCCGCCCAGTTCGTGGACCGGGAAATCGTGCCGAACGCGGCCGAGTGGGACCGTGCCGAGTCGGTGGACCGGGCGATCGTCAAGCAGTTGGGCGACCTGGGTTTCCTCGGCCTGACCATTCCGGAGGAGTACGGCGGTTCGGCCGGTGATCACCTGGCCTACTGTCTGGTCCTGGAGGAACTGGGACGCGGTGACTCGGCCGTGCGGGGGATCGTGTCGGTGTCCCTCGGCCTGGTCGGCAAGTCGATCAACTCCTACGGTACCGAGGAGCAGAAGCAGTCCTGGCTGCCCCGGCTCACCAGCGGCGAGGCACTCGGCTGCTTCGCGTTGACCGAACCGGATACTGGTTCGGACGCGGCGAACCTGGCCACCAGAGCGGTCCGCGACGGCGACGACTGGCTGCTCGGCGGGAGCAAGATCTTCATCACCAACGGCACCTGGGCACAGGTCGCGCTCGTGTTCGCCCGGACCGGTGGCGACGGCCACCAGGGCGTCACCGCGTTCCTGGTGCCCACCGACACGCCCGGCTTCACCGCGACGACCATCCACGGCAAGCTGGGCCTGCGCGGCCAGGCCACCGCGGAGCTGCACCTCGACCAGGTCCGGGTGCCCGACTCGGCCCGGCTCGGTGAGCTGGGCAAGGGCTTCTCGGTGGCGATGTCCGCGCTGGCCAAGGGCCGGATGTCGGTCGCCGCCGGGTGCGTCGGCATCGCGCAGGCGTGCCTGACCGCGGCCGTCGGCTACGCCACCGAACGCACCCAGTTCGGCAAGCCGATCGCCGCCCACCAACTGGTGCAGGACCTGCTCGCGAGCATCGCGCTGGACGTGGACACGTCCCGGCTACTGGTCTGGCGGGTGGCCGACCTGATCGACCGCGGCCTGCCCTTCGCCACCGAGTCCTCGATGGCCAAGCTGCACGCGAGCGAGGCGGCGGTGCGCGCGGCCAACAACGCGTTGCAGGTGTTCGGCGGTTACGGCTACATCGACGAGTACCCGGTCGGCAAGTACCTGCGTGACGCCCGGGTGATGACCCTCTACGAGGGCACCAGCCAGATCCAGCGGCTGCTCATCGGCCGCGCGCTGACCGGCGTGAACGCGATCGCCTGAGCGGATTCGGCGGGCTTTCGGCCCATCGTCGGCCTACAGTCGGGCGGTGGACCTCCCAGTGATGCCTCCGGTCCGGCCGATGCTGGCCAAGGCGGTGCACGAGGTGCCCCGACAGCCGGGGCTGAGCTACGAGCCCAAGTGGGACGGGTTCCGCTGCGTCGTGTTCCGCGACGGCGACGAGGTGGAACTCGGCTCCCGGAACGACCGCCCGCTGACCAGGTACTTCCCCGAACTGGTCGAGCGGCTGTTGGCCGCGCTGCCGCCGCGGTGCGTGGTGGACGGCGAGATCGTCCTGGTCACCGAGCGCGGCCTGGACTTCGACATCCTCCAGTTGCGGCTGCACCCGGCCGCGTCCCGGGTGCGCAAGCTGGCCGAGGAGACCCCGGCCAGCTTCGTCGCCTTCGACCTGCTCGCGCTGGGCGACCGCGACCTCCCCGGCGAACCGTTCCATGTCCGCCGGGCCGCGCTGGCCGGCGTGCTGGACGGCAACTTCGGTCCGGTGCACCTGACCCCGCTGACCGAGGACCCGGATCAGGCGGCGGACTGGTTCACCCGGTTCGAGGGCGCCGGCTTCGACGGGGTGATGGCCAAGCCGGTCGACCTGCCCTACCAGCAGGACAAACGGGTGATGTGGAAGGTGAAGCACGAGCGCACCGCCGACTGTGTGGTCGCCGGATTCCGTTGGCACAAGGACGGTGTCGGCGTCGGTTCGCTGCTGCTGGGCCTCTACGACGAGCCGGGCGCCCTGCATCACGTCGGCGTCGCCAGCAGCTTCTCCGCCGCGGTGCGCGCCTCGCTCGTCGAGGACCTGGCGCCGTTGCGGGAGAACGCGCTGGTCGACCACCCCTGGCAGTCCTGGGCCGACGCCCAGGCCCAGGCGGGCGGTCGGATGCCCGGCGGGCTGAGCCGATGGAACGCGCAGAAGGACCTGTCCTGGGAGCCGCTGCGGATCGAGTCGGTCGCCGAGGTCCGCTACGAACACCTGCTGTCCGGGCGATTCCGGCACACCGCCCGACTGGTCCGGTTCCGTCCGGACCGTGATCCGGTGTCCTGCACGTTCGCTCAGCTGTCGGAGGCACCACCGGCCGAGCTCGCCGCGCTGTTCAGACCCGGGACCGGGTCCTGAATCGACGCCCGATATGCGTCGTGACCAGGCAGACTAGTGACGGCAGCCGGTGTGGGCAGGTAACCTGCGCGAGCGCGGTCGGCTACTTCCGACCTGAGGGGGACTGTGCATGTTCGGGTCACGGGAGCACGACCGGTACCTGTTAGCCAGCGAGCAGCGGGTGATCCGGGTCCGCCGCCACTGGTCGGTCGTGGCGTGGGACGTCATCGAGGCCGCTGCGCTGTTGGCGGTGGCGATCCTGATCTCCTACCTGTTGCCGGCCGGCTCGGCGATCGTGCAGAACGTGCTCTGGTATGCCGCACTGCTGGTGATGATTCGCTTTGCTTACACGCTCTTCGAGTGGTGGGACGAGCGACTTGTGGTGACGGACAAGCGTTTCATCCTGTTGACCGGCGTGGTTACCAAGCGGGTGGCCATGATGCCGCTGAGCAAGGTCACCGACCTCACCTACGAGCGCAGCGCCACCGGCCGGCTGCTGGGCTACGGCACCGTGGTGGTCGAATCAGCGGGCCAGATCCAGGCGTTCAACCGGATCGAGCACCTGCCCCACCCCGAACGGGTCTACGACGCCATCTCCGAACTCGTCTTCGGCGACAAGAAGGCACAGTCCGAGCGGTTCTCGATGATCAAGGCGCAGCGTGCCGCGCGGGGCAAAAAACTGACCCCGTGAAATCTGCCCGGTGTGTCCGGCTGGCATCATCCGCATGGTCATGACAATGTCCGATCCCGCTCCCGCGAGCCCACCCCGTTACCGCCAGATCTGGCCGACCGGCGTGGTCGGCCGACGCTGCCTCCAGTTCGTCCTCGACCGGCTGATCGTGGTGGTGCCGGTGTTGATCCTGCTGGTGATCGCGGTACTGCTGATCAGCCGGCTTCCCCTCGGCAGCCTCGGTGAGCTGGAGGCGGTCGGGATCACCGTGGCGTCCGTACTGCTGGTGCTGACCGTCCTGGCGACCTGGGTGGTGGACACCTGGTGGCCCTATCGGCACGACGGCCAGACGCCGGCGATGAAGTGGCTGGGCCTGCGCCTGGTCAACACCGACGGCACCGCCCCCTCGTTGCGCGCCTACGTGGTGCGCACGCTGATGCTGGTCGTCGACGGGTTCCTCTGGGGACTGCTCGGGCTGGTCGTCATGCTGGTCAGCGAGCAGCACCAGCGGGTCGGTGACATGGTGGCCGGCACCCTCGTGGTGCGGGTGTCAGCCGACTGACCCGCTCTCCCAGGCCCAGACGGCGACCTCGGTCCGGTTGCGCGCGTCCAGCTTGCGCTGCGCCGCGCCGAGATGTGTCTTCACCGTGGACAGCGAGATGACCAGTTCCTCGGCGATCTCGGCATTGGTCCGGCCGCGGGCGACCCCGCGCACCACGTCCAACTCCCGACCGGTGAGCGATTCGGTCGGCTGCCGGTCGGTCCGGGTGCCGCCGCCGCTGGTGAAATGGGCCAACAGCCGAGTGGTGACCGACGGCGAGACGAGCGACTCACCGTGCGCGGCCGCGTGCACCGCCTCGATCAGCAGCCGGGGACCGGCGTCCTTGAGCAGGAAGCCGCACGCCCCGGCGCGCAGCGCGGCGTGCACGTTCTCGTCCAGATCGAACGTGGTCACCACGACCACCCGCAGCGGGTCGGCCACACCGGGCCCGGCGAGCAGCTTGGTGGCCTGTAGCCCGTCGATCCGGGGCATCCGGATGTCCATCAGGGTCACGTCCGGGCGCAGTTCGCGGGCGAGCCGGACGGCCTCGTCGCCGTCGGCGGCCTCGCCGACCACCTCCAGGTCCGGCTCGGCGGACAGGATGAGCCGGAACCCCGTGCGCACCATGGCCTGATCGTCAGCGAGCAGGACACGGATGGTCATACTGGGTCCTCCGGGACGCCGGGCGGTTCGGCCTGCTCCGCACCGCGGGGATCAAGTGGCAGCTGAGCCGTGACCAGCCAGCGCTGCCCCGGTTCCTCGCCGGCGTGCAACCTACCGCCCAGGGCGGTGACCCGTTCGGACATGCCCACCAGCCCGTAGCCCGGCCGGGTCGTGGGCGACCCGGGCAGTACGCCGTTGTTGGCCACCTCGACCACCAGCCACGGCCGCTCGGGCCGCTCGTCGACGCGCACGTCCACCCGCAGTTCGGTGGCCCGCGGCGCGTGCCGCCGGGAGTTGGTGACCGCCTCCATGATCAGCCGGTGCACGGTGCTGGCCGTCTCCGGCGTGACGGCCAGCTCGGTCGCCTGCTCGGCAACGGTGACGGTCGCGCCGCTGTCCTCGCCGACGGCGTCGGTGATCGCCTCGGCCAGTCCGGCGG
Organism: Pseudonocardiaceae bacterium; assembly: GCA_036268615.1. GTDB lineage: Bacteria > Actinomycetota > Actinomycetes > Mycobacteriales > Pseudonocardiaceae > DATATV01. Next base: position 142,866 of record DATATV010000134.1, read on the forward strand.
GCACGCTGGCCAGCTCTTCCTGGCCGGTGCGCAGCATCCCGACCAGCCGGCGCATCGCAGCCAGTGCCTCGGCCCCGGCCTGCTCGATCTCGGCGAAGATGTCCGCCGACTCGACCGGATCGGTGGGCTGCCGGTGGGCGGCGATCACCCGGGCGGCCTGGGCGCGCACGACCACCCCGGTGATGTGGTGCGCGACCAGGTCGTGCAGCTCCCGGGCCAGCCGGATGCGTTCGGTCGCGCGCACCTGGGCCAGCGCCAGCCGGTGGCGCGCGTCGGCGTCGCGCAGCAGCAGCCCGACCGCGAGCGCGCCGCCCCACAACAGCGCCGCCGGCACGGCCAGCAGGGCGTTCACCGAGCCGAACCCGTAGCGCAACAACGGCCCGGCCACCATGATCAGCACGCCCGCCGCCGCCAGTCCGGCGGCCGGCCGGGGCGCCAGCCGATGGCAGGCCGCGCCGACCAGCAGGGCCAGCGCCAGCGTCTCGGTCGCTCCCGGCTGGACCGGGATCGACTCGCCCAGCCGGCTGGCGATGGTGCTGATCACACTGCCCAGCAACGACAACCCGGCCACGGCCCAGCCCAGCAGCAGCACCCGGTCGGCGAACCGCCTGCGCAGCAGCGCGAGCACCGCGACGGTCGGCCCGGCGCCGGGCGCGACCGTGGTGACGATCGCCGGCACCACCCCGGTGGACTGATCGCCCCGCACGATGAACACGGAGTCCGCCACGACCAGCACGGCCAGCGCCGCGACCTCCGCGATCAGCGGGCCGCGCCGGCCGGACCAACTGGGCAGTGCGGTCACCGGCTGCCCCTGCGGGCCGATGTCGGCGAACGCCCGGTGATGACCTTCATGATCTCGATGGTGCCCGCTGAACCGCGTCCGCGCCTCCTGCTCAGGACTGGTATTCCCCTCGGCCGAATGGCCGAGGGGAACGACCCCAAGATCAGTCTGCCGACCGAGGCGCAGCCCTGTTCCGACCGGACACGATGACCTGGACACAACAAATTCCCGGACCTGACCCGGGACACGCCTCCCGGGGAGACAACTCGCCGGGCAGCACCGAGGACATCGAACAGAGGAGTAGCCATGGCAGCCGATCGCACGCCGAACCGATGGTGGCGGGTCGTTCCGGAGTCCAGGACGCGGGGAGTGAGTCTCATCGTCCTCTGGCTTTTCATCCTCGGCATGTCCGCGTGGGCGCTGTCCGCGCATGTCTACACCACCAACCTCGGTGTGGCGTTGGAGACCGTGGTCGCCGCGTGTGCCGCGATCTGTGCCGGGCGGACGAGCGCCGGCCTGGCCATGTTGAGTCGTCGTTGAGCCGCCCGTCCGTCCGGAGAGGATTCACCATGATCTCGGCTCGTTCGGCCCTGGTGGCCGGGGTGATCATCATCTCGGCGGCGGCCTTGTCGCCGGCGGTCGCCGCCGCCGCACCGGCTGCCCAGAACACCGCCGCACCACAGCAAACAGGACTGCGACCGGTCTGTGGCGGCCTCCTGGCGCGGCTGGGCTGCGAGGTCGAGGTGGCCACCACCAACGGCACGGCCGCCCCGATGGTCACCGGCTCGGGGCCGCTCGGCTGGGGCGCGACCGACCTGCAGAAGGCCCACCAGATTCCCACCCTCGGCACCCGATCGGGCACCATCGCCGTCATCGACGTGGGTGCTGACCCGCAACTAGAGTCGGATCTGGGTGTGTACCGGGCGCAGTACGGCATGCCCGCGTGCACCACCGCGAACGGTTGCTTCCAACAGTTGGACTACCAGGGCGGCCCGGCCTTACCGCCGGCCACCAGCGCGGACGACAAGGCGATCGACGAGGAGATCGCCTTCGAGACCTCGCTCGACGTGGAGATGGCCTCGGCGGCGTGCCCGGCCTGCCACCTCACCGAGATCCAGATCCCCGACTCGGCGGTGCCCAGCACCCCGCCGCCGGGCCAGCCTTCGAACTTCGACGGCTATGCCCAGGCGTTCGCCACCGCGACGCAGACGGCGGTGGCGCACGGGGCGAGCGCGGTGAGCATGAGCTACGGCCTTCCCGGCGATGCCGCCATGCTCCAGGGCAGCATCGCGAACGGCCTGGACCATCCCGGGGTGGCGATCACCGCCTCCGCCGGCGACGGCGGCTTCCAGGGTGACGCGTACCTGTGGCCGCAGGCGTTGCCGACGGTGACCTCGGTCGGCGGCACCGAACTCGTCGAGCAGTCCGGATTGTACGTGGAGGGGGCGTGGAGTCAGACAGGTTCCGGTTGCACCCCAACGGCTTCCGCGCCTGCCGGCCAGCCGGCGAAGGTGTCCGGTTACTGCGCGGGCGGGCGGTCGAGCACCGACGTGTCCGCGGTGGCCGACAACGTCGCCGTCTATGACACCTACACGCCCGCGACGGGTGAGCAGTTGGGCTGGTTGGTGGCGGCCGGGACCAGCGCGGCCTCGCCATTCATCGCCGGTGTTTATGCTGCGGCTGGGCATCTTGGTGCGGTACATGGGCCCAACACGCTTTACCAGGCACCGAGCTTCGCGTTTCACGATGTCACGTCTGGCGGGAACGCCAGCATCGGGGATGCCAGTGGGGATTGTCTACCGGTGAACGCGGCGCTGTCCGGGTCCACCACGACCTTCGCCGGCCCGCTGTGCGCCGCCCAGTCCGGCTGGGACGGACCAACCGGCCTCGGCAGTCCCCGGGGGCTGCTTGGATTCTGATGTGGGGCCCTGTCGCGCCAGCGACGCGGGAGGGCAGGGGCGAAGCGGCCCCATCCACCGGCAGAGCGAAGCGACCAGGACCTACCGGGGAGTGCGGCCACAAGAACCGCACTCCCCACCGCCCAACCACTCCCACCGCCCAACCACTCCCACCGCACCGACCACCGAGCACCGGGGCCAGCCGGCCTTGATCACTACCGCCCGCCGATCTCCTCAGCAAGCTCCACGATGAGTCCCTCCGGCCCGCCGACATAGCAGAGACGAAAGATGCCCTCGTAGTTGACGATGTCGCCGACTGTGTCCAGCCCCTTGCCCCGCAGTCGCTCGACGACCCGGTCAATATCGTCGACGACGTAGGCGATGTGCCGGAACCCCAGTCGGTTGGGCAACGGACTCTGGGCGGCTGCGGGGTCGACCGGCTGATGGAATTTGGTCAGCTCGATCCGGCCGCTGCCGTCCGGTGCGTTCACGCTCACCATTTCCAGCTGCACGTCATCAAGCCCGACGACCCGGTCCACCCACTTGTCCTCGATTCGCATCGGAGCGGTGCGCTCGAAGCCGAGGCCGACGAAGAACTCCGTCACGAGCTCCAGATCGTCAACGACGAGGCCGACATGATCGAATCGCCGCACGACGCCCGTGCTGCCGCCGCTCATCCGAGGCCCACCGTCTGCCGCTCGGGTTCGATCACCGCGATGACGCGCTCTTCGTCTCGCGAGTACGGCTGACCGGTGTACTTGGTGGCCACCCGGTCGATGATCGCCCAGGCCTCATCGCCTTCGAGCCATTCGATGACGCGGCCGCGCACGATGACCGGTTCGTAAGGGTTGTCCGCCGACGTCAACGACAGCGCGACTCGGGGGTCGCGGCGAAGGTTGCGGGCCTTGCGCGAGTTCGGTCCGGTGAAGAAGACGATGCGATCGCCGTGGGTTCCGATCCAGAGCGGAACGGTGTGCGGCGAACCGTCGGGCAGCACGGTCGCCAGGTGTGCCAGCGAGGTGCCGTCGAGAGCGCGGCGTACGTCAGGCTCGAGCATCCGGGATTCCCCTTCCATCGTCCTCTGAAGATTCCAACACCCTAGCGGCTAAAGTTCCTTAAGGGAACCCTCGATTAAGCCTGTCGCGCCGGCCCTGTCGCGCCAGCGACGCGGGAGGGCCAGGAGCGAAGCGACCCCTCGTGTGCCCCACCGCCGCCCAGCCCCACGGCCGCCCAGCCCCACCGCCGCCCCGACCCGCCGCCACCTCCGCTAATCCGATAGCCCGTAGTAATCCGCAGCACCGTTGAGCAAGGCCGCCAGCCCGATCTCGAACTGCTCCCCGCCAGCCGCCGACTCGGCGATCTTCGACCACATCTCCCGCGAGTCCGCCCCGGTGAACGCTGCCTCGGTATGCGGGTAACGACCACTCTCCAACTGGGCGTTGACGAACCGCATTATTGGCTCGTTCGCCGCTGCGCCACCCGGCTCGTTGCGGATCTCGTTCGCACGCAACACATTTCCGCTCACGTAGTCGTCCACCATGCCGATCACGGCGAACTTCTGCAGGGTGTCCAGGCTGGTCCTGCTGAGCACGGACAGGGACTGCTCGACGTGGCGGATGGCGCTCGGCCCGGCCGCCGCGTTCTGCAGGGCGTGTTGCGCCCAGGCGTGGCGGAGTTGGACCTCGCGGGTCCGCCGGGCTATCGCGGTCAGGCCGGCCCGCCACTCGATGGGCAGCTCATCGTCGGCGAAGAGGACCTCGGCCATGACCGCGTTGTCCATCAGCGCGATCAGGTCGTCCTTGGTTCGCACGTAGTGGTACAGCGTCATCGTCCCGGCGCCCAGTTCGGTCGCGATCCGGCGCATCGACACCGCCTCGAAGCCCTCGATGTCGGCAATGGTCAGGGCGGTCGCGGCGATCTGTTCACGGGTGAAGCGCGGCCGGCGGCTGCCGGGCTCGGGGTGGGCCCAGATGGGAGAGCGGTCGGACGTGCTTGCCATCCGTACACCGTACCGCTAACGTTAAACGTACCCCGTACGAACAGCGCGTACGAGGTACGAACAGGGGAGCATGAATGAACCGGAGATTTGACGTCGACGTGCTGATCGCGGGCGGCGGACCGACCGGCTTGGTGCTGGCGGTCGAGCTGGGCCGGCGGGGAATCGGCGCTCGGATCATCGACAAGGCCGCTGAGTTCTTCGGTGGCTCGCGGGCCGACGGGCTTACGCCGCGCACCCAGGAAGTGTTCGAGGACATCGGAATTCTCGCGAAGATCCGTGCGTCTGGCGACGACGGCATCCTGATGCGTGGCTACGACGGTGACCGGGTCATCTGGGAAGGCCGGATGACCGAACCCACCGCACCGACCCCCGACCTGCCGTACGCGGGCGTGTGGTTCGTACCGCAGTATCGGACCGAGGAGATCTTGCGCGACCGGCTCGGCGGGCTCGGCGGGCAGGTCGAGCTGAACACCGCGTTGGTCGGGTTCGAGCAGGATGAGGACGGCGTGACCGTCGAGTTGCTTCGCGACGGTGACATCGAGCGGGCCCGGGCCCGGTATCTCGTCGGCGCGGATGGTGGGCACAGCGTGGTGCGCGGGTTGCTGGGGGTCGGTTTCCCCGGGGAGACGGACGAGTCCACGCGTGCGTTGTTCGCGGACGTTCGGATCGATGGGCTGGATCGCGATCACGGGCAGGTCTGGATGCTTCCGGCCGGTGCCGGTGCCGGGGTCGGGGTCGGCGCGGTGCCGTTGTCCGGGTCGGACCTGTTCACAGTGACCGCGCCCCCGCCGGACACCCAGCCGCCGGACACCCAGCCACAGGATGCCGAGCCTCAAGATGCCGAGCCTCAAGATGCCGAGGCGGCGGACGGAACTGGCGACGCGGTCGAGTCGACGCTGGACTACCTGCGGCGGATTCTGGCCACCGCGTCCGGGCGCACCGACTTCCACCTGCGCGAGCTGACCTGGAGCACGGTCTGGCGCGCCAACAAGCGTCTCGCCGACGCCTACCGGGTCGGCCGGGTCTTCCTGGCCGGCGATGCCGCGCACCTCACTCACCCCACCGGCGGCCAGGGCATGAACACCGGGATTCAGGACGCCTACGGGTTGGGTTGGAAGCTCGCCGCCGTGCTCGGCGGCGCACCGGCCACGCTGTTGGACACCTACCAGGCCGAGCGTCGGCCCGCGGCCGAGGCGGCGCTCGCGGTGAGCGCCAAGCTCCTCGCCAAGCATCAGCGGGGCGACGAGGACGCGCTGCGCCGTGGCGTCGAGGTCTATCAGCTCGGGCTCAACTATCGCGGCGGGCCGCTGTCGGCCGAACTGCGCGCCGCGCCCGGCCGGGTGCGGGCGGGGGATCGGGCTCCGGATGCCCCGTGTCGGAATGCGAGCGGTCGGCCGGTTCGGCTCTTCGAACTGTTCGCGGGTCCACAGTGGACTTTGTTGTGCTTCGGTACTGACGCCGACGGGTTGGTTGCGAAGGTGGGGAGTACCGAGGTGCGGGCGTATCGGGTTGTTCGGCCTGATGTGGCCGTGGACGAGCACGCGGTGGTGGATGTTGACGGGTATGCGTACTGGGCCTACGGCATTGCCGACGAGACCGTCGTCCTGGTTCGGCCGGACGGATATGTGGGGTTGGGTGCGAGCCCGGGTTCCGTTGCCGAGGTTGAGGATTATCTGCGGTCCGTGCTGGGCCGAGTCCGCGATCGAAGCGGGCGGTGTGCCGCCGATCACGTTGCCAGCAGCCCGCTGACGGGTTGACGCGAGACCTGAGCTCCGGTTAGTTAAGTAAGGCTAACCTTATCTGCTCGGGAGGAGTGTCATGAGCCGCACCGACGTGGCCGGCGCGCGCAGGCGGGTCGGCTGGTGGCGCCGGCGACCGGTCCGCCGAGCACTGGTGCTCACGCATCGTTGGACTTCGCTCGTGCTCGGTCTCGCCCTCGTGGTCGAGACGACCTGTGGCGCGATCGCGCTCTACCACTCGGAGTGGTTCCAGGCCGCCAACTCCTGGTTCTACCGGCATACCACGAGTGCGCACCCGATCAGCGCCGAGCGGGCGATGGCCGTTGTCACCGCGGCCCACCCCGGCTTCGCCGCCGCCTGGGTCAGCTACGCCAACGGCGTCTACGCGATCGGCGACTCGACCTACACCACGGCCTACGGCGTCGACCCCGGCACCGGGCAGATCAACGGGCTGGCCAACCTCGACGGCGGCCTGATGGGCTTCATCGTCAACCTGCACGACTGCGCGCTGACCTGCCAGGGCTACTCCGGCTACCTACCCGCGCTCGCCCGGCCGGTGCCGACGCTCGGGCTCGGCTGGCTGGCCGGGGTCACCTGGGGCGGCGCACTGCTGGCCTTGCTCGGGCTGCTGATGGTCCTGCTCGCGATCACCGGGGTGATCACCTGGTGGCCGGGCTTTCGGCGGATGGCCCATGGCTTCCGGGTGCGCACCGGCAAGGGCCGGTTCGCGCGCGACTACGACCTGCACAACCTGATCGGCATCGTGGCCGTGCCGCTGGTGCTGATGTGGGGTGTGACCGGCGCCGCGTTCGAGCTGCCCGGCGTGCAGAACGCGTGGCTGGCCATCACCGGCGGCCACTCGGTCGATCCGGACCGGTACACGTTCGCCGCGAATCCCGCTCCTGCCAACGCATCCGTGGTCGACCTTGCCGAGGCGGAGAGCATTGCCCGGCAGCGCGTCGGTGGTCAGGTCGTCTACGTCACCACGCCGCAGGGTAGCGGCTCGGCCGCCTACTACTCCGTCTCGTTGGCCACCGGCGATGCGCCCTACCGCTATCGCGCGTTCTTCGGCGGCGACCGGACCGTCTATGTCGACAGTCACGACGCCAGCCATGTGTCCGTTGTGGACAGCGTTCCACAGCCCGCCGCGAACACGTTCTACGACCGGGTGTTCGAGCCCGCGCATTTCGGCTGGATGGTCAACGGCTGGTGGCGGGTGTGCTGGTTCGTCTTCGGGCTCACTCCGCTCGCGCTCGGTCTCACCGGCCTGTCCACCTGGCTGTTCCGCCGGAAGAGTCGGAAGCGCCGCAAGCACCGGCGCAACCGCACGGACCGGCCGGCTCCGCTGAGCTTGGTGGGCGCGTCATGACCGACTCGATCGCGCTGGCCATCACGTTGGCCTGCCTCGGGTCCGCGCTGATCGTGGGCGTGCGTGGGCTGCTCGGTCGGCATCGCTGGCGCGGGGTCCGGCCGATGCTGGTGCTCATCGAGCTGGCGCTGCTCGGGCAGGCGGTCGCCGACCTGGTCGGGCAGGTGCGGGGTCACCGGCCGGGGGAGCCGGTGACCCACCTCGCCTACCTGGTCGCCTCGCTCGCGGTGCTGCCCGCTGCCGCCGGTCAGACCGCCGATGACGACGGGCGGTGGGCGGCGGCGCTGCTCGCGGTCGCGCTGGTCGGCGTCGCGGTCATCGTGGTGCGGATGGAAACCACCTGGCGGGCCGGCCTTGGCTGAGGTCACGGCGCGCCGGCCGATCGGCCCCGGCCGGGTGCTGCTGGGTGGGTACACCCTGTTCGTCGTCGCGGCCGGCGCACGCAGTGCCGTGCAGTGGGCCACGCACGGGCAGCGGGCGCCGCTGGCCTACGCGCTCTCCGCCGTGGCCGCGCTGATCTATCTGGTCGGACTCGTGCTGCTGGCCCGGGTCGACCGCGATCCGGGCGCGTCCCGGCGGGCGGCCGCGGTGTGCTGTCTGGTGGAGTTCAGCGGGGTGCTCGCGGTCGGCGCGGCCAGCGTGCTGTGGCCGGCCGCGTTTCCGGACGCGACCGTGTGGTCGGGATTCGGGCAGGGCTACGGCTACGTGCCGGTGGTGCTGCCGCTGCTCGCCGCGTTCTGGCTGCACCGGGGTCGCCCGCGGACCTGACCGGGCCGGCGTTGCCAGCTGGTCCGGCCGCGATCATGCTGGAGTGATGGACACCCTCACCGTGCCGTGGGCCGATCCGCGGATCATCCGGCGCATCCTCGCCGACTGTCACACCTGGGCCGTGGTCGGGCTCGGCGACAACCCGGGCCGGCCGGCCCATGGCGTGGCGCGGTTCCTGCAACAGCACGGAAAGCGGATCGTGCCGGTGCATCCGGCCGCGGCCACCGTGCTGGGTGAGCAGGCTTATCCGGCGCTGGCCGACATCCCGTTCGCGGTCGACTGTGTGGACGTGTTCCGGCGGACGGCCGAGGCGGGGGCACACGCCGACGAGGCGATCGCGATCGGCGCCAAGGCGGTGTGGTTCCAGTTGAACGTTGTCGACGAGGCCGCGTTCGACCGGGTCGGCGCGGCCGGGGTACCGATGGTGATGGACCGCTGCCCGGCGATCGAGTGGCGGGCCAACGGTCCGTCCGACTGAGACCGCCCGGCGCGCCACCTCGGACGTTGACAAGACCGGCCGAGGTGGGATTTCCTGCACAGCGAAACCGGCTCACCACTCGGAGTGACCGCTGTTCGGGAAAAGGGGTGCGCGATGACGCGCAGGCGGATCGAGGCGCTGGTCGGCGCCGTGACGGTACTCATTGGACTGTCCATCACCTCGGCAGCAGCCGCCCCGCCCCCAGCCGACCTGCCGGTGGTCTTCTCCGGCGCGGCCGCGTTGCTCAATGCGGCCGCACATCCCGATACCGCGCCGGCCGGCGCGAACGACTGGTCCTGCACGCCGAGCGCGGCGCATCCGGAGCCGGTGGTGCTGGTGCACGGGACCATCGAGAACATGACGTACAACTGGTTCACGCTCGCCCCGCTGCTCGCCGACGCCGGGTACTGCGTCTACGCGTTCAACTACGGGCAGGAGCCGGGTGTCCACGTCGGACTGCCCGGCTCGGCGGAGACCGGTGGGGTCGCGCCGGTGGCCGACTCGGCCGGCCAGCTCGCCGACTTCGTGACCAGGGTGCTCGCCGCGACCGGCGCGGCCAAGGTGGACCTCGTCGGCCACTCGCAGGGCGGCATGATGCCCCGCTACTACCTCAAGTTCCTTGGTGGCGCGGCAAAGGTGGCCCAGCTGGTCGCGCTCGCGCCGTCCAACCACGGCACCACGGTGGACGGCCTGGCCGCCTTGCCCGGCGTGCCGGAACTGCTCACCGCGGGGCTCGGTGAGTCGGTGCACGACCAGATCGCCGGCTCGGCCTTCCTCAACACGCTCAACGCCGGCGGCGACACCGTGCCCGGGGTGCGCTACACGGTGATCGAGAGCGAGTTCGACGAGGTCGTCACGCCCTACACCTCGGCGTTCCTGACCGGACCGGATGTCACCAACATCCTGCTGCAGGACCAGTGCGCGCTGGACCTGTCCGACCACCTGGCCATCTCCTTCGACGGGATCGCGCTGCGTGACGTGCTCAACGCACTCGACCCGGCCACCGCGAGCGCGCCCGGCTGCCACCCGACCCTGCCGATCGCCGGCGGCTGACCGGCGGAAAGCCGTCCGTCACCGCCGGGGCCGGCCGGGCTGGGAATCGACGCCCCTCGGCAGCCCGCCATGGCGATCCAGGACCAGGGCCATGGTGATCCGGGACCAAAAAACCGGCCGCGGATCGCGATCGTCGCCCGACCCCGGCACAATGCTCGTCGTGAGTCCGATGCCGGCCGACGATGGCGAGTCGAACACCCCGCAAGGCGTGCTCGGCCCGCTCACCACCTCGGCGATCTTCCTGGTCGTGACCGTCAACGCCGGCGGTGAGGAGGTCACCCGCGATCTGCTCGCCGATCTCGCCGGGCTCCAGCGCTCGGTCGGCTTCCGCTCCCTGGACGGCGGCCTGAGCTGCGTGGTCGGCATCGGGTCGGAGCTGTGGGACCGGCTGTTCGCCGGGCCACGGCCGGCCGAACTGCACCCGCTGCCGATCTTCGCCGGCAGCCGGCACCAGTCCGTCACCACCCCCGGCGACCTGCTGTTCCACCTCCGTGCCGCGCGGATGGACCTGTGTTTCGAGCTGGAGACGCAGATCATGAACCGGCTGCGGGACGTGGTGACCGTCGTCGACGAGGTGTCCGGCTTCCGTTACTTCGACGCCCGGGACGTGCTCGGTTTTGTCGACGGCACGGAGAATCCCACCGGTCGGGCGGCCACCGAGGCGGTCTCGGTCGAACCGGCCGACGACCCGGACTTCGCCGGCAGCAGCTACGTGATCGTGCAGAAGTACCTGCACGACATGACCGGCTGGAACGCGCTCTCGGTCGAGGAGCAGGAGCGGGTGATCGGCCGGCAGAAGCTGTCCGACATCGAACTGGCCGACGAGGTGAAGCCGACCAACTCGCACGTCGCGCTGAACACGATCACCGACGAGGACGGCGAGGAACAGCAGATCCTGCGGGACAACATGCCCTTCGGCAGTCCGGCGCACGACGAGTTCGGCACCTTTTTCATCGGCTACGCCGCCGACCCCGCGATCACCGAGCAGATGTTGACGAACATGTTCGTCGGCTCGCCGCCGGGCAACTACGACCGCATCCTGGACTTCTCGACCCCGGTCACCGGCACGCTGTTCTTCGTGCCGACCGGTGATTTCCTGGACGCTCTGCCGCCGGCCCCGGCTCTGGTCGCGCAGCCGCAGCAGACCGTTCCGTCGTCCTACCGTCCCGACACGTCCCTGGGCATCGGCAGCCTGAGAAGGAGCTCCTCGCTATGAACAACCTGCACCGCGAACTCGCCCCGGTGTCGACCGCTGCGTGGTCGGAGATCGAGGAGGAGGCCCGGCGCACGTTCGCCCGGTACGCCGCCGCCCGCCGGGTCGTCGACGTGATCACCGCGGGCGACGGCGCGCTGTCCGGCGTGGGCACCGGGCACCTCCGCGACGTGGCCTCGCCGGGCACGGATGTCCAGGCCCGGCTGCGTACCGCGCAATCGCTGGTCGAGCTGCGGGTGCCGTTCACGCTGTCCCGCGACGAGATCGACAACGTGGAGCGCGGCGCCAAGGACTCCGACTGGCAGCCGGTCAAGGACGCGGCCCGCACCATCGCCTTCGCCGAGGACCGGGCGGTCTTCGACGGCTTCGGCGACGCCGGCATCACCGGCATCCGGCCGTCCTCGTCCAACACGTCGCTGGTGCTGCCGGAACTGGCCCGGGACTACCCGGCCGTCGTGGCCACCGCGCTGAACGCGATCCGCGAGGCCGGCGTCGAGGGGCCCTACACGGTCGTGCTCAGCGCCGACGCCTACACCGCCGCGACCGAGGCGGCCGACCACGGTTACCCGGTCATCTCCCACCTGGAGCGGATCGTGGACGGCGAGATCGTCTGGGCGCCGGCCATTGAGGGCGCGGTGGTGCTGTCCTGTCGAGGTGGGGACAACGAGCTGCACTTCGGCCAGGACCTGTCGATCGGCTACCTCTCACACACCGCGACCACCGTCGAGCTGTACTTCCAGGAGTCGCTGACCTTCCTGGCGTACACCACCGAAGCCAGCGTCGCGGTCACCGTCTGACATGCGTGGCGCGGCGGTTGACGGGTTCCAACTGGCCTACGACCGGCTCGGTGCCGGACCGGCGGTCGTGCTGCTGCACGGCTGGCCGGGGGACCGGACCGACTACCGGGAGGTCGCGGCGCTGCTCGCGGCCGACTTCGAGGTGGTCGTGCCGGACCTGCGTGGCTTCGGCGAGTCGGACAAGCTGGTCGCCGACCCGACCGAGCAGTACAGCGCGGCCGCGCAGGCGCGCAGCGTGCTCGGGCTGATCGACGAGCTCGGCCTGGACCGGCCGGTGCTGGCCGGCTACGACATCGGCAGCCGGATCGCCCAGGCCATCGCCGTGCGGCGACCCGACCTCGTGCGCGCGCTGGTGGTGGCACCGCCACTGCCCGGCATCGGCGCGCGCATCCTGGAACCGGCCGCCCAGCGCGAGTTCTGGTATCAGAGCTTCCACCAGCTGCCGCTGATCGAGCAGTTGGTGGACGGCAAGCCCGCTGCGGTGCGCGACTACCTGGCGCACTTCTGGTCACACTGGTCTGGCCCGGCGTTCGCGCTCGACCAGCCGGGCCTCGACCAGCTGGTCGAGGGCTACCGGTCGCCGGGCGCGTTCACCGCGTCCATCGCCTGGTACCGGGCCGGTGCCGGCTCGGTGGCCAACTCGTTGCGGGAGCGCGCACCCGAGCCGGCCGACCGGCTCGCCGTGCCGACCACCGTGCTGTGGCCCGAGTTCGACCCGCTGTTTCCGCGCGCGTGGTCCGACCGGGTGGACGAGTTCTTCAGCGCGGCGACGGTGGAGTTCGTCGACGGCGTCGGCCACTTCGCGCCGCTGGAGTACCCGGCCGTCTTCGCCACGGCCGTCCGAGCGGTGTTCGGCTAGCGCAGGTCAGTGCTCTTCGCTCGGGCCCGGATGGGCCAGGTCGGCGGGGAGGGGTGCGGTCGGCCGGAAGACGGCGGGCGACTCGCCGTCGGCGACCGCGGCGGCCGAGTCGACCAGGCCGAACCGGTCGCGGACCCGGCCGAGGAAGTTGGTCTCGGTGAGTCGGGCCAGCCGGGCCCGCTTCGCCCCGGCGTAGACGCTCACCCAGTCACCGGGGTCGAGCACGCCGCGGAGTTGCCCGTCCACGCTGATCGCGACCTGCCCCGAGTGGTCCAGCACCAGGATGCCGATCCGCTGGTCCATGCCGACCACGATGCTGCGGTTGAACACCATGTGCGGCGCGACCGGGGTGAACACGAGCGCGTCCAGGTGCGGCGAGACGATCGGGCCGCCGGCGGCGAAGCTGTAGGCGGTCGACCCGGTGGACGACGCGACGATCAGCGCGTCGGCCGAGTAGGAGGCGAACTGCTTGCCGCCCACGTACACCGCGACGCTGGCCTGCCGGTCCCGGGAGAGCTTCTCCACCACCACGTCGTTGAGCGCCACCACGTCCAGCGGCACGCCCCAACCGACCTGCTCGGACATGCCCGGCCGCACCTTGGGCGGCGGCAGCGACGGGCCCCGGCCGTAGCGCAGCAGTGCCTCCATCGTGTGCGGGATCTCCAGCGGCCGGGACGCCCGCATGGTCAGCGTCATCCGCGGGTCGACCCGCAGCTGGCCCTGGTGGGCCGCGTCCAGCGCGGCGACCAGGTCGGCGGTGTTGACCTCGGTGAGGAAGCCCAGCCGCCCGACGTCGACACCCAGCACCAGCGCGTCGATCGGGGCGGCGACCCGCACGCCGCGCAGGAACGTGCCGTCCCCGCCGACGGTGACGATCAGGTCCGGGTTGCCGGCGCGCTCGGCCTCCTCCAGCGCGCTCATCCGGTGGCCGTCCAGGTCGTCCCAGACGTCGATGTTCGCCCAGGGGACGTTGTGGTCGGCGGCCCACGCGCGGACCTGACCGGCGGCGGCGCGGGCTTCGGCCTTCCCGCTGTGCACCACCAGGCCGATACGGTTGACCGGCATGCTGTTCCTACCTCCCGATCGGGACGGTGGCGAACTGGTCGGCCACACGCCCCGTCGAGCGGGCCGAGGCCGTCATCGTCGGTTGATTGTGGACGACCGGCGGTCGCCGTGCCGATGGCCGGATGATCAGCTCGCGGTCGGGCTCGTGGTCCGGCCGAAGACGAACGCGGCGGTGAGCAGGTAGACCTGGATGCCGATCCGCCCCGGGCTGCGGCCCCGCCAGCTCGCCCGCAGCTGCGCCCGGTGCGCGCCCAGGTGCTGCCCGCGGATGTCGTGCCCGATGCCGTGCGCGATGCCGAAGTGCCGGTACGCGCCGCGCCAGTCACCCTCGGCCAGCTTCGCCCGGCCGGCGGTCGTCTCCTCGTCGTAGGTCATCGCTCCATCCCTCCACTGTCGCGGCTCGATCTTCGCAGAACCGGCGGGCTCCTGTCGGCGCGGACTTGTCGGTGGTCGTTGATAGCGTCCTCTGTATAGCGTCTATAGCGCTGGCCCGATCGAAGGAGAGACTGATGGGCAGGACCGTTCCGGAGGTGATCGTGAGCTACTTCCGCGCCTCGACCGAGGGGGATGTGGACGCGTTGCTCGCCTGCTTCACCGAGGACGCCGCCGTGACCGACGAGGGTCGGACCGTGCACGGCCACACCGAGATCCGCACCTGGCGGAAGAACGTGGCCACGGCGTTCACCTACACGATGGAGTTCCTGGCCGCCGAGCAGACCGGCCCGGCCGAACACGTCTCGACCTACCGGCTGGTCGGCGACTTCCCGGGCAGCCCGGTCGACCTGCGGTTCCGGTTCGAACTGCGCGGCGAGCTGATCGCCGCCCTGGAGATCGCGCCCTGAGCCGGCCGCGGCGCCGTTGATAACGGAACCGGAGCGTATTGTATCCCCGCCGGTACGTCCACACTGGACTGTGCTTGGCTGGCGGGGACGGTTGGCGAAAGGGGCGGGGATGCCGCAGCTGCACCAGAAGGACGACGTCCACGTAGTGGATCTCGGTGACTCGGAGAACCGGTTCTCGCCGTACTGGCTGACCGCGATGACCGCCATCCTGGACGAGGTCACCGCGAAGCCCGCTCCGTTGGTGACCGTCGGCGTCGGCAAGTTCTACACCAACGGGCTGGACCTGGACTGGCTGATGGCCCACGGCGACCAGGCCGCGTCCTACGTCGCCGGTGTGCAGGACCTGCTGGCCCGGCTGCTCACCCTGCCGATGCCCACGGTCGCGGCGGTCAACGGGCACGCGTTCGGTGCGGGCGCGATGTTCGCGCTGGCGCACGACTGGCGGGTGATGCGGGCCGACCGCGGTTACTTCTGTTTCCCCGAGGCGGACATCCGCATCCCGTTCACCCCGGGCATGGCCGCGCTGATCCAGGCCAAGGTGACCCCGGCGACGGCGGTCTCGGCGATGACCACCGCGCACCGTTTCGGCGGGCCGGCCGCCGCCGAGGCCGGTCTGGTCGACCTCGCGGTCGCCGAGGCCGAGGTGCTGGAGCGGGCGATCGAGCTGGTCCGGCCGCTGGCCGGCAAGGACCCCGGCACGCTCGGCGCGATCAAGGCGACCATGTACGCCGGTCCGGTCGAGGCCCTGCGTACCCCCTGAGTCTGCGCATCCGGAAGGGCCTGGCCGCCGGCCGTGGGGACGGAGTCGGCGGTCAGGCCCGGTTCGGGTGAGCGGTCAGAGCCGCTCGATGATGGTCGCGTTGGCCAGGCCACCGGCCTCGCACATGGTCTGCAGGCCGTAGCGGCCGCCGGTCTGCTCCAGTACCGACAGCAGCGTGGTCATCAGCCGGCCGCCGCTGGCGCCCAGCGGGTGGCCGATCGCGGTGGCCCCGCCGTTGACGTTGACCTTCGCCAGGTCGACGCCGGTCTCGGCCTGCCACGCCAGCACCACGCTGGCGAACGCCTCGTTGACCTCGAACGCGTCGATGTCGGCGAGCGTCAGGCCGGCCCGGTCGAGCACCTTGCGGGTCGCCGGGATGACGCCGGTGAGCATGTACAGCGGATCGTCGCCGACCACCGCGAAGCTGTGCAGCCGCGCCCTTGGCCGCAGGCCCAGCCGCTGCGCCGTCTCGCTGCTGGTGATCAGCACTGCGGAGGCGCCGTCGTTGGTCGGTGAGGAGTTGCCCGCGGTCACCTTCCAGTCGATCTCCGGGAAGCGCTGCTCCCAGTACTCCGACCGGAAGGCCGGCTTCAGTCCGGCGAGCACCTCGGCCGACGTGGTCGGCCGGACCGACTGGTCGGTGCTCACCTGCACCAGCGACCCGTCCCCGGCCGGCGCCTTGATCGGCGTGACCTCACCGGCGAACCGACCGTCGGCCCAGGCGCCCGCCGCCCGGTGGTGGCTCTCGGCGGCGAAGGCGTCCAGCTGTTCGCGGGACAACTGCCAGCGCTGGGCGATCAGCTCCGCGCTGATGCCCTGCGGCACCAGGCCGTCCGGGTAGCGCTCGGCCACGCCGTGACCGAAGAAGTCCTGGCCGGCTGCCTGGCTGCCCATCGGCACCCGGCTCATCGACTCGATGCCCGAGGCGATGGCGACGTCGTAGGCGCCGCTGAGCACGCCCTGGGCGGCGAAGTGGATGGCCTGCTGGCTGCTGCCGCACTGCCGGTCCACGGTGACCGCGGGCACCGACTCGGGCAGGCCCGCGGCGAGCGCGGCCCACCGCGCGGTGTTGGCGCTCTGCTCGCCGATCTGCCCGACCGCGCCGCTGATCACGTCGTCCACCAGCGCCGGGTCGATGCCGGTGCGCTCGACGAGCGACCGGATGGCGTGTGCGTGCAGGTCGACCGGATGCACGCCGGACAGTGCGCCGCCCGGCTTGCCCCGACCGATCGGTGTGCGCACCGCGTCGACGATGACTGCATCTCGCATGACCGACTCCTTCTTCCGTTCTCGGACCCCTACCCACCGGTATACGCTGCTGAGTTTGAATTGCCAACTCGCTGGGAGTTGATGCTCGTCACGCGTGCCGGGTGCTCGGACCGGATGGGTGAGCCGGGCGCGGGAGCCGGTTACCGGCCGGTCGGCGTGCCTACAATCCGCGGGTGGACTATGCGGACTATCGGCGCCACGACGCGGTGGGCCTTGCCGAACTCGTCGCCGGCGGGGAGGTGTCCGCGGCCGAGCTGCTGACCACCGCCATCGCGCGGGCCGACCAGGTCAACGGCCGGATCAACGCGATCGTGCGGCCGATGCACGACATCGCCCGACAGCGCGCCGCCGGGCCGCTGAGCGGCCCACTGGCCGGGGTGCCGTTCCTGGTCAAGGACCTCAACCAGGACTACGCCGGTGTGCCGACCGGCAGCGGCTCGCGCTCGCTGCGCGATGTCGTGGCCATCGAGCACAGTGCGGTCGTCACTCGCTGGCTGGCGGCCGGCCTGGTCATCTTCGGCCGCACCAACACTCCCGAGTTCGGTTCGAAGGCGATCACCGAGCCCGAGGTCAACGGCCCCAGTCGCAATCCGTGGAACACCCGGCACACTCCGGGTGGCTCGTCGGGCGGTTCGGCGGCGGCCGTCGCCGCCGGCATCGTGCCGGTCGCCGGGGCGAGTGACGGCGGCGGGTCGATCCGGATTCCGGCCGCCTGCTGCGGAATCTTCGGCCTGAAGCCCGGTCGTGGAGTGGTGCCGGCCGGTCCGGCCGAGGCCGAGCACATGCACGGCGCGGCCACCGACGGCGTCGTCTCCCGCACGGTCCGGGACAGCGCGATGATGCTCGACGTGCTGACCACCGGGTCCGACCCGGGCGGCCCGTACCTGTCGGCCCGACCCGAGTCGGGCTACGCCGAGGCGGCCCGGCGCGATCCGGGCAAACTGCGGATCGGCTTCACCACACGGTCGCCGCTCGGCTTCCCGATCAGCGCGGACGCGGTACACGCCGTCGAGGGCGCGGCCAAGCTGCTCGCCGAGCTGGGCCACGAGGTCGAGGAGTCCGCGCCGGACCTGGACGAGAAGCAGCTCTCCCGGGACTTCCTCACCGTGTGGTTCGCCCAGAGCGCGGCCACTGTCGCGCGGATCAAGCGGGACACCGGCGCGACCGACGAGGATTTCGAGCTGGACACCCGGATGCTCGCCGCCGCCGGCCGCGAACTGCGCGCGGCGACCTACATCGACGTGCTGGAGCGGTGGAACTCCTACAGCCGGGCGCTGGCGCACTTCCACGGCCGCTACGACCTGCTGCTCACCCCGACACTGGCCTACCCGCCGGTCCGGATCGGCGAGTTGGAGATGCCGCTGCTGCTGCGCAAGGCCAGTGAGGTGCTGTTGCGGGTCGGCCTGGCCGGCAAGCTGATGAGCACCAAGCCGGCCGACCAGTTCGTGCTGAAGAACTTGGAAAAGGTGCCCTACACGCAGCTGGCCAACATCACCGGCCGACCGGCGATGAGTGTGCCGACCTACACGACGCCGGACGGCTTGCCGCTGGGCGTGCAGTTCGTCGGCGGGCTGGGCAGCGAGGGTCTGCTGCTCGCACTGGCCGGCCAGATCGAGGCCGCCGCCCGGTGGGCCGACCGGGAGCCGGACCTGTAGGACGAGCCTGTTCCGGAACCGGCCAGGCCGCTCCTGGACGTCGGCGAACTGTCGGCGGATCGGCGACCGCCGCTCCGTCCGACGTGATCGCGACCGTCAGGGGTGGGTGCGCAGTACGGTTCCGCGATGCTGGCCGGAATCGAGCTGACCCTTGACTGCGCGGATGCCCAACTCGTCGCCACGTTCTGGCGGACGGCACTGGGTTATGTCGACGAGCCGCCGCCTGCCCCGTTCGCCACCCGCGCGGAGTGGCTCGCCCAACTCGACCCGCCGGAGGACGATCAGGTCGACGACGGCGCATGGCTCTGTGCTCCCGACGGCGTCGGTCCCCGTCTCTGCATTCTCAAGGTCCCCGAGCCCAAGACGGCGAAGAACCGGCTGCACATCGACATTCGTGTTCCGGGACACGGCAGTCCGGACGAGCGGTGGGCGCGGGTCAGGACCGAGTCCGAGCGGCTGGTGGACGCCGGTGCAACCGTCCTGGCGGAGTTCGCGGGACACCACGTGGTGATGGCGGACCCGGAGGGCAACGAGTTCTGCGTCGGCGCGGCCTCGGCGTGACCCGCTGTCCGTCATCGGTGCGGCGCTGTCCGGCGGCGGGATGTACCTGATCGGTGCGGCGCTGTTCGGCGCCATGCGCTACGCCGCACTGCCCGGCACCGCGGCCACCCTCGGCGGCCACCTGGCCGCCGTCCGCACGGTGTTCATCTGGACCGTGCCGTTCATGGCCATCGCGTTGGTACTTTCCTTGGTGATGAAGGAAAAACCGCCGTCGGAGGAGATGATCGACGTGGCCGCGGGCAACATCGAGGTCCCGGAATTCTGAGCCTCAGCGGGTGCTGTCCCGCAGCGTGCGCAGGGTCAGCGCGAGGGTGAGCCGGAACCGGCCGGGTGCGGTGTCCACCGGGAAGCCGAGCACGGCCTCGGCGTGCGCCAGCCGGGCCGGGATGGTGCTGTGGTGGCGGTGCACGACGGTCGCCGCCTGGCGCACGGACTGCGTTGCGCACAACGCGATCAGCACGGCGAGCAGGTCCGGCCCGTGTGGTTCGGCGGCCAGCTGGTCCAGCGCCGTGACGTCCTCGACCCGGCCGATGTCGGCCGGGCCGAGCTTGTCGGCCAGCAGCGCGAGCGCGCCGAGTTCGACCGCGCGGACCAGTGGGTTCTGCTCGGTGGCGTAGCGGACGGCGGTGCGCGCCTGGTGCCACAGCCGGGGTGCGGTGATCGCCGGACCCCGATGACTCAGCCCGACGATGACACCGGCCGCCGTCGGGGGAGTGGGGTCGATGCCGGAGTCGGGCAGCAGCACCGCGTGCAGCGCACCGAGCGACACCCCGCGCACCCCCGGGTTGTCCGCCTGCACGGTCGCGACCAGCAGGGCCGCGTGGGTCGGGTCGCCGGCCAACGCGAGCACCCGCAGCGGTGAACCGGTGGCCAGGCCGAGCAGGTGCAGCGCGCGGGAGCGTTCGGCCTCGCCTGCGCTCTCCGCGAGCGCGAGTTCGACCAGCGCCGGATCGCCCAGTTCGGCCCGGGGCGTGCGGGCGTGGTCGAGCGCGAGTTCGGTGGCGATGGCGAACCGCTCGACCAGAATGTCCAGCAGCGGCAGCGGATCACCGTCGGTGGCCACCCAGACGACCGTGCCGTCGGCGAGGGTGGCCGAGCGCGCGATCGCTGGAATCCGGTCGTCCACGCGCAGCCGGCCGGCCGCGTCGGCCCGGATCGATTCGCCGCCCTGCGCCCCGCGCACGCCGACCGGGGCGCCGGTCAGCTCGGCGACGCTGCGTACCAGTGTGCGCAGATCCACCCGACCGGTGATCAGGTGGTCGAAGAAGCTGATCACCCGGACGGCGTTCTCCGCGTCCGGGTCCAGTGCGGAGAGCCGAAGTAGGAGCCCTTTCACACCGACGAGCCTACGTCCGCACGCCGTCTGGCGGGGTGATCGCCCGGGACGGCCGACAGCTGGCGGTGTCCCGGCGCGACCGGATGGCCGAGAGTGATCGGTACAGGCTCGCGCCTGGACCAGGTTCGAGGAGGAGCTATGACCTACGCGATCGACCCGGAACTGCTGCCCTGGCTGGACATGCTGCCCGGCGTGCGGCTGATGGACGAGGGCACCCTCGCGGCGGCGCGGACGCAACTGGGCGAGCTGACGGGGATACAGCCACCCTACGAGCCGACCCGGCCGGTCGACGTGCGGGACACGACGGTGCCCGGCCCCGCGGGCGCGCCCGCCGTGCCGGTGCGGGTGTACCGGCCGGCCGGCGTCACCGGCGAACTACCCGGCCTGCTCAACATCCACGGCGGCGGCTTCGTGCTCGGCGACATCGAGATGACCCACACCGACTGCCTGCGGACCGCCGCCGAGGTGGGGCTCGTGGTGGTCTCGGTGGACTACCGGCTGGCACCCGAACATCCCTTCCCGGCGCCGGTGGAGGACTGTTACGCCGCGCTGCGCTGGCTGGCCGCCGAGGCCGGCGAACTGGGCGTCGACCTGACCCGGCTCGGGGTTGCCGGCGAGAGTGCGGGCGGCGGCCTTGCGGCAGGCGTCGCACTGCTCGCCCGGGACCGGGGCGGCCCGGCGCTGGCCTTCCAGTACTTGGGCATTCCCGAGGTGGACGACCGGCTGGAGACACCGTCGATGCGTGCCTACACCGACACTCCACTGTGGAATCTGCCGAACGCCGTCTTCAGCTGGAAGGCCTATCTCGGTGCCGACCACGAGGGCGACGTCTCGCCGTACGCGGCGCCGGCCCGCGCCGAGGACCTGTCCGGGCTGCCGCCCGCGTACGTGACCGTGTGCCACTTCGATCCGTTGCGGGACGAGGGCATCGCCTACGCGCAGCGGCTCGCGCAGGCCGGCGTCGCCACCGAACTGCACCTCTACCCGGGCACGTTCCACGGCTCGGAGCTGGTGGCGGCCGCGCGGATCAGCCGGCGCATGCAGGCCGACGGCCTGGCCGCGCTGCGCGCCGGACTGCACGTCGACACCGCGGTGGTGCCGGCGTAACAGGCTCAGCGGCGGAGATCGTCGGAGCGGCCAGCCGCCAGCCGGGACCACTGGGCGGTGGGCCGTCCGTCGGTACGCGCCATCTCGCCGTCGATCGGCCAGGGCTGGGGCCAGCCGGCCGGCGAGTCCTCCCAGGTCTCCTGCCGGCCGTGGACGGTCAGGTCCAGCAGCCCGTAGGTCGGAGCCATCGCCTCGACCGCGCGGCCGCTGGTCCGGTAGGTCTGGAAGACCCGGTCGCCCTCGCGCAGGTAGCAGCCGAGCATGAACGGCGTTGCCGTCGCGAACAGTGCCTCGGCCGAGTCCCGCACCGAGTACCAGGGCACGTCCCAGCCCATGAAGTCGCGGTAGCGCACGCTCACGTCGTAGGGGCCGTGGCAGAAGGTGGCGTAGGTGACGTCCCGGGCGTGCAGGTAGGCCAGCTCGCGGACCTGGCCGTTGTAGAACGTGCAGCCCTCGCACTGGTCCCCGGCGGGCTGGTCGTCGTGCCACATGTGGAAGTAGGCGATCAGCTGCCGGCGGCCCTCGAACGTGTCCAGCAGGGTCACCGGACCGTCCGGACCGATCAGTGCGATGGTGGCGTCCAACTCCACCATCGGCAGCCGGCGGCGGGCCGCGGCGATCGCGTCGCCGGCGCGGGTGTGCGCCTTCTCCCTGACCAGCAGCGTGTCCTGGTGCGCCTCCCAGGTGGCCCGATCGACGACCGGTGGCAGTGCGGCGAGCGGCTCGGTGTGCGGAGAACCCATGAGAACCTCCTCTGGATAGCAACTGACTGGTTGCCACATTATGGCAACCAGTCAGTTGCGTCAACCCGGCCTGTCCGCCGCCAGCGAACGGGCGCCCGGAAGACTCGAAGTCGGGGGAGCATTGATTCGGGGGCAACGCTGTAATCAAGTAATCGACGGGTGGTGTTCCCGATGGCGGAGCGGCAGCAGCTGCCCGACCCGGCCGGACAACAGGACGACACGGCCGCCCTGGACGCGTACTCGCGCTCGGTGATCGCGGTGGCCAGGGCGGTCACCCCGCACGTGGCCAGTGTGCGGATGCGGCGCGGGGCCGGTTCGGCGGTGGTGTTCACCGACGACGGCTTCCTGCTCACCAACGCGCACGTGGTCGGCTCGGCCGGCGAAGGCACGGCGGTCTTCGCCGACGGCAGCGAGTCCCGGTTCGACGTGGTCGGCGCGGACGCACTGTCCGACCTCGCGGTGCTGCGCTCGCGCGGCCCGGCGCCGAGTGCGGCCGTGTTGGGCAATGCCGACTCGCTGGTCGTCGGCCAGCTGGTCGTCGCGGTGGGGAACCCGTTGGGGCTGGCCGGATCGGTAACCGCCGGAGTGGTCAGCGCGCTGGGTCGGGCGGTGCCGGTGGAGTCCGGGCGAGCCAGCCGGGTGATCGAGGACGTGATCCAGACCGACGCCGCGCTCAACCCGGGCAACTCCGGCGGCGCACTCGCCGACTCGGCCGGCCGGGTGGTGGGCGTCAACACCGCACTCGCCGGCGTCGGGCTCGGCCTGGCGATCCCGATCAACCACACCACCAACCGGATCATCACCACGCTGCTGTCCGACGGCCGGGTGCGGCGGGCCTACCTGGGCCTGATCGGCGTGCCGGCACCGCTGCCGGCCGCGGTGGCCGAGCGCACCGGACAGTCCGCCGGGCTGCGGCTGGTGCAGGTGGTCGCGGGCGGCCCGGCCGACCAGGCCGGCCTGCACGCGGGCGATCTGGTGCTCAGCGTGGCCCGGTCGACGGTGGCCGACGCGCAGGACATCCAGCGGTTGTTGTTCGACGAGGCGATCGGCCGGCCGCTGCCGGTGACCGTGCTGCGCAACGGTGCGATGGTCGACGTGATCGCCACCCCGATCGAGCTGACCACCGAGTAGACCGGCCGCGCTCCCGTTGTGTAATACCCTGACGGTATCGGGAGCGAGGAGATAGGCTGGTGGACCTCGATCTGCGCAAGGTGCGGTACTTCGTCGCGGTCGCCGAGCGGCTGCACTTCGGCCGGGCGGCCGAGGCGCTGCACATCGCCCAGCCGGTGCTGTCCCGGCAGATCAAGGCGCTCGAAGACGAGCTGCGGGCGCAGCTGTTCACCCGGGACAAGCGGACCACCGAGCTGACCCCGGCCGGTGCGCAACTGCTCGCCGACGCCCGCCCGCTGCTGGCCAACGCCGACGCGGCCCGCCGCCGGGTCGGCCGGGCCGCTCGGGGCCGGGGCACCTTCACCATCGGCTTCATGCCCGGCCTGATCGTCACGCCCGAGGTGCGCGCGCTGTCCGGCCGGCATCCGGAGCTGTCCGTCGAGGTCGTCCGGACCAGCTGGGACGATCAGGTCGAGGTGATCCACGACGGCCGGGTCGACGTGAGCTATGTCCGGTTGCCGGTCGACCAGCGCGGGTTGCAGGTCCGGCCGCTGCTCACCGAACCCCGGGCGGTCGCGCTGCCGGCCGACCATCGGTTGGCCGGCAAGGAGTCGATCGACCTGATCGACCTCGCCGACGAGCACCTGCTGCACGGAGTCGAGGCGCTGCCGGAGTGGCGGGACATCGCCACCGAGCTGCGGTCCGGTCGGCCCCGGCCGGCCGACGCACCGGTGCACTCGGTCGAGGAGAAGCTCGAACACGTCGCCGCCGGGCGTGGCATCGCCGTGCTGCCACTGTCCGCGGCGACCTTCTACCACCGTCCGGACGTCGGCTACGTGCTGGTCCGGGACATCCCGGACAACCAGGTCTGCCTGGCCTGGGACCGGGCCCGGCGCAGCCCGCTGGTGCAGGAGTTCGCCGCCATCGCCGCCGAGCAGCACGCGGGTGTGAACGTCTGACCGGTGTGAAAACGTCGCTCTTGCCAGCGCCCGGCTCTTTGGTCTAGACCTTAGGGATAATGGTCTGGTCCACGTGGCCGGGTGAGACCGGCGTCGATCGCAGCGGAGGCCGAGATGCGGCGCAGCGCGGCACATGTGCTCGGGGCGGTGGTCGCGGTCGCCGCGGTCGCGGTCGGCATCGCGGTCCAGGCCCCGACCTCGTCGGCCTCGGCGGCACCCGCGGCCACGACGAACCTGGTGACCAATCCCGGTTTCGAGACCGGGGGCCTGGCCGGCTGGTCGTGCACGCCGACCGTGTCTGTGACCACCAGCCCGGTGCACAGCGGCACGACCGCGGCCACCGGCACCCCGGCCGGCCAGGACAATTCCCAGTGCACCCAGGCAGTTTCGGTCAAACCGAGTTCGCAGTACACGCTGACCGCGTGGGTCGAGGGCAGCTACGCCTACCTCGGTGACACCGGCACCGGCACCACCGACACCAGCACGTGGACCCCGAGTGCGACCTCGTGGACCCAGCTGACCACGACCTTCAGCACCGGCCCGAGCACCACCAGCACCTCGATCTGGTGGCACGGCTGGTACGGCACCGCCGCGATCCACGTCGACGACGTCTCGCTGACCGGACCGGCCGGCACGACCACGACCACCACGACCCCGCCGCCGACGACCACGACCACCGCGCCGCCGACCACCACCACGACCACCCCGCCGTCCGGCGGCGGCCTGCCGACCCACGCGCTGGTCGGCTACCTGCACGAGAGTTTCGGCAACGGCTCGGGTTATCTGCCGATCGCCAGCGTGCCGGCCGCCTGGAACGTCATCGACCTCGCCTTCGCCGACTCCGCCGGCAACGGCAACGTCGTGTTCAACCGGTGTGCGGCCAGCGAGTGTCCCGGGGTGGAGAGCGACGCGGCCTTCCAGGCCGGCATCAAGGCCGCGCAGGCCGCCGGCAAGAAGGTGCTGGTCTCCATCGGCGGCGCGAACGGCGAGGTCCAGCTGACCAGCGCGCAGGACGCGACGAACTTCGTCACCTCGGTCAGCGCCATCATCGACAAGTGGGGCCTCAACGGGGTCGACATCGACTTCGAGAACCAGTCGTTGTCGCTCAACGCCGGTGACACGAACTTCAAGAATCCCACGACGCCGGTGATCGTCAACCTGATCTCCGCGCTCCAGCAGCTGAAAGCTCGCTATGGCACCAACTTCGTGCTCACCATGGCCCCGGAGACCTTCTTCGTGCAGCTGGGTTACCAGTTCTACGGGCCGGGGCCCAACAATGCCCAGGACCCCCGGGCCGGAGCGTTCCTGCCGGTGATCTACGCGCTGCGCAACGATCTCACGCTGCTCACCGTGCAGGACTACAACTCCGGCCCGATCATGGGGCTGGACAACCAATATCACACGATGGGCGGCGCGGACTTCCACATCGCCATGACCGACATGCTGCTCACCGGTTTCGCGGTCGCCGGCAACACCGCGAACATGTTCCCCGCGCTGGCGCCCGCACAGGTGGCCATCGGCGTGCCGGCCAACTCAGAGGCGGGCAACGGCTGGATTCCCGACGCCCAACTCGATCAGGCGCTGGACTGCCTGACCAAGGGCACCAGCTGCGGCAGTTACCAGATTCACGGCACCCACCCCGACCTGCGCGGCCTGATGACCTGGTCGATCAACTGGGACCACTTCAACAACTGGGACTTCCAGAACAACTTCACTTCGTATTTCGGGTGAAGAGGCCCTGTTGGGCCCTGTCGCGCCAGCGACGCTCCAGGGCCAGGAGCGGCGACCTCATCGCCGCCCCATCGGCCGCGCGCCACAACAACTGCCATAACCACCCCATCGCCCACCCATCAGCAGCGCGCCACTACACCCGAGGGTCCATCCGAGCCAGCACAACCGGCCGCAGCCCCGCCACATCCACGCCGAGATTGGTGAGCACCGTGATGGCCGCCCCATCACCCTCGGCAAGCAGCCCGAGCAACAGGTGTTCGGTGCCGACATAGTTGTGCCCCAGGGCGAGTGATTCGCGCATCGACAGTTCGAGCACCTTCTTGGCCCGCGGGCTGAACGGCGGCCGGGGGTACTTGAACTGACCGGCGCCGAAGGTCTCGTCGGCCCGGCGGCGGATCTGCTCCACGTCGATGCCGATGCTGGCCAGCGCGTCCTTCGCCGTCTGGTCGGCGTTGCCGCCGATGCCGGCCGCGGCCTGCACCCGGGCTGTCTCCTCGGTCGCCTGGTCGGGGGTGATGCCGATTTCGGTGAGCAGTGCGCTCGCCACGCTCTCCGGCACCTTGACCAGGCCCAGCAGCACGTGTTCGGTGCCGATGAAGCCGTGGTCGTCGGCGATCGCCTCGTCCTGGGCGAGCGTGATGACCCGCTTCGCCCGGTTGGTGAACCGTTCGAACACGTCAGTTCTCCTTGCCTGTGACCTTGCGCCTGCTGGCGTGTTTCTCGTGTACGGACTGCCGGCTGACCTGGAGGGCGGATGCGATGTCCTGCCAGGACCAGCCGATGCCTCGGGCGTTGTCCACGTGCAGTCGCTCCAGTTCTTCCAGCAACCTACGCAGCGCGACCACGGCCCGCAGGCCGACCGCCGGGTCCTTGTCGGTGATCTGTCCGGCCAACTCGGCCGGTGTCTCCTCCGCCGTCATGTTGTCAAGCTAGCCTGACACGGTTCCGGCTGTCAAGACACCCTGACGCTATGGTGATCAGGGTGGATCGATCGAATGCCGCCCGACCCGCTCAGTGACGAGAGGGAGCGCATGTATCCCGGTACCCATGCGAAAGTCACCCCCGACAAGCCGGCCGTGCTGCTCGCCGACACCGGCGAGACGATCAGCTACGCCGAGCTCGATCAGAACTCCGTTCGACTGGCGCGTTTCCTGACTCAGACCGGCCTGCGTCGCGGTGACCACATCGCGCTGCTCACCGAGAACCACCCGAGAGCGTTCGAGGTCTACTGGGCCGCCCTGCGTTCGGGGCTCTACATCACCGCGGTCAACCGGCACCTGTCCGCCGACGAGGTCAGCTACATCGTCAACGACTGCGGCGCGACCGCGCTGGTGGTGTCCGCCGCGCTCGCCGAGCTTGCCGCCCGGATCGTCACCGACGTGCCCAATGTCAAGCAGCTATTGGCTTTCGGCGGTCCGGTGGCCGGTTACGAGTCCTACGAGCGCGCGCTGGCGAGTGTGTCCGGCGAGCCGTTGGCCGACCAGCCGCGCGGCGCCGACATGCTCTACTCCTCGGGCACCACCGGCCGGCCCAAAGGCATCAAATCCACCCTGCCCGACCGGCAGGTGGACGAGCCGGGCGATCTGATGGTCCCGCTGTTCGGTGGGCTGTACGGCTTCGGCGCGGACACCGTCTACCTCTCGCCGGGGCCGGTCTACCACGCGGCGCCGTTGCGGTTCGGTGGTGTGGTGCAGGCGTTGGGCGGCACCGTGGTGCTGATGCGCCGGTTCGACGCCGAGTCCGCGCTGGCCGCGATCGAACGCTTCCGGGTGACGCACAGCCAATGGGTGCCGACCCATTTCGTCCGGCTGCTCAAGCTCGCTCCCGCCGTTCGCGACCGCTACGACCTGGCCAGCCACCGGGTCGCCGTGCACGCGGCCGCGCCCTGCCCGGTCGAGGTCAAGCGGGCGATGATCGACTGGTGGGGTCCGATCCTCGGTGAGTACTACTCGTCCACCGAGGGCAACGGGCTGACCGCGGTGACCAGTCAGGACTGGCTGACCCGGCCGGGAACGGTCGGCCGCCCGCTGCTCGGCGAGTTGCACATCTGCGCTCCGGACGGCACCGACGTGCCCACCGGCGAGGTCGGTACGGTCTACTTCGCCCGGGACGCGCTCTCGTTCAACTATCACAACGACCCGGTCAAGACGAGTGCCGCGCAGCATCCCGACCATCCCGCGTGGACAACCACCGGTGACGTCGGCCGGCTGGACGAGGACGGTTATCTCCACCTCACCGACCGGCAGGCATTCATGATCATTTCCGGTGGGGTGAACATCTATCCGCAGGAGGTCGAGAACTGCCTCACCCTGCACCCGAAGGTGTTCGACGTGGCGGTGATCGGGGTGCCCGACGACGAGTTCGGCGAGGCGGTCAAGGCGGTCGTCCAGCCGACTCCCGGGGTGCTGGCCGGACCCGAGCTCGAACGCGAGCTGCTGGACTACGCGCGCGACCGGATCGCACACTACAAATGCCCGCGCAGCGTGGACTTCACCGACGAGTTGCCGCGAACGCCGACCGGGAAACTGGTCAAGGGGCAACTGCGGGCGCAATACCTGAATCCGACTGGACAATAGCCCCGTGCGTTAGCGCGTTCGACAAGGGAGTCGAGGCATGGCAACGACTGTGGACGAGGCGGGGCTGGCGCTGGTCGATCCGGCCGCGTACGCCGACGAGGCGCGGCTCCATCAGAGCTTGGCGCTGCTGCGGCAGGACGACCCGGTGCACCGGGTGGACCCGTTGCCGGAAATGAACCCGTTCTGGGCGGTGACCCGGCACGCGGACGTGCTGGAGGTGGAGCGCCAGCACGACCTGTTCACCAACCTGCCGCGCCCCTACCTGGCCCCGGCCGACCAGGACGCGACCGCGGCCGAGAACGGGCAGGTACTCAACACGCTGATCCACATGGACGACCCGCAACACCGGGTGATGCGCGCCATCGGCGCCGACTGGTTCCGGCCCAAGACATTGCGGGACATGGGAAGGCGGATCGACGAGCTGGCCGTGCGGTACGTCGACCGGCTGGCCGAACTGGGCGGCGAGTGCGACTTCGCCCGGGACGTCGCGACCTTCTACCCGCTCTACGTGATCATGTCGCTGCTGGGCCTACCCGAGTCGGACTTCCCGCTGATGCTCAAGCTGACCCAGGAGATGTTCGGCGGCGCGGACGCCGAGATGCAGCGCGACCAGGACCCGGCTGCCGCCGTGGCCGCGGCAATGGACCTGCTCGCCTACTTCCAGAAGCTCACCGCGGCCCGCCGGGCGCACCCGACCGAGGACCTCGCCTCGGCGATCGCCAACGCGCGGGTGGACGGCGAACTGCTCTCCGACTTCGATGCCGCGTCCTACTACGTCATCATCGCGACCGCGGGCCATGACACGACGAGTTCGACGATCGCCGGCGGACTACAGGCGTTGCTGGAGTTCCCGGACCAGTGGGACCGGCTGCGGGCGGACCCGGGCCTGGTCCCGCTGGCGGCCGAGGAGATGATCCGCTGGGTCTCGCCGGTCAAGGAGTTCATGCGCACCGCGCAGGCCGACTACACGCTGCACGGCGTGCGGATCAGCAAGGGCGAGGGCCTGATGCTCTGTTATCCCTCGGCCAACCGGGACGAGGACGTCTTCGAGGAGCCGTTCCGGTTCGATGTCGGGCGCAATCCCAATCGACACCTGGCCTTCGGCTTCGGCGCGCACTACTGCCTGGGGGCCACGCTGGCCCGGATGGAGACCCGCGCCTACTTCGCCGAGTTGGTGCCCCGGCTGGCGTCGATCGAGTTGGCCGGGGTGCCGGAGACGACGGCGACCACGTTCGTCGGCGGGTTGAAGCACCTGCCGGTGCGCTACCGGTTCCGCTGAACGGTCCTGACCGGCGGTTACGATGAGCGGCGCAGCAGACCGTCGGCCCAGGGAGAGTCGTGTCCAGTGCGCCCATCGCCACCCAGGTGATCGATCTGCTCCGCGGATCGGGGTTGGAGCGGGGCGCGCACGTGCCGGAGCAGTGGCTGGCCGACTCGTTGCGGGTGTCGCGGTCGCCGGTGCGTCGGGCGTTGGCCGTGCTGGCCGAGTTGGGGCTGGTCAGTCAGGAACCCAACCGGGGTTACTTCCTCAACCGGCCGGCCGGCGAACTCGGCCGGTCGGAGCTGGGCACCGGCGGCGGCGACGCAGAGGAGGAGGCGTACTTCCAGGCCGGCGACGACTACCTGAACGGCCGGTTCACCGGCGAGTTCACCGCCGCCGACCTCGCCCGCCGGTACCGGCTCGGCCCGGCGCAGGCCAACCGGGTGCTCGGCCGGATGGAACGGGAGGACCTGATCAGCAGGCGGCCGGGCCGGGGCTGGGAGTTCCAGCACCTGCTGTCCACTGTGGAGGCGCACGACCAGAGCTACCGGTTCCGGATGATCGTCGAACCAGCCGCCCTGCTGGAGCCCGGCTTCACCATCGACCCGGCCGCCTTCGCCCGGCATCGGCGGCAGCAGGAGGCGCTGTTGGGCGAAGAGGTGCTGGTGCTGCCGCCGGGTGAGTTGTTCGTCGTCAACGCCGGCCTGCACGAGATGGTGGTCGGCTGCGCCGGCAACGCCTACCTGGTGGACGCGGTGCGGCGGGTGAACCGGGTGCGCAGGCTGATCGAATACCGGCACCAGACCGACCGGGCGCGGGTGGTGGATCAGGCCAGGGAACATCTCCACCTGCTGGAACTGATCGAGGGCGGCGACCGTGCGCAGGCCGCCGTCTATCTGCGGGACCACCTGGACCGGGTGCGGGCCGTCAAGACTGGATTGTACTGACTTGCGGACTGATACAATCTGCTGGTGACGACCGCCAGCACGACCGTGCCCCTGCGTGAGCTGAGCGTCGGCCAGCAGACCTACCGGTATCTGCCGCTGGACGCGCTGTTGTCGGCGGCCGAGCTGGCGCGGCTGCCGTTCGTGCTGCGGGTCCTGCTGGAGAACGTCGCGCGGGCGGCGCCGGAGGCGCTCGAACGGGTGCTGGGCCGGGTTCGGTCCGGGCAGGGCGACTGCGAGGTTCCGGTGGCACCGAACCGGATCATGCTGCACGACACGACGTGCCTGCCGGCACTGGCCGACTTCGCCGGGCTCCGGGACAGCGTCGCCGAACTCGGCGGTGATCCGACCCGGGTGCAGCCGGCCATCCCGGTCGACCTCACCGTGGACCACTCGGTCATCGCCGAGGAGTACGGCACCGCGACCGCCGCCCGCGACAACCTGCTGATCGACTTCCGGCGCAACCGGGAGCGCTACGAGTTCATCAAGTGGGCCCAGCAGAGCCTGGACAACTTCCAGGTGGTGCCGCCGGGCACCGGGATCATTCACCAGGTCAACATGGAGTCGCTGGCGCGGGTCGTCTGGCGGGCCGACGGTCCCGACGGGGTGCCGCTGCTGCACCCGGACGTACTGGTCGCCACGGACAGCCACACGCCGATGATCAACGCGATCGGCGTGCTGGGCTGGGGTGTCGGCGGTCTCCAGGCGCAGGCGGCGATGCTCGGGGAGCCGGTTGTCATCCAGTTTCCGACGGTCGTCGGGGTCGAGTTGCTCGGCCGGCTGCGTAGTGGGGTCGGCGCCGCTGACCTCGCGCTCACCATGACCGAACTGCTGCGCGCGCACGGCGTGGTGGACAAGTTCGTCGAGTTCTTCGGCACCGGGGCCACCGAACTGGGCTGGGCCGAGCGGGCCGCGGTGGCCAACATGGCCCCGGAATACGGTGCCACCACCGCGTTCTTCCCGGCCGACGAGCAGACCCTGAGCTATCTCGAACTGACCGGGCGCGGTGCCGAGCACTGTGCGGTGGTGGCGGCGTACCTGCGCGCGCAGGGGCTGTTGCGGCCGGCCGGTGGCCCGGTGCCCGACTACGACGAGGTGCTGCGACTGGACCTGGCCACCGTCGAACCGAGCCTGGCCGGACCCCGGTTGCCGCACCAGCGGGTCGCGCTGTCCGCGGTGCCGGCGTCGTTCCGGGCGGCGGCGGGGGAGCAGCCGGCGCTGGTCGGTGGTTTCAACGAGCCGGTGCCGGCGGGGGCGGTGGCCATCGCGGCGATCACCAGTTGTACGCACACGGCCAATCCCGCGTTGATGGTCAGCGCCGGGCTGCTCGCCCGGCGTGCGGCCGAGGCCGGGCTGCGGACCAAGCCGTGGGTGAAGACCTCGTTGTCGCCCGGATCGCGGGTGGTCAGCGACTATCTCGACCGGGCCGACCTGCTCGATCCGTTGGCGGATCTGGGTTTCGCGATCGCCGGCTTCGGCTGCATGACCTGCATCGGCAATTCCGGCCCGCTGCAACCGGACCTGGACGCGCTCATCGAGCGGGGTGCCGTGCCGGTCGCGGTGCTGTCGGGCAACCGGAACTTTCCCGGCCGGGTCAATCCGAGGGTGTCGCTGGCCTACCTGGCGTCGCCGCCGCTGGTGGTCGCCTACGCGCTCGCCGGCACGGTCCTGCACGACTTCGCCAGCACCCCGCTGGGCCACGACCGGGCTGGCGAACCGGTCTACCTGGCCGACCTGTGGCCGTCGGACGAGGAGGTCCGGGCGGTGGTCGCCGCCGAGGTGCGGCCGGAACTGTTCCAGGCCAACAACGAGATCCTGCGCACCGGACCCGCGCAGTGGCGGCAGCTCTCCGCGCCCGGCAGCACCCGCTTCGGCTGGCGCCCGGAGTCCACCTACGTCCGCAGGCCGCCCTATCTCACCGACCTGCCGGCCGAACCCGCCGACCGGCTCGGCTTCGAGCGCGGCCGGGTGCTGCTCTGGCTTGGTGACGACGTGACCACCGACCACATCTCACCGGCCGGCGCGATCCCACCGGACAGTGCGGCCGGGCGGTACCTGCGCGACCGGGGCGTGCCGCCGACCGAGCTGAACCAGTACTCGACCCGGCGCAGCAACCACGAGGTGATGCTGCGCGGCGCGTTCACCAACCCGGCGGTGGCCAACCTGCTGCTGCCGCCGGACGAGCGGCGGCCGGGCGGCTTCGCCTACACCGCCGACCTGTCCTCGGTCGAGCCGGTGCTGGCTGCCGCGCGGTCCGGTCCGGGCACCCCGTCGGTCGTGCTGGCCGGGGCGAACTACGGCGCCGGGTCGAGTCGCGACTGGGCGGCCAAGGCGCAGGCCCTGCTCGGCGTGCGGGCGGTGATCGCGCGGAGTTTCGAGCGCATTCATCGCAGCAACCTGATCGGCATGGGCGTGCTGCCGTTGCGGTTCGAGGCCGGCCGGGGCGCCGAGGACTACGGCTTCACCGCGTCCGACGAGTTGGCGCTGAGCGGCATGGATGATCTTGTTGTCGGCGACAACGCGGTGCTGCTCACGGTGACCAGGTCGGACGGTGGTGACATGCGGGTGCCGCTGTGGCTGCGGTTGGACACGCACCACGAGATCGCCTACCTCCGGCACGGTGGCACGCTGCCCTACGTGGTCCGGCGGGCCTGTCAGGTCGGGTGACCGACCTGGCCTACATGTGCTGGTACTCCGGCTGACCCGGGTGTATGCGCTTCCGGACCCGGATCGCGATCATGTTCAGCACCGGCGCGGCGCCCCAGACCGCATACGACCACCCGGTGAAGAACGACACCGGGATCGAGATCACGAACGCGAGTCCGAGCGTCGCGCTGTGCATGCCCGTCCGGCGCAGCACTCCTTGCGGGATGTCACGGCGGTGGAGTTGGTTTCGCCGGATCTCCCAGATCATCAGCAGGAAGATCATGTCCGCGGCCGCCTGCACCAGGGCGTAGAAGCCGAACCGGGCCTGAAACGCTCCGCCACCGGTGAGCACCCTGGTCGCGAACGGCATCGCCACCTGCATGAACAGCCAGGCCATGGTGAGTGAGGTCAGCCGGCTGGTCACCGAGGTCAGGTACCGGAAGGTCCGGTGGTGGTTGCGCCAGTGCGCGCTGATCACCACGAAGCTGAGCATGAACGCCAGGTACTCCTCGCGGTGCTCGCCGGCCGAGTGCAGGATCTCGGCGTTGGTGTTGCCGCTGGGCAGCGGCAGGTCCAGCGCCAACAGGGTCAGCGCGATCGCGACGACGGCATCGGTGAAGAAGGTCAGTCGCTCGGCGGCGACCGCGCGCACCTCCACCTCGCGCACCTCGTCGTTGGACTCCGGGCCGGCGGGGGTGCTCATGGCAGCACAGGTTGCCATATCCGGTGGTGCACGACACGCGGCGGGCCGACGCCGGATCAGCGGAGCCGGCCCGCCGGCGTGACTACGACCCGTAGACCTGGAACTCGGCCGCCTGGCCGGCCGGCCAGCCGGTGTTGGCGGTGAAGTTGAGCCGCAGATAGCGGGTGCTCGTGCTGGGTACGGTGATGGTCACCGTGTTGCCGGTGGCCGGGTTGAAGGTGTAGCCGGCCGAGCCGACCAGCGTGCTGAAGTTGCTGCCGTCGGTCGAACCCTGCACGGACAGCGTCTGGGTCCGGGTGTTCCATGCCGTGGCCGGCGGCAGGTCGAGCACGATCCGCCCGACGGCGGTCGCCGAACCGAGGTCGACCTGGAGCCACTGCGGGAACGCGTTGTTGTTGCTCTCCCAGTAGCTGCTGGTGTTGCCGTCGTTGGCGTTGCCCGGGGCGTAGGTCTGCGTGTAACTGCTCGCGCTCACCGTCTTCCCGGCCGCGAGGTTCGTGTTCGGCGGCGGCGGCGGGGTCGTGCCACCGCCGATGGTGACCTGGCCGGTCAGCCGGATGTCCCGGGACGACGCACCGACCAGCACGCTGTTGCTGCCGGCCGCGTTGGTCCAGCCGTTGTTGTAGTACTGGAAGCTGCGCGCCGCCAGGGTCAGGCTGACGTGCTGGGTCTGACCGGGGTTGAGGGTGACCCGCTGGAAGCCGCGCAGGTTCTTCGGCGGTTCCCCGGTGCTGGTCGGCTCGCCGACGTACACCTGGGCCACCTCGCTGCCGGCCCGCGACCCGGTGTCGGTCACGTCGAACCCGACCGCGACGTTGCCCGAACTGTCCGGAGTGGACACTGTCAGGTTCGTGTAGCCGAAGGTGGTGTAGGACAGGCCGAAACCGAACGGGAACAGCGGGGTGAGGTTCTTGGCGTCGTACCAGCGGTAGCCCACGTCGACGCCCTCGGAGTACTGCACGGTGCCGTTCTGCCCCGGCCACTGCGCCGTGGTGCTCGCCGGCACGTCGGCCAGCGACTGCGGGAAGGTGACCGGCAGTTTGCCGGAGAAGTTCACGTCGCCGAACAGCAGCGCCGCGATCGCGTTGCCGTCCTGCTGTCCCGGATACCACGCTTCGAACAGCACCTGGATCTGGTTGCGCCACGGCATCAGGACCGGGCCGCCCGTGTTCAGCACGACGATCGTGTGC